>CAVIFQ010000006.1:0-87303 GCA_963642055.1 Roseburia hominis | reverse complement strand
TCGAAAACAAAAAACTATAAATCTCGATGGGGATGGCCGTTTTCGTCATCCCCATTAGATTTTATTGAGCCAGAGCGAATCCAAATTATATAAATGAACATCGCTTGTTTTCTCTTTCCTTAAATCATCGGCGAAACCGCTTTTGGAGAAGAGATAGTACTCTCTTTTGAGCTTTGAAGGGAAAACGCTCGCGCTTTCCTTTAGATGGGTGAGCATGCTCATATTGAATGGGGTGGTCCTATATTTGCATTCCATCACGATAAGGGTTTCCCCGTTATCGGACAATCCATCGATCTCGACTGAGCGATTTAAAGACGAACGCTCGACTTTGTAAGGCTTAAAAGGCGCGTAAACGCCATCGAGCTTTCCGTCCATATTGAGCTGATCCATGAACATCCTGGAGATATCCTCAAAACCGAAGTTCACGAAATCGGCGATTTCTGCTTTGAGCGATTTGAATACCAACTCGCCATTCAGCTTGATTTGCTCGATGTTATCGAAGATAAACATGTACCAGAAGCGGAGCAAGGGATCGCCGATTTCGTAATAGACGGTTTTCTTGTTGCCCATATAGGTCTCTCTTTTGTCTAATAGTTCCTGCGATAAAAGCAAAGACATGTATTTGCTCACTTTTGCTTCATCCTCGTGGATATATGAAGCGATATCCTTGACGCTTCTTTTTCTTTTCGCCACGGCCGATAGAATCGAATTATAGATATCCTGCGAGCGCGTGGAATTGGATAAGAGCTGGTCAGGCAAACTGAAAAAGGTGCCATAAGGATTGAAGAGCAGCTCTTTTACGTTTTCCTCAAAGCTCTTGGCAAAATCCATCGCCGATAAGTAGTAGGGGTAGGATGAGGTCAAAGAGAGAAAGCGGACTTTGCTCTCGTTATCGATATTGACTAGATAGTCTAAGGACTCCTTGTACTTGAGCTTCCTTATCTCCATTTCGAAGGTCCTTCGCTTATATAGAGGCGAAGAGTGGTTCCTGATTTCATTCTGGAGCATTGAGACGTCGCTCCCGGAAATGAGGAAAAAGAAATTGTCGGGAGCTCTATCTATCACGCTTTGTAATAAAGAAGGGAAACTTGGATCCTGCTTCACGATATAGGGGTATTCGTCGATCGCGAAGATGAACCTTTCGCCTTTCACCTTCTCCATCAGCGTATCGAAAGCCGCTTCATAAGATGAGAAAACAAAGGATCCAGGCAAATCGATGAGCTTGCATATTTCATAGGAAAGAGCGCGCAGATTCCCATAAGCGCTGTCTTCTCTAGCCTGGTAAAAGAGGCCTTTCTTATCTTTCATGAATTCGTTTATGAGATACGATTTGCCGATTCTTCTTCGCCCATAGATGACGCCGAATTCCTTTTTCGTGCCGAAAAACCTTTTGTTCAGCTCATTTAATTCCGCCTTTCTCCCAATAAACATATGCTTGTCCTACTTTATTAACTTATGAGTTATTAACTCGTGAGTTAATTATATTTCGAGATGTGTTTTAAGTCGAGATATTCGTATCGCCTTTCAAAAACATTTTGGGAAATCATCTCTTTTGATTCTCCACTGGCTTGCAAAGGCATTATGAAAATTATCGGCTATTTTGCTAACGCACCTTTAAGGAAAAGAGCGATTTATCGAATGGCGAGTGAACGATTATCAGCGGTATTTGTTAATTATCGATAAGATGTCGTCCCCGATGTAATAAAAGGATTGCCTGATGATTTGGGCAAGTTCACCACTGGACGGCTTTTCCTTCACGATGCGTTCAAGCGTTTTGTCGGTGAAAACGCGTTTTTCCGGGATTCTCTTTTTGACTGAATAGGTAAGGCGATATTCCATGAGCTCATCGCGTAACGCGGTGTCGCGCTCAGAAAGAGAGGAGCCATCGGCATTATTCCCGGTGGTGGGGGCATTGGCGAGACAATATTCTTCGTAAGCCTTCACGTTTTTCTCGATTGCCTTTGCGTCAAATCCCCCAAAGGTTCTTTTGATGGTATTCACGAAGGATTCATCACCGTTAGTAAGGACGGACATCTCAATATGCGATTTGATTTTGTTGAAGCCGGTATTCGTTTTCGTGTAGTTCGAGTAGGCTAGCTCAGGTTTTTCTTCTTTCGCTCGATTGAAATCCGGCTTGATGCAGTAATCGATGATGACGTCATAAAGGGATTCGAGGGAACGCGAGATGTCTTTGTATGATTTGCTTTCATCGATGAAAGGGATGGAGACGGCCATCTCGGCGCTGTAACGGGCTAAAGCGATGTCCGAGCCCCGATATTTCCTCATCGCTTCGACGAATGATGGATTATAGGCGAGCTTCATGAGATAGCCAGTGATCGAGAGAACGTAATACATACCGTTTTTGACAAGGCCCTTTTTCGTGGCATCAGCTACTTCTTCGCCCATCTTGCTCACTTTTTTGGCGTAGTCGCGATAGGCTTTTTCGAGAATAAGCACGCTTTTGAGAAAATGCGGATCGTATTCGTGATTGGAAAAGATCATTTTGTATTTATTCTGATCGGAAAGGATTTTGCTGACGTTATTGCGGGCAGGGCCTGGCTGGAGATAAATGAAGGAGTAGAGATCCTGGGCAAGTTCGTTGTTCTTGGTTCTTTGCCAGGGCTCTCTGTAAATGCTTTTGTCGCATTTATCGCCGCGTTTGATTTCAACGAAAATCCCGATATCCGCTAGAGAGGTCTTGAGATTCCTCTGCTCGGTTTTATTGGCGATGATGTCTTTTTCTTTGATTGGCTTTTGGGTGTTCGAGGCTTCCGCCACTTTGCTCACGAAGAGGTTCTTGCTCTTTATGTCTTTATCGCCGGCTTTGATGATCTTCGCGAGAAGATAGAAATCGTTATCGAAAGGGATAGTGCCGATCATCCTCGTGGTCTGACCGCCATTGACGATCGAAAAACGGGAAAGATGGAGGGTGTTGCCCTTCAAAGAGTAATCATCGCAGACGATGATGATGCCGTTATTGAGATACCAGAAAGAAGAAGCGTCATCTTTGATGGAATTCTCGATTTTCCCGTCGATGGAGGCGTTCTTTATGTAGTATCGGAGATTCATCGCAAGGAGACCTTTCCTCCCTTCTTTCCTCCATAGCTCTTTGAGGGAGAGGGCACTGACGTTATAAACGGCGGCATCGGAGGAATATAAAAGCGCGTTATCCGCATTATCTACCTTGAGTTCGCCTTCCTTCACACAGTCAAAAGGGGCGTGATTGCTTTCGATTTCGGCCTCGATATCTTCTCCATAAGAGATGGAGGCGCTTATCGCTTCGATCCCTTTGACGCTCGTGTCGTATTTGCTTAGCTCCTTTTCGAGCTCGAAGCGGTCCCTCTCGTTCGTGTCGGCATTGGTCAATAGGTGCAAATATATCGGGAGAGTGGGGGTGCTTTCCTCCGGCAAAAGATAATCGCGCAGCATAACACCTAGTCTATTCGGGACACTCGCGAAATTGCGCCTTTCCTTGATATCGCGGAGGATATTCACGCTTTTAGCAAGCAAAACGAAAATGTCTTCCCTCTTGAATCCGCTTCCGCCCGAAGGGATATAAGGGATGACGAGTTCAAGGGTATCATCCTCCAGCTTCTCGTTGAGATATACGCCGGTGATTGGCGATTCGGTCTCATAGACGATTCCGTCAGTCACATCCTCCGTTTTCTCTCCATCGGCATCGTAAATGGCGTTATAGGCATATAGGCCCACGAGCTTGTATTTATCGCCTTTATTGTTCAATGAAAGTGCCGTCAAATCGTCTTTATGGCTATTGATATCCATATCTTTACCCCTTTGTGTCCCTAAATTAGATCACTCCTAAGATCTCCGATCAATAGGGTTCTCGTTTTGCCAGTTTCTCGAAGATCAAAAAAATGCGGTTCTATGCACGTTCATTAAGGGCTGAGGGCGTTTCTGCCTTCTTTTTGCTTGTTCAAACGCCTATATGGGTCATCAGGAAGAGAATCATCCCTGCTTCTTCTAGCAAAGAAGAGGATGCAAGCCTCAAAGACGAATTGGCCTTTATTTATATAGAGATAAAGAATTTGCTATCGTTAGAGGCGAGCAAGAGGTCTATAGTTACCTCTTGAGGATTTATTAAGATGAACGATAAAGAGAAAGAGACGCTCATTGAGCGAGAAATAAGCAGCAAAGAAGTATATAAAGGGCACCTACTCGACGTATACGAGGATGAGGTATTGCTCTCGAATGGCGTGAAGAGCAGGCGCGAATATATCCGCCACTGCCTCGCCTCCGCCGTTTTGGCATTCGATGAAGAGAATAACATCATCCTCGAAGAGCAATTCCGTTACCCTTTCCATGATGTGATCAAAGAGCTCCCAGCGGGGAAAGCGGATGGGAAAGAAGATCCGCTTGAAGTGGCCAAAAGAGAGCTTTTGGAAGAGACGGGGTATGAGGCAGATGAGTGGACTTTCCTAGGGGAGTTCTATCCTTCCGTTGCCTATACCGATGAATCTATTTACCTATATGAGGCGCATTCTCTCCATAAGAAGGAACGCCATCTTGATGTCGATGAGAATCTCATCGTGAACAAGGTGCCGTTTGATGAATTCGTCGAAATGGTCAATAAGGGCGAAATCAGAGACGGGAAGACCCTTGGGGCGCTCGCCTACTATCTAGCGAAACATAAATGAGGGCTTTTGCCCTTTTTTAATTGGGAGAATTCTAAATGCCAAAGTATCAGAAACTCGTGCGGGATAATATCCCCTCCATCATCGAAAGCAATGACAAAGTGGCCATTACGCGCACCTTGAATGAGGAAGAGTATTTCTCCGCCCTCAAGGAGAAGCTGCTCGAGGAGGTGAATGAGTATCTCCTTTCACCGACTTCCCTTGAGGAACTCGCCGATATCGAGGAAGTGGTGATATCGCTTGCTCCATATCTCGGGCACGATGAAGAGGAACTTGAGCATATCAGAAAAGAGAAAGCCTTCCTCAATGGCTCTTTCTACAAGCGGATATTTCTAGAGGAAGTTAAGGAATCAAAATAAAAAGGGCCCGTAGGCCCTTAGGAATCAGTAACGAAGCTTCTTCTCGATCGAGTTCTTGATGAGATTCACGAATTCATCAAGCGAGATTGTGACTTGCTTCTCGCTCCCGTAGATACGGTAAGTGACGGAGCCGTTCTCCTTTTCCTTATCCCCGATCACGAGCGTGAAGGGGATTTTCTGGATTTGGGCGTTCCTTAAGCGGTAGCCGAGTTTCTCATTGCTATTATCGAGCAAGACCCTAACGCCTTCTTTTTGGAGGCGCTTATAGACTTCTTCGGCATACTCTTTGTGGGCTTCTACGCTCACTGGGAGAATAACGGCTTGATGAGGGGCGAGCCAAGTAGGGAAAGCGCCGCCATAGTTTTCGGTAATGACGCCGATAAAGCGCTCGACCGAGCCAAAGACGACGCGGTGAAGCATATAGGGCTCTTTCTTCTCGCCGTTCTCGTCGATATAGAAGCAGCCGAAGCGGTGCGGGAGATTGACGTCAAGCTGGATGGTGCCGCATTGCCAGGTCCTGCCCATCGAATCCTTGAGCTTGAAGTCGAGCTTCGGGCCGTAGAAGGCTCCATCGCCCTCATTTATCGAGTATTCGTGGCCCGAGTCTTTGCAAGCTTGGGCGAGAGCCTCTTCGCTCTTATCCCAGAATTCCTTGCTCCCGATATAATCGTCGGGGCGGGTGCTTAAGACGATTCGGTAAGAAAGGCCAAAGACGGTATAGACCTCATCGAGGAGAGCCATGATGTTTTTGACTTCGCTTTCGATTTGGTCCGGCCTAATCATGATGTGGGCATCGTCTTGCGTGAAGGCGCGGACGCGGAAGAGGCCGTTTAAGGCGCCAGAAGCCTCATGGCGGTGGACGTGGCCGAGTTCGGCGTAACGGAGCGGGAACTCCCTATAGCTATGGATGGAATTCTGGTAAACCAAAATCGCGCCGGGGCAATTCATCGGCTTGATGGCGAAGTCCTTATCGTCGATCTTCGTCGTATACATATTGTCTTTGTAGTGATCCCAGTGTCCGCTTGTCTCCCAGAGTTCGCGGGAGAGCATCGTCGGGGATTCGATCTGCATATAGCCGTGCTCGAGATGGACCTTCCGCCAATAATCGAGAAGGGCGTTTTTCATGAGCATGCCGTTAGGGAGCCAGAAAGGGAAGCCGGGTCCATAATCGCTTATCATGAATAAGCCGAGGTCCTTCCCGAGCTTGCGGTGGTCATTGGCTTTGCGTTTCTCGAGGATCGCCAAATGCTCTTTTAGTTCCTCCTCGCTCCACCAGGAAGTGCCGTAGATTCGAGTGAGCTGTTTGTTCTTGCTGTCGCCTCTCCAATAAGCGCCTGCCAAAGAGAGCAATTTGAAATGCTTGATGGGACCCGTGCTAGAAATATGCGGCCCCCGGCAGAAATCGGTGAAACTGCCTTGCGTATAAGTGGTGATGAGCTCATTTTGATGCTCTTTGATGAGCTCGATCTTATAGGGATTGTCTTTGAAAATCTCCAAAGCCTCCGCCGCGCTCACTTCCTTGCGGATAAAAGGATTATCTTCTTTGGCGAGTTTCTTCATCTCCGCCTCAATCGCGGGTAAATCCGCATCGGTTAGCACTTTATCCCCAAAATCGACATCGTAGTAGAAGCCTTCTTCAATCGCGGGCCCAAAGCCGAATTTGCAGCCTGGGTATAAGTGCATTAAAGCCTCCGCCATCAAATGCGAGGTGCTGTGATTGAGAAGCTCAAAAGCCTCTTTCGAGCCGATCTTAACAAAAGAGATGCTGCTTCCTTCTTTTATTGGCTCCCTCATATCGGAGATGACGCCGTCTTTAATGATCGCTACATCTTCCTTTTTGTGCTCCTCATCGAGCGTTTTGCTCGCGATGAAGCCGTTCGCGCCATCGGCGAGTTCGACTTCTTTCCCTTCGTAAATTACCTTCATGGTTTTTCCTTTCTTGAGGGTCAAATATACAAAAAGCGCCCTCAGTCTATAAGGACGCTTCCGCGTGGTACCACCTTAATTCAGATGAAGTTTCCTCCATCCCTCTCTGAGCTTAACGGGCTTCAGCTGCGCCTGACTTATTTCGCCAGGGGCTCGGGAGTGGTACTCCATATGCCTATAGGCATTTGAGCGTGTCTCCTTCAACGCGCCTTTAATCTAGGACGGAGGAAAGTGACTGTCAAGAGAAATGAATGGCTCGTATTTCAGTAAGCGCGGCGAGGAAATATTTTCTTGCGCACGCTTACGCAAGAGCGCGTTATAATGAGTTCCATGAAACGGGGGTTTCAAAGATGAAAAAACGTGTTTCCTCTATATTTTTCGGTATTTTCGCATCTCTTTGTCTAACGGGCTGCGTGCTCTCCAACGGCGACGATTCGAATAAAGGCGGATCAACCGTTATCCCGACTTATCAAGGGATGACCATAAGTAGGGGCGGCGATTCCAAGGCTAGCCTCCGCCATAAAGATGGCTATCCTGATGGAGGTGGCCAACAAGGCGAAGATTATCAAGGCGGAGACTATCAAGGTGGCGGAGGCTATCCCGATGATGGACACCCAGACGATGGTAGAAGAGAACCGGTCTATGATGACCATGACCATCATCGCCATGACAAGGATATCGAAAATGATATCGAGGATATCGTGGATCTCAAAATCGAAACCGATGAAGAGGTCAAATATTACGTAAAACCTGAAGAAGTCTTCACGATCGAGGTCCATATCTCCAATCCCAACGATTACGAGATCCAGTCGATCACCCTCGGCGGCAAGAAATACGCGAACTACATGTTCACTTCAGGCTCGACCATGGAGAAGATCGGCATCAGCGCGACCGCTCCTATAACCTCGGGTTACACCGAATATACGATCGATGCCATCAAATACATCGATGGCACCGAAATCAAGGATGTCGATCTTTCCAAAGGCGATAAATCGATCAAGGCCGGTATCTCCTATACGGAGGCTCCGACCGCGAAAGTAACCTCCTATGATGTTGGGACGACTTATCTCAATATGGGCATCAACGTCTCTGATCCTGAGCACCTCATCAAAGACAATCCTTTGACTATCTATTTGAGCGATGGCGAGCAGACAATCGCTCAACAAGATTTGAATATCGGAGACAACATGGTGAGGTTCAACAATCTCACGATGTCGAAAGCCTACCAATACGGCGTGGCCACGGCTTACGATTTCGTGGACGGGAAGGACACCCATCAAGAGTGGATCTTGAGCAACACCTTCACGACGCTCGGCGCCTATAAAATCAGTGGCGTCGAGACCAGCAAGACTTCCATATCCTTCTCCGTCGATAGGACTGGCGAAGTAGGCACAATCGATAAAATCTCCTTATACGATGCCACCACAAGCGAGCTCGTGAAGGAAGGGGATTCCTCAACGCGCTCCTTCGACGGCTTATTGTCGAACCACTCTTATAACCTCTACGTCGATTTTTCCTACACGGTGAACGATACTTCCATCAGCGATTGGGTCGACTACGCGAATATCACTACTTACGCCAAAGTGGTGCCGACTCTCTCCTTTGAATCGTCCTCGAGCGACAAGACGAGCGTTAAATACAAAATCAAGGCCGATGATATCGATGGCGTTTTGACCGTCCAGAAAGTCGAACTCCTCAAAAACGGCGAAAGCGTGGCCGAAAACGGAACGCTTTTAGAAGGCAGCTTCACTGGTTTGCTTTCCAATGCCGATTATTCCGTCAAACTTACTTACACCTATAACCTCAATGACGGGCAAGGCGATATCTCGAATTTCATCACGAAAGACATCAAAACCATCGCGAAAGTCGAACCTACGTTGACTTTAAGCGAGCCGACGAGCGATAAAACGTCCATCAGTTACAACCTTACGAAAGACGATATCGACGGCATTCTCGAAATCAAGAAAGTCGAACTTCTCAAAAACGGCACCGTCGAGAAAGAGAACGGCTCAGCGTTAAGTGGGACTTTCACTGGTCTTCTTTCAAATTATCCTTACGTTGTGAAAGCCACCTACACCTACAATCTCAATGATGGGAGTGGGATAAAGGAAGGTTCAGTCGAGAAAAACGTGAGAACCGAATCGAAAGTGGCTCCGACTTTGAGCTTTACTTCTTCTGGTAGTGATCAAACCTCTATCGATTACAGCGTATCAGTCAAAGATGTCGATGGCGTTTTGAGCATCGATAAAGTCGAGTTGCTTAAAGACGGAGAAGCCGTCAAAGACAATGGTTCGGATTTGAATGGCACTTTCTCCGATCTTCTTTCAGGCGTCTCTTATTCAGTGAAAGTCTCTTATACTTACGACCTCAATGATGGCGAAGAGCCAAGAAAAGACTCTATCGTCAAAGAGCTTTCGACTGTTTCGAAAGTCGCTCCGACTCTCTCCTTTGATTCGTCATCAAGCAATCAAAGCGAGGTCACTTATTCTGTTTCTACGACGGACTGCGATGAGATCCTTTCCATTGATTCCGTCGACCTTCTCAAAAACGGGGAAGTCGTGAAGAACAATGGTTCCTCATTAAGCGGAACTTTCTCTGATTTATTGTCTGATAATAGCTACTCCATCAAAGTGTCTTATTCTTATGACCTCAATGACGGGAACGGCGTCGTGACCGACTCCATCAGCGAAGATGTCAATACGACCGCCAAAAAGGCTCCGAGCGTCCTAATTGGCGATGATGCGATCACCGATACCTCCATTTCAAGCAGCCTCAAATTGGTTGATGAGGATTCGACAGGCACCATCAACTCGGTCGCGCTTTATAAAGGCGATGAGCTCGTCGCTGATAATGAAGCGAAAGAAATCAATTTCTCCAATCTTGATTCTTACAGCGATTACCAAGTCGTTGTCTCCTATTCCTACGATCTCAACGACGGGAACGGGCTCATCGATAAAACCGTGACAAAGGACTACAAGACTTCGCCGACGCTCGAATTCAATTCTTGCAAGATCAGCAATACCTCTGCGGTGAGCGAAGGTGACATGATTGTTATGCAGCTCTCACTTGATAAGCAAATAGGTGCAACCCCAATAAGCGCGGTCGTCAATGGCGAGACCTATGAATGCACAAAAGCCCAGACGGAGAATAAGATTTTCGTCAATATCCGCAATAATGGGCAATTTGAGGGTGGCAATACTGAATTAACCGTCGAAAAGGTTAACGTTGAGCTAGATGGCAAAACTTATTCAGTTGTTCCTAAGAATAACAATAAAGCCAACGTTTTCGTCAATGGCGTGCTTGAGGTAGTCGAGATATACGGTGCTGACGCTGAAGGAAACAAGAAAGATGAACCGTATTATTTCGCCGATGAGGATCTTTATATTGGCGTCGAGCTCAAAAACAAGACTGGGTACGATGTTGACAAGATGACATTATCTGGCTGGGGCGGCAACACCGAATATTCTGAGCTCACAAAAGTTAATAACGATAGCAATCACTGGGTCATCCTTCTAAGCAAGGCTGGGACTAGCAAATGGGGCGGTATTAGCACAATGACGCTCTCATCGCTTTCCTACTCGAGCAATAGCGTTAAGAAAACATTGACCGTCAATAAGCAAGCCAATATTTACACTTTAGGTGAAGACACAGTAACGAAAATTACGACTAAAGAGCAATTGCTCAATATGAGCGAAGGATTCCATTGTTATTCACTCCAAAATGACATCTCTTTGGAAAGTGACGTCTCTTTGGCAGGAATTAAGAATGAATGGCACGGTGGAGAATTTAGTGGCGTTTTCCTTGGAAATGGTCACTCGATTACAAACATGGCTTTTGTTGGCACCCATAAAGATTCCGATATTGATCTTGGTCTTTTTTCGAAAGCTAATGGTTTAGTAAGCGGAGTAAATATTGTGGATGCTACATTTGATGTCGATATTCAATCTAGTGACGGAACATCGAAATCTGTTGTGAAAAGCGGCTTTATTGCTGGAGAATTGAGTAATTGTTCTCAGATAACAAAATGTGATGTTGATGCTGATTCAATCATGGATATAAGTGGATCTGCTATTTCGCCAGGCTATACTTGCGTTGCCGGTATTGCTGGTTATGGCAGTTGGGACGTTACAATCACTGATTGTACAAACAATGGGCATATATTTTCGTCCGAATCATATGTGGGAGGAATCTTAGGAGATAGCATTGGATACACTATCGCGAATTGCGCAAATAACGGTTCGGTAGAGGGTCAAAGTTATGTTGGAGGAATGGTTGGTGGTCGAGGCTGGTCCAATCGTACTCAAACAATTAAAGATTGCGTTAATCGTGGGGCAATTGAAGGCGAGGGTTGTATTGGAGGCATTTCTGGCTTTTTATATGAGTATGGCTCCTCAATAACAAACTGTGAGAACTACGGCTCTGTGAGAGGGCTCCACGATGTTGGTGGAATCGTTTGTGGTTCATATAGTGCGTCGATAACAAATTGTACGAATCATGGCGTTGTGAACGGCAATGACTGTGTTGGCGGAATTGCTAGTTCAATTGGTGGGACAACAGTGAAGAATTGCATAAATAACGCGGTTGTGACAGGCAAAAATTCGGTAGGAGGCATCGCTGGATCTTCATCTAGCGACAGCTCGATTGAAGGTTGCGTAAACAATGGCGATATTTCAGGCGATAGTTATATTGGCGGCATCGCAGGCAACAGTGGTGGCTCGCTTAAAGGCTGTTTCAATTATGGCTCAGTGGATGGGGCTAGAAGCGTCGGCGGCATCGTCGGTTATATGGACGGAGGCTCCATTAAGAACTGCCAAAACGAAGGCTTGGTGACTGGACCTAACGCTGATGGCATTGCAGGTAGCAAGAATGATGATTGTGTCATCGAGGACTGCTCAAATTCTGGAACGATCAACCGCTCTTGATAAACAGTAGGGCAAAAGTCCCTAAGCCGATGACCTAACGATGGGCCGTCGCCTTTTCTCTTTCGCTTTATATAAAGCGGGGCGAAGAATAGAATACTGCCTATGGATATCTCATTATTTGATTACTATTTGCCTGAGGAACTCATTGCCCAGAGCCCGAGCGAGAAACGCGATGAATGCCGTTTAATGGTGGTTGACCGCGAACATAAAAGCATTGAGCACAAGAAGTTCTATTCAATCATCGATTATCTGCATCCTGGCGATGTGCTAGTCCGCAATAACACGAAGGTCATCCCAGCTCGACTAATCGGGGTCAAAGAAGAGACCAAAGGCAAAGTCGAGGTGCTTTTGCTTCATGAAGTTAAAGGCGAAGAAGATACTTGGGAGTGCCTTGTAGGCAATGCCAAAAGCGTGAAAGAAGGCACACACTGCTCGTTTGGAGAAGGAAAACTTAGATGCGAATGCTTAAAAGTGCTTCCTGAAGGTATAAGGATCATGAAGTTCTTTTATGAAGGCATCTTCTTGGAAGTCCTTGATGCTTTAGGCTTGATGCCCCTACCTCCGTATATCAAAAAACAGTGCGAGAACAATGATGAATATCAGACGGTGTACGCCAAAGTGCCAGGCAGTGCCGCAGCCCCAACCGCTGGGTTCCATTTCAGCGAGGAATTATTGAAGAAAATTCAAGAGAAAGGCATCGAGATTATCGATATCACCCTCAATATCGGCTTAGGCACTTTCCGCCCGGTGAAAGTCACTGATACCAAAGACCATGTGATGCACAGCGAGACCTACTCCATCTCCCCTGAAGCCGCTTCTAGACTCAATCTAGCGAAGCAAGAGGGGCGGAGAATCATCGCGATCGGCACCACGAGCGTAAGGACGCTTGAAAGCAACTTAAGCAAATACGGGCATTTTGAGCCAGTGGAAGAAGAAGCCACGAGCATCTTCATCTCGCCAGGCTATAAGTATTTGGCGATTGATGCTTTAATCACCAATTTCCATCTGCCCAAGAGCACTCTTGTGATGCTTGTGAGTGCCTTCATGGGAAGAAAATGGACACTGCACTGCTACGAAGAGGCGGTGAAAGAGAAATACCGTTTCTTCTCCTTTGGCGATGCGATGTTTATCTACGGGGATTACGACTACTCGCGTAATATAGATGAGTAAGATGAAAGGCAATTCCCTTCTTTTCTCTCTCCGGAAAGAGCGCAAGCTCTCGCTTTTCAAAGCCTCTAAAGGGAGCAAAATCAATCTCTTCCTCCTTTTCAATATGGAAAGAGGGTACTGGAAGATTAGTCAAAAAAGCGCGGAGAAGCTCGGCGCCTATTACGGGGTTGAACCGTCTAGTCTCTTAAACGAGGATGATATCCCTTCTTCCATCAAGCCGCATAAAGGCGACAGCGCGCGTTTCTTTTCTGCTATTAAGCGCTTCTTCATGAGCAAGATCACGCTTATCGTAAGCGCCATAATCTCGCTTATCGGCGGAGTGATTGCCCCTATCAGCGGGGTGCAGCTCCTCGATATGGACGACAATTACCTTTATTACTATAACGAGGGCTATATCAGCGTTTATGACCAGGTGGCTGATCTCGCGAATGCTGGCGATTTATACGCCTCTATCGGCACGATGCCGCTTTTTTATGTAGTGAATGGAGCTCACACGAACAATTACTCGATGTATCAAAAGGCAGAGAGCGTTGAGGAATCTTATTCTGTTAGAAGCGTCGATTACAGCGACTATGAAAGCGAAGAGGAGACCACTAGTTGGATCACGAAGATCTATGAGTTCCTCAATAAGGAGCATCTGGGCTTCTCGATCGTCGATTTATTGAATCTATATATGGGCGATTCGGCCAATTGGAGCGAAGGGAAAACCAGTATCAGATTCAACCGCGACGAGAATGGGGCCAACATCCATTTCTTCGAGTATGAGATGTATAACGCCACCTACAGTGCCCGTCTCCGTCTAGCCTCAAGCGAAGCAGCTTACAATATCGAGTTCAATATCCTCTATAACGGGGGTGAGCAATATATCCTATATGGGGGATATGATTTAGTTAATCCCATCAAAATCTACAGCGTCGTCCGTTACTCGATGGATTCTTTGATGCTCCAATATATTCCGCTTGAAGAAGGGAATTCCGTTATTAAAGAGGTCACCGACGTCCTTGTCTCGATATTCGATAAGGCGATGAACAACTTCTCGTCTTTATTAAGCGTTCTCAATTATAAAGACGGGGCCTCCACATTCATGAAGAACTATATCGAGGATGATAAGAACGTCAAAAGCAAATGGCTGCTACTCACCGTCATCTTCTCTCTTTCTTCTATCCTCGGTAGTCTTGCCATCTGTATCTTCTTCATCGGGCTCATTTTGATCTTGACGAAGAAAGACCCAGAAGAAGAAAAAGCTTCGCCAATCGAGCAAGAGGAAGATAAAGAGGAGCATCGGGAGCTGCCGCGTAACTGGCCCTTTGGCCCCTTCATCAAGGAAGGCTATTACCGGATCGCCGGCTTAGGATTAGTCCTCGCTGGCAATCTCCTGGCCCCGATTGTGGCGAGCAACATCTTCGCGACCTTCAATAACATCGTGAATCTTGGGAAAGTGGTGGACGCTCTTTCCCTTTACCCGTATCAGCTCTTCGGCTCTTTCGTCCTTATTACCGTCTTGCTCAATATCCTTCTTAAGGGCAAAAACCTCCCTTTCAAGGCCGCCACCTTTATGGCGGGAGGACTTATCTATTACGTGCTTGAGCTAGTGGTGGAGATGCAGCTTCTCCGGAAAAGCACGGTTTTAGCGACCGCAGTGGAATATCTCCCAGGGAATCTATTCTGGAGCATCGGCATCTTCGCCTTTATTAGCCTCTTCCTCTTCCATACCCCGAAAGGTTGCGACAGCAAGAAGAAAGAGATTCGCTACCGCTGCTGCTCCTTGATACCGGTAGCGTATATCGTTGTTTCCGCCACTCTATCGTATCTTCGCAAAAAGCACATCATCACCCTTTCTCTCTTCGTGAAGGATTTATTGCTACAAAAGAGCAATCTCTTGCTTTTATATGGCGTGCTCTTCCTATATGGGGTCTATTTCCTCCGGCTTTATCTAGATAAACGATACGGCTATAAGGAGGCGAAGAGGTTCCTCAATTCCTCGCAATACGCCTTATATCAAAATATCGTGATGCTCATTGCTCTCTCGGTACCGATAGTTATGGATATCTTCGCTAGCGACATCCCATTCTTCTCGATGCTCGGTTTCAACCACAATCCGTATTTATGGATCTTGCTTCCGATGTTCGCTTTCTATCGTCCCCGTATCCCAGAGCGCGATGGCTTCTTGGATGCTTGTTACGTGGTGGCGGTGTCACTCGTCTGGTTCGTGCCATATTTCTCAGCTCTTCTCATGTTCATCAACTGGATGCCTTTCTAAACGAAGGCATCTTTTATTTAGGGGCGTAAAGCAAATAAAAAGCGCCACCCGAGCGGGTGACGCGGAAATTCTCAATATAAGGCCTCTAGCTTAGAATCTTTGATACATCGCTTCGAGCTCTTCTTTGCGGTTCCAGTCTTTGACTTCGCTCTCGCAAGCTTCGAGACTTCCGCCGAAGATGTTCTCTTCAGCCAATTCTTTGAGGATTTCAGAGTAGTTTTTGTTCTCCATTGTTTTTTCCTCCTATTGCCTTTCGGCGCATAAATAATACGGCGGTGGATATTACTTGCAATACATTAAAATTATGAAAACGTTTTCAGAAAGTGCTTTCATAAAATCGATTTTAAAAAGTGTCGATGATAGGCCTATTTTGCGAATGATAAATTTTGTTGATTTTTCTTGCATATGTGCTTGTAACATCGTTTTCATCTCATTTTCAAAGCGCTTACATTGATTTTCATGAAGATTTTATTGCGTTCTTTTTAAGCGATTTTGCGTATATCTCTTGCCTTTATTTTCGGGGTTTCCGATCGATAAACGGGTAGACAATGGAAAGCTTGTTCCTTGAATGCTTTTACGCGCGCCTACGCGTAAATACACCTTATATAAGAAAAGGCGCCGCTTGGGCGCCTCTTGAATTTAATATTCCTCTTAGTCAAGGTCCTCGACCTTATTGACGGTGAGGATACGCATGAAGTTGGTTTGGCCAACACCCGTTGGGGTGCCGCCGGCGAGAATTATCTGGTCACCTTGTTTTAACCCGAGGTCACGGGCGACTTTAAGCGCTTTAGCCTCCATCTCCTCGATGAAGTCAGGCATCGGGGTTTTGATGAGGACGCTGTATAGCCCCCAGTACCAGGCGGACTCTAGACATGCTTTCCGGTTATTGGTGACAGAGATCACGGGGCAACACGGGCGAGCCTTCGAAAGGCGCTTGCTGCTATTGCCAGTCTGGGAGAAGTTGATGATGAGCTTGGCTTTTATTAGAAGAGCTGTGTTAGCGATGGCATTGGCGATCGCATCGTTATTGGTGGCTTCGCTCGTCTCATAGGCCTCTCTAGCGAGCGCTTCATAATCAAGTTCGCGCTCCATCGCGTTTGAGATGGCGCTTTGCATGGCCACTGATTCGACTGGATAAGCCCCGCTTGCGGTTTCGCCAGAAAGCATCACGCAGTCGCTTCCTTCATCGATCGCGGTGGCGACATCGCTTACCTCAGCGCGTGTGGGGCGAGGGTGAGTGGTCATGCTATCGAGCATCTGGGTGGCGGTGATGACGGGTTTACCGTATTTACGGCACAATTTGATGATTTTCCTTTGGACGAGCGGGACTTCTTGCGGAGGGATCTCATCGCCCAAATCGCCACGGGCGACCATGACGCCGTCTCCTATTTTGATGATCTCTTCGATTTTCTCAACTCCCTCCGGGTTTTCGATTTTGGCGATGACTGGGATATTCGGGTTTCCGTATTTTTTAAGGACGGCTTTTAGATCAAGGATATCCTCGGGGCGGCGGGTGAAGGAAGCGAAGATAACGTCCACATTCTGCTCGCAGCCGAATTTGAGGTCAGCCTCATCTCTTTCGCTGATGAAGGGCATGGAGAGATGGCTAGAAGGGCAGTTCATGCCTTTCTGGTCTTTGATGTAATGGTTATTGAGGGCTTTGACCACGATTTCGCGGGCTTTCTCGTCTTTGCCCGTGACTTCCATTTCGAGATTGCCATCATCGATGAGGATGATATCGCCAACCTTTACATCATCATAAAGTCCAGGATAAGAGCAAGAGAAGCGCTCGGAATTACCTAACATCGGGGTCATCGAAATACGCATCGTGTGGCCTTTTTTGACCTCGACTTTGCCGTTTTCCATATACCCAGTGCGGAGCTCTGGCCCTTTGGTGTCTAGAGCGACTGGGAGATAGATGCCGTATTCTTTCTCAAAAGCGCGAGCAATATTGATTTTCTCGAGTTGCTCTTCGTGGGTCCCATGGCTGAAATTGACGCGCATGACGTTCATTCCGGCTTTATAAAGATCAAGCAGCATCTCGGGGGTGTCGCTGGCAGGTCCTATCGTGCAGACGATTTTGGTTTTCTTGTTGGTGATCAAAAACATAATTGCGTTTCCTTATTTGAGCAAATCGATGAGACGGAGGAGAGAGATGTGCTTATCGCGTGGGAGAGCAAGGGCCTCATAGATGTCATAATCGACGATCTTGTTATTGACCATGCCGATGCAGATCCCGCCTTTGCCCTCGCAGAGGCAATCCACGGCATAAGCTCCCATCCTGGCCGCCAAAATGCGGTCGAAGGCACTCGGCGCTCCGCCTCTTTGGACGTGGCCTAAGACATCGCTTCTCGTATCAAAACCGGTATTTTCCTGAACGCGTTTGGCGAATTCATGAATATCGGGGTAAAGCTTCTCGCTGACGATTAAGATCGCGCGGCGATCGGCATGGGATTCATGCATCTCTTTGAGGATGCGGAAAATCTCATCTTCCGGGATTGGGTGATCAGGGGTGAGGATCATGTCGACCCCTTCGGCGAGTCCGCTGAATAAGGCGACATCGCCACAGTGGTTTCCCATGACCTCGATTATCGCGCAGCGGCCATGCGATTCGGTGGTGTCGCGGATTTTGTCCACGCAGTCGCAGACCGTATTTAAGCAGGTGTCGAAACCGATGGTGTAGTCGGTGGAGGCGATATCGTTATCGATGGTGCCAGGCAAACCAACGCAGTTAATGCCCATCTCGGTGAGTTTCTTCGCGCCCATATAGGAGCCATCGCCACCGATGACGACAAGCGCCTCAATGCCAAATTTACGAAGTTGCTCAACCGCTTTCTCGCGGACCGACTCGGTCTTGAATTCGGGCAAGCGCGCCGTGCGGAGAATCGTGCCGCCGCGATTGACGATATTGCTCACGGAGTCGCGGTCGAGTTTTTCGATGCGTCCTTCCACGAGTCCGCGGTAGCCATCATATACTCCATATACCTCTAAACCGTAGCTCATCCCTGAGCGCACGACGGCGCGGATGGCGCAGTTCATTCCCGGGGCATCGCCGCCGGAGGTCAAGATGCCAATTCTTTTGATCATATGTATCCCTCAGCAAAATCGAGGATATTATGTACCACTTTTCTTCGTCTAGAAAGTCAAATGACCTCTTTTTGCCCCTAAAAGGGGCGAATGGCTCTTTATCAGCACGAAAAAAGGACTAGAAGAGAGTGGCGAGGATGGTAGAATTGACGCACTATGGTGAACGATTTGGCAATCAGTGATCTTTATGAGGCGAGAAAGCTCTCGCCTCTCAGCGATTTCGATTACAAAGTCGTCATTGATCTTTATATGCCGCTTGTGGGTGCGAAAAGCATCGCGCTTTATTTCGCGCTGTATGAAATTGACAATGAGCATTTATCGACCCACGAGAAACTGCTCCGGAACACTGGCTACTCAATCGGCGAAGTCGTTTCTTGTCTCAATGCTTTGGAGGCCACTGGTCTAGTGGCTACCTATTTAGGAGAGACCCCCAAATGCCGGATCATCTCTTATTGCTTATATGCTCCTATCTCTCCTTGCTCTTTTTTCTCCGATCCGCTTTTCGCGGGGACTTTGAGCAAATACATCGGCGAAGAGGATGCGAAGAAGCTTGCGAAGAAATATAGCGATGATGAGAAGCCAGAGGGGTATAAGCCCGTTTCGATGGATTTCCTTAAGTATTTCGCGCCTGATCTTAACGATGAGCGTTATATCAAAAGCGTGCTCGTAAGCGGTGGCAAAAAGAGCGGCGAAATCGCCACTTCCTTCGATTTCAAGGCGTTTTTATCTGCTCTTACTTCTATTGATAACCGCTACAACGCCTGGACTTTCTCGCAGAGTGAAATCAACTATATCTCCCGCGTTCAGGCTTTATACGGGTACAGTGAAGAAACCCTCGCCGATTTCGTGAATTCCTCCTTTTTGATGAATGAGCCCGTCAATAAGCGGCTCGATAAGAAGAAGCTACTGACTCTTGCCAAAGACAACGTCCGCTTCGATTACCTCAAAGTGGCTTCGAAAGAAAAGCAAGTCAAAACGCCAACCAAAGGCGATACCGGGTTTGCTAGAACTCTCCGTCTTATGGAGAAGGAGCGCCCGATCGAATTCCTCTCGAGATTACAGAAAGGCGGGAAGATCGCTAGCAGTGATGCGAGTCTACTTGAGGAGCTCACCCTTGAGATGGGATTGAACAATGAAGTGACCAATGCCCTCATCTTTTATGTCCTTTGTCAAAAGAACAACACGCTCCCGAAAGCCTACACCGAGAAAATCGCGGCTTCGCTCGTGAGAGAAAACGTTGAGACGGCGCTTGACGCCATGAACTATTTCTCAAAGACGAGCGGCAAGAAGAAAAACAGCCAGCCCGTTGAAACAAAAAAAGGAGAAATCGCAGAAACATCCGATAACTCAACGAAAAAAGAATTATCAAATGATAACAAAAAACCGGAAGACGATGTCTCATTCGATGAGATTTTCGCCCGCGTGAGGAAGAAGAAAGAATGAAAAGCAGCAAAGAAGAGAGTTTAAAGATTCGCCCGCATTTATCTTCCTCGTATGAAGAAAGCGTGAATGAGCTTTTAAGCGATAATGCAATCAAAGCCAAGATGAAGGAACTAGGGGTAGATGAAGCATCCTTAAGGAAAAATCTCCCGCTTTTCCTCGCTTACCAAGAGTGCGCGAAAGAATGCGAAAAATGCAAAGGGATGGAATATTGCTCCCTTTCCCCGGAATTCCATACGATGGATCTCTTCATCGATGACTCGGGCTTGCTCAACAGGAGATATGGCTACTGCAAATACTTAATGGCGAAAGAGAAGATCAAAAACGGTTATCTCTACCGCGATTTTCCCGAGGAGATGCTCTCTTTGTCGATCGCGACTCTCCCCAACAAAGCCGACGCGAAGAAATTCGCTCTCCGTTGCAGTTCATCTTTAGGAGACAGCAATTCCTTGACCCCTTGGGTTTATCTAGAAGGGGAGAGCGGGGTAGGCAAAACCACTTTAGCGGTCAGCCTCATGAACGGCTTCATCAAAAGCGGCGATTACCGTATCGCTTATCTAGATTCGGTAAAACGTTTCGATGAGCTTAAGAACCTTGCCATCAAAAACAAAGCCCTGTTCGATGCGACGATGGACACTTTATCTAATGCCGAGATCCTCGTCCTTGATTCTTTCGGCAACGAATTCAAGAGCAACTATGTGCGCGATCAGCTCTTGATGCCGTTACTATCCGCTCGTGCGAAAAAGAATCTTTTCACCCTTTTCTGTAGCGAATTCTCCTACGAAGAAATCGAAGCGATGTATTCCTATTCGCGCGATGCTTCGGTTTTGGCGAAGCGTCTTAAAACTCTCTTGATGAAAAAATGCGGGGAGCCATTCCTCTTAAAAGGCGGCTTCCAGTCATATCTATAAGTAGGATATTTTTTTCTAATTCCTTGAGTAAGTTTTCTTTGCTGCCGTTCCCGGAAAGAACGATATTCGCTTTCTTTTTCGCTTTTTCGCGCGGGAAAGAGGCGTTCAAGGCCAAGGAGGAAGCTGGGTCTTTTCCACGCTCTCTGATTCTTTCCTCTTCGACTTTTGGATCAGCCTCGATATAGATGAGGAGATCAAGATACTTTTCAAGCGGAGAGGAGAGAAGGAAAGGCACATCTAGAAGGATGCGGCGATCTTTCTCTTTGTTTATCTCTTCTTCTATTTTTTGGTATGCCAAGGGCCAGATATAGCCTTCTAGAGCCTTTTTCTTTGTGACATCAGAAGAAAGAAGTTCTCTTACGTAAGGGCGGTTGAGCGCTCCATCAGTGATGGCGTTTTCCCCTAAAAGAGTTTGGACGTTTTTCAAAACATCAGCTTGCTTATACAAAGATGAAACAATCTCATCAGCATCGAGCACGAGATAGCCTTTGCTTTTTAAATACGCGGCCACAGTGCTTTTGCCACTCGCGATAGGGCCAGTTACCCCGAAAACGAGCGGTTTATCGCCTTTTTGGCAAAGCGGGCAATAAGTGGTGCCTCTTCCGCCGACGCTTATTTTTTTAAGAGGAAAGCCGCAGTTGGGGCAATTTTCTCCGAATTTGCCATAGACTTTGAGATGGTTCTGCATCGCTCCGCTTTTGCCTTTCTCGGGGTGATAGCTCTTAATGGTGCTGCCTCCTAAAGAAATGGCCTCTTCCATGATTCTTTTGGCATTAGTTACGATACGGGCGCAATCTTCTTCGTTTAAAGAAGAGGCTGGTTTCAGTGGGTTTATCCCGCTTGCGAAAAGAATCTCATCATCATAGATATTGCCAATGCCGGAGATGATGGATTGGTCTAGCAGTGCCTCTTTGATGGGGCCTTTTTTCTTCTTTAGGCCTTTCATTAACTCTTCTACCGAGATATCGAAAGGCTCTTTGCCAAGATTAGAGAGCGGTGGGCGGTCATATAATTCGCTTTCTTTCCGATACTCGATGATGCCGAATTTCCGCACGTCGATGTAACGGAGCGTCTTCCCTGAAGCAAAGACGTAACGCAATATGTCATGCTTCCCTTTCTCTTCCTCTTTTTGCCCGATGTAGTATTTCCCTTCCATCCTTAAATGCGAGATGATGGCTTTTTCGTGAGTTAGGTGGAAAATGAGGAATTTGCCGCGTCTAGAAACGGAAAGGAAACGCTCACCGATGAGAGCAGAAAGGAATTCCTCTTTGTCGTTGAGGATATTCTTCTCGCGATAAATATCGACACTCTCGATACTTTCGCCAACGATTGAAGCGTTGAGCGACCGCTTGACGGTCTCTACTTCTGGGAGTTCTGGCATACTATTTAGCCTCGTACCATGAAGAGCCGACACCTACTTCCGCGGTGAGTTTCACCGGGAGAGATACGGCATTCTCCATTATTTCCTTGATGTCTTTCTTGACGGTCTCTAGTTCCTCTTCCGGCACCGCGAAAATGAGTTCGTCATGGATTTGAAGGACCATCTTCGTCTTGAGGTTGTGCTCGGAGAGATACTTATCGATTTTTAACATCGCGATTTTGATTAAATCAGCGGCGCTCCCCTGGATTGGGGCATTCAAGGCCGCTCTTCGCGCGGCTTCTCTCCGCACGAAATTCGGGTCATTGATATCGCGGAGATACCGCCTTCTACCTAGCATTGTGGTGACATAGCCATTCGTGGTGGCCTCATGGGTGATTTTGTTTAGATATTCTTTCACTTCCGGATAGGAATTATAGAAAGATTCGATGATGCGCTTGGCTTCACGCGGATAAGTGCCGATTTGCTGGCTGAGCCCGTAGTCGCTTGTGCCATAAATTATCGCGAAATTGACGGCTTTGGCCTTTCGTCTTTCTCCGTCTGATACTTCTTGATGGCCGAAGATTCTTCTGGCGGTTTCCGTATGCACGTCATGCCCGTTATTGAAGACATCGATGTAGCGTTTGCAGCCGCTTAAGGCGGCGAGTAGTCGCAACTCGATTTGCCCGTAATCGAGTGACATCAGCTTGATTGATGGGTCATCGTAATAGAAGGCGTTCCGTATTTGCTTCCCTTCTTCATCGCGAGCGCTGATATTCTGGAGGTTCGGGGAAGAGGAAGATAGACGTCCAGTGGTAGTCTGAGCCTGGTTGAAATAACTATGGATCTTCTTATCTTCCTTGATGTGGGGGATGAGCCCATCGACATAGGTATTCAAGAGTTTCGCGTATTTCCGATACTCGAGGATTTTCGGGACGATGGGGGATTTATCGTAGATGGCGGAAAGATCCTCCACGCTCGTGCCGGCGTTTTTCTCGTGGGGGAGAGAAAGCTTCTCATAGAGTATATGCGCGATTTGCTTCGGGGAATTAAGATTGAATCTTTCGCCCGCGAGAGCGAAAACCTCTTCTTCGGCGGCCTTTTTCTTCTCGTTATAGAGTTTGCCGTATTCCTCTAGTTTATCTTGATGGAGCGGGAAACCCTCTAGCTCCATTTTGGCGAGCACTGCCATTAAGGGCATCTCGAGATCCTTATAGAGCGAAAAGGCATTGATGCTTTTGAGGCTATTATTGATCTTTGGGAGGAGATAAAGGGCATAAAAGGCCATTTTGCCGCATTTTTCGGGATTTGAGTCATCGAGGGTCAAAAGAGATATCGTCTCTTCTTTCTTCTCATCGATATCCACCCCAAAGGAGCCATAGACGAGCTCAGGGGTGATCGATAGAGCGCTGTCAAGGAGATAAGAGGCAAGCAATATATCATCCTCGATGCCTTTTATCTCTATGCCTAAAGTGGATAAGGCGTAGATTGTGGCTTTGCCGTCGTATACGGCTTTCTTGATGGAAGGATCACTGAGAGC
Source organism: Roseburia hominis (assembly GCA_963642055.1). GTDB lineage: Bacteria > Bacillota_I > Bacilli_A > RFN20 > CAG-826 > UBA4951. The sequence goes on along the minus strand of CAVIFQ010000006.1, from coordinate 63,679 downwards.
GGCGATGAGTTTTTTGTCTTTAAGAAGGTCTTCGACGGTCTCGTAATAGGTATTTTTATCGGTTGCGATGGCAATACCGAGCATCTTCTTTTCGTGATAGGAAGAAAAATCGATATCAAGTGATAATCCGATATACGAGGGAATATCGATGTTTTGGAAGCTATTGACGCTTTCGACCTTCATGCTTGAGGGGTCGGCTTTCTTTAAGGAAATAGGAAGACGCGAAAGCAGCTGCTTCATCTCGTATTTCTGGGCGAAGAGATTGACGCTTGAGAAGGAGTAGCCGCGATAAGTGAGATCCTCGATCTTGAAAGGGAGAGTCACATCCGTTTTGATGCGGGCGAGGCGGAAAGAGGCGTAGCCAAGCTCTTTTCCCGCCACGATTTTCTCCCCGATTTTGCCTTTGATATTGCCCTTTTCGGCATTTTTGATGACTTTATCGAAAGTACCGTATTCCTGAAGGAGCTTCAGCGCGCCCTTTTCGCCGATCCCGGGGATGCCGGGGTAGTTATCGCTACTATCGCCCCGTAAGCCTTTATAGTCGATGATTTGAGAAGGGGTGAGGCCCATTTTCTCTTTTAAGTGGGCTTCATCGTATTCTTCCATGTTCGATAAACCGACTTTAAGGAGTGATACTTTGATATTCCTATCGATGAGCTGGAGATAGTCGTGGTCGCTTGTGTAGATAATGACCTCATGGCCTTCTTCGCTCGCTTTTTTGGCCACGCTCCCACATATATCGTCAGCCTCGATCCCGTGCTCTTCGTAATAGATGATGCCGAGGGCATCGCAGAGTTCGCGGGAAAGAGGGAACTGGGGCTTTAAATCTTCCGGGCAAGGGGCGCGATTGGCTTTATAATCCTTGAATTCCTCTTTCCGGAAAGTCTCTTTGTCGCTGTCGAAGCCGATGAAGATGCCTTCATCGCTCTTAAAAGAGGAGAGAATCTTCGAGAGCATGTTGGCGAAAGCGAAAATGGCGTTGGTCGGCACGCCGCTTTTCGTGCGCATGATGGACGATTTATCGCCATAGCTTGTGGCGTAATAGGCCCTGAAGAGGAGGCTATTGCCATCAATCACGATTATTTTATTCATTGCTGTTCTCTCCCAAAGTCTCGACTTTGTCTGCCATATATCCGTCTTTTTTATAGTCCTTATGCCCGTTTATGAGCACGATGTTCCCTTCTTTCAAGCTCTTGAAGGAAGAAGAATAGGCTTCCGAGAAAAGGGTGAAGGAGGCTTTGTAGATGTCGTCGTATACATCGATGAAGCACATCTGCTTCCCGTTTCGCGTATTGATGACGCGGATAGAGCCAATCACCCCCGAAGTGAGGAAGTAACGCTCGCTCTCTTTGATTTTCTCTAACGGGATGGCGCCTTTTTGCTTTAGTAACGGCGCATAAACTGCAAGCGGGGAGCCTGATACCATCATTCCCAGAGCCTCATATTCAGCCTCGAGATTAATGAGCGTATCATCCTTTCTTTTCTCTATTTCCGGTTTTTCGATGCCTAGATCGAAAAGCGCGATATTATCGTCCCCTCCCATCATCTCGCTGTAATTATAGAAGCGGTAGGCGCTTACGCGCATACTGGCTCTAGATGGGCAAAACGAATCAAAAGCCCCAGCATCGATGAGGCGCACGAAAATAGGCAAGGTGAGCCCGCATTTTTTGCTGCGTAAAGCAAAATCCGCCAAATCGAGGAAAGGCCCTTTCTCGATCCGCTCATCGAGAAGAGAGGAGAGGAAAGCGATATTGATGCCTTTGATGGAGGATAAAGGAAGAAGGAGGCTTCCGTCTTTGATGACGTAAGAAAGAGTGGAGTCATTGATGGAAGGAGGAGAAAGCTTCACGCCCATTTCGCGGAGCTCAGCCACCGTATTCATGAATTTGGTGCTCCCTATCTCCATCCCTTCTAAAACAGCGGAATAGAATTCGATGGGGTAATGCTTTTTTAGATAAGCCATCCGGCAAGTGATGACGGAATATGAGGCGGCATGAGCCTTATTGAAGCCATAATCGGCGAAGCGCTCAATGAGGGAGAATAGACGTGAGGCAGTTGCTTCATCACGCCCATTCTTTAAGCAGCCATCGATGAATTTGTCTTTGAGCGACGACAGCTTTTTGGCGTCTTTCTTGCTGATGGCGCGGCGAAAAAGGTCAGCTTCGCCAAGCGTAAAAGAGGCCACTTTCTGGGTGATTTGCATGATCTGCTCTTGATAGACGATGATGCCGTAGGTGCTTTTTAAGATATCTTCGAGAGCGGGGTCAAGATAGGTGGGTTTCTCTAAGCCCTTTTTTCTTCTGGCGTAAAGAGGGATATTCTCCATTGGGCCAGGGCGGTATAAAGCTTCAAGTGCGACAATATCTTCATAAGTTGTGGGCTCAAGGGTTTTGATGGCGCGTCTCATCCCTTCGCTTTCCATCTGGAAGATACCCATGGTTTTCCCTTCTTTTATGAGAGCGATCGATTCTTCGTCGTTATAGGGAATTTCTTCGAAAGTCAGCTTCTTCCCTTCATTTTTCTCGATGCGCTTAAGCATGTGGTCGATATAGGTGAGGTTGCTTAAACCAAGAAGATCCATCTTAAGGAAACCTTGTTCCTCAAGATAATCCTTCTCTAAATCGGCGATATAGCCGATTTCATCGTTATAGGAGAGGGGGAGAGCTTCTGAAAGTGGCTCATTATTGAGGATGAGGCCAGCGGCATGGAGTCCCGCTTGACGGGGCAAACCCTCGATTTTGGAGGCGAGAGCCACGATTTGGAGGTAATAAGGGTCACTGTCGACGAGTTTCTTGAATTCGGGAGATTTCCGATAGTCGTCACGCAAAGACAACTTGTCATTCGTGATGGTGCTTACGATGAGAGAGATCTCTCGCTCTTCATACTCGTATACTCTCCCGATATCGCGTAAAGCTTCTTTCGCACCGATCGTTTGGGTAGCCAAAACCCGGCTCACGCGGCTTTCTCCGTATTTCTTTTGGAGATAACTAAAAAGAAGATCGCGTTTATCATCGGCGAAATCGACGTCGATATCCGGCATCGACTGGCGTTCTTTGTTCAAGAAGCGCTCAAAGAGGAGCCCGTTTTCAAGCGGGTCGATGGTGGAGATATCTAATAAATATGAGACAAGGGAAGCTGGCCCTGAGCCTCTGCCCGGGCCAACGAGGATGCCGCTATTTTTCGCAAACGAGACGTAATCGGCCACCACCAAAAAGTAGTCGTCGTAGCCCATCTCATGAATGACAGATAACTCATATTCAAGGCGGGAGCAATACTCTTCTTTGCTCTCTAATTCCTTCTTTTTTAATCCTTCCAGGGCCTTTTTGCGGAGATATTCGCCACTGGAGAGGCCTTCATCGTTTTCGTAATGGATGAGGCTGCCCCTCTTTTTGATATAGGCAAAATCAACTTCTTCAAGCATCCCTTCTTCGCTTTTTATCTCTTCTTCGCTGTAATAGGAATTCACGATATCTTGGCTCAAGAAGAAGTTATCTCCGCTTTTCTCTTTGATGGAGAGAGTGGAGTGCTCTTCGATCGCATGGGTGATGGAAGTGACAATGGCATCCTCTTTCTTTTCGTAGGAAATGAAAGGAAAAGCGATGGTCTTATAAGGATAAGTGGCGAAAAAGGAACGTAAGAAGGAGATAAAAGATGGGTTATCGGGCAGGTACGGGATACCAATATAAACTGAATCTAGCCCTTTGACGATTTCCGATAAACGGAGAGCGAGGTCCTTCTCTTCATGAGTCGAATAATCACGCGACAAGAAAGTGGTCTCGGGATTGATGATGAAAGATAGGCCTTCTTGATGCTCAATGAGTGTCTTAAGGGTAAGATTCTCTTTTTTGGCTGCTAGTTCGATTTTGAGGAGATTTTTATATCCCACCTCGCTCTTCACGAGGATGCTGAAAGTCCCTTCAAGTAGATATGCATCCATCAAAAAATAAGGTTTGACCCCACTAGATAAACAAGAATGGTAAAAAGGGGCGAAGCCGCTACAGGTAGAAAGATCGCTGATGCCCACTCCCGAGTAGCCGTTTTTTCTCGCTAAAAGTGAAATGCGCTTCACGGGAAGGCCGCTGGAGAGGAAGGAGAAACCACTATAAACGTGAAGAGGCGTGAACATAGCTACAAGTATAATGCAAAAGCCTTCTTTATGGCTAAAGAAGGAAAAGAAAAAAGCCGAGCGTGAGGCTATCTCTTCTCGGCTTTTGAGGTTCAAGAAACTATTTGATGAGGGAGTTCTTGCATTTCCCAGTCGATAGATACTCTTCCATGTTCTGGATGGAGACTTCGATCATATCGATTAAGGCGTGCTCAGTGGCGCTCCCCACGTGCGGAGTGATGAGGACGCTTGGGTAGAGATCAACGGCGAGCTGCGCCTCTTCATTCGGCATGGCTTTAGGATCAAATTCGTGATTGAAGAGAGCTTTCTCGTTATCGATGACATCTAGAGCAAGTCCGCCAAGATACCCATCTTTCACAGCGAGTAAAGCGGCCATATTGTCCATGACTTCGCCACGGGCGACATTCACGATAATCGCGCCTTTTTTGGCTTTTGCGATGAGATCTTTGGAGATGAACTTGTCATTCTTCCCTTTGATGTAGGCCATATGGCAAACGATGATATCGGAAGTAGAGACGACTTCTTCAGGGGTCGCTTTCATCTCGATGAGTCCTTTGGTGGCATCGGAGACGAAAACGTCATAGCCAACCACCTTAGCCCCCAAACCTTTGAAGAGAGAGGCGGTGGTGCGGCCAATGCGGCCACAGCCCAAGATACCGACGGTGCAGTCTCTGACTTCTTTCGAGAACATCGTATCGGTGACTTTGAATTTGCCTTTGCTCGTCAAATCGCAAGTATATTGGGTATGACGGAGGAGAGAAAGAGATAGAGTGAGGGCGAGTTCAGAAATGGCGTTTGGCGAATAGCCAGGGACGAAGGCCGTCTCGATGCCTAGCTCTTTGCAAGCAGCCACATCAACGTGGTTATAGCCGGCGGTTCTCGTGAGATAGTATTTGAGGCCTTTCTCTTTGAGGGTCTTCAAATGTTCCCCATCGACGTTGCAGTTGCCTCTCACCATGACGATAGGATAGCCATAAGCGAGTTCGATGTTGTCGTTATTGAGATATTCTGGACGTGTGATGAGCTCGTAGCCGTATTTCTCGCCGAGCTCTTTGAAATAAGGGAGCTCGTAGGCGCGGCAACCAAAGCAGATGATTTTCTTTTCCATTTTGTGTTTACTCCTAAATTAATTAAGCGATGGCGGGGAAGAAACCGCTGGATTCGACGACCACCAGGATGATGACCCAGATGATGACGCCTAACACGGCTCCGAAAGTGGAGATGAGCGAGATGTGGGAAGCCATTTCCTTCTCTTTATCGAAGGCTAAGCAATAGCCAACCGCGACGGTGGCTGGCGGGACGAGCCAAGTGAAGACGGAGGATTGAACGGTTTCGATGGTGATCAAATTGGCGTAGCCGCAGGCTTTCGCGATCGCCTCGACTCCGAAAAGAATCGCCAAAACGATGGCTGGGGCGGCGAAAATCTTGATCGCGGTCCAGATCCAAGCGTATTTATCCATCGCGGCTTCTTTCACCGAGCCTTTGCCCAAAGTGCAGCCGATGGCGAAGAGGATGAGGGTCGAAGAGAGATTACCGAGCGTATTCGCGGATTGATAGATCCAAGGAAGGGTGACATCGATTCTCCAGAAAGCGACTTTGCTCTCGCTGACGTTGGTGGAGAGCCAGTCTGTCCTTACTAAATCGGAGCCCGGGATAGCCTGAAGCACCCAGAGGAAGAGACCGGCGAAAGTGGCGATAAGAATCGGGTTGAGGAAGACTTTCTTCATGATCGAAGAGAGAGTCGGTTGCTCTTTCGTTACGCTTCCATCACTCTCAGCGACATCGTCATTTTTCTTGAGGCTGACCCCCGAGACGACCATATAGGCGTAGCTATAGAGGAAGACGCGGTAAGCGACGTTCATGATGTTGAAGTAGTTGCTCGCGGTTTTGCCGTATATCGCGCTGACGAGCGGATAAGCGAAGAAGGTGGTGGACCCAAAAGCGAATAAGACGGCAAGGACTTCGCGCTTATTCTTGTCTTTGACCCAGAGGAAGATGGCTTTTCCTAAGAAGATGAAGAGGATGTAGAAAACGAAGCCGAGGACGAAGTTGACGATGGCTCCTACGCCTTCCGTGATCGTGAAATCCTTCATGAAGGAACAGAAGGCTAAGCACGGCAAACAGACGCCCATCACGAATTTGGTGAGGATGGTCCCTGTTTTCTCCGGCAAGAGGTTTTTCTTAGTGAAGATAAAACCCAAAAGAATGAAGATAACGGTCTTGGCGATGTTCGTCCAAAGGGTCTGGTTGGACATAGCCGAAGCGAGGTTATCGCTGATGCTGCCTGCTAAAACAATGGTATTCATGGCAGTCTCCTTTCTTTTCTTTGAAAAAGCACCTACGGCTTTTTTCGGCACCAAAAATACACTTTTTCATCATCATTTCAACAAGGACGCTCAGAATACTGAATTATCGCTTATTCAAGAGCGAAATCTCAGCAATACCCTTCTATTTTGATGAAAATTGAGTGGTTTTCGTCACTGGAAAAGAAAGAAAAAAGAGTTGCTTTTTTAGTCAAAATTGGAATTTTGTAGCAACTCTATTTCGCTTAGATGAAGAGGTCGTCGAGGTCCTTGATGAAGCTATCAAGCTCATCGAGGCTCTTGATTTTAGCGCCGCTCGCTTGGGCATGGCCTCCGCCACCCCATTTGACCGCGATCGGGGAGATATCGGCTTTTTTGCTCCTGATGGAGATACGCCAACAATAGTCTTTGGGATTGGGGTCTTCGGTGATGGAACACCAGGCGTTGATGCCTTTGATATTGGAGAAGAGATTGACGTTGTCTTTCCCTTGCTCGCTGCTGATTTTGAGCTCTTCCTGGATTTTCTCCGGCAAGAGGTAATAAGCAACGCCATGCGGAGAGACCGAGAAGTGGTTGAGGACATAAGCGGTGACTTTGAGGTCATCGATTTTCTTCTCGTACATCGATAGATATATCTGATTGATGTTGATGCCGGTCTCGAGGAGCGCCATCGCCGAAGCGAAGGTGTGCTCATTGGTGCTGCTATACTGGAAGCGGCCGGAATCCCCGACGATGCCGATATAGAGATAATGGGCGGCTTCTTTCGAAAGCGTCTTGCCTTTCCAAGTGGCGAGAAGATTGGTAACGAGTTCTGCCGCCGCGGCGCTTTCCGTATCGAGGAGCGGGTTCTTCGCGATTTCCTTTTTGGCGGGGTGATGATCGACTTTGACGATGCATTTCGCCTTTTGGTAACGCGGATCGGCGATGCGCTCATGATCGCCGACGTCGAGGATAATCGCGAGGAATGGGGTCTTGAACCAATCGTCGTTCAGCCTCTCGGTCTCTGGAAAGAGGCGCGGGGTGAAAGCGACGTGGTTATCGCCAAGGAAATGAACTTCCTTATTAGGGAAATTATCCTTAATGAAGGTATATAGTCCCATTTGGCTCCCCATCGCGTCGAAATCCGGCTTGATGTGGCGGAAAATGGCGATGCGGTCGTATTTCTCAATGGCTCTCCTTATGTAGGAGAAAGCCTTCTTGTGCTCTTTTTCGTAATTTAGAAGAATTGGGTTATTCACGCTTATAGTTTCCCTTCGTAGGCTTTGTAGCAGTCGCGGGCGATCATTACTTCTTCATCCGTTGGGATGACGGCGACTTTAATGGCGCTCTTTGGAGTAGAGATGAGCGCTTCATCGCCATGGACTTTCTCGTTGAGCGCTTCATCGATATCGAGATGCAGCGCCTCTTTGACGTTATCGATGACGGCTTTGCGGAAGACGCCGCTGTTCTCGCCAACGCCAGCCGAGAAGATGATGAGATCGGCTCCGCCTAAACGGACGTAATATGAACCGATGAAATCGGCGACTCTTCTGGCCCAGAGCTTGATGGAGAGGATCGCTCTCTTATCGCCTTTTTCGGCGGCTTCTTCGATGTCCCTCGTATCATTTGATATGCCAGAAACTCCGAGGAATCCGCTCTTTTTGTTGAGAATCTCGTAAAGCTCATCAGGGGAGTATCCGCGTTTGGTACAAAGATAGTCATAGACACTTGGATCGATATCACCACATCTAGTGCCCATCATCACGCCTCCTAGAGGGGTGAGACCCATCGAGGTAGCGACGCACTTCCCGTCTTTGATGGCGCATAAAGAGGCGCCGGAGCCTAAGTGGCAAGAGATGATGCGGGTATTTTTCCTACTATCGAGGAAATCCTCGTTGCCTTTGATGGCGAGATAATTGTGGCTAGTGCCGTGCGCGCCGTATCTGCGGCAATCGTATTTCTCGCTTAATTCATACGGGATCGGGAAGAGATAATCCTCTTCTTCCATCGTCTGGTGATAGGCCGTATCGAAGACGGCGATCGCAATCGCGTGGGGGAGAGCCTCTTTGAAGGCATGGAAACCAACTAGATGCGCTGGGGCGTGAAGCGGGTCAAGCGGGATGAGCTTGGTGACTTTCTCTTCCGTATCTTCGTCGAAGATGGCGGATTTCGAGAAGTATTTGCCGCCTTGCACCACGCGGTGCCCGACCACTTTTATTTCCTCTAAATCCTTGACGATGCCGTATTCTTTAAGGGCATCGAGCACGAGCTTGACGCCGACGGCGTGATCAGGAATCGGGAGAATTTTCTTTATTTTCTCCCCATTGTATTTTAGGCCGAAGATGCCATCATCATGCCCGATTCTCTCGACGTTGCCTGAGCAGATTACCTTTTCCTCCGGCATCGAGAAAAGCTTGTACTTGAGCGATGAGCTACCGGCATTGACCGCCATGCATTTGATCATTCTTTTTACCTCTACTGTTTCGAGACATATCTTAGACTTAAGGGGCTCATTAATCAAAGAATATAAGGATGAAAGAAGGCGCCTAGAAAGGCTTTTCTATCGGTAAAAGAAGAGCGATGAGAAGCAAAAATGCCTTTTCAAGCCTTTCTAAGAGGACTATCCTTAGCGCATATGAATAACATAAAAACGGAGGGGAGTGGCGCGCCCCTCAAATTAAACTATAAGCGCACGATGATCATCGGATTCGCCTTTTTCGGCATCTTGCTTTTGTGGCAAGTGTACGATTCTTGGTGCCCGACTTTCCTAGAGAAACTCTTCATGGAGGCTCTTGGTGCTACAAGGAGCGAAGATGTCCAGTACCTCGTGGGCATGGTGATGGCGATGGATAATCTCGCCGCTCTCATCTTGATGCCGATTTTCGGGCGTTTGAGCGATAAAACGCACACGAAACTGGGCAAACGCATGCCCTATATTCTTGTCGGCACGGCAGTCTGCGCGATCGCTTTCCCCTTCATTCCGGTCTTCTTCCATTACAACAACATGGCGGGCGTCATCTCCCTTATGGCGATCGTCGTCTGCTTTGCCATGATGTACCGTAATCCAGCCGTCGCTTTGATGCCTGATTTGACCCCAAAGCCACTCCGCTCGAAAGCCAATGGCATCATCAATATCATGGGCTATATCGGTGGGGCTTTTGCCACGGTCGTCGGTCTTATCTTCGTCTTGAGCCAATATCTTGGCGAGGGCGATAAAACCACTTGGGCGACCGGCAATATCTGGGCGATTGAAGCGCCATTCCTCATCGCGAGCGTCCTCATGGTGATTTCCGCCGTCGTCTTAGCCATCTGTATCCACGAAAACGAGCTCGAGGAGCAACTCGCCGATGAACTCGAAGAAGGCGAGAAGGAGGCTGCCGTCATCGATTCGGTCGAAGACGATACCGAGAAGCCGATGAGCAAAGCCAACAAAATCATGCTTTTGCTCATCCTTGCTGCCGAATTCTTCTGGTTCATGTCGGATAACGGCATCGGCACCTTCATGCTCAACTATTCTCGCAACCACTTAGGAGCTAGCAGCGCCTCCAACATGATTATGATCATCATCGGCGGCGTAGGCTCGGTCATCGGATTCGCGATCGGTGGCACGATCGCTTCGAAAATCGGCCGTAAATGGACGGTCGTATCTGGATTATCGCTCACTGTGCTCGGCCTCATTTTGTGGCTTATCCTTCAATCAGTCGTTGGCAAAGGGAGCTACAACGAAGCAACCGGTTTCTATAACTTCCCCGCCTATTTATATGTCGTTTGGGGATTGAAGGGATTTGGTATGTCCCTTGTCCATATCAACAGTTTCCCAATGGTCGTGGAGCTCTGCTCAAAGAAGAAAATCGGCCAATTCACTGGATATTACTACATGGCAAGCATGGGTGCTCAGACCGTCACCCCGGTTCTTTTGGGTCTTCTTTTGCTTAACAAGAATCTCGACTGGGGCTTCCTCCCGGTATATGCCGTCATCGCCTCTTCGATCGCTTTGGTGATTTTCCTCTTCGTCAAGAACGTCAAGACCACCAAAACCACCTTCAAGAAGGGCTTAGAGGCTCTCGGGGAAGACGACTAGTATGCCAGCCATTTTAACCCATTACGCCTTCGCTCTCGATATGCTTCCTTTTTGCTATAGGGGGCATGAAGAAGCGATCCTTATCGGCACCCAGGGCCCTGACCCATTCTTCTTTTACGGTCAAAGGCCGTGGAAAAGAAGGAGCGAGGATTATCTAAAAGTCGATGCTTTCGGCTCGCTTCTCCATCACACCGACATCGCCCCGATCTACGCGACGATGATGAAAATCGCGAGCGAAGAAGAAAAAGACAAAGACCTTTATTATTCCTATATCCAGGGCTTATGGCTCCATTACTCTTTGGATAGAGCCTGTCACGCCTATATATTTCCGGCGAGTGGCTTCTCGGAAAGCGATGAGAAGAGCAAGAAACGCTACGGCGTGTTGCATTCTTATTTCGAGACGATGATAGATTCTCTCATCAGCCATAAAGCGAAAATCTATACGACGCGCCCACAGAAATATCTCGCCTTAGATGATGAAGATCTCCGCAAAATCAGCCTCCTTTGGTATAAAACCAACAAAGAGACCATCAATAATCCTTCCATCAAAGAGGATAGTTTCTATCTTTCCTTGAAGGATTATCGGGCGGTGATGAGGATGACCAATACCCCTCATCTTCTCTCGAAAGTGAGCATGAATCTTCTCACTGGCAAGCATTCTCAACCTTCCGCGATGAATATTCCCTATTCGATCCCGAAGAAACTCCTTTCGGTCGATTTCCTCAATGAATGCCATTCCTCTTGGCCCGATATGATAAGCGGGGCAGAGCATAAAGAATCCTTCTTTGAACTCATGGATAAGGCCAAAAAGGATTTCCTTTCCCTTTTGCCAGTCATTGAAAAAGGCAAAGGAGGGGCCGATATCAAAGATGAGCTCCATGCCTTTGTCGGCGTCACTTGCCACGATGGCTGCGATCCGTCCTTAAGCAAGAGGTATTCCTCGCCGCGCTGGCCAAAGGATATGCTCCCGGAAGAGAAGAAATAAGAAATGAACAAAAAAGACTGCCAAATTTGGTCAAAGACCCAGGCAGTCTTTTTCAATATGCGATAATATGAGTGGCCGTTTCAAAGCAAACACCAAAATTTATGCAAGCCAGGCATAAAAAGCCGCCGCATTGCCTATTGAAGGAGGGGAACAATGGCTAAAATCGATTCTAACGTATGCAAAAAACTATTTGGCTCGGATTATTGGAAAATAAGCCATGAGGATTTCGCCCCATTGGACGAATTGGCTAATCAAGTTATGTCCAGCAATAGCTGGGAAGACACCTACGCTTGTTTTGACAAATACCTCAGAGAAGATTGCAAAACGGAAGACCAGGTGATCAATTATGTCCTTTTCTTCATACACTATACTGGATTGGATTTTTATATTCCTAGCCAATATGATCCTTATGACCTTGTTGGCTATATCTTTTCGATGGTCGATTTGAAAAAACGTTGGGGTGAATGCGGCGGCGAATTCGATGATTTCGCCAACCAAGCTATGAAAATCGATTTGATGAAAGACCCTTATTATCAATTCTGGAGAGACCCCAAAATCATCGCTATTGCAGAGGTGTATAAAAAGAGCAATGGCAACCATCGTAGATGAAATTTACGAGCGATATCTGATTCTAGCGGTCTCGCAAAACGGATGAAAAAACATGACGATAGAGGAAACAACCAAAAAAAACTGTTCGGCGTTAGCTATAAAGACGAGCTTTATGGCGATGACGATTTGCTCCAAAAGTACGTAAAAATGGCCAAAAAGCTGATAAAAGACAACAACTGGCCTGATGTATACACGTCCTGGTGCAGGCATCTCCTCGACGAATGCAAAACAGAGGAAAAAATTGTGAATTTCGTGATCCTGTTCTGGCTTTATGAAGGACACATGCAATATATTCCGAACGCTCTGGGCTTCTGCTCTTACTTATATGCACAAATTTCGTTTGATCATTATCCTGATGTTTTCGATGTATTGGACGGCATCACTTTCGAAACGCTCGTGAATTCAGGATACAATCTAGGCGACGCCCTTCATTACATGCGTTTGCTCCGGCAATCGATTATCTGACGAAAAACGTTATATTGAAAAGGAAGTAGAAAGACTATGGACTACATTAAGCTGTCGAAAGAGGTGTCTTACGCCTTAAGGCACGCGCCATGGGAATATGAATTAGAGCTAGATGAGCAAGGTTTCGTTCCGCTTGAGCAATTGCTCCATTCCTTGAATTCCCTGCATGAATATGATCGCGCAGTAACAAAAGAAGATCTTGAATATATCATCGATCATTCTGACAAGAAAAGACATGAGATAGTAGGGGACAGAATCAGGGCGCTTTATGGCCACTCAATTCCATCTAAAATCGCGAAAATCCCAGCAAATCCGCCGGATATTTTGTATCACGGGACCGCTAAAAGGTTCCTCGATTCAATAATGAAGGAAGGCCTTCTTCCGATGAAAAGGCAGTATGTCCATCTATCGGTTGATAGGGATACGGCGATGCTTGTCGGCAAAAGAAGAGACGAGAATCCGATCATCTTGGAAATCGATGCCAAAGCAGCTTCGAATGATGGCATCGTCTTCTATATCGGGAACGATAAAGTGTGGCTATGCGATGAAATACCCGCCAAATACATCAAGTACCCTGAAACCCAAAAATGAGGACACCATCCTTAAGACCGAAAACCGGAGTGACATGTTTTTACGTCTTGAGGAACGTCGCTAGACCCAGAGTGTAATGATGGGTGTAATAAAAAGTGTATAAATAGTGTATAAATAAATTTCCAAGACCCGTTGCCATAGCCGAAATATCGTCGATATTCTTATCACATGTTTTCTAAAAAAATAGAGATTATCGAATAAATTCACGATTCTATTTAGAAAAATTGACCGTAGTTTATTCCTTCTTTTTCACCTCTTTCGACCCACATAAAACGGATCCATTCATCAAAAAGTGTAATGATGAGTGTAATAAAAAGTGTATAAATAGTGTATAAATAAATTTACAACTGTTTCTCGACACTGAAAAAGAAACCACATTGTCGTGCGTGTATATTAAAAAGACTAGACGTTATCGGAAAAATATTACTATATAAAAGTTTATTATCATTTGGTTGAAACAACATCGGCTATCTTTGTTTTGCAGTTCAGCGATTGGTCGAGTGTATTGAAAAGTGTAATAAAAAGTGTATAAATAGTGTATAAATAAATTCGATTCCGCTAAAACGGAAGTGATTTTGGTAGGGGAGAGAAAAGAATGAAACTTGATAACCCATATGAAACGGAGACTCAGGAATTCAAGACCTCTTTAGCCGGGCTCGATAAAGGCTTGCTGAGCCTTACGGCGATGCTTAACAAAAGCGGTTACGGCAAAATCTTTTTCGGCGTCCAAAATGACGGAACGATCACGGGATTGAACGAATCGATGGGGGAAGAGACCATCAAAAAAATCTCCACGAGAATCATGGAACTCATCAGTCCTCTCATCGTGCCGAAAATCACTCTTGAGCGCTCTGGCGATTTGATTTACTTGACCGTGGAAGCCTCGGGGTACAACAAACCTTATTCATGTGGCGGCAATTACCGCATTAGAGTCGGGAGCGAAAACAAGAAGATTGATCCGTCTACTCTGAGCGAGCTCGTTCTTTCAAACTCTTTGACGGCCATGGAGAACGTCGAATCGATCGAACAGGATCTTACTTTCGAGCAATTGAAGGGACTTTTTCGATCTCATAATCTCACCATCAGCGACAATACGTTTTTCGCCAACTGCGGGTTCCTCACCAAGAGGGGAACTTTCAACTATCTGGCCCAGATTTTGGCCGATAATAGCAACTGCTCAATCAAAGTGGTGCGCTTCAAAGGCAAAGACAAAAGCGAAATGGTGAGCAGGAACGAATTCGGATACAAGTGTTTGCTCATCGCGATGCAAAACGCTTTCGATTATGTCTCATCTTTGAATGAGGTCAGAGTTCATTTGCGGGAGGGGCTAGAGAGAAAGGAAACCCCGTTATTCGATATCAAATGCTTTGCCGAAGCCTGGAACAACGCCTGTCTCCACAATAAATGGATCAAAAACGTTCCGCCGGCCATTTACATTTTCGATGACCGCATCGAGATAATCTCGACTGGCGGCTTGCCTTTCGATTTTCCCGAAAAGGATTTTTACGCGGGAGTCTCAAGGCCCACGAATATCGGACTGCAAAAAATAATGGGTCAGCTTAACCTCATCGAGCAAGCGGGGCACGGCGTGCCGATAATCGTGGGAGTCTACGGGAAAGAAGCCTTCGATATCGAGGATGGCCGTATCATTGTGAAGATACCCTTTGCCTTTACCCCGTCTTTCAAAATCGTTGATTCCATTGGCCTCAGCGCTTCCGAAAAGAATGTTTTCGAGGCTATCAAAAACAACCCGACCGCAACCATCAAAGAGCTTTCTAGTATGGTTGGTCTTGGAACTAGCCGCGTATCGACCATCGTGAAAGAGCTGAAAAACAAAGGAAAGATCAAACGCGTGGGCAAAACGAAAGGCGGATATTGGACGGTTGAATAACGTTTTGGCTCAAAGCAAAGACAGACACACGCGATTCTTGAGCGAACATAAATACCGTTACCAAAAATAGGCGTATTCCGATGGTTTTGTTTTGTCATTGTAGCCAATTTGTATAGAAAACTGATAGCCATCAAAGAAAGCTGAATAATCCTGTTTGTATTTCATAAAGAGAGAAATCGGCAATATCCGTGCATAACTAGCCTCTTTTTGATAGAGGAGGTGCACCCTATTTTTCAACGTCCTTTCTTTAATAAGAAAAAATCGGTATACTACCGCCATCTACGAGGTTTTTTGTTTATGGCATTTGGAACGCTCTACGATTATCTCATGGGTCAATCAATTCACGCCTATGAGTATTTCGGCGCGCACTTCGGAACGAAGAAATTGATCGATAAAAATGGGAAGGAAGGCGCTTCAATCAGCGGCGTCTATTTCCGCCTTTACGCCCCTTTGGCGGAGGATGTCTCCGTGATCGGGGAATGGAATGACTGGGATGTGACGGCCAACAAGATGGAGAAAGTCGATCCCTGCGGCTGCTTCGAGACTTTCGTCCCCGGTCTAGTGAACTATCAGTGCTACAAATATCACTTTAAGAACGCGCGAGGCGAATACGTCGATAAGGCCGACCCTTTCGCCTTCTATAGCGAGATGCGCCCGCAGTCTTGCTCACGCATCTTCGATATCCGCTCTTTTGCTTGGCATGATGAAAGCTGGCTCAAACAAAGAGACCGCAATTTCGATAAGCCGATGAGCATTTATGAGCTCCATATCGGCTCCTGGAAAGGGAAAATCGATGGCCGCTTCATCTCTTACGAAGAAGTGGCGGATTACCTTATCCCATATCTTAAAGAAACTGGTTATACGCATGTTGAGATCATGCCGATCAGCCAATACCCTTTCGATGGTTCCTGGGGTTATCAAGCCACGGGCTTCTACAGCGTCGACTCAAGGTACGGCAATCCCTTCCAGCTCATGAGCTTCGTGGACCGGCTCCACCAAGCCGGTTTCGGCGCCATTCTCGATTTCGCCCCGGTCCATTTTGCGACCGACCCTTACGCTCTCCGCGATTTCGATGGCTCGCCGTTATATGAATACGCCGATCCTGCTCACACATATTCGCAGTGGGGGAGCTGCCTCTTCGATTTGGGCAAAGACCCGGTGCGCTCCTTCCTTATGAGCGCGATGAATTACTATCTTTCCTATTTCCATTTCGACGGGATCAGGGTGGATGCCGTGAGCAATATCGTCTATTGGGATGGCAATAAGAACAATGGCGAGAATTCTGGAGCCACCGAATTCATCAAGCGCCTCAACGGCAAAATCCATTATGAGCACCCGGATGTGATGATGATCGCCGAAGATAGCACGGATTTCGTGGGTGTCACTAGACCTGTCGAATACGGCGGACTCGGCTTCGACTACAAGTGGGATTTAGGCTGGATGAACGATACTCTCAAGTATTATTCGCTCGACCCTATCTACAAAAAGTGGGACCACAACAAACTCACCTTCTCGATGGCCTATTTCTACAGCGAGAACTTCCTCTTGCCGCTTTCTCATGATGAGGTGGTGCACGGAAAAGGCACCCTCATCAACAAGATGTACGGCGATTACGATACGAAGTTCGCGCTTCTAAGGAATTTATACACGTATCAATTCGCTCACCCAGGGAAGAAACTCAACTTCATGGGGAATGAGCTCGCGAGTTTCGATGAGTGGAACGAGAACCGCTCGCTTCCTTGGAATCTCCTCTCTTACCCGAAGCACGATTCGGTGAGGAGGCTCTGCCGCGATCTCAACCTTATCTATAAGGCGGAGAAAGCCATGCACTTTGAGGAGCATAACCCCGCCCACTTCCAGTGGACGCTCGTCGATAATGCCGAGCAAAGCGTCTATGCCTTCGAGCGACAAGTGGGTGAGAGCGATCTGCTCTTCGTCTTCAACATGACCCCGAATTATTACGAGAGTTACGATGTCGGCGTCATGAATGAAGGGGAATATTACGAGCTCTTCAATAGCGATAAAGACGTATACGGGGGCTGGAACCAGTATAACGGGCTCTCTTGCTTCTCTTCGCCTGGCGCCCCAGAGAATAGGCCCTATCACGTGAGCATCAAGCTAGGGAGCTACTGCGCCCTCATCTTAAAGCGCGTGGTGAAGGAAGAAGACAAGAAAGTCGAAAAGAAAGCGACGAAGAAGAAAGCCGTCAGCAAGAAGACGACAACCAAGAAAAAAGCAATCAAAAGCAAATAACGTCAAAATAGGAGAAAAAGATGTTTCAGAACAAATTGGATTTCAAGCAGGATTTCGAGCGGAGATTGAGCGAAAAATACGGGCGCGGGGTGGAAGATAGCCACATCAGCGAACGTTACGACATCCTCGGGGAGATGGTTCGCGATTACGCCGGCTACGACTGGCGCGCATGCCGCGAGGCCATGATCAAAGACGGCAATAAGCAAGCCATCTATTTCTCGATGGAGTTCTTAATTGGCCGACTTCTTGTCAATAACATGCAGAACCTCGGCATCTACAATGTCGCCAAAGACGGCCTTGCGGAACTCGGCATCGACATCAATGAGCTTGAGGATATGGAACCGGATGCTGGCTTAGGCAATGGTGGACTTGGACGTCTTGCGGCTTGCTTCCTCGATAGCTCCGCTTCGCTTGGCTACCCAGTGCATGGCAACACCATCCGTTACGAATACGGCTTCTTCCGGCAAAAATTCGTGGACGGGAAGCAAATCGAGCTCCCAGACCAGTGGCTCAGCAATGGCTTCGTCTTCGAAGTCAGGAAACCAAAACATTCGGTGGAGGTCTCTTTCTATGGGCAAGCCGAGACCTATATCAAGCCGGATGGCAGCTACGCTCTCCGCACGGTGAATGCGCGAAGCATCAGAGCCGTGCCGTATGATGTGAGCGTCGTCGGATACAAAAACGGGGTCGCGAATACCTTAAGATTATGGAGCGCTGAGCCAAGCGAGAAGAATCTCCCGACCGATTGCTCCTTCAATGAATATCTCCAAACTCTCAAAGAGCTTTGCTTTGGTCTTTATCCTGATGATTCGACCGAGCACGGGCGTCTCTTGCGTCTCCGCCAACAGTATTTCCTTGTTTCAGCGGGCTTGCAGTCGGTCATGAGAGGCCATATGCATCGATATGGCACTCTCAAGAATTTTGCTGACAAATACTGCTTCCAGCTCAATGACACGCACCCGATTCTCGCGATTCCTGAGATGATGCGCCTACTCATGGACGAATACGGCTTTGGGTGGGATGAAGCCTGGGAAATCGTCAATAAATCGATTGCCTACACCAATCACACGGTCATGCCTGAGGCCTTAGAGAAATGGCCAGTAAATTATATGCGCACCCTTCTCCCGCGCATTTACCTCATCATTGAGGAGATCAACCGCCGCTTCAATAACTACATGGTGGAGCATGGGGTCGAGGAGAGCAAACGTTACCAGATGTCCATCATCAGAGATGGGCAGATCCATATGACGAATATGGCAATCTTTGCGGGATATTCGGTGAACGGCGTAGCCAAAATCCACACCGATATCCTCGAGAATTACACCTTCAAGAACTTCTATGAGCTCTTCCCGGAGAAATTCTCCAATAAGACGAACGGCGTCACCCATCGCCGCTGGCTCCTTTATAGCAACCCCTCTCTAGCCGCCATCATCTCTTCCCGCATCGGCGAAGGCTGGATCAAGAATCCGGATCTTCTCGAGAAATTCGCCGCCTTTGCCTCCGATAAAGCGACGCAAGAGGCCGTGATGAGCTCCAAACACGAGAACAAAGTGAAGTTCGCCTCTTTCGTGAAGAAAGCCTATAACATCGATATCGATCCCGATAGCATCTTCGATACCCAGATCAAGCGCCTTCATGCCTATAAGAGACAACTCCTCAATATCTTCCATATCATGGGGCAATATCTCCGCTTAAAGGAAGATCCGTCCTCTTTCTCGATGACCCCGCACACCTATATCTTCGGAGCCAAGGCGGCACCGAGTTATGAATATGCGAAGCGTATCATCGAGTTAATCCTCGCGGTGGCCGATGTTATCAATAACGACAAAGAGGCGAGCCGCTACATGAAGATCGTCTTCGTGGAGAATTACGGCGTGACGCTGGCTGAGAAAATCATACCAGCCACCGATATCAGTGAGCAGATCTCCACAGCTGGCAAAGAAGCGAGCGGCACGAGCAACATGAAGCTCATGATGAATGGCGCGATTACCCTTGGCACGATGGATGGGGCGAATATCGAAATCGCCGCTTTGGCGGGCAAAGAGAACGAGGTCATCTTCGGTCTTACCGCCGAGGAAGTGCAGTCTTTGACCGATGAAGGCAGCTACAATCCTTGGGATATCTACAATAGCTCCTCGGAGATCAAACAGATCCTCGATAGCCTCTTCACTGGCCCATGGGCGAAAAGCGACCGCTTCCGTTATATCTTCGATGAGATCATGAATAGGGGCGACCAATACTACATTTTGGCCGACTACGCCTCTTATAAAGACGCCTGCGAAAGAGCCGACAGATTCTATTCAAACAAAGAGAAATTCGCTTATTCTTCCATCATGAATATCGCCAAGAGCGGTCACTTCTCAAGCGACCGCACGATCGAGGAATATAACCGCGATATCTGGCACTTAGAGAAACTCAAAGTGAGCAGCGACGATGAATGAGATCGACGTAAGCGAGCTCTTCCCTCTCCAAAAAGGGCTCGATGAGGAGATCCATCATCTCCATAACGAATCCTATGAGTCGACTTACTCGAAAAGAGTGCTCGCTCTCCTTGTGGAGCTAGGGGAGTTTGCCAATGAAACCCGCGCCTTCAAGTTCTGGAGTCTCAAAGGCCCCTCGAGCAAAGAGGTCATCCTCGACGAGTGGGCCGACGCTCTCCATTTCTTCCTCTCGATCGGGATTTATCTCGGGGTCAAGGAAATCAAAACAGCCGGGGTTCCGAAAAAGGACAATATCGTAGATCAACTTCTCCTTATATATAAAGAGGTAGCGACCTTCCACTCCGTCAAAGATGTCTCTCTCTACACCGAGGCCTTCAAGGACTTCCTCGATCTATTGACGCTCCTTGGCTATAACGAGCAGGACGCTCTTGAGGCCTATAAAAAGAAACTCGCCGTCAATTACAAACGGCAAGAGAACCATTATTGAGGAACATCCGACTCTAGAAACCGTCATCTAACCGTGGCGGTTTTTTCATCGAAGCGATTCAGCGATTTTGAGACGTTTCTGAAGCAAAAACAATTCTTTAAGGCCTCTTTTGCAAGGATTTTACTCATTTAGGCCTTTATAAAGTGGCGGGGCTTGTGACAGCGATATCTATGCAATTTGCCGTTATTTTGGTTTTCTGAGAGGCAAGAAAAAAGCAAGGCGCGCTTGCTGGCGGCCTTGCTTCATTTGCCTTTTCAAAGGTCGATATTCTTCTTCTCGATCTGCTCGCTGTAGATGCGTTCCTGCTCTTCGATCGACATATCGTTGAATTGATTCATGTAGAGACGGTAATAAGCGCCTTTCTTCCGCATGAGCGATTCGTGGTTGCCGTCCTCGACGATATTGCCGCCACTCATCACGAGGATTCTATCGCAGTGGACGATGGTGGAGAGGCGGTGAGCGATGGTGAAGGAGGTTCTGCCTTTAAGCAGCTTCAATAACGATTCCTGAATAAGACTTTCGGTTTCGGTATCGATGGAACTCGTGGCTTCATCGAGGATCAAGATGCGGGGGTCGCGGATGAGGGCACGAGCAAAGGAGATGAGCTGCTTTTGCCCTTGGGAAAGGGAGGAGCCGCCATCTTCCAAGAAAGTGTCGTAGCCTTTTTCCTGCTTTTCGATGAATTCGTCAATGCCGACGATTTTGCTGACTCTTTTTACTTCTTCAAGCGTGGCGTCGAGTTTGCCGTATCTAATGTTATCGAAATAGGTGCCGCTGAAGACAAACGGGGACTGCTGGACATAACCAATGTTGCTTCTTAGATACCCCAAAGAGCGGTCAAGATAATCGACGCCATCGATTTCGATTTTGCCACTGCTCGGCTCATAGAACCGGCAGAGGAGATTGACCATCGTGGTCTTCCCGCTTCCCGTCTCCCCGACGATGGCGACGCTTTCTCCTTCTTTGATGTGGAGCGTCAAAGGGTGAATGACCTCTATGCCGTTGGAGTAAGCGAAGGTGACATTCAGGAAATCGATCTGGCCTTTCATCGGCTCGTAATTCTCTTCTTTTGGCTCGAAGAGGGTGCCGTATTTCTCGATTACTTCCTTTTTGTCTCTGATTTCGGGCACCTCATCGAGGATTTGACCAACTTTTTCGGCTCCAGCCTGGGCGCTGATGAAGTCATTGAAGACCTCACTCAAGGATTCGAGCGGGCTATAGATGCTCGAGACGAAGCCGACGAATAAGACGATGGTGGCAATCAAAGTGGCGGTGTCAAGCGCTTCGGCATTGCCTGCAAGAGCCATCTTCACGCCGATATAGACGATAAGAGCGATCATGAGGTTGCTCACCATGCTCACGATAGGCTGAAAGAAAGCATGGACCTTGCCAGCCTTGAAGCGCTTTTCCTTGATTTCGTCGGTGATGACTTTCGCTTCTTCTTCGACTTCTTTCTCGATTGCCATCGATTTGATGGTTTTCGCGCCGCTTATAGCTTCGGCGAGCCAACCCACGAAATGGGAGTAGGCGTTTCTTGCGACTCTCCATCTTTTTAGTAATTCTCTTTGGATAAGCGGAATCACGATCGCCATAAGGGGAATCGAGGATAAGACGATGAGCCCGAGCTTATAATCCTGCGACATCATGGTGATAAGGGTGAAGATGAAATCGAAGAAAGCCCAACCCATCGAGACAGCGTCCCAAGAGAGGACATCGCCGATAGAGGAAGTGTCATTATTCATCCTCGCGATGAGCCAGCCGCTATTGGTCTTATCGAAATAAGAGAACGATAATTCCTGGATTTTCTTGAAGCAGTCGCTTCTAAGATTCTCCATAATGGTGAGGGAGAGGATATTCGTGTAATAGAAAGTGAGATAAATCGAGAAGGAACGGAAAAGGATGGCCACGCCTT
The DNA here is from genome assembly GCA_963642055.1 of Roseburia hominis. Classification (GTDB taxonomy): domain Bacteria; phylum Bacillota_I; class Bacilli_A; order RFN20; family CAG-826; genus UBA4951. Next base: position 41,556 of record CAVIFQ010000006.1, on the reverse strand, counting down.
CTAAGATGCAGAAGAGATAGAAGGGGATATCGCACTCTAGTAACCCCTTTATCCAGGTGAGGTGGATCATGGTATCCCAGACGTTCCCCGATAAAGCGGAGGTGGTGAAAGAAGAGACCGCCTTGATGGCCCCGCCTTTAAAGACCGGCACGAAGGCACTGTCATAAAAAGTGGTGAAAAGCATCGCCAAAACGATGATTAAAAGGAGCTTCCATTCGCGGAGAGCGTACTTCCCGATCTTGATCCAGATCCCGAAGTTGAATTTGTTCGGCAGTTTTTCTTCTTCCATCGTTGCCATAGCTATACCATCTTGCTTTGAATCTCGTAAATGCGCTTATAGAGCCCTTCGCGTTTAATGAGCTCTTCATGGGTGCCGCTTTCTTCGATCCTTCCTTCATCTAATACCAAAATGAGGTCAGCGTCTTTCGCGGTGCTGATGCGGTGAGTGATGATGATGGAGGTGACTTTTTTATCCATCTTCTTGAGGTTTTCCCTAATCGCGATATCGGTGGAAGTATCGACCGCCGAAAGCGAATCATCGAAAATGACGACGGGGGAGTTGGAGATAAGGGTACGCGCGATCGCCACGCGCTGCTTTTGGCCGCCCGAAAGCGTGACGCCTTTCTCTCCGACCGCGGTCTCATATCCGTCTTTGAAAGAGAGGATGGCATTATCGACGGAAGCCATCTTCGCCGCTTTTCTCACTTCATCCATCGTGGCGTCTTTCTTCGCGATTTTGATATTGGCTTCGATGCTTCTAGAGAACAAATATGGGTCTTGAAGGACCGGCATGATGTTCTTTCTTAAGTAAGAGCGGTTGATTTCCTTTAGCTCGACTCCGTCAATCGTGATGGAGCCCCCCGAATAATCGTAGATGCGGGTGAGTAGGAGAGAAAGCGTGCTTTTTCCGCTTCCCGTTTTCCCCATGATGGCGACGCTTTGCCCCTCTTTGATGGAGAAAGAGACATCGCGAATCACTTCACTCGACTCCTCGTCGGGAAAATGGAAAGAGACGTGCGAGAAGACTATATTGCCTTTGATGGGCGGCTTTTTCCCGGAGACGATATCCTCAATCGGGGTATCGATCACTTCGTTCACGCGGTCGGTACTCGCAAGATACTGCCCCATATTGGAGAGAATCATGGCCACCTCACGGAGCGGCCAAACCATCATATTGACGAAAGAGATAGCCAAGAAGAGAGTGGAGCTCGTGATAGCCCCTTCATAACAAAGATATATGCCGTAGCATAAAGAGAGAGCCATCGAAGCGAAAACGAAGATATCGGTGCTCGAGAAGAAGAAAGCCGAAAGCTTTCTCCAATGCACGTATTTTTTCCGATAATCGCTGAGGTTGTTTTTAAAAGAGGAAATCTCGTAATTCTCGTTATGGAAGGCTTTCACAATGCGGATGGAGGAAAGATTCTCGCTCACTTTATCGGTGATTAAGGCCTCTGAGTCATCAGCCTCTCTATAACGTTTCCTGACTTCCTTGATGAGAAGGAAGCTATAGATGAACATGAAGGGGAAGAGCGATAAAGAGACGAGCGTCAAAGAAGGGGAAAGCGACATAAGGATGGAGAAGCAGAAGATGAACATCCAGAAGCAGTAGTTGATTTGGCTGACATCCCCAACGATGAATTTGCGGAGCACATCGAGATCGCGCGTGGAGACCTGGAGCATATCGCCCGACTTGTGTTTCTTATAATAGGAATAGGGTAGATGCTCGAGATGCGAGAAGATTGAAAACTGCATCGCGGCGTTGCTTTCGGCGGCGAAGTAGCTCCTAAAAGCCATGCGAAGAATCGTGATGGCGGTGAGAATAAGAGTAGAGACAAGAAGCGACACCGGAAGGAGCCAGCTGATATTGAGCATCAGATACTCGTTGCCCTTCCCACCCGTGATGATGAAGATAACCACTCTCTCGACAAGACTGCTCTCGGAATTGGTGTAAAGGGTATTCGCGCCCCCAAGGGTCTCTAAGGCATCGATCACCACCTTGATGAGGAAAGAGACGAAGACGGAGACGATGACCATGAGGACCTGAAAGAGGAGTGAGAGAAAGAAAAGATGCCCCGTGCCTTTATTGATGCGCATGAGGGTTTTGATTAGGTGCGTTTTCTTCTTTGTCTCGGCCATGATTTTGAACAATTTGTAAGTATATCATCTATCTTTCTCTTTTCTATTCTTATACGCAAAAGCAAGGAATAAGCGCCATTTTTACCTGGGGGCGTGCTAAAATACGGGGCAAGAAGTAAGAGGGTGTCTATTTTATGGAAAAAGAGAAACGTTGGTGGCGCGATTCAGTCGGCTACATTATCTATCCTGAGTCCTTTTCGGATGGCAATAATGACGGCATCGGCGATCTCATCGGCATCAAAAACAAGCTCCCTTATTTAGCAGAGCTAGGCATCAACCTCATCTGGATCTGTCCAATCTTCGCCTCCCCAATGGTCGATAATGGCTACGATGTGAGTGATTTCTATTCCATCAATCCGCGATACGGCACGATGGAAGACTTCTCTGCGCTTATCGCTAAAGCGCATGAGTTAGGCATCAAAGTCATCCTCGATCTCACCATCAACCACACAAGCGATGAGCATCCCTGGTTCCAAATGGCCATCAAAGACAAAAATAGCAAAGAGCATGGCTACTATTTCTTCAAGAAAGGGAAAACGGTTGACGGCAAAATCGTCCCTCCCAATAACTGGGCCGGGTTTTTCGGGGGCAGCGTCTGGGAGAAAGTGCCCGGAAGCGAAGACGAATACTATTTTCATATCTTCGACAAGAAGATGCCGGATGTTAATTGGAATAATCAGGATTTGCGCGAAGAATATTACAAAATCGCGCGCTTTTGGCTCGATAAAGGGGCGGATGGGTTCCGGCTAGATGCCTGCGCGCACCTTGCAAAAGACACCTCTTTCACCGATTCCTCGCTCCCGAAAGATAGAGACGGCTTCGTCTTAGACACTTCGCGCTTCTCTAACCGCGATGAGTTATTCACTTACTTAGACGAGCTCAACAAAAACGTCTTCTCGCATTATGACTGCCTCACCATTGGAGAAGTGGGTGGCTGCATAAGTCCGGAGAGAAGCCTCAAGATGACGAATTTCACCGATGGCTCCATCGATATGGCCTTCAATTTCGACACAGTCTGGAATAACGGGGCGTATGATTCCGTCGATAAAAGCGATGAAGAGATAAAGACTGATGTGTTGCTTTTAAAGCAGAACTTCATGCGCTGGTACGATATTTGCCATGAGCATTGCGATATGCCCTTATATTGGTGCAATCACGACCATCCGCGCGTTTTAAGTCAATATGGCGATGTGAAATACCGTAACGAAAGCGCGAAGATGCTTCTCACCACAATGCTCTTTCTATACGGCACCCCCTTCATTTATCAAGGCGATGAGATAGGGATGAGCAACGTGACGTTTGCTAAACCCGAGGATTTCTATAAAGGCGACCATTCAACGATCGCGGAAGTGGCTTCTTTGCGTCACGCTTCTTATTCTGACGAGCAAATCGCGCGTTATTTAAGAAGATGCAGCCGCGCGAATGCGCGTAGCCCGATGCAGTGGAATCTAAGCGAAAATGCCGGTTTTTCCGCCGCGGAACCTCTTATGGATGTCAATAAGAACTATCTAGAAGGCGTCAATGTCCAAAGCGAGATGGAGGACCCTTATAGCGTTCTCAATTTCTTCCAGTACGCCATTTGGAAGAGAAGAGAGCCTTCGATTAATGAAGCGGTGAAAAACGGGAAGCTCACGCTGATTGATCCGCTCCACCCGGATGTGTTTGCCTATCTCCACACCGGAGCGGGCGGCATGAAGCTGTTTGTTTTGAGCTCATTCCGTCCTTACGAGACCAAATTCACCTTCTATTACGATATCGCCAATATCTTGCTCCACAATTACGATAAAGTGCTCATCGATAACCACGTCTTCACTCTGCGTCCCTTTGAGTCGTATTTATTGATCTTAAGATGAAAAAGACCTACTGGATAAAAAGCGACGCCCCTTTCTCCCGTTCCTCTTTCCGCGCGAAACTCGATGCGCTTCATGTGCCTTACGATCTGGAAGTGAGGGAAGAGAAAGAGATGATGCTCCATGTCGAGAAAGACATCTCTTTACCTTTAGAAGGGATTCTCATCACCATCAAGGAGAATGAAGGTGTGAGGGTGAATGCCTTACTTATATATAAGGAAAGCGAGCTCGCAAGAAAATGCTTAGACGAGGCCTCTTCTTTTTATCCTTCGAGTGTCAGATATATCAGTGACATCATCTTAAAAGAGCTCTCTTTTGGCTCTTATGCCTCTTTTCCTCTTCTGAGCGCCGAGTTCAAGGATATCGATGAGACGATCCTTCTTACAGCGGGGCAATATCTTCGCGCTTCTTGCTCCATCGAAGAGACGAGCGAAAGCCTCTATATCCATCGGAATACTTGCTCTTATCGCCTTAAGAAATTCCATGAGGAAACAGGGCTTGACGTCCATGACTATCACGATGCCTTACTCCTTGAGCTCTATTTCCAGTTAAGCGGAAGGAAACACTAGAAAAGGATTTATTTATCGAGAAAGCGGTGCAGGATGCCGCTTTTTTCAATGGGGAGATATATCAAAATGGCGATGGTGGCGGATATTGTGCCTTGAACGCAGTCGAATAAAGAGGACATATACACCCCAGCCCCTTCGATGAAGTAGTAGCCGAGCATATAGACGAGAATCATGATGATGGCCCCGATATAAGGGGAGATGAAGCGCACTACTTTATGTTTTTTAAGCAGCATGAATAAGAAACCGGCGCTTAATCCCATAAGGCCCTTCGCAATAAGGGTGAAGGGGATAAAGGCGGCGTAGCCTAAGAAGAGATCGCCGAGTGAAGAACCGATCATCCCGACCAGCGCTCCTTCGATCGGGCCAAAAGATAGAGCCACGAAAAGAGTGACGAGATCACCGAAATTGAGGTATCCGGCTCCGCCAGCGTAAGGTATCTGGCAAAAAGCGGTCAAAACGAAGGTCAAAGATGCGAAAACGCCCGTGGAGGCTATCCGCCACACTTTAGAGGACATCGCTACCCTTCTTTCTTATAGGAGTGGGGCCTTTTGCTTTTGTAGGTTGGGGATTTATCGCCCTTTTTGCTTTGATAGTTATTCTTCGAGAAGCTTTTTTTGCCTTTGTATCCATCTTTATGGAAGCTCTTCTCGCCGAATGAGCGTTTGCCGTAGCTTCCTTTTTTCTCGCCGCTCTTGCTGAAAGAGGACGAATTCTTCTTGTAGTAGGGTTTATCGTTCCTGTCTTTATGTTCGAAAGAGGAGGATTTGCCGTAGTTTTTATGCTCGTGCGACCCGCTTTGATAAGAAGAGGGGGATTTGCTTTTCCGCGAAAAATCCCTTTTCCCTTTACTAGAGAAAGATGATTTATGACCGTTACTTGAGAAAGATGATTTATGGGCATAATGGCTCTTTCTCTCACTATTTTTATCGGTAGTTTCTTCTTTGCTGATGGCTTTCGCGCTGTATCTGCTTTCCTCTTTTTTGATCGGGGAAGGTCTCTTTCTTTCCTTTTTCTCGGCGAGGAGGAATTCTAGATTATCGTTTTCGCAGTAGACTTTGATATTTTTCGAGATGAGGTAGCGGGCGGTTACCCCAAGCCCATCTATTTTCCCGCCGTCGAATTTGCCGTTGTGGATTTTTCTAGAGCCGCAGGCGGGCGAGCCGTCTTTTAAAATCGCGATCTTAATGCCTAGGAATAGGCAAATCTGATAAGCCTTATTCGCGGCGTCATTATAGACTTTCGTTAAGTTGACGCCGTCTTTGTTGATGACTTCATTGCGCACGATTTCGGCTGGGGAACGTGGCACGCTTAAACCAGCCTCGATTTCGGGACAAAAGGGAACGAGCTCGTATTTCTTGCCTAATTCCTCCAAAAACGGGAAGAGGTTGCTACCGCCGTCGTAGCGGGTTTTATCGCCGAGTAAGCATGCAGATACGAGGATTTTTTCCATACCGCGTAAATATACTCGCTTTCCCTCCCTTCCTCAATAGGAGGCTTCCGCTTCTTTCTTTCTAAGAAAGGGGTTTCTTGCGGAAGAGAGGATATTTATTCTTCAGGGGTGCCAATTTCTTTCGCTGCCCTCTAAAATATCCCCAGCAGGAGGATCTAGATATGTCCGAGCTCACGAAGAAAGCTTTGTCGAATACCCTCAAAGACCTTTTGAAGGAGAAACCCGTCAATAAGATCACGATTTCCGAGCTCTGCGAGAAGACGGGCATCCGCCGTCAGACCTTCTATTACCATTTCGTGGATCTTCGCGAGCTCATCGAATGGACGTGTTACGTGGAAGTGGAGTCGGTCTTGAAAGAGAACCGCCATTACTCTTCCTGGGAAGCCGGCTTCTACGATATCTTCAAACTCGCCAAGCAAGAGAAATCCTTCATCATGAATATATATCACGGCGTCTCCGTCTCCTTGCTCCAGGATTATATGTGCCACCTCACTTTCCCGCTTTTGAAGCAAGTGGTGGACGAAGTGGCCAAAAGCCTCGATATCGATGACGTGAGCGAAAGCGACAAAGAGTTCGTTGAGCGCTTCTACACGATCGCTTTCGTCGATATCGTCATCTCTTGGGTGGACCGCGACATGAAAGAGGACCCGAAAGAGATCATCGACCATCTCTCGCCCCTCATCAAAGGTACGATTCCTAACGCTCTGAAAGCCTATTCAATCAGAAATTGACACCTGTAATAAAATGTCAAAATTTTTGTCACAATTGACCTTGTGGCTTTTATTTTGACACCCCCATTTCATTGACTGATTTTTTCTTGTTGCTTTTCTCCTATTCTAAAGGCGGCCAAAAGCCGAAGGAGAAAAAGAAAATGTATTATTCAGCAGGGAATTACGAGGCCTTCGCTCATCCGAAGAAGCCTCTCGACGCCGAGAAGAAAAGCGCCTACATCATCGGTTCCGGTTTGGCAGGTCTCACCGCAGCCTTCTATTTGGTGAGGGACGCTCAGCTCGACCCAAAGAAAATCAAGATTTTAGACCGCGATCCGCTCGCCGGCGGAGCATGCGATGGCTATCACGATCCCAAAAACGGCTTCGTGATGAGAGGCGGCAGAGAGATGGATAACCACTTCGAGGTCATGTGGGATGTCTATCGCGATGTGCCAACGCTCAAAGACAGCAATGTTTCCGTCCTCGATGAGTATTATTGGCTCAATAAGGAAGATCCTAACTATTCGCTTTGCCGTGCCACCCATAAGTGCGGCAAAAAACTCCCCACGGGCAAGGATTTCACGCTCGATAAAGAAGCGCAGAGAGAGCTGCTCAAACTCTATCTCACCCCGGAGAAAGATCTGGAAGACAAGAAAATCAACGAGATGTTCGATGACCATTTCTGGAAATCGAATTTCTGGCTCTACTGGCAGACGATGTTCGCTTTCCAAGAGTGGAGCAGCGCCCTTGAGATGAAACGCTACCTCCAGCGTTACGTCCACCATATCGACGGTTTGCCGGATTTCACGGCGCTCCGCTTCACGCGTTATAATCAATACGAGTCGATGATTTTGCCGCTTCTAAAGTATCTCACCGATCGTGGCGTCAGCTTCCTCTCCGGGTGCGAAGTCACCGATATCAAAGTCGAAACCAAAGACGGGAAGAAAATCGCCAAAGAGTTAATCTGCACCATCAAAGGGAAAGAAGAGCACATCAAACTATCCAAAGATGACCTCCTCTTCGTCACCAATGGCTCGTGCGTTGATAGTACGCGTTATGGCAATCAAACTACCGCCCCAGCTTATAAAACCGTCAAAAACGGGGAAGGGGATTCCTGGAACCTCTGGAAGAAGATGGCTAGCCAAGTCAATGATGGGAGCTTTGGGCACCCCGAGGCTTTCTGCACGAATATCGCTGGGACCAACTGGATGAGCGCGACAATCGAAGTCGATGATACGCTTCTTCCATATATCATGAAAATCACTCAGCGTAATCCTCATGATCATAAAGTCTGCACGGGCGGCATCGTCACCGTCAAAGATTCCTGGGACTACTGGAGATGCTCTTGGACCATCAATAGGCAAGGACAATTCGCTGATCAGCCAGAAGATAAGACCTTAATCTGGTTCTATAGCCTCTATACCGATAGGGCTGGGAACTACATCAAGAAGCCGATGCGCGAATGCACGGGGAAAGAGGTGGCGGAAGAGTGGATGTACCATATTGGCGTGCCAACCGATAAGATCGAGGAATACGCCGAGAAACATTCTAACGTCACCACGGCCTATATGCCTTATATCGACGCCTTCTTTGAGCCGCGTAAAAATAGCGACCGCCCGCGCGTTGTGCCGAATGGCTCCGTGAACATCGCCTTCATCGGGCAATTCGCCGAAATCCCCGCCGATACCATCTTCACCACCGAATATTCGATGCGCTCGGGGATGGAAGCGGTCTATACCCTCATGAATATCGATCGCGGCGTGCCAGAGGTCTGGGGCTCCAGATACGATGTGAGAGAGATGCTCCGCGCTTCTTACTACGCCCTTGATAGGAAGAAACTCCTCGATACCAATCTATCGGTGGCTGAGCGCTTCCTCCTCAAGAAGCTCCTGAAGAAAATCAAAGGGACCGACATTGAGGCGGTGCTCAAGGATTCGAATCTTATCTAATACCTAGAAAGGAGATGGGGTCGCCAAAGGGCGGCCTCTTTTCCTTCTCTTCTTTCTTCCTCTAGGAGGGGTGAAAGAGGATAATAAGGCGGTGCAAAAGAAAGTCTACGTCATCGATTATCGCGGAGAGAAAATCAACTGCGAGATCACCTATAAAAGAATGAGGTCCATCACCTTCCGCCTCTCGCGGGACGGGAAGACTTTCAAAGTATCTTGCCCGCCTTCGGTGAAAGAGAGCTACCTCAAAACGAAAATCCAGGAAGTATTCCCTCGTTTATATCAAAAAAGCCTTTTCGAGAAACCGGAAAATGGCGATGATGTCTATATTTTTGGGGAGTTTAAGCATATTGATGGACTATCTTCTTTATCGGACGAACAAAAGAAGGAACTCTATAAGCGCCTTTTGCTCCCGTATTGCGAGAAGCGGGTCGAGGAATATTCTTCGCTCATGGGGATAAACGATAAATACAAAGTGAAGGTGCGTTCGATGAGCTCAAGATACGGGGTCAATAACAAGAAGACCCATACTTTGACTTTCGCTCTCTCCTTGATTCATTATTCGCCTTCGATCATAGATTCGGTCATCGTCCATGAGCTCGCCCATTATTTCGTCTTTGACCACAGCAATGCTTTTTATAAGGTAGTCTATACGTATTATCCTTCTTATAATGTGAGCCACACGAAGCTACGGAAGCATATCTACAAATGAGCCTTGAAGTCATCACGAGCCGAAACAACGCCAAAATAAAGGAAGCCTTTTCCTATAAAGACGGCAAAGGGCCGTATTTCCTCGTGGAGGGGTATCATTTGGTGGAGATGGCCATAAAGCACGGCTACGCGAAGACCGTATTTTCCGTAAAACCGTATAAATGCGATGTCCAGGAATACCTCGTGAGCGAAGAAGTCATCGATAAGCTCTCTTTTTCGACTTCCCCTGAAGGGATCGTCGCTCTCTGCGCGAAAAAAGAGATGAAAGATATTTCCTCAAAAAGAGTGATGATTCTCGATGGGCTCCAAGACCCGGGGAATGTTGGCACCATCCTTAGGGGTGCCCTCGCTTTTTCTTTCTTCGATGTGGCGATGAGTGCTGATACATCTTCCCCCTATTCCTCGAAAGCCATCAGCGCGAGCCAAGGCGCGATCTTTGGGGTGAATATCGTAAAAACGCCGTCATTGCCTGAACTTATTAATAAACTGAAGAAAGATGGATATCTTGTAGTTGGAACATCCTTGAAGAACGCCGCGCCTTTATCTACATCCAATATCGATAAAGAGAGGAAAATAGCCTTCATCGTCGGGAATGAGGGAAAAGGGGTGAGGGAAGAGAATCTCGCTTTGACTGATATCAATATCCGTATCGAGATGGATAATATCGATTCGCTCAACGTGGCGATGGCTAGCTCCATACTTATGTATGAATATCGCCTCTAGGGGCTCGATTCTCTTTCTTTTCGTCTTTTTCGTGACTAGAATAATCTCGTTCGGTGAAGAGAAAGAGTAATCGCTCACCTTCCGTATAGGGAGAGGTTGGCAGTGGAACGACCTCCGGAAGCGCGATGAAAGTTCGTCTCGGAGAACGGTGACGAGAGTCATCCCTTGGTCCAGGTTACGGCTGTAGCGCGCAGGGGGAAAGCCCCGCGAAGAGGGATGGCACCGTGGGAAAAGCCCACTCCCGTGTCGCCTTTTTTATTTTAGGAGAGAATAACGATGGAAGAAGTGGAACGTCTAGAGGAAATACGCGACCTCGCCCTCAATGAGCTAGAGGAAGCGAATGACGAATCGGTGTTAGAGAGAATCAGGAACACCTATCTAGCGAAAAAAAGCGAGCTCAATTCTTTGATGGGTCATATGAAAAACCTCACGCCAGAAGGAAGAGCGAGCTTTGGCAAAACCATTAACGAGGTGAAAAGCGCGATCAGCGCCCGTTACGAAGAGAAAAAGAAAGAGATCAGCGCGAAAATCCTCGCCGAGAAGCTCGAGAAAGAGTCGATCGATATCTCTTTGCCAGGGGAGAAGAAGCAAGTAGGCTCCATCAATCCGATTTACGCGATCATCGATGAGATGATCTCCATTTTCGTCTCGATGGGATTTGAGGTACGAGAAGGGCGCGACATCGAGACCGATCACTTCAATTTCGAATTGCTCAATGTCCCAAAAGACCATCCGGCCCGCGATATGCAGGACACCTTCTATATCACCGATTCCTTGCTTCTCCGCACCCAGACCTCGGCTGCCCAAGCCCATGCGATGATCGAGATGGAAGAAAAAGGGCCCATCAAGATGATTTGCCCCGGCAAATGCTACCGCAGGGATGATGATGATATGACCCATAGCCATGAATTCAGCCAGATCGAAGGGCTCGTGGTCGGGAAGAACGTCTCGATGGCCGATTTGAAAGGCACCTTGGAGCTCTTCGTGAAGAAAATGTTCGGCGAGAAGCGCGAAATCAGGATGAGAAGCTCCTATTTCCCGTTCACTGAGCCGAGTGTTGAAGTCGACGTCAGCTGCGCCAAATGCGGCGGGAAAGGCTGCGATATGTGCAAAGGCACGGGCTGGATCGAGATCCTTGGAGCAGGCGAAGTCCATCCGAATGTCCTCTCGATGTGCGGATATGACCCCTCCGTCTATAGCGGTTTCGCCTTTGGGGTTGGGGTAGAGCGCCTCGCTCTTCTCCGATATGGCATCGATGACATCCGCCGGCTTTACCAGAACGATCTGCGCTTCTTGCGCCCGTTCATCGAAAAATAAGGAGAAGTAGCATGAAAGTATCACTCAAATGGCTCAATAAATACGTCAAAGTCGATGATATCGACCCCAAAGAGCTCGCGGATAAACTCACTTTCGCCGGCGTCGAAGTCGAAAGCATCGATAAGCTTTCGGATGCGACAGGCTTAGTGATCGGCGAAATCAAAACCTGTATTCCTCATCCCGATAGCGATCATCTCCATATTCTCACCGTCGATGAAGGCGAGAAATACGGAATCCACCAAATCGTCTGCGGGGCTCCTAACGCGAGAGCTGGAATCAAGGTCATTGTCGCTCGCGAAGGGGCAATACTCCCTGAAGTCACCATCAAAAAAGGCTCGATAAGAGGAGTGGAAAGTGATGGCATGTGCTGCGCTTTATATGAACTCGGCATCGATAAGAAGTTCTTAAGCGAGGCACAGTGTAATGGCATTGAGGAGCTCCCAGCTGATGCTCCTATCGGCAACGAAAACCCGCTTGGCTATTTGGGGTATGATGACACCATCCTTGATTTATCGCTCCTTGCGAATAGAAGCGACTTAAACGCGATGGAGAATGTCGCCTATGAAGTTGGCACTTTGCTTGACCGCCCAGTGAAACTCGAAGAAGCGAAAATCGAAGAAAGCAAAGTAAAATCCGAAGAATTCGTTGTAGGGAGTGAAACTCCAGCCTGCTCTTCTTTCTCCGCCCGCATCGTGAAGGGCGTAAAAATAGCCACATCCCCGAAATGGATGCAAGATATCCTTTTAGCGGAAGGAGTGAGAAGCATCAATAACGTCGTCGATATCGGCAACTACGTGATGCTTTTGACGGGTGAGCCCCTCAATATGTACGATTACGACAAATTGAAGGAGAAAGAGCTCATCGTGAAAGATGACCATGAAGGCTCTTTCATCGCGATGGACGATAAGGAATACGCGCTTCAAAAAGGCGATCTCCTTGTCACTAGCGGCAACGAAGGCGCCTGCTTAGCCGGCATTATGACGAGCAAAGGCGCGGAAGTGGACGAGAATACCAAAAACGTGGTCATTGAGGCCGCTTTATTCGCCTCTTCGTCTATCAGGAAAACCTCCATCCGCCTCGGTTTAGCGAGCGAATCAAGCGCGAGATTCGTCAAAGGCGTCAACAAAGACCAGAATTCGCGCGTTTTAGAGCTTGCAGCTTCCTATTTATTTGCTTTGGCCGACGCTTCCTCCGTCAGTCAAGAGTTCACTTACGATACTGTAAGTCACGATAAAAAGACCATTACGACGAGCTTTGACTACATCAATGCCCGTTTAGGGACCTCCTTCAGTGAAGAGGAGATTCTCTCCGTCTTAGAGAAAGACCATCTTTCGCCAAAGAAAGATGGAGCTTCTTTCTCCGTCACCATCCCTTCCTATCGTATCGATATCGGCGGAGAGGCCGATATCAGCGAAGAAGTGATTAGACTCCTCGGCTACTCCAACGTGAAGAGCAAATTGCCCGATGGGGCCTCCTTATCCGGCTTAAGCGAGAAGCAGAAAAAGAAGCAAGCCATCAGACATTATCTCCGCTCGATCGGGCTAAACGAAGTGTTCACTTATACGCTCGTAAGCGAAGAGATGAGCAAGGAATTCGCGTATTTATCGACTGGTGAGCATTATAAACTCGCCAATCCGATGACTGATGACCATGAATACGTGAGAAGCACGCTTATTCCGTCTTTATTAAACGTCGCTCAGTATAATCTCTCCCGCCAAATGAAGGATTTTTCGATCTTCGAGACGAGCGATATCGACACAAAGAGCGAAACTTCTAGCCGTTTAGCCGCCATCTTTATCGGGAGTGAGAGCGAGCAAGGCGAACTCAAGAAAAAGCCTTATTCCTTCTATACCGCGAAAGGCCTTTTCGAAGGCATCGCCGAACTTCTTGGCATCAATAACAACCGTTATCAGATTCTCCGTATACCAAAAACCGACAAAGAGGAATTCCATCCAGGGAGAAGCGCGATCGTCACGATTGGGAAAAAGACCGTTGCCGTCTTTGGCGAGCTTCATCCATTGGCCCTCAAAAAGCGCGACTTGGGCAAAGTGGCGGTGGCTCTCGAAATCGATTTGGATGCCTTGCTTGAATTAAAGACCAGCCAAACGAAAGCCATCATCCCAAGCAAATTCCCGCTCGTGAGCCGCGATTTGGCCTTCTTAGTGGACAAGAAAGTATCATATGGCGACATTAAGCGCGAGATCGCTAGAACGGACGCTTTGGTCAAAAACGTCGAGATTTTCGACGTTTATCAAGGCGAAGTCATCGCCGCGAATAAGAAATCGGTGGCTTTAAATATCGTCTTCTCCGATCCTAACCGCACCCTCAAGGATGAGGAAGTGAACGCCGTGATGGAGAAAATCATCGGGATGCTCAGGATGAAATTCCTCGCGGAGGTCAGGAAATAATGAATAAAGTCGCCAAAAGCGCTCTCCAAAAGGGGAGGACGCTCGCTTTCTCTAACGATACGGTCTTTGAGGGATATGAGATAAATTACCCAATCAAGAGCGTAAAAAGCTGCCATTACGAGGCCAAAGCGACGAGAGTCGCCTCTTATCCGCATGTCTATTTTTCGATTACAGCCCTCTTAGAACTCTTCGATAGCAGAGATGGCGTCCCCTTTACGAAAGAGGTGAAAATCGAGGATGAGGTCGACATCATGGAGAAAGAGGACGATAACGGCGATGGCTTCATTTGCCCAGGCTCGTCCATCGACCTCGATTTAGTGGCCTTAAGCCTCATCGTCTCTTCACTTCCTTTGCGGATCGTCCGCCCCGACAGCGAACTCCCGAAAGGTGGGAAAGGGTATAACGTCTATGACGAAGACTCATATCTCGCAGAGCAAGAGCAAAACGAGAAATCCTCGCCCTTCGACGCGCTCAAAGACATTGACTTCGATACGAAGTAGCAGTGCTTAAATACAAAGTATTTATACCTACTAAAAATTAACCAATAAACTCCTAAAGAGCCTATGAGACGCCCTCAACTGGCTCTTTTTTCTTCTTGCAGCCTTTTTCGGCTTTTTGTTTACAAAGAGAAAGAGGGGATGCTAAGATTCAGTAACGAGGTGGGAAAAAGTGGGAATTTTCTTCGGAACGTATTCTAGAACGCTTGACGAGAAAAACCGCCTTCAGATCCCTAGCAAGCTCATTGGCGAATTGCCGCATAGCTTCTACGTGCTCAAGGGGTTCGAAGGATGCTTATCGGTGTATCTAGAAGTCGACTTCACCAAACTGGTGGAGAGCTTAAAGCAATTGTCCTATCTCGAAGAGAAAAGCCGGGCTTATCTCCGCTTGACCGTCTCAAGCGTGAATGAGCTAGAAGTCGATTCTCATGGGCGGTTGCTATTAAGCAAAGACCTAGTGGAGGCCTATAAAATCGGCAAAAACGTCACCATCATCGGGGCTTTGGACCATTTCGAGATCTGGGACTCCGAGAAATACGCTTCGTATTTATCTTCCCACGAAGGGGATTACGAAGCTCTCGCGGAAGTTGTCGGAAAGGAGAGGCAATAGTCTATGGAAAAACACATCAGCGTTTTGCTCAAAGAAGCCATCTCTTTGCTCAATATCCGCGATGGTGGCATCTATCTTGATCTCACCTTGGGTAGGGGCGGACATAGCAGCGAGATCCTTAAGGCTAATCCGCACGGGCATCTCTACGCTTTCGACCTCGATGATGAAGCAATTGCTGAATCCAAAGAACGGCTATCCGCAATTGGCGATAATTTCACGCTCATCCATAGCAATTTCGCCTACGCGAAAGAGAGAATGGCGGAATTAGGAATCGATAAAATCGACGGTGTCCTGATGGATTTGGGGGTGAGCAGCCCTCAGTTTGACGAAAGGGAGCGCGGCTTCTCTTACCGGATGGATGCGCCACTCGATATGAGAATGGACCGCTCAAACCCTTTATCGGCCGCGAAAATCGTAAACGAATACCCGTATGAGGATCTCGTTCGTATCTTTTTCAAGTACGGCGAAGACAAAGACGCGAAAGCGGTGGCCAAAAATATCATCAAAGAACGCGAGAAGAAGCCTATTGAGACAACCCTCGAGCTCGTCGATATCATCAAGCGGAGCAAACCCGCCTACCGTTTACGCGAAGCGGGGCATCCAGCCAAACAGATTTTCCAGGCTCTCCGCATCGAGACGAATGGAGAATTAGCAAATCTCGAGAAAGTCTTAGACGACCTTCCTTCATTGATGAACGAAAAAGGGCGCATCGTCGTCATTTCCTTCCAGTCGCTTGAAGATAGGATTGTCAAAGACAAATTCCGCTCGTTGAGCGAGAGAGAGGGCGCTAGAAGCGGCCCTGAGTCCATGAAGATCGGGGATGAGGCCCCGTTTATTAACCTCACCAAACACCCGGTTCCTCCGAGTCAGGAAGAAATCGAAAACAATCACCGCGCCAAAAGCGCCAAGCTACGTGCCGTAGAAAGAAAGGAGTGATCGATATGGTCGACAAATTAGAGAAAAACGGTCATAAACGAGCCTATTACCGCCTCAAAGCGGCTCTTTTCATCGCGCTTATCGCTATCGGGATAACCGCCATTATGGCTATACCCGTCGGTATCTCATATCGTCTGGCGGCCGAAGCCATGAAAGAAGGGGCGAGCTCCTCTTCTTTCTCAAGCACCCTTCTTTCCTTGTTACCGCGTTTATAAGCCTCATCTTGACCTAGGGAAAAGCCGTCCAAAAAACTACTAAATCCCTATCGTTTTTATTTACTTTGTGGAGCGTTGTATTCTAAACTAGAATACGTTATGCAAACCGGTGCCGTTTATGCCTCAAACAATATTCCAGTCCTGGAGATAAGCTCGAACTATGTCCGCTTTGCCATAGGTTCATTCGTCGGCAAGAAGCCGGTTCTTTCTTTTTATGCGGAGGAGCCGATACGTGGAGCGATAAACCGAAACTCCATCGTCGATTACCCCAAAATCAAAGCGGCCATCGAGAAAGTGCTCGCAAAAGCCGATGAGAATCTCAAAATAAAAACCGATATCAAAGCGATAAATCTCGTTATCCCGCCGTTTGGCCTCAAGGTCTATCAAGTGGCCCATATGACGACCGTCATGAGCCCTTCGCGCCTCGTGGATGCCATCGATATCGAAAACCTCATGAACATGTGCAGGAATAACCACGTGAATGACGGGGCCCAGATCATCGACATCATCCCAGATTATTACGAGGCCAGCTCCAACCGGAAGTTCCGCAAAGCCCCGATCGGGGAGAAGTGCGACACTCTCCAGATTTTCGCCAAAATCCACGTTTTGCCCCAATCTCTTGACCATAGCTACAGCGCTTCGGTCAACAATGCTGATTTAGAGATTGAGCGGAAAGCGGTCTCTTCTTTATGCACCTCTTCGCTCATCGCTACAGATGAGGCGATGCCGCGCGATTACGTTTTGATCGATTTCGGCGCCCATTCCTCAATCGTGAGTTTGGTTGGTGGCAGTTCCCTATATACCTCCGAGTTCTTCTTCAAGGGAAGCGATGACCTCACCGAGAAGATCGCGAGTGCTTTCTCTTTGACTTTTGAGGAAGCGGAGAGATTAAAAACGAATTTCGGCTACGCCCCGTCTAATGGCGATTACAAAGAGCCTCTCCTCGTCTATGTCGATGAAGAAGGGCAAAAGAGGACGATAAATCAGGAAGACCTCAATAAGGTCATCGAGGATTTCTTCCAGAACGAATATTGCCAGTTCCTCAAAAACGCGGTCGATCAGGTACGAGCGAAGATCAACCCGCAGTGCGTTGAGTATTTCCAGGTCAAGCTCGTTTTTTCGGGCGGAGGCAGCAAACTCTTCGGCCTCTCTTCGCTACTGGATAAAAACGGGCTATCTTACGAAAAGATTTTTTTCACCCCCAAAGTAATAGGGGCGAGGGATGCGAGTTACTCGCCTCTCCTTGGTCTCATCGTCCTAGAGGGTGATAACTACGGCCGATCCGACGTTTATCGGAAAGCGGAGAGCACTCTCTCCAGGAACAGCAAACGTCAATAAGGGAGGAAATGGTTATGGTGGATAAGGCAATGGTGGACGATCTCGACAATTTCGAGCCCGTGGCCAAAATCGTCGTCATCGGCGTGGGCGGAGCTGGCAATAATGCCGTCAACCGCATGATTGATGAAGGCATCTCCAACGTCGAATTCTACGTCATGAATACGGATAAGCAGGCTCTTGCGACCTCTAAAGCGAGCCACCGCATCGTTTTAGGAGATGGAGTGACGAAAGGTCTAGGAGCCGGAGGCGATCCGACAGTCGGGAAAGCCGCCGCTGAGCAAAGCGCAGCGATGATCAAAGAGATCGTGAAAGGCGCCGACATGGTCTTTATCGCGGCCGGGATGGGGAAAGGCACGGGAACCGGCGCAGCCCCCGTCATCGCCAAAATCGCCAAAGAAAGCGGGGCGCTCACGCTCGCGATTGTCACTAGGCCCTTCACTTTCGAGGGCTCCCAAAGAAACAAAAACGCCATCAATGGCTTGAATGAGCTAAGGAAAGCCGTCGATTCTTTGATTGTCGTAAGCAATGACAAGCTTCTTATGACAAGCGGCAATATTCCAGTGAATCAAGCCTTCAAAGACAGCGACCAGGTTTTGGCGCAAAGCGTGAAGACGGTAGCTGACCTCATTCTTGTCCCAGCCCTCGTCAATCTCGATTTTGCCGATGTTAGAAGCACCCTCAAGGATTCGGGCATTGCTCTCATTGGCTACGGCATCGGACAAGGGCCGAACAAGGCCGAGAAAGCAGCGGAAAACGCCATCAATTCGCCACTTCTAGAGACCTCCATCTCTGGAGCGAGAAAAGCCATCTGCGCGGTCACATGCGGCAATAACGTCAACCTCTATGAGGCCCAAGAATGCGTGCAGAGGATCGTGGAGCAAGCGGGGCGAGCCATCGACATCAAATTCGGCGTCTCGATCAATAACCAGCTAGATGATTCAATCATTGTCTCCGTTATCGCAAGCGACTTCGAGAAAGAATACGATTTCACCTCCGTTGAGCCTTTTGTGATGCCAAAAGACATCTCAACGCTCGGGAAAGGCGTGGAAGAGACCAAAGCCAAGGAAGTGGAAGAGGAGATTAAAAACGACGTCCACGAGGAAAAGGAGCAAAAGAGCGTCATCGACGATATGCTCCCGGATTTCCTCAAGAATGCGCTCGGCGCGAAAAGCGGTGATGCCTTATCTAACGATTCATCATCCGATGATGATGAGGATAGCGGCTTTTAGTTGCATTGGGGAGGCTATTCCCCTATAGTTTTTGGTGCGTTAAGAAGGAAGACAACAACGGCAGGCAAAAAGGAGAGAGCCCCCTGGATGAGAACGGGGCACCGCCTTCCGCAATCACTTCCCGAGCACCCGCCTCGAAAGTAAGTAAAGGCGGCGCCCCTCCCGTTAAAGAGGATGAGAGAGCAGGGGAAATCCCTGAACTAAGGTGGTACCACGCGCAAGCGTCCTTAGAGGGCGCTTTTTATTTTTTTGGAGGTAAGAGGAATGTCTTACAAAGAGAGTCTATTGATGCCAGTCACGAGCTTCGAGATGAGGGGGAACCTCACGAAGAAAGAGCCTATTCTCGTCGAGAAATGGAACGAAGAGAAACTGTACGAGAAAATGAACGCCAACCGCGAGGGCTGCGAGGAATTTTTGCTCCACGATGGTCCTCCATACGCGAATGGCGATATCCACTGCGGGCACATGCTTAACCGCCTCCTCAAGGATTTCATCGTCCGTTATAAGAACATGCGTGGCTATAAGACGCCCTTCGTCTTTGGCTGGGATACGCATGGGCTCCCCATCGAGACGAAAGTCACCAAAAGCGGGGTGAACCGCAAAGCCATGAGCGTCCCGGCTTTCCGTGATCTTTGCCGCGATTATGCCTTAAAGCAAGTCGCTCACCAAAAAGAGCAGATCAGAAGACTAGGATGCCTCGGTGATTACGATGCCCCTTATCTCACCTTGAATCCGGAATTCGAGGCTAGAGAGATCGATGTCTTCGCCGCGATGGCTCTTCAAGGCATCATCTATAAAGGCCTTAAACCGGTCTATTGGTCGCCATCGAGCGAAAGCGCTTTGGCCGAAGCCGAAGTCGAATACCAGGATGTGCTCGCCAAAACTCTTTATATCGCTTTCCCGGTTATTGACGGGAAAGGAGTGATACCGAGTGACGCTAGAATCGTCATCTGGACGACCACCCCTTGGACCATCCCCTCTAATCGCGGCATCACTTTGAATCCGCGTTTTGAGTATGGGGTTTACGATACCGATAAAGGCAAGCTCGTTTTCCTCTGCGCCCTTAAAGATAAGCTCGTTGAGGAGCTTGGCTTAAGCAAATGCGAGCTTATCAAGACCTTCAAAGGCTCGGAAGTGGAAGGCGGAAAAGCCAAGCACCCGCTTTATGAGCGGGAATCTTTGCTTATGAACGCCGCTTTCGTCGATGATTCAGCGGGTACGGGCTGCGTCCACACTGACCCTGACCACGGCTTAGACGATTTCAACGTCTGCTCCAAATACGGCATCAAGCCTTTCGCGACGGTTGATGATAAAGGCATCATGCATCTAGATGAAGATGACCCCTGCACAGGCAAATTCTACGATGACTGCAACGATATAGTGATCGAGGAGCTAACGAAAGCTGGGGCTTTACTAAAGGAAGTCGATATCACCCATAGCTATCCGCATGACTGGAGAACGCATAAGCCGGTCATCTATCGAGCCACCCCGCAGTGGTTCTGCTCCATCGCCCCAATCAAAGACAAACTCCTTGAAGAAGTCCATAAAATCAAATGGGAACCTGCTTGGGGTGAGCAAAAGATGGTCAATATGATCGTCGACCGCACCGATTGGTGCATCTCCCGTCAGCGCGCCTGGGGCGTCCCTCTCCCGATCATCTATAACGAAGATGGTTCGCCGATCATCGAGAAAGAAGTCTTTGACCATATCCGCGAGATTATCGCTAAAGGCGGGAGCAACGCCTGGTTCAGCCTCTCGGCGAAAGAATTGCTGCCAGAAGGCTATACGAACGAGAAATCGCCGAATGGCGAATTCACCAAAGAAACCGATATCATGGACGTTTGGTTCGACAGCGGCTCAAGCTGGAATGGCGTGCTCAATGAGAGAGGGCTATCTTATCCGGCTGATTTGTATCTCGAGGGCAATGACCAGTATCGAGGCTGGTTCAATAGCTCTTTGATCCTTTCTTGCGCCTACAGTGGCCATACGCCTTTCAAGAGCTGCTTGACGCATGGCTGGGTCATGGACGAGAACTGGAACAAGATGAGCAAATCCGCAGGGAACGGCATCGATCCGAGCAAAGTCGCGAATGAATTCGGGGCCGATATCCTCCGTTTATGGGCCGCTTCCATCAATTATGAAGCCGATGTGCGCTTAAGCGAATCGATCGTGAAGACGATCAGCGAGCAGTATAGGAAAATCAGGAACACCTTCAAGTTCATGCTCGGCAATCTCCAGGATGGGGCCGATAAACCGTATGTGAAGCCGGATACCAAACCAAATCTCCATCCGCTCGATATCTGGACGCTCGCGCGACTCGAGAAAGTGAAAAACGATTGCCTTAAAGCGTATGAGGAATACGCCTTTGCCTCCGTCAGCGGCATTTTGGGCAACTTCATGGTCGAACTATCGACCTTCTATCTAGATTTTGCCAAAGACGCTTTATATTGCCTAGAGGCGGATAACGAGCGGAGAAAAGCCATCCAATACGTCATTTATGAGCTCACGATGACTCTCTGCTTACTTTATAACCCGATCCTCCCATTCACGATGGATGAGGTATATAAGGCGATCCCAGGGCATAAACAGGATTCGCCGCAGCTTGACGATATGCCAACCTCTTCTAGCGAGTATCTTTCTTCCTTATCCGATTACGATTCCTTCACGAAACTCCGCGATGCGGCCTTAAAAGCCCTCGAGAGCAAACGAAACGAAGGCCTCATCGCCTCGAATATGGAAGCTGCCATCAGCGTGAAGATGCCAAAATCGGCTTTATTCGACACTCTCAAAGCTTTAGACGAAGAAGAAGTCAGCGAGATGTTCGGCGTGAGCCAAACGGAGATTGAGGAAGCGGACGCTACCTCAATCGAGGTGAAGAGAGCCGAAGGCGAGAGATGCGAACGCTGCCGCCGCATCGAGAAAGACACCAAGCATTATGATGATGGGTGTTTGTGCGGACGCTGCGCGCGCGTCATCGGGAAATAACAAGATGAAAAGAGGAACGAATTTCTTCAAAGGCTACACTTGGAGCAAGAAAAGCCTTTTCGATACCTATATCTGGCTCTGCCTCCTTTTCATCGCGCTTGATCAGCTAACCAAATGGCTCATCGTCAAGAACGTTGCTTATGGGAGCGAAGTGGAGATTATCCCGAATTTCCTTTATTTCTCCCATGTCTATAACACGGGCGTCGTTTTCGGCTTAGGGGATGGGGCCAGCTGGAGCCGTCCTATCAATATCGCCATCTCTTGGCTCATGAGCTTCGCCATCTTCAATTTCTGGCGTAAGTGGCTCCATAAAGAGAATCATCTCATGAATGCCACTTTGATGCTTCTAGAAGCGGGGGCAATCGGCAATCTCATCGACCGCACCTTCTATTGGGGGCAAAACGGCGGGCCAAACGGGGTTATTGACTGGATCGATTTATATTTCGGCGGCAACCCCCATAACCGTGGCAGCTTCCTTAACCCGTTCGCCAACTTCAATATCGCCGATGCCTGTATCACGGTTGGCATCATCATCTACTTTGCTTTCTCCATCATCGAGACGAGCAAAATGAGCGATGAAGAAGCGGATGAATATATCGCCGAGAACGCTTTCTGGAAGAAAAAGAAAGCGAAAGAGGATACCGACAATGGAGAAAACGGTAACTGAGTTAGAGGCGGGGAAAAGGCTAGATGAAGCGCTCGCCTTTTGGGGTGCGGCACCGAGTCGAAGCAAAACAAAAACGCTTTTCGAGAATAATTCTGTCACAGTCAACGGAAAGAGCGAAAATGCCCATTACCGCTTAAGAAATGGCGACATTGTAAACTACCAAGAATATACCGAAAAACCACTAGACCTCGTAGGAGAGGATATCCCGCTTGATATCATCTACGAGGATGATGATTTGCTTATCATCAATAAGCCAGCCGGCCTCGTCGTCCATCCAGGGAACGGGCACTCCTCCGGCACTCTTGTGAATGCGCTCATCCATCATGAGAAGAGCTTATCCACTCTCGGCGGCGATTACCGCCCAGGGCTCGTCCACCGCATCGATAAGGACACCTCAGGCTGTTTAGCGATCGCCAAAAACGATTTGGCTTTCGAAGGCTTGAGCAAGCAGCTATCCACCCACTCGATGCACCGCGAGTATGTGGCGCTCGTGAAGGGAATAATTGAGGAAGACGATGCGAAAATCGATGCGCCGATTGGGCGCGATCTCACCCATCCGACGAAATTCGCGGTCAATGGGCGCGATAAAAAAGAAGCCATCACTTTCTTCCATGTCGAAAAACGTTTTCCGAACGCGGGAGCTACTTTGATCAATTGCCGCTTATTCACCGGGAGAACGCATCAAATCAGGGTCCATCTCGACTACATTGGTCATCCCGTCATTGGGGATCCTTTATATGGTGAAGGAAATAAGACGATTTACGATAAAGGGCAGCTTCTTCATGCTTATCGGCTCACTTTGGTCCATCCTCGGACTCTCGTCGAGATGAGCTTTGAGGCGCCGCTGCCTAGCTATTTTGCCGATATCATCAATCGCTTGGATTGAGTTTCTTGTAGTTGCTGAAGCTGATTTTGGCGACTTTCTTTAATTCTTTGAGCCCGTATTTTTTGATGAATTCCTGGGCGGCGAGATTGGTCGCCTCCCCAGAGCCAAAAGGGAAATGCATCCCGTATTTTTCGTCGAGTTTCGCCATTTTCCGCAAAAACGCGTAACGGGCAATCACAGAAGAGAGAGCCACTGTAGGGTAATAGCTTTCGCCTTTCGTTTGGAAAACGATGCCCGTAAGCACCTCTTTTTCGTTTTCTAGATATTCGTAATAAAGATGCTCTTGGGCGAATTGGTCTTGATAGATATAGGAGCCAGGGTGGCGCTTACTGACGTTAAGGAGCGCCTTATTGTGCATCTTGGCCTTGATCTCGTTCATATTGAGCCTCTTCATCTCTTCTTCGTTGAATTTCTCGTTATTGAGGGAGAGCTCGCTGTAGTCGAATTTCTTGATGAGGGTGGGGCCTAAAGAGAGGATATGCTCATCGCTCATCTTCTTGCTATCGGTGATGCCCTCTCGCTCGATATAGGGGAGGTCTTCTTCCTTGAGGAAAGAAGCCACCACGATAATGGGCCCGAAGAAATCGCCGGTCCCGACCTCATCGCTCCCGATCTGGGGGAACTCGCTTTTGACGATCGGGAAATCGCCGATTTTTGCTTCGCTGCCGTTTAATTTTGCGTTTTGATCCCAAATCCGGGCTTCGTATAAAGCCTTATCGCCCTGAAAGAGGGCTTTTCTTTCGCCTCTTTTGTTCTTTTTATAGACGGTGATGGTGGCTTCGTTTTCTTTTGCTCGTCCCCACACCGGGTTATCGGGCGCCTCATCTACCTCAAAAGCATAGAAAGCCTTCATTTTCGAAGCCGTAGTCTCATCTATAAGCAAAGTTACGCTTTTTCCGCCCGCCATAGAGGCTATTCTATCACGTGTATCACCTCTTTCGGTGATATAATCTCCCGGATGCAAGATATTTACGAGAAATTCGAATTCGCTAAAATCAGGCAAGAAGTAGCGTCCTTTGCCAAAACCGAGATAGGGAAAGAGAAAGCACTCTCGCTCGTTGCTTTTACTGATTCTGAGAGCAATAGACGTGAGCTTTCCTCTTTAAGCGAGATGATTTCTTTGCTTGAGCGATACGGCAAGCTCCCGCTTGATGTTTCTTCCTCGCTCGAGAAAGCGGTATCTCTTGCCAAAAAGGGCGGAACGCTCTCCATTGAGGAGTTAGAAAGATGCGCCCACGATTTCCTTTTGGGGAAAGACGTCAGAAACTATTTCAAGCAGGTTGATGATTCCCCGATTTTGCTAGATTATGCGAAAAGAATGCCCAATCTCGACTTTTTGGAGCGCGATATCCATAAAATCATCGCTCCCGATATGTCTATCTTCGATAACGCCTCGCCTAAGCTAAAAGGGATAAGGGCGAGCAAGCGCCGGCTTGAGGCGGAGATGAAAAGGAAGCTTGGCTATATTTTGGAAGAGAACAAAGGCCTTTTAAGCGATGAGACTCTTACGATCAGAAACGGCCATTACGTCTTGCCGGTCGCTAACGCGTACAAAAACAAAGTCAAAGGCATCATCCAAGATGTCTCGGGCTCAGGGGGCACGACCTTCATTGAACCGGAAGTGCTCGTCGAGATGAATAACAAGATGTATGAGCTGAATAATGAAGAGCGCGAAGAGATAAGAAGACTTCTCTCCGTCCTCTCCGAAGAAATCGCGGGCTCTGGAGAAGCCGTTCTTCTCAATAACAATATCATCGGTTATCTCGATTTCCTTGAAGCCAAAGCTCTTTACGCCGAGAAGACTCGTAGCCATGTCGCCATTAGTAGCGACGTCCCCTTAATCGACCTCATCGAGGCGCGTCACCCGTTAATCGATGAGCATAAAGTGGTGAGTAATTCCTTTCATCTAGATGAATCTAGCCGCATCATCGTGATCTCAGGCCCCAACGCCGGAGGTAAGACCGTAGCCTTAAAGACCATCGGGCTCCTCGTTTTGATGTCGCAGTCTGGTTTAGCGATACCTGCTTTAGAAGGCTCTTCACTCAGCTTCTTCAAGCATATCTATGTCGATATCGGCGACTCGCAGTCACTGAGTGACAATCTCTCGACTTTCTCTGGCCATATGAGGAATCTCTCCTCCATCTGCGCCGATTTAGGAGGGAAAGACCTTGTACTGCTAGATGAGGTAGGTACTGGCACCTCCCCAAAGGAAGGGGAAGCTATCGCCTATGCCATCATTCTCTTCCTACAGAAAAAGCACGCTTTTAGCCTGATCTCGAGCCACTTCGAGGGCTTAAAGGCTTTCGCTTTATCTTCGGAGGGCCTCACCAATGCCTCCATGACTTTCGATGAGGAGCATCTATTACCTACTTATAAGCTTAAGATGGGGCTACCGGGCGAAAGCTATGGCATCAGCGTGGCCAAACGCTTCGGGATACCTTCTGAAATAGTCGAGAGTGCCACCTCCTATTTGACGAGCCACGAGAACCTCTCGGTGAGCGAAGCCATCAAAAAATTATCCGAGGCGAGCCGGAAAGCTGATGAAGAGAAAGAGAAAGCCGCCCTTAAGCAAGCCGAACTCGAGAAAAAGCTCAATGAAGTGAATAAGAAAGCGACTGAGCTCTCAAAGCGCGAAGCCACCTTCCTAAGCGACGTGCAGAAGAAAAAGGAAGAGCTCTTATCTTCTTATGAAGAAGAGATGGAGAGTATCCTCAAAAGCGTCCAGCATCAGGACGTGAAGATGCATGAAGTAATCTCCGCAAGAAAGAGATTATCCTCCTTGGAAGAGAAAGCCGAGGAAGAGCATTATTCAGGGGAAGTGAAAGTCGGCGATTATGTGAATATCCCGAGCGCCTACGTCTCTGGGCGCGTCAGTGCCTTAAACGGCAATAAAATCACCGTGACGACCAGAGAAGGCCTCTCTTTCCACACGAAGAAAGACAAAGTCGTCGTGGTGGAGGCGCCAAAAGAAGAGAAGAGGCGCGAGACTTCCGCGCTTAAACTCGATGAGTTGGCTCTCCAAAAGAAAACGCCGCTTGAGCTTAATCTCATCGGGCAGCATGTCGATGAGGCGCGTCTCAATCTCGACAAATACCTCGATGATTGTCGGTATAAAGGGCTAAAACGAGTCCGCATCATCCATGGCTGGGGGTCAGGCGCCTTACGCCGGTTAGTTCAAGAATACTGCCTTGCCCATAAGGATTTCATCGCGCGCGTTGAAGGGGCGGATGGAAGTGAAGGCGGAGGCGGAGCGAGCATCGTATACCTCAAATGAAGGAACTGAGCGAGAAAATAAAGGCCTCGATGAGCCTTCTTCCCGATAAGCCGGGCGTCTACGAGATGAAAGACGCTGAAGGAAAGATCATCTATATCGGCAAAGCCAAAAACCTCAAGAAGCGGGTGAGCCAGTATTTTTTGCGGCCCCAGGTTGGCAAAGTGGCCGCGATGGTCTCCCACGTCGATGATTTCGAGTTCATCATCCTTAATAGCGATAAAGAGGCCTTTATCCTCGAGATGAACCTAATACAGACCCATTATCCGCGATATAACATCATGCTGATGGATGATAGCCATTACCCTTATATCGCGGTGAATAAGAAAGATGGGCAATTAAAGATCAGCCGCGATGCCCGCGATAAGCGGTTCTACTATTTCGGCCCATTCCCCAACAGTGGCCAAGCCTATAAAACCATCGACTTACTCAATTCGCTTTACCCAACCCGCAAATGCAAGAACCTCGGCAAGAAATCGTGCCTATACTACGAGCTAGGCCAGTGTCTAGCACCCTGCGTGAAGGAAATACCGATAGAAGTAACCTCCTCTCTTTATGAGAAAATCAAGCGCTTCCTCGATGGGGATATCGAAGAAGCCAAGAAAATGCTTGAAGATAAAATAGAGAAGGCGAGCGAAGAAGAGCGATACGAAGACGCCAAATACTATTACGATATTCTTCTCGCTGTAAAAGCCACGGTCAGTAAGCAAAGCGTCGAGCATAACGCCGATAAGACGAGCCGCGACGTCATCGGCTTCTCGACCCGCGACTCGTATTTATCAATCGCAATACTCACTTATCGTCGTGGGGCGCTCCTTGGCAAGAAAACGGTGGTGGTGCCTAGCTTTCTTGAGCCTTCTGAGCAAGTGCCGGAGTTGCTAGAAGAATATTATTCCTCTCATGAACTCCCGAAAGAGATTGCCATCAATCTCCCTTCTATCGATGAGGAATTCTTTGAGTTATTCCCCGAAGTCAATATCGTTCATCCTAAAGAAGGCAGGCTCCATGAGCAGATCGATTTAGCGACCTTAAACGCGCGCGAGGGGCTCGATGCCCATTTTGCGAGCGCTCGCTTAGACGATGATAAAGTCGCTCTCCTTGAGGAACTAGGGAATCTCCTCTCGATCGCCCCTCCAATGCGCATCGAGCTTTTCGATAACTCCCATCTAGAAGGGTCTAACGCCGTCGGGGCGGAAGTCTGCTACATCAATGGCTCACCCTGCAAAAAGATGTACCGTAAATACCATCTCTCTGCCGAGAATGCGGGCGATGACTACCATTCGATGGAAGAGGTGGTATATCGACGTTACAAGAGACTAAAAGACGAGGATCTCTCTATGCCTGACCTCCTGCTCGTCGATGGTGGCTATAGTCAAGTCAAAGCGGCCTCCTCGGCTTTGGAGAAAGCCGAGGTCAATATCCCGCTTTTCGGTCTCTATAAAAACGACAAGCACCAGACGGAGGGTATCATCGATATAAATGAGAAACTCTATCCGCTCGATAACCGCTCGCCGCTTTTCTTTCTTTTAATGAGGATGCAGGATGAGGTGCATCGCTTTGCTATCTCCTTCCATAAAAGCGTCAGGAGCAAAGCGATGAGCAAAAGCCTCTTCGACGATATCGAAGGAATCGGCGAAAGGCGGAAGGAACTATTAAGGAAACACTACCCAACGCTTGAAAGCCTAGAGAAAGCAAGCGTAGAGGAACTTATGCAGCTGCTCCCAGAAAAAGTGGCAAGGAATCTATATATGCGAATAAAAGAAGGGGATAAGAAAGATGATTGAGGATGCCTATTTTATAGAAGTGGCCAAAGAGATAATCGAAAGCGAAATCTATAGGAAAATGAAAGACTACTGCGCGCACGGGAATATCAGCGTCTACGAGCATTCTTTATATGTTGCCGAATACGCTTATTTGTACGCCAAAAAGAAGGGGCTAGATTTAGATTACAAAAGCCTCATCCGCGGGGCGCTGCTCCACGATTTCTATCTGTATGATTGGCACCGCAGCGGCGAAGGCCATAAACTGCACGGTTTCCGCCATCCCTTTTTTGCGTACAAAAACGCCAAAAAGCACTTCGCCATCAATGAGGTGGAGGGGAATATCATCAAGGCGCATATGTTCCCTATCGTTTTCTGGTGTATGCCGCGCTTCAAAGAGACATGGGTAGTTATCAAAGCCGATAGGCACTGCGCCTACTACGAGACGATGAAGAAGAAAGAACTGATATTCGAGGGGATGTTATGAAAAAGACAGGATTGATATTCGATGTGGATGGGACCTTGTGGGACGCTAGAGCAGAAGTAGCCGCCTCATGGAGCGAAGTCACCGAAAAGTACGGCTTAGGGAAAATAACCACCGAAGATATGAGTAAGACCATGGGGCTACCAATGACATCGATCGCCGATGCTCTTTTCCCACACCTATCCAAGGAAGAGCGCTTATCTCTTTTAAACGAATGCACCGAAAATGAGCTCATTTATCTAAAGAAGCACCCAGGGAAGCTTTTTGAAGGGGAAGAGGAGACACTTTCTTATCTAGTAAAAGAAGGCTTTCCCTTGTTTATCCTCTCCAATGCCCAGCCTGGCTATATCGAGGCTTTCTTGGAAGGGACGCATTTAGAGAGTTACTTCATCGATCACCTTTGCTGGGGCGACAACAATCTCCCCAAAAGCGCGAATATGAAACTACTCGCCGAAAGGAATAACCTCGCTGATTTCCTCTATATCGGCGATACTTCGATGGACGAAGAAGAAAGTCAAAAAGCCGGGGCGCGCTTCGTTTATGCTTCCTACGGCTTTGGGGTGGCCAAAAACCCATTCATGAGGCTAGATTCCTTTTTTGACTTACGAAAGTTGCCCGCATTGCTTTCGAAATGAGGAAAATCTTTCCTAAAAAAGAAGAAAGAGTGTATATTAATGCCGTTGCGCCCGTAGCTCAGCCGGATAGAGCAACAGCCTTCTAAGCTGTGGGTCAGCCGTTCGAGTCGGCTCGGGCGCGCCATAATCGAATTATGAGTCTGATGCGGTGGTGTCAGGCTTTTTTATTTCGATGTATTAAAGAACTGCCATT
Source organism: Roseburia hominis (assembly GCA_963642055.1). Taxonomy (GTDB): domain Bacteria; phylum Bacillota_I; class Bacilli_A; order RFN20; family CAG-826; genus UBA4951. The sequence goes on along the minus strand of CAVIFQ010000006.1, from coordinate 12,030 downwards.
ATTCTGTTATTTGTGTCTGCTTCTCGATTGAAGAGAAGCTACAGTTTCTCGTGATATCATGGGCAATATAACTCTCGTGCAGCGGACCCCTGATTTTTGAAAGCTGACCGCATTCTTCGATGCGGCCGAAAGGCCATAAACGCGTGCTGCGCTGCAGCCGTTAGGCGCTGACCTTAGAGCGGCCTAGCAGGCATCAACCTTAAGAAGCATTATGCCTTTCGCAATGATTTCACGCTGTATGAGCCGATCGGGCATTATCCAGTCTTTTCCCCGAAACAGCGATGGCATGAATTGGAATCTGGCGGAAGCAAATAACGGGATAACGAAAGGAATACGATAAAAACCTTGAAAATTGATAGGGTTGACTAGGTCGGGACCACCAACAAATCCTGTGTAAGCAAAAAGCCCAGCATGGGACACCTCCGGGGGTGTCGCGGCCGGGCTTGACCTCGATTTGGTAGCCTTCTATTCCTTCCCGAAGGCCATATGGAAGTTGATATACACATCGAACGTGATAGAGTCGTTCAACGCCTGCCTGAAGCGCAAGCTGAGGGCAAGGCTTGGCATCCATTCCTTAAGGAATGGCCTCTACCTCATCGCCGTCGAGGCGAACCATTACAACGCCTCCCCCTACAACAGGCCGATATCGGGCTTCTACGACCTCACCGACGGGGAGATCGAAAGCCTTGGCATGAAGAGATGAGACAGTGTTAATATATGGGAACTTGGATTGAAGGCCAATGAAAGGTCATACGCAGGATTTGTAGGCGGTCTCACGACGCCATCCGCGAGATCATAAGGGAACAGGTGGAGAAAGCCACGATTTGGTCGTATCCGGTCCGGCTCTCCGATGAAGAAAGGCCAGATGACCGGGGGCACTTTGACCTTCCTTCTGTCTATTTTTTGAGGCCGAGGGCTGCAAATTCTTGGCCATCGCCCGGTCGTCGGGAGGCATTTCCTCGCTTCGCGGTTACTTTGTCACTTAACGAAGAAATTTTAGTAGCTTATTTTGGTGGAAAGCCACAATGGTCAGGAAACAAACTTTATAAAATTGGCGATATGAGAGTTGAATATTCGAGAACACGCCTTTATAAAGTTGGTGGTGCAAGAATTGAATATTCGGGTAATAAACTATACAAAATTAATGGCGAAAGAGTTGAATGGTCAGGAACAAAAGTTTATAAAATCGGAAATAAAAGGATGTAGTCAATTATTTGAAATTAGGCAACGTCTTTATTTCGCGAGCGAAAGAAGTGGAAATTATGGAATATAAAGAAGCTGTACAATTCTTAAAAGATTCATTACTTTATCAAATGTCTCTGGGTTCTAAAGAGCTTTTTCATTCAAATGTGTGGTGGTGGCTCATAGAAAATGATAAAAATTTCATTAAAGTTTTTATTCCGAATTTCGACCCATCAATTTATAAAAATGGTGAATATATATGGCCAAAAAGAGAAGAGAAGCATCGTGATATTTTAATTTATTTGGAAGATTGTAATGGCAACAAATACAATATCGTGATCGAAAACAAGATAAAAACATTACCAACTATTCAGCAACTAAAAAAATACACAATAAATCTTGGAAAAAATCTTTTTTTACATGGTGTTTTAACCGGCATAGGACAATGCTCGTTAGATCTAAACGAAATAAAAGGAATCAATGGCATTTCTGGAATTTGGTCATATGTTAGCTATGATGAAATCGCATCTAGAATTTTAGAAATAGCAAAAAGAAGTGAATCAGTTATTATCAAAAATCATATTGAACAGATAATTGAATACTGTTCAATTTTGAATTGCCTTAATCTAATACTTGATGAAAACATTCAAAAACATTCAAACGTTCTGACTTATGATTGTGATAACAAATCTTTAAATGACTTAAGGATCAGTGATATCTTCAAAAAACATAAAGGCTCACAATTTTTAAATTATTTAAAGGCGCATCAAAAAGAATTAAAAACAATGGAACCAAATGGTTATGATTTGACGATTTTTCAAAGCTTTAATAATTGTAAAACTACAATAGATGTAAGGTTTTACAAACGGAAAGATGAAAATACTCCATATAATTTGCTTGGTGTTCAAATAGAAGGCAATCAATTTAGAATCGTTGCAGAAAAAAATACCCATCTTGAAAATATTACTGCAGATGATATTTATAACGATTTAGCAAATAAATGGTTTGATGATTCCTATAATGATAGCCGTTTTATTTTTGGCAATAAGACAACTATGAAACCACGTCATAACAAAAAATATGACACATACTGCACTAGTGAATATTGCTTTGTGTACCAGTATTTTGATGTAGATAAAATCGATAATTCATATGAATCACTTTATCAATTGATAAAAAAATATATTAATAAGGCAGGTAGTGTACTGAAAAGTTGTGGAAACCCATGTGGATGTTTTTAACGAACTATCGCCTCTCTGGCATGCCTCTCTTTTCCTTTCTCTTCGATAGGCTTCAGTCCTTGCGTGCACGTGTGCATGCGCACCCTTAATTTTTATTAATAAACAATATAATGGGTTCAAGGATCGCTCCAGCTTTTTGTGGCGATAAGTTCATATGGTCGCATTCGAGTGACTCTCTAGGAAAACGAGGGAAAACTTTTCGGAATGACTTTTTCTAGACGCAAGAGGGTTGAATCTCTGGATGCTTTTTGCAAAAAGCCGATGGAACCGCATCAAGTGAGAGTTACGCGCGAACGATGGCCTTAAAAAACAAATCTCCTAAGCAATTTAATAATCTCCTAAAACCTATTATAATTTAGGAGAAAGATATGAATGGTACGTTATGAGAAACTTTGATTATTCCAAAATTAAAGAAAGAAAATGGGACAATGAAATCCTTAATTATCTGGGGCTGATTCATGAATATAAAGGCAGGCAGGAACTATATTTTTCGCATGTGCCAGATAAATTTGATACGCTAGTTGAAATAGCAAAAAGGCAATCAACCGAGGCTTCTAATGAAATAGAAGGCATCAAAACCGCACCGACAAGGCTGAAGCAATTAATCCAGGATAAAGTGTCTCCTAAAAATAGAGATGAAAATGAGATATTGGGATATAGAAACGCCCTTAACGTAATCCACGAAAACTATGAATGCATTCCTCTCACCCCGAACTACATTCTCCAACTGCACAAGGAACTATATTCATTCATGGAAGTTGGCTATGGCGGAAGATTCAAAGATACCCCCAATGAAATAGACGCAACTTTAAAAGATGGGAGCAGGGTGTGTATTTTCAAACCTCTCGATCCATTCGAAACCCCTGATGCGGTAAGAAGGATTTGCGAAGAATACGGCAAAGCGATTAATAACTACAATGTCGATCCGCTTGTAGCGATCCCTATATTCATTCATGATTTTTTGTGTATTCATCCATTCAACGATGGAAATGGCAGGATGTCGCGTTTGTTGACGACGCTCCTGCTCTATAAAAGCGGATATGTCATTGGTAAATACATTTCTCTCGAAAAAAAGATCCTCTTGACCAAAAGCGAATATTACGATGCGTTAAGCAACTCATCGGCGAATTGGGGAATCGAGGAAAACGATGATACTTATTTCGTGAAATACATGTTGGGCATCATACTTTCCGCCTATAGGGATTTCGAAGACAGAATTGACTTAGTCGATGAAAAGATCACATCGGAGGAAATGGTGATTAAGGCAATAAAGACCAAATTCGGCAAATTCACCAAAACAGAGATTTTGGAACTGTGCCCCAAAATCAGAAGAGCGACAGTCGAGAATGTATTGAAGGAGCTTGTGGATAAAGGCCAAATCGAAAGAATCGGAGCTGGCAGATCAACAGCTTACGTTAGGAAGGATTAATCTCCTAACGCATATATGAATCTCCTAAATGTTCATAGATTTTAGGAGATTAATGCATCAATGAAGGTGAATAGACTGTTGGTGATAGCCTATCTGATACCCTGATTTTTCGTCCGTCGAATTAACGTTTATTGTTACAAATTCAAAATTATTTTGAGTTTGTAACGCAAAATGAATATTTTGAAGTTATACTTAGACTATAAATCAGAGGAATCGATGATGGAAAATTTAGTGAGGGAAAACTACTTGGCGAAGATCAGGAGATTCTATGATTCGAATTTGATCAAAGTCATCACCGGCATCAGGCGGTGCGGCAAAAGCGTATTGCTGAATCAGATAAAAAACGAGATCAAAGACAAATATGGAGTCGATTCCGATCATATAATCGACATCAATTTCGAAGATGTTGCCTTTGCTAAAATTTCCACTTTCTCTAAGCTGAATACCTACTTGCTTAAAAGAATCAAAGACGATGGCAAATATTACATTTTCCTCGATGAGATCCAGCATGTGCGGCAATTCGAAAAGACGCTCGCCTCTTTGAAAGCCACCAGCAACGTCTCCATTTTCGTAACGGGGAGCAACTCTAAGCTACTATCGGGTAGATTCGCCTCTTTGCTGGTTGGGAGATGCAAGGAATTCAAGATTGCCCCTTTCTCATACCAGGAGTTTTTGGATTTCTATGAAACAAACGGCAAAGCGCTCCCTCCTAAACCGTTTCAGAATTACATCCGCTACGGCGGAATGCCGCAGCGATTCGATTACGATCTCGAAGAGGATATCAGGGATTATCTGGATTCGGTTTTCGAAGGCATCGTGGAAAAAGACATCTGCAACGCCAAATCGAAGATCAACAAAACTAGCTTCTATCTGATCGCGAAATACATCATCAATAATGCCGGGAAAGAGTTTTCCGTATCGAGCATCGTCGATTCGTTCAATCGGCAAAATGACGATGAACTTTATAGAGCGACGATTTATCGGTATTTGGAAAAGCTGCAGCAAGCCTGCTTGATCAGCAGGGTAGCTAGATACGATATTGCGACGAAAAGAAACCTCAAATCCATTGAAAAGCAATTCGCGGTCGATCCCGGATTCATCCTTTCCTGCGGCTCATCGAATCAAATCTCCGTATCGCATGTTCTGGAGAATATTGTCTATAACGAACTCATATATAGGGGATATAACGTTTTGATCGGCAAGACATATAAGGGCGAGATAGATTTCGTTGCCATGAAAGACAACAAAAAATGCTTTATCCAAGTTGCATATCTATTGGCCGATGAAGAGGTCATCGAAAGAGAATTCGGAGCATTCGATTCAGTTAAAGATCAATCCCCTAAATACGTCTTGTCGTTAGATGGATTCGATATGTCGAGAAACGGCATCACGCATTTGAATATCGAAGACTGGCTGACGAATAAAGTGGATTTGGTTTTATCTTAAGGATATAGTGCTCCCTCAAACCCTGCGCTCTTAGACAGCGTTCGCCCATTTTTAACTGACCTGCTATCGAATAATGCTTTTCTTGATTTCCGCAGGAAAAGGACGATGGCTTTTAACGATAATCTCCTAACGCATATAAGAATCTCCTAAATGTTCATAGATTTTAGGAGATTAATGCATCAATATAGGCGAATAGACGATTGGCTATAGCCTATCGGGTACCCTGGTTTTTCGCCCGTCGAATTAACGTTTATCGTTTCAAATTCAAAATTATTTTGAGTTTGTAACGCAAAATGAACAATTGCTGATGGATCATCGTTCTGGGATTCGGCTTAATACGGTTTCCGGGGGCACCGTTATTGCGATACATCTAACGATGATTTCCATCGATGCTGGTTGCTATATGAGATAGTTGCCATATATCGTCATTGAGTGATGGGGGAACACTATATGGAAACGACTAATTTGAATATCGAGATAGATAAGGGAATCAAAAATCAGGCTGAGGAAATATTCGGCGAACTCGGTCTGGATATGAAAACGGCAATCAATATGTTTTTGAAAGCCACAATAAGAGAAAGAGGCATCCCGTTTGAACTAGAAGCGGATGCACCGAATGAGACTAGTAAGATTGCAATCGAAGAGGGGAGAACGCTAATGAGCGATCCTAACGCTCCGAGATATTCGAGCATCGAGGATCTTGAAAGCTCGCTAGAAGAATGATGCTCGTAGCGTAAAAGTCGCTCGGAATTTGTTGTGTAGTCACGAAAAGTCGCTCCGAATTTGTTAAGGATTGGCCAAAAGTCGCTCGGAATTTGTTGCAGATTGCTCAAAAGTCGCTCCGAATTTGTTGCAAACGATTGAAAACTCGCTCCGAAATTGTTAGAACATACCTAGAAACTCGCTCCGAAATTGTTTTTGATGGAGAATCGGTATGTACTTTAAAAGAAAAATAGACGCCACGTTGGATAACTGGCTGAAGAAAGAAGAGAAGACGCCAATCTTGATGGTGGGGATAAGGCAATGCGGAAAGACGGAAAGCGTCAGCGAATTCGCAAAGAGAAACAACCTTAAGATGGTGAAAATCAATTTTTGGACCAATCCCGAATGCTGCTCTGATTTTGAAGGGAGTTTGGATGTTGACGCAATCATCTCCAATATTTCTCTCCGCTTCCCGGATATCGATATCAATCCGGAAGATACGCTGATTTTCTTTGATGAGATACAGGATTGCCCAAGGGCGAGACTATCATTCAAGAACTTCAAGATCGATGGTAGGTATAAGCTCATCGGCAGCGGCTCCTACTTAGGAGTGAATGGTTATATCACTGGCGATGCCACCCCAGTACCCGTAGGATACGAAGACGTCTTGCAGATGAAGACGATGGATTTCGAGGAATTCCTTTGGGCTTATGGCTACAAAGAAGAGCAAATCGGCATCTTGCTGGATTATTTTTCTAAGAGGAAGCCGGTTCCACCAAGCATCCACAGCTTATTCAAGGGTCTCTTTCTGAAATACGCCTGCATTGGTGGATTCCCGAAAGTCATCAAGGAATATCTGAAGGACCACAAAATGGTGGACGCCTATAAAGAATTGACGAGCACCGTCTTCGATATGAAAGGGGATTTCGGAAGAAGAGTGAACAAAAACGGGGAGCCGACATTCAAACCAGCCGAGGTTTCCCGCATCCAGAACGCTTTCGATTTGATCCCGACTTTCTTATCGAAAGAGAGCAAAAGGTACATCGTCTCTAAAATTGAGAATGGAACCCATTACGATAAAAGCGATGCCATCGAATATCTGAAGCAAGCCCACATCGTTTCGAAAGTCTATAACTTGGAGACGCCTTCTTTGCCTTTATCCGGGTATAGGATTGAATCGCAGTTCAAATTGTTCCCTGAGGATATCGGCATCGTGATGGCAATGTACGGATTAGATACCGTTATTGCGATAAACAAAGGCAACCTAAGTCAAGGGAAAGGCGCGATATACGAGGCTCTCGTCTTCGATTCATTGAGCAAAGCGGGCATCGAAACGTACTATTTCTCCAAGGAATCCGGCTTAGAGATAGATTTCGTGATTTGCTATAAAGGGAACGCCACTTTGGTTGAATCAAAGGCCAAGACGGGTAATACGAAATCGAGCAAAACGGTCATGAATCACCCTGAGCATTACGGGAAAACGAAACTGATCAAGATAGGCGATTACAATATAAGCGAGGAAGGGGATATATTGACGATTCCTCATTATTTGACCTTCGCTTTAGGGAAAGACGTATACGATTTTTAAGGGTTTTCATCAGAACTTGCCTCAACAAGCAGATAGCCGCAAAACCAGCTGATGTTTGCCCATGATTTTCGATAGGCACGCATAAAAAGACAATATGCGTTGCGACTAGCTAGGTCACCTAATTCGGAAGGCTTAAAGAGATTTTTCCAATGAATCGATGATTGCTGATGGTTCGGTCTATTGTTTGATACTCTTTTGAAAGTACCAAAAACGGGACTCCTTGCTTTGTAAAATGAGAACAAAGAAAGGAGAAAACCTATGATACAAATCCTAAAAGACAGCCGTGGCCATAAAATCGGTCAGATCGAAACCATCGGTAAAAGTCAAATCATCAAAGATGAGCGCGGTCACCGCTTGGGGGAATTCGACGGCAAAATCACCAAAGACAGCCGTGGCCACAAAGTCGGCGACGGGAATCTGCTCACGATGCTCTTAAATAAGTAAGGAAAGACAACTGGACGCCTAGATAACGGCGTCTTTGTTTTTAAGATTCAGGCGTCCTAAAAACGGAACTTCCTCTACAATACGCTCATCTCCACGCCTATTATTTCGGTAGTGGTTTTTCGAATGGCTCATCGCTTGATTCACGGCTCAAAAAGATGAAGGAAGCGCGAAGCGGTGGTGAGCGATGAGACCAGTAAGATAAAGGGGGAGTAATCATGATTCCAAGCAAAAAGAGCTCAATTCTACTCGTGCTCAAAGTCCTAGAGGAATATACCGATGAGGATCATTATCTTACTCAGCCTGAGATCGTGAGCAAAATCAGCCAGCTCTACGGTCTAGAACTAGAGAGGAAATCCGTCGGTTCCTCCTTAAAGCTATTAGAAGAGCTCGATTACGATATCGTTAAAGGCCCCAAAGGCGGCTTCGCCTTGCTCTCAAGAACCTTCGATAATACCGAAGCCTCATACCTTATCGATGCGATTTTCTCGAGCCGGAGCATCGATGGGAAAAAGGCCAAAAGAATCGCCGAATCTGTCTCCAGCTGCTTCAGCAAGTATCAGCGGAAAGACTACTCCTATATCCATAAATCGACTGAGATAAATAGAACCTCCAACAAAGACGTCCTCTATAACGTCAGCGTCATACATGAGGCCATGAACCAAGGAAAGAGAGTTGGCTTTCAATATCTCTCCTACGATAAAAAAGGCAATCAAATCCCTAGAAGGGATGGCTTCCAATACATCGTCTCCCCGTATTATCTAGTGAACAATTTCGGGCGTTACTATCTTCTCTGCAATTACCGCGAAAAGTATCGGCCGCTTCAGACTTTCAGAGTCGATTATATGACCAATATCGAAATAAAAGAGGATTGGCCCATCAAGAGAATGAAAGACTTAAAAGATGGGCCGAAGAATTTCTCGATAAGCAAATACATCAACGACCATTTCTATATCCTTGACGGGGATACGATCGACGCAACCTTCGAGCTCGATAATGAGGGAGCGATCCTCTTCGTCAAGGATTGGTTTGGGGAATCGGCCAAGATACGCGCCAAGGACGATAAAATATACGCTTCGGTCCGCTGCAACGAAAACGCCATCTATTACTGGCTGATGCAGTACTCCGATTGCGTCAAACTCATCTCACCCGATACTCTCGTCGAGAGAGTCAAAAAGGGCTTAGAAAATGCTTTAGAAAGGTATAAATAACTATGGAAAACAATGAATTCGACTTTCACATAAATCGGCTGAAAAGTTCGCCGGCATATTCAATGTCTCTTGGTTCCAAAGAGCTCTTCCATTCCAATTTTTGGGCGTATTTAATCAAAACCGAGGAATTCAGAGGCTTGATAAACGCCTTCTTCGAAGACTTCGATTTGGCGAAATACAGTGGCGATCTAAGGGAGGACAAACACAGGGATTTAACCATTCGCGATATCGAAGGCAAAGAATACGTCATTGAAAACAAAATCAAATCATACCCAGACAAGAACCAATTGATTAAATATAGCGCGATAGGCAATTTCCAAAAAGGTGCGATAACAGGGATAAAAGAGCCACCATTCTCGCTTGATAACTGGAATTTCGTTTCTTACTCGAGAATTGCCTCAAAATTGAGAGAAATAAATAAAGGCACATCATCGTACCTGAATTATCTGGTCAATGATTATTGCGATATTCTCGATTCCATCAACGCTTTAATGAATATGGCGTTAGAAGAAAAAAGAAGGCTATTTATCTTATTGGAGCGAAAGGCTGAATAAGCTCTACGAGGTTAATTTGATGGATGTTTTTAGGAAAATCAAAGCCGATGATTTCGTGAAAACGGGGTTCGGAAACCTAAAAAGCAAATACGATGATTTAGCCAGCACGAGACCGAATACAGAATTCTATATAGAGAGGTCTTTCAATAACTGCAAAGCAACAATTTCTTTCGGTTTTAGGAAGAAGGACGAATACAAAGCGGATCAAGAAACAATAGGGATTCAAATTGAAGACAATCAGTTCAGGCTTTTCAAATGGAATAGAGGTCTGAGTGCTGATGAAACTTTTGAGAAATATTCGTCTCGAGGATGGTTTGATGCGACCTTTGATAAAAAAACAAATAGAAAAATCAAGGGCATTGAAACCAAAATGACGAAAACATACTGCAAATATGGCGATGGCTGGATTTACCAATACTTTGATACTTGGATTGAAGGAAGAGAAGTTAACTATCAGCGATATGAAGATGTGGCTGCCTTGCTTGATAAATATTTGCATACGGCATTCGCTTTATTGAGTTAGTTTCGCTCACCACAAACCCGGCTTTTCGTCGTTTCTTGCTAGTGGCGCAAACTCTTGTCTTTTTTTGATTGCGGTATTTGCGACATTTTGGATCAACGATCTATTCGTTAAGCCACTTTAATTACGCGAAAGATCGAATCATGTTCGGTATCTTTTCGCTGATGAAAATATACAAGATAACATATAAGATAATATACAAGATATTGACCTTAACAGCGTGCTTGTTGCATGTTGACTGAGTCAAGATTGAGCGAGGTTCATTATGGAAGAAAACTACGTTCCGCCCTATACGATAACCGATGAAATGATGGAGCTTGTATCGGAGATAATGGAAAATTTGGGGAAGCTCCACAACGTGGAAACGCTTGAGAAGCTGCCAAGACTAAGAAGAGTCAACAGAATGAAAACCATTCATTCTTCTTTAGCGATCGAGAACAATGCGCTTTCTCTTGCCCAAGTCACTGACGTAATCGACGGGAAAAGAGTGCTCGCCGCTAGAAGAGACATCGATGAGGTAACTAATGCCTATGAGGCTTATAAGCTGATAGGCGAAATCGATCCCTATAGCGTTGACGATATGCTTAAAATCCACGCCATCATGATGAAGGGCCTACTAAAAGAAGCGGGGAAGATTCGCTCCCAGCAAGTCGGCGTCTATAACGAGAATGGGGAAGCCGTTCATATCGCTCCTCCTGCTTCCTTCGTACCGCAAGAGATCAAACAGCTTTTCTCATGGGTGAAAAACAGCAAAACGAATATGCTCATCAAATCGAGCGTCTTCCATTACGAGTTCGAGTTCATCCACCCGTTTAACGATGGCAATGGGAGGATGGGGAGGTTCTATCAAACGGCTTTGCTCTCCAGCTGGAGGGGGATTTTCGCCTGGATTCCCGTTGAAAGCATCATCAAAGACAATCAGGAAGACTATTACAAGGCCATCGCTTCATCCACGAAAGAAGGAAAGTCGGATATTTTCATCGTTTTCATGCTGAAAGCGATTGATACGGCCATAAAAGATCTGCTCGTCGATACGAAGAACCATTATAGTCACTCCAATAGTAGGGTAGCAGCACTCCTCAAGGTGATTGAGACCTACCCGCTCTCCGCGAGCGATCTTATGGCTAGACTCCATCTGAAATCGCGCCTCACCTTCAGGGAGAATTACCTTAAGCCGGCGATAGAAGCCGGTTTAGTGGATATGACTGAGCCCGATAAGCCGACGAGCAGGAACCAGAAATATTTCCGGAAATGATGAGAGAAACTCCCATCTGGTGGAGAATCGAAATTTCTTGAATCCCGCTTGCTTATGGGGAAATGCAAGTGGGCTGAGGGTAACCTTAGGTCCACCGAAAGGTGGGAGCACTTCCGTTTTTTTCTTTTCTCCGCCATATCGTGTGGTTTCAGATTATTCATCTCTCCCTAGCAGTAGTGGGTTGTACTTGCAGTTTTCCTCAAAAACGCCCATTTTTTACTTGCAGTTTTCCTCATTTATGCCCGTTTTCTACTTGCAGTTTTTCCCAAAAACGGCCATTTTTCACTTGCAGTTTTTCCCAAAAACGCCCCTTTTCTACTTGCAGTTTTCCCCGTTGCCTAAGTAAGGTGGGCGGATATCTTGAAGAAAAAAAGCCGATGATAAGCCATCTTTTTGATTGCTTAACTAAAGGTTTCCCAAGCTGATTAACTATACGAAATGCCGATAAACGCTCATGCGGC
>CAVIFQ010000005.1:80523-92643 GCA_963642055.1 Roseburia hominis | reverse complement strand
GGCGAAAAAGATAGAGTCTTGTAGTGCGCGCATAGGCGTAGGCAAGGGATAAACTAAAGGGATTCAAGCTCTTATAGGGAACCCATCATCAAAAGTCCATGATGGGACAAATAAAAAAGCAGATATTTCCTTAAGCATCAAAAGGGGAACGATGCGTATTGCGTTTCTACTGATCGCAATAAAAACCACCTATCTTTTTAATAACGTAAAAATAATCAAAGATTTGCGGGGATTTTCACGATATTAAAGGATGAATGAGCGATGCTTTTTTGAGATCAATGCTTGACTGCGGATTGACTAATTATGGAAAAGTGTGTATTTCCGGTCTCGAAAAATATAGAAAAGTGTAGAAAAACGGTGTGCGAAAATTATGGAAAAGTGTGTTTCATGTATTTTAAAGGCGCAAGAAAAGCGCGATACTATTGGCAAGGAAGTAAGCGAATATGCTGCATAGGAAAATTGAGCGAACCATCTCAAACTATTTGGAGAATGGTTCCAACAAAATAATGATCGTCGAAGGGGCTAGACAAATCGGCAAGTCGTATATCATTCGGTATGTAGGAAAGGAATTGCTGAACAAAAAATACCCAAACTACATCGAAATAAACTTCGTCGAGGACTATCTCGGCGAGAAGCTTTTCAAAGACGTAACCAACAAGGAGGAGTTCTATTTTCGCTTAAGCATGGTGGCTGGCGAGAAGATGGGAAAAAAGGAAGACACCCTTGTTTTCCTCGACGAGATTCAGCAATACCCGCAATTTCTCACGATGCTCAAATTCCTGAAGCAAGACGATAGATTCACTTATATCTGCAGTGGCTCCCTGCTCGGCGTCACTTTGTCGAAAACAACCTCCATCCCCATCGGGAGCATCGATCTCGTCGATATGTATCCCCTCGATTTCGAAGAATTCCTATTGGCGAACGGTTTCAATTCCTTCGCGATCGATTCCTTGCGCGCCAAATTCGATAAAAGGGAGAGCTTGGATGAATCATCTCACAATAAAGTCTTGGACCTTTTCAAGAAATATTTGCTGATTGGCGGAATGCCTGATGCCGTTAATTCGTTCTTGGAGAGTAGAAATATCGTTGAGGTGAGGAAAATCCAAAGCGATATACGCTCCTATTACGAAGACGATGCTGGGAAATACGATAATGAGCATAAACTGAAAATTAAGAGTATATATGAGCAGATTCCTTCTTCCTTGGAAAACAAGAAAAAGAGGATTAGGCCGAGAAATATCGAGAATATCAAATGGAAAAGGATGAGCGATTATCAAGATGAGTTCGATTACCTCGTCAGCTCCGGCATCGCTTTAGAAGTGAAAGCCATATCGAATCCTGTCTTCCCACTTATTGAATCGTCGAGGAAAAATCTGCTGAAATTGTATCTCAACGATGTCGGTCTTTTGACGAGCGTCCTTTATAAAAACAACGTCAAAGCCGTTCTTTCTGATGAAAGCAGCGTGAATCTTGGATCGACATATGAGTCGGTCTGCGCAAGCGAGCTGAAGGCCCATGGGCACAATCTTTTTTATTACGACAATAAAGCCAATGGCGAAGTCGACTTTTTGATCGATGACTATGATTCTTTGGAAGTGATGCCTCTAGAAGTGAAGTCAGGCAAGGATTATACGGTCCACAGTGCAATCTCCCGTTTTCTCCAGAATCCTGATTATCATGTCGAAAAAGGCTATGTTCTTTCAAATGACAGGGTTATCCGCGAAACGGACAAAATCGTCTATATGCCGATATATATGATCATGTTCTTTTAAACGCAATAAGATAGAAACGCTTTTTTACTCGCTGAGCATCGTCGCAAATTTACATTATCATTTTTGGCGTTATTTTTTATCAAAAATTGGTTTTCGTTAGGCATTATCGAATGTTTTACATTATCATTTTTCGGTGATTTACATTATCATATTAGAATCCAACGCCCGTTTTTATCGCTTCCCTCACGTTCGATCTTCGAACTTTCTTTGAGTGAGCGGATAATGCGGCTCACGGTCGCTTTTGATACTTCTAGCACACTGGCGAGCTTATCAAGCGAGACATAGGAATCCTGCTTTATCGCCTCAAGAGCCTTTTGATAAGGGGAGAGTGAAAGATCCGATATGCATATTTTGTTCGGGCGGAAGATCTCGAAAAGGAAACCGTCATTTAGATTTTGATAACGATAAGTGATCTTCTTTTCAGCAAGAACTTTCATTATCTTCGTAAAACCCGTCCCAAAATGCTCAATATAGTTGCAGAAATAAAGGGCGCTATTGATGCGGTCGTTTTTATCGACCGGCTTAATTAGCTTCTTGGCGAAATCCTCAGGCTTTCCGTTTGAAGGGAAAGGGCCGGGGCTATAGAAAGAGACCCTATTCGGGTAAACGGTGATATCTTGGGTGAAGGGTGCTTTGTAATAAGCGTGCCCGAAAGCATTCACGATGAGTTCCCTTATGGCGAGGGAAGGGATTTCCTCTTCCATCTTTCTTTCGATTCCTTTGCCCTCGAAACTGGCCTTGTAGTCAAGCTTTGACATGACGTAATTGAAGGACATGTCGATAAGCTCGAAGATGTTCCCGGAAACGCGCTGCATATCCAAAAAGGTCTCGCCGTTGCAGTCTCCTAAGACGGAGAGACGGCAATTTATGGGTCGATCTTTGGAGAAAAGAGCTTCGCCGGCCTTATTGATATGGCCAGTTGCATTGATAAGATGAAGAAAAGAGAGCGCGTCCTCAACGCTTACGTAAGGATGGCTCAAACGGTTCAATTTATTGCCGGTCTCAACCACCCTCTTCATGAGGTTTTCGTCCATCATTTCGAGACTGGCTTCCGATGATGAATTTTCCCAATCATCGTAGCTTTTTTGCGATTGGATGAGCATCTCGGAAAGTAGTGATGTCGGCATCAAGTCGCTTCTTTCACCGTTTCTTAAATAATAGGCGCCTTTCGCGCGATACGGCTTGGCTTCGCCATGGAATCTCACTTCGATGAACTTTTTACCAGTGGCATCTTCTTTTGTGTCGATGAAATAGAAAGGCACCGGCTCGATGGAGGAATTTATCTTGCTAGCCAAATCGCTTTCGGTCTTTTTGCCTACTTCTAAACCGACGAGATAGCCATTGTCGTTTATGCCGAAATAAAGGGTGCCAGCGCCTCGCTTGTTGAGCATGGCTCCCATATCCTTCATCGCTTCTTCTTTCTCTCCGAGCGATTCTTTGAATTCTACCACTTCATTCTCTAACCCAATGACCATTTGCGCGCTCCTTAACTTTATCTTAATTTACATTATCATTTTTGCGTTTTCGCCTTTTAATTGCGTACCTATTAAAAAAAGAAAAGAGGCCCTTTTTGGGGCCTCCAGGAGAGGAGAAGTTAAGCGATGGTTTTTTCGCTTATTGGATCGAAGATGTGGCTCCGGCTCGTATGGAAATAGAGCTTCATCTTGTCTCCGGATTTGATGGGGGTGAGATATGGGATTTTGCTCACGAGATCGACATCATCGAGCGTGGTGTGGATGTAATAATCGTGGCCAAGGAGCTCAGCGACGGAGACCTCGATATCGATCGGGACGATATTCTCGTCCTTCTTCATGGTCTTCTCATCGTAGAAATGGATGTTCTCTGGGCGGATGCCGTAGGCTATCTCGTGTTTTTCCTTCAGAGCTTTCGTCCCGAAAGCGATTTCCTTCTCCAAGAAGGCGATACGGGCGTTCATTTCCTCGATCTTGTTATCGAGTTCCTTCTTGTCGATGGCCTTCACGCCTTTTTCTTCGCGCATCGTCTTCCACTCAGCGAGAGTCGTCTTATCTTCTTCGATTTCCTTTTTGGCGAGCTCGATTTCGTTTTTGTAGAACTCATCGTGCGCCTTTTTGAAAGAGGCGGGCAAGGCGAAAGTGTATTTGCCGATTGTGAGTTTGCCATCGTCATATATGCCTTTGAGGATATTCATGTTCGGCGAGCCGATGAAAGTGGCAACGAAGAGATTGGCAGGGTGAGTGTAGATATCGATTGGGGTGCCGATTTGCTGTACTCTTCCGGCTTTCATGACGACGATGCGGGTAGCCATCGTCATGGCCTCGGTCTGGTCATGGGTGACGTAAATGGTGGTGGAGCCGAGTGATTCATGGAGGTGGACGATCTCCGATCTCATTTTGACGCGGAGTTTGGCGTCCAGGTTGCTTAAAGGCTCGTCCATGAGGAAGAGTTTGGCGTGGCGCACAATCGCGCGACCGATAGCCACTCTCTGTCTTTGTCCGCCGCTTAAAGCGCTTGGCTTGCGGTTAAGATAAGGCTGAATCTGGAGGATTTTGGCCGCGGTTTGGACACGCTCATCGATTTCCTCTTTGCTGAAGGCGCGCATGACGACTTTCCCGTTTTTGAGATATTCGCCTTTTGGGGAAATCTCTAAGCCTTTGTCTTTGGCTTTGAGGATCTCCGCGTCGAGAGTATCCTGCGCTTCTTTCTTTTTCGCTTCGATGAGACCTTTTAGATCTTTGACGTCTTTCAAGTGCATCTCATTCACTTCTTTGGCGGCGGCGCGGGTGACGTCGTACTTATTCATGAGCGTTGCCACTTCATCGCCGTTTTTGCTTATCTCATCGGCTTTTTCGAGGAGTTTGAGCACGTCGATGGCCTTTTTGTAGGGCAAAGAGACATCCGCGGTCTTTTGGTTGGTGAGAGGGAAAGCCATGTTCTTATAAACCGACATGTGGGGATAAAGGGCATAGCTTTGGAAGACCATCGCGAGCCCACGGTCTTTCGGCGAGGCGTTGTTGCAGCAAACTCCGTCAATCCAGAGCTCGCCGCGCGTGATTTCCTCTAACCCGGCGACCATGCGGAGAGTGGTGGATTTCCCGCATCCCGATGGACCGACGAAGACGATGAATTCATGTTCTTTGATATCGAGATTGAAATCGTAGACGGCTTGGACGCCGTTGGGATAAATCTTGTCGATATGGCGGAGTGAAGCGTAAGAGAGATCGTCTGGCTTATTTTTGCCAGGATGCGTCTTCCTATCTTTATAAAGGAATAACTGCCCTGGTTTCTCCACAGGCCCCGTCACGACTTTTTTGCTTTCTTCCTTTTTGTTCAACAACATCTTTTTTGCCTTCCTTTCATTTATGGTTTTCTTTTTCTAATAACAATCTGTTTTTCTCGATGAGCTCGATTCTTTGCTTTACTGAATCGAGGCTCCGGAATGACTCTTCAGGCGAAGAGAAGCAGTAATCGAGCATCTTCTCTTCGTTTGTCTCTAGCACGTGGAGGCGCGTATCGCTTGAGCCATAGTAGACGAGGATCGTCCCGTCGTCTTTTTTCACGGCCCCAGCGGAGAAGACGACATTGGAGACATCGCCGACTCTCTCTTTCCCGAGCGGCGATAAGAAGTAGCCGCTTGGTTTAGCGATCACTTTCTTCGGGTCATCAAGCGAGGTAACGAAGCAATAGAGGACGTAACGGAGACCGTTTGCGGTGTTTCTGACCCCATGGGCGATATGGAGCCACCCTTTCTTGGTCTTGATGGGTGGAGCCCCAGCCCCGTTTTTGCCTTCATATACCGTGTGATAAATTTTCTTATCGATGATCGTTTCTTCATCGATGACGGCTTTTTCAATGGAGCTAGATAAGCCAAAGCCGATCCCTTCTCCTTCGCCCGTATCGATGAAAGAGGACATCGGGCGCGTATAGAAAGCGTATTTGCCATCGACGAATTCAGGGTGAAGGACGACGTTCCTTTGTTGAGGGGAACGCAAAGTCACTAGATTATCTAGTCTTTCGAAATGGATGAGGTCTTTGCTTCTGACGATGCCGCATTCGGCTACAGCCGCGGAAGTGTCAGTTGATGTATCATCATGCGATTCGGAGCAGAAAGTGCCATAGATATAGCCATCTTCATGTTTCACGAGGCGCATATCGTAGACATCGGTCTCATTTGGATAAAGGTCATCCAAGAGAATCGGATAGGGATCGAAAACGAAATTATCGATGCCGTTACAGCTACGCGCGATCGCAAAGAAGGATTTCCGGTCTTTCCCTTCGATTCTGACCGCAAGGCAAACCTGATTATTGAGCAAAATTGCTCCAGCGTTGAAAGCGGCATTCACCCCAAGGCGCTCCAAGAAAAAGGGGTTGCTCTCTTTGTCGAGATCAAAGCGCCATTCGACGGGGATTGAGTCCCTCGTAAGAACGGGGTTTTCGTAACGAACGAAGAGAGGATTGTCTTCCTTCACCGCCTTATTGGGCCGATGAAGGTACTCTTCTTGCTTTCTTTTTAATTCGTAATATTGTTCATGAATCATAACTCTTGCCCCTTTTTGATGATTTCGAAGCACATCCTGCCGTTGTGGTAGGGGCACTTCCAAGGTTCGACGATGTCTCTATTTTCGCTAGGCTTATAATCATCATCGAGCTGGTAGAACCATTCCCCGCCTTCGCGCGAATCGATGAAATAGGTTTCGATGCCGTTTAGAAGGCTTTTCGCGGCGGATAGATCCTCCTCGTTATGGAAATAAACGTATTGATAGAGATAGCCGTTCACTCCTTCGGCCTCCACCCACCAGATGGGGGTCAGATCGATTTTTCCATCCTCTTTCTCATTCGCGAGGAAGGGGCGGAAATAGGCGCGGTTTTTCACGGAGATGGCTAATTCGGAAGATACTTCTTTAATACGAGAAGCGAGAGCCTCGTCATTGAGCGTTTCGCTGGCCTCTAGTAAGAGCCAACTAGCCTCAATCTCATGCCCGAAGCTTTCTAAGTCGATGAGAGGTTTGTAATTCTCATCGAAGAAAACCTCAAGCCTTCCTTTGTTCGGGTTATATACCTTATCTAGGAAGAGATTTAAGACGTGACGGAGCTCTTTTTCACCTTCCATAGAAGGGATAAAACGATAATAGGCGGAATATGCTTCGATGAGGTGGAGGAGGAGATTCATCGAAAAAGTGGCGCTGACTCCGTTTTCGCTTAGGATATCGTTATCTTTCGGCGAGAAATCCCTATTTGCCTCCTCGAGGTAATTACCGTCTTGCTGCTTGAAGCGCGTGATCAAATCCTTGAAGAGAGAATCGGCGAAGGCTTTCGCTTCCTCTTTTCCGCTCGCTTTATAGAAATAGGAGCAAGCGTAAAGAGCGAAGGCGAAGTTGTAGGCGACTTTTCTCTCATCTTTGACCTTGCCTTCATAATCGAGCATCCAATAAATGCCACCATACTCTTCATCTTGCGCTTTCTTCAAGAAGGAGAAAGCAGCTTCAGCGAGAGAAAGAGCTTCTCTATCCTTAAAGAGCAGATAGTATTCGGAGAAGAAATAGAGGATGCGCGAAGTGAGGGTCACCCCTTTATCCGCTTTTTGGTGGAGGCGGAGAGAGTGATCGACTCTCCCGTAAAATCCGCCATTCTCTTTATCTTCCAAATTTCGCCAAAAAGAGAAGAGTTTTGCGGAGATTTTTTTCGCCTCTTCCGCGAGTTTCATTTTCCTTCGCTCCCGTCGTTATCATCTAAACGCGAATGGTTTTTCACGTAAGAGAGGATCTCATCGACATAGCCAAAGGCTAAAGCGACATAAGTATCGGCAGCCCCGTAATAGACCGCTAAACGGTTCGTGTCAGCGTCAACGAGCGTGGCTACAGGGAAAGTGACATTATCGACAAAACCTTTGGTTTCGTAGCTTTCGACCGGGGTCAAAAGGAAATCCTTGCAGCGGTAGAGCACTTTGCTTGGCTCATTGATATCGAGGATGCAGGCGGAAAGAGAATAGACAAAGCCGTTGCAGGTTCTGCTGACCCCGTGATAGAAGAGGAGCCAGCCGTCGACCGTCTCAATCGGGGCGGGTCCTGCGCCGATTTTGAGATTTTCCCACCATTCTCTGCTTGGCCCCATCAAGTGACGATGATGGCCATAGAATTCGAGATCCTTCGAATAAGAAAGGAAAATATCGCCAAAAGCGGTGTGGCTGGAATCGGATGGGCGCGAAAG
The DNA here is from genome assembly GCA_963642055.1 of Roseburia hominis. Lineage (GTDB taxonomy): Bacteria > Bacillota_I > Bacilli_A > RFN20 > CAG-826 > UBA4951. Next base: position 84,685 of record CAVIFQ010000005.1, on the reverse strand, counting down.
GAGGGCGTATAGGCCATTGATTTTCCGCGGGAAGAGAACGGCGTTCCGGTTAAAGGGGATGAAGGGATTCTCTAAGCGAGTGAAGCTCTTGAAATCCTTCGTTTTCGCGATTCCGATGCTTGCCCCATAAAAATCTGTGCACCAGATGATGTAATAGGTATCGTCGATCTTCACTAGACGCGGATCGTAAGAGTAGTAGCCGTTATAGCTATTTCCTTGCTCGTCAAAGAATTCAATGGGTTTTTCATCGAACTCCCAACTAATGCCATCTTTCGAATGCCCGAGGAAAAGCGAGGGAATGCCGTCATTTTTCTCGCCGCGGAAGACGCCGATGAAGGCGCCTTTATATGGCACGACGGCCGAATTGAAGATGCGGTCGACGCCTTTGGCGGCTGGACGAGAGGTTACCGGGTTCCCGCTAAAGCGCCACAAAGGCAAATCGCCTGGCGTTTTTCTTTCTTCAAACGGGATATTGGGAAGGCTTTCGGCGTTGATGAGTACTTTTTTCATGATGATGAGCTCCTTATTTGACGGCTCCGGAAGTCATACCGCTGTAGATTTGCTTCTGGAGGAAGACGAATACGATGATAGTCGGGACGATAGCCATCACTACCCCGGCGCAGACTACGCCCCAATCGGTATTGGTGGCCCCGTTCATCTTCTGAAGGAAGGTGGAGACGGTGTAATGGTCTGGCATATAGAGGGATGGCAAATAGAAATCGTTATAGTAGGCAATGCCTTTGATGATGACGACACAGGCGATGGCCGGCTTCATAAGCGGGAAGACGATGCGCCAGAAGATTTTCCAGTAGTTGCATCCATCCACAAGCCCAGCTTCATCAAGATCCTTCGGGATACCGTCAAGGAACTGGATGAAGATATAAATCGAGATAATGTCGGTCCCACCATATAGAAGGATAAGAGCAAAAGGCTGAGCGGCGGCGCTAGTAAGCCCCATCTTGGAGATGAGCCCGAAGACGGAAACCTGCATCGTGACGCTTGGGATGATGGAAGCGATGAGGAAAAGGGCGCGCACGACTTTCTTGCCTTTGAAATCGAAACGGGAGAGGACGTAAGAGACGAAAGCCCCTGACATCACAGTGAAGACGATCGAAACGGCGGCAATAAGAATGGTCCAGAGGAAAGCTTGACCCAAAGTGGTGGGGCTATAGCTTGATAAGGATTGGAAATTCCAGGCCGATGGATGAGGGACGCCCGAAGCGTCATAGCTGATCCCGAAATAATTCGACCATCTTAATTCCGCTGGGAAAAGAAGCGGATTTGAGCCGGTTATCTCGGAATTGTTTTTGAAAGATGAGGTCAAAATGACATACATTGGTAGCATGACGATGAGGGCGGCGGCGATAAGAGATATATACATTAAGACCGTCAAAACGATCTGAACTGGCGTCTTCTTGTATTTGACGCTGCTCGTCAATGACTCTTTTTTCCGCTCGTAATGAGCGATTTGTAGTCTCTCCAAAAATGTGTACATGCTTAATCCTCGACTTTCTTCTCGACCACTTTCTGGACGAGAGCAACGATAGAGACAATCACTAGCATCACGATGCCTAAAGCGGCGCCCAAACCGATATCGCGGTTCACGAAAGCGATATTGATGGTCTTCATGATGAAGGACTGAACGACGGAGTTATTGGGCTGCATGATGTAGGGGATCTCGAAGACCTGAACGGCGCCATTGACGGCGAGAATGAGGTTCAGGAAGATGATTTTCTTGATGGATGGGAGAATGATGTGGGTGAACTGTTTCCACTTGCTCGCCCCATCGATCTCGCTGGCCTCGATCGTGTCTTTGGAGATGGATTCCATCGAACCGGCGAACATGACCATGTTGTTGCCTAGATATCTCCAAACCGAAATCGCCGCCAAGATGATATTGGCCGACCAGAAGGTGCTGAAGAAGGCTTTATCCTCTTGCCCAAAGAGCTGACGAATGCTATTGATGACACCGCCATCGGCGCTCGGGCGCAAGATGAGGAGCCACATAAGGGAAATCGCCACGCCGTTTAGTAGCGAAGGGATGAAAATGATGGCTTTGAAGAAGCTTGCTCCGCGCGGGCGGAAATAGAAAATGGTCGCAAAATAGAGGGCCAAAGCAATCTGAATGAAAGAGCCAAGGAGATATATCCCCGAGACTTTGAGCGGCTCCCAATACTCACTATTGGTGAAAATGGTGTAGTAATTGTCGACATAGAGGCTATCGGCCCCAAAGGCGACGAAGGTCGGGTTCGTGTCGGTGAACCCGCGCATGTGGTACATTGAGTATTTGATCATGTCCACGAGCGGGACGTAGGTGAAGAGAATCAAAAGCGTCAAAGGAATCGCCAAAAAGCAAAGAATCAAGAGGATTCTTTCCATCTTGAGGCGATTGGTGCTGTTCAAAAGGCCTTTGGTTTTTCTCTCTCCTTTTGTAAGGCAACTATTCATAAACTCTCCTTTCTATGTTCATAATGGGGGCCGATTTATTTCGACCCCCTGAGGAAAGATCAATTCGTTATTTCGAATTGGCGACTTTGTCGACCGCTTCGACCCACTTGGAGTTCCAGCCATCCGTTAAGGCATTGAAGGCTTTGAGTTTTTCATCATAACTATTGCTTCCGGTGGCGGCAGTGACGACTTTCGAGAAACGGGCGCCCGAATCATAGAGCTTAAGGCCGGATATTTCCTCGACTTTTTCGATGACGCCGGTGTATTTGGAAGTCGCTGGTCCCTGGACGAGGAATTCGCAGTTAGAGAAGGCTTCTAAGCCAGACGGCATTGCATCATTCGCCATCACGGAAATACCACCTTCATCTTCAGCATATCCGCTTTCTTCGACCATGAAGGTGACGAATTTCTTCGCCGCTTCCTGTTTTTTGGATTTTTTGGAGATGCCGTAAGAGTAATCGGAGCCGCTTGTGGCGTAGTGTTTGCCGTCGGAGGCGACGAAGGGGAAAGGCATATAGCCGATGTCGTCTGGGTTACTGCCGGCCTCTTTGCACTGCTTGATGGCCCAGTTGCCAAGCACCATGCACCCGATTTCGCCGTTATTGATCTTCGCTTTCGAGCCTTCCCAGTCGGTGGTGGTGTGATCAGTTTCCGTAAGGCCTTTCGCCATGAGGTCGAAATAGAGCTTCGTGCCGATATAGTGGCTATCATTGGCATCTTTCTTCCAGGCGTTCTTGTCATCGCACATCGTGTTGTTGCGGTAATTCTCATCGCCCGTGAGGAGACCGCCGCTTAAATGGTCTTCCCATTGGTCGGCAATCCAACCTTCACGCGCATTCGTATAATAAGGAATGCAATCTTTGGCTTTGCCGTTATCCGAATCCTTGATTTTCTGCATGGCGGCGAGGAAATCGTCTGGCGTTTTGATGGTTGAGACATCGATTGAGGCATCAGCGAATACCTGCTTATTGTAGACGATGCCGCTCACCGTGTTCATGCTGGGCATGCCGTATACTTCGCCGTTGTAATATTTGGAATAGAGATAGCCGTTTCTGTATTTGCCGGTGGCTTCTAGATCAGTTGCTTTCCCAAAGGAGACGTAGTAATTCGGGAGCTGCTCGGCAGCGGTGATGGAGATCATCGAGACATCGCCATAATCCCCAGAGGTGAGCATCTTCTCGAGATCGCCGGCGTAATCCGTCATCGTCTTGACCTGGACTTTGATGTCCGGATACTTCTCGTTGAATTTCGCGATGTAGCGGGCATAGGTTCCATTGGAATCGAGGTCGGTGCGATTCGAGAGGAATTTGATGGTGTTAGGATCATCGTTCCCGCTGCACCCTCCTAAAGAGAGGGCTCCCAACGCGCTGACGGCGAGGAGCAAGAGACGTCCTTTTTTGCTGTTCATAGATTTTCTCCTTTCAAGTTAAAATTTAGTTAATTTACTCGTCTATGATTGTTGTTGAGCCCATTATAGAAACCACATTTTTGGGGTGTCAAACAGAAATGTAAGCCCTATCAAAGAAAAAATTGCCTTTTTCGGTTAAAAGGTCGCTTAAAGTGCTTTATTTAAGTTAAACAAAATGGTTTAAGTATGCGTTTTTGGAGGAAAAACGGGCAAAAGTGGCGGAAAAACCGATGAAAAATCAACTTTTTGTCTATGAACGGCATTTAAGTTCTTTTTAAGTAACAAGAAAAATTAAAGCGCTTACAT
>CAVIFQ010000005.1:0-80513 GCA_963642055.1 Roseburia hominis | reverse complement strand
GCGTTTTGGGGCCTGAAATTCGGTATGTTGGTAAAAAATAGTTAAAAAATAGTTAAAATTAGTTTGTAAAAAGGTTAAATGAAAGATAAATTAGATTTATAAGCCAGGGATAAATCAATGAGTGAAACGGTTTTGTCTTTATCTAGCGAAAGGAAGACGATGCTCTTCCTACTTTATGAATCCTCTTATCGCCTTATATATATAGGAAAAAAGGAAGAGAGCGAAAAACGCCTAGAGGCAGCTCTCTCCTATTTGAAGGATAATCCGCGCGCGAAGGGGAGCTTCTCCCTATTCTCGGAATACGGCACCGGCGATTACCGTTCGCCATCTCTTCTCATTCGTTCTTCAATCGGCTCTTACTCGAGCCTCTTCACTTTCGAAAGGGTCATCAAAAACGAAGAAGGGGCTTTCTCTTTTCTTCAGGAGAAAGTCAAAGAATCCTTAACGTTCATTTACAAAGACCGCTTTTTAAACTGCGAGCTCGCTCTTCGTTACGCCTCGCTTGAAGGAGTGGATGGGTTCATCTCTTATTCCTCCATCATCAATCACGGAGAAGCGATCACTCTTGAAAGATTCGCTTCCTTTGAATACGAGATGATGAGCGAAAGCGTCAAACTCATTTCTTTCGACGGCAAATGGCACGATGAGAGGAATTACCATGAGACCACCTTGACTGGAGGGAGATTCGAAATCGACTCTTATACCGGCACTTCAAGCAGCTTCCATAATCCTTTTATCATCGTAAAAAGCGGAAAAGGCGAGATGATGTCCACGAATCTAGTTTATGGTGGGAACCACAAGAGCTCCTTAGAAATGGACGCTTATGGCAGAGCACGCTTAATCGTGGGGGAGAATCCCTTTCTTTTCGCTCATCCTTTAGAGAAACGAGAGAGTTTTTCTTCTCCTCTTTGTTTTATCGCTCCTGGTTCTTCGCTCGATGAAATCGCCTCCATTAACCATTCTTTCGCGAATAAATACGTGCTTGAGAAAGAGTACCGCAAGCCAAGAAGGGATATCCTTTTCAATTCCTGGGAGGGGGTCTACTTCTCTTTCAATCACGATCTGCTTTTATCGATGGCTAAAAAGAGCAAAGAGCTCGGTGGCGAACTATTCGTGGTCGATGATGGCTGGTTTTATAAGCGGGATGATGAAAAAAGCTCGCTCGGCGATTGGGAGGACTACGCAAGCAAGACCGGAGGTATAAGTAAACTCAGCGAAGAAATTAGATCTCTCGGTCTCAAATTCGGGATCTGGATGGAACCCGAAATGGTTTCTTCCAATTCGCGTTTATACAAGGAACATCCTGATTATGTGCTTCGCATTCCGGGAAAAGAGCCGCTTTATGAACGTTATCAGCTTCACCTCGATCTCAGCAAAAAAGAGGTGCAGGATTATCTGTTTGAGAAGGTTTCCGAAGTTCTCTCTTTGAGTAAAGCCTCTTACTTAAAATGGGACTATAACCGGAATTTCACCGATATCTACCAAAAAGGCGATACCAAAGGCTATTTCGATTCGTATTTAGAAGGCTTCAAGAGTTTACTCAAGCGCTTAAGAGCAAGATGGAAAGACGTCACATTCGAAGGCTGCGCCTCGGGTGGCAGCCGATATGATTTGTTCTCCCTTTCCTATTTCTCGCAGATTTGGACAAGCGACAACAATGACGCGGCTGACCGTTACAAAATCCAATCTTCGACTCTCCTTGCCTATCCTTCCAATACGATGTGCTGCCACATATGTGGGGAAAGAAATAACGATTCAGGGCGTTCTTTCTCTTACGCTGACCGCTTCAATATCGCCCTTATGGGGGATCTTGGCTACGAGCTGAACCCCCTCAAGCTCAGCAAAAAAGAGGAAGAGGAAATTAAAGAGGGCAATGCCTATTATAAAAAGAACAGGGATTTCCTTTCTTCCGCGAGCTGTCTGTTTTTGGGTCAACCATATCTATGTAAAAGCGGCGGGGTTATATTTCTAGGAGAGAAAAAAGCCATCGCGATTTTGGTAGCCACCGAAAAAGAAGCCACCATCCGCTTGAAGGGGCTTAAGAAAGAAGCCCTTTATTATGCGGAGGAAGAAGATAAATCCTATTACGGAAGCGAACTCATGAAGGAAGGGGTCAGCTTATCCGCGAAAGGAACGCCGTATAATTTCATAACAAAAAGGATGACTTTTACGGAGATAAATTCAAAAAGGAGCGCAAAACATGGCTAAAAAAGTAAAACTAGAGGATATTGCAAAATCCCTCAATATCTCCATCGTTTCCGTCTCAAAGACGCTCGCGGGGAAAGGCGGGGTCAGCGAAGAGACGAGAAAGAAAATCCTCGCAAAAGCCAAGGAAATGGGCTACACGAAGGAAACGAAAGAGAAAGCGGGGGTCGGTAAAAAGATCAGCGTAGTCATCTCTTCCCGCTTCTTTTCCGATTCCTCTTTCTATTCCAATCTCTATAGCGCCCTTCTCACCCATTTAAACGAAGAAGGCTATACGACGGTGTTAGAGATGGTAAGCCCCGACAATGAGCGCGAAAGCTATCTGCCGCCATCTTTCGACAAGGATACCTCGGGCATCATCTTCATCGGGGAGATTTATCGTCCTTTAATCGAAAAAGCCAAAAAGAGCGAAAAGCCCTTCCTCTTCCTCGATTTCTACGACCCCTCCTACAGCGATGTGATAAGCGTGCTCTCCGATTCCCTTGTCTCAAGTTACCTTCTCACCAGGCATCTTATCGAAAAAGGCGCGAAAAACATCGTCTATGTGGGCTCAATCGAGGCCACTTCCTCCATTATGGATAGATATTTAGGCTACAGCAAAGCGATGATAAAGGCGGGGTTAGAAAGATATATCGCCCATATGGATGATCGCGATACAAGCGGTTCCTTCCTCGATTTCTCTTTGCCGAGTTTCATTCCCGATGCCTATTTCTGCAACTGCGATGAAGTGGCTTTCCGCCTCATCCAGAAACTCCGTGATGCCGGATATAAGATACCGGAAGAAGTGCAGGTGTGCGGGTTCGATGATTCACTCATCTCGCGCTTAAGTTCCATCTCTATCTCGACTTCGCACGTCGATATGGAATCGATGGCCTCCATGGCTACGGCCATCATCAGCAAGCTCATTGCCCATAAGACGGTGGCTAAACAGAGGTGCCTTGTGCCGTGCAATATTATTTTGAGGGATTCGACAAGATGAAAGAAGAAGCGATTAAAGAGGCGTCAACTAACGCCAAAGAGAAGGTATATCCGGCTGGTTTTGGGAAATCACTTGCCGCCTATTTGCTAGATGCAGCGATTACGATCATCTGCATCGTAATCGGCTATTTCGCCTCCTCTCCTATCTGCATCAATCATTTCAACGTGGCACAGGCGAAAATCGAAGGCAAAGCGTTTTACGAAGATAGCCACCTCGTCTATTTCGACGCGAATGAGGGGGTCAGAAGCTATTACGGTTTATCTACTACGACGAATGAAAGCGGAGAGCATTATTACGCGATTCTTGAAGAAGCCATTTGGCATTATTACGTGGAGTTCCTCGCGACCGATGAGCGCTGCTCTTTCTCTTCTATCGGAGAGGAAAGAAGCGTTGAAGCCGCTGCCACTTACGTTTATAAAGAAATCTACAAAATCGATAAAGAAGGGAACGGCAATGAATACTACGTTCCTTCTAAAACCAGCGATGGTTCCTATTCTTTTACCTCTCGCCCAGTCTTACGGGACGGATATAAAAAGGCGATAGAGGAAGGGGATGAAACCGTTGAGAAAACTCTCCTCAATGCCTATATCGATCAGGGAAACGGCTACTACGTATCCCCCTTTAATAACCTCACGAACAAGCAGCCGTATCTGCTTGAGCGGATCAATAAGATCAATGACGCTCAGCGTTTTGCCTTGCTCCCGAGCGGCATTATTTTCCCGACCGTTTTCTTCTTCCTTATTCCTCTTATTAATAAAGATGGAAAGACAATCGGGAAGATGATTCTCTCCTTGAAAGTCGCCTCTATCGATCCTGCGCCTTTGAAACTATGGCAGAAGTTCGTTCATTATGGAGTGATTCTCGCTTATTGGTTGCTTATCCTCGCTTCTGGCGTATGGATTGTGATGATTCTTGCGATTTTCGCCTCAATCATCGATTATCTGGTGCGAATCCTCAATCACAATATGCGCTCACTCCACGATCTTCTCGCAAGGACCGTTGTCATTGATACGAAGAGAAGCGAAAAGGTAGAGATAGTAGAAAATGAACCAGTAAACAAAAGCTGGGAAGATACCTATATCCATAAATCAAGCGAAGCCAAAAAAGAGGCGGAGGAAGACGAAAGGCTTTATGACATTCTCGATCTCTCCACGATGAAAGAAGCCGAAGAGAAAAAAGAGGAGTGGCGGAAAAAGGAAGAGGAATAGAATCCCTCATCATGAATTGGGCAAGCCCTTGCAAGAGAGTTTGCCTTTCCTTTTTAAGCAAGTATCCAACAATCGAGCTATTTTCGTGATTTGTTTAGGAACTATCGGCATTTTCGTGTAAGCGAGCGTCATTCAATAAATAAAAAAATGAAAAAAACAAAAATGAAATTGCGAAAAAAACCAAAATGAAATTGCGAAAAAAACCAAAATGAAATGTTGAAAAAAACCAAAATGGAAAGCAAAATACAGGCGAGGAGGCATATGAAAGAGAGCATATATTACCCTAGAATCGCCGATAAAATATTGGACAGCAAACTGAAGGCTTTTGGAGCCACGAACATCGTGGGGCCAAAGTGGTGCGGGAAAACCGAGACGGCTCTCCAAAAAGCCAAAAGCAGTATCATGCTGCAAAGAGATCCCGATAAGGATGAGCTTATTTATACGGCTTCGATTAACCCGATGGCTCTTTTAAGCGGCGAAGAACCACGCCTCATCGATGAGTGGCAAGATGCCCCGAATATATGGGATGCCGTGCGTTCATATTGCGACGAGCATCATGGGCCAGGTCATTTTATCTTGACGGGATCCACCTCGAAAGCGGTAGAGACGAAACACACGGGGACTGGGCGAATCTCTACGCTCAAGATGTATCCGATGAGCTTATACGAATCAAAAGAATCGAACGGTTCCGTCTCTTTGCGCGATTTGTTCGATGGCAAAAACAATTTGGAGAACGGGTGCCAGGCTGATTTGACCTTGGACGATCTCATTTTTGCTGCTTGTAGAGGCGGTTGGCCCGCGAGCCTTTCTCTTGAAGATAAAGAGGCGCAGCTTTTGCTCGCGCAGGATTATTTTGAGCAAATTTATATGAGGGATATGGACTCTCTGGATAAAGTGAGAAGAAATCCCCAAACGATGCGGGCGGTGCTTCGTAGCTATGCTAGAAACATATCGACCATCGCGAAAAAGACGAGTCTGCTCGCCGATATAAACGCCACGAATCGCATAGTTGAAGCGACGCTTGACGATTATGTCGAAGTCCTTGAGAGACTATATATCGTCGAGGATATTTATGGATGGTGCCCCTCAATTCGCTCAAAGACGGCGATGAGGAGCGGAAGAAAGAGGGAATTCGTCGATCCTTCCATTGCCGTAGCCGCTTTAGGAGGCTCACCGTCTATATACAAGACGGAGCTTAAATCCTTTGGCTTCATTTTTGAGTCATTATGTATCCGCGATATCAGGGCATATTCCGCATCGCTTCATGGCGAACTTTCCTATTATCGCGACAATTTGGGGCTCGAGGCCGATTGCGTGCTTCATCTATCCGATGGCCGATATGCCCTCATCGAATTCAAGCTAGGGCCAAATGAGTACGATGAAGCGGCTGAGCACTTATGCAAAATCGAGTCCCTCATCAAGAAACATAACGTGGGAGAAGAGACTCAGATTAGATTGCCAGACCTGAAACTCATCGTAACGGGAATGAAATACGGATACAAAAGGGAAGACGGGGTATACGTCGTGCCGATAGGATGTCTCAAAGACTGAAAAGAAACGACATTGATGCCTTTGTTCGGATCTTGAGCTAATGTTCACATTCAAGCGAAAGTGCTCTTCATTCTCCTGTTTAGCTCTATTTCTTAACGAAGCCAAAGGCTTTATAATTTCTTCACTAGTCGAGGTAAGCATATGAGAATGGTCGATATCATCATAAAGAAGCGCGATGGGGGTATCCTCACAAAAGAGGAAATCTCGTTTTTCATCAAAGGCTATACGGATGGATCAATACCGGATTACCAGGCCAGCGCTTTAGCCATGGCTATCGTCTTCAGGGGAATGAACAAAGAAGAGACCGCTTTTTTGACCGAGGCGATGATGAAAAGCGGCGAGATGATCGACTTAAGCGATATTTCCGGCGTCAAAGTCGATAAGCACAGCACTGGTGGAGTCGGCGATAAAACCTCGCTCGCTTTAGGACCGCTTGTCGCTAGCTGCGGGGCGAAACTCGCCAAAATGAGCGGGCGTGGGCTCGGGCATACGGGCGGTACCCTCGATAAGATGGAGAGCGTGCCGGGCACCAATATCTATCTGAGCGATGAGCAGTTCAAGAAACAGGTCAACGATATCGGCATCGCCATCATTGGCCAGACCGCCGACATTGACCCGGCCGACAAGAAACTTTATGCGCTGCGCGATGTGACTGGCACCGTCCAATCGATTCCGCTCATCGCGAGTTCAATCATGAGCAAAAAGCTCGCCAGCGGATCTGATGCGATTCTTCTCGACGTCAAATTCGGGAGCGGTGCTTTCATGAAAAACATCGATGAGGCGAGGGAACTTGCCAAAACGATGGTCGAAATCGGCGATAGCCTTGGAAGAGATACTCGTGCCATTTTGACCGATATGGATGAGCCGCTTGGTTTAGCAGTCGGCAACTCTCTTGAAGTAAAAGAGGCCGTTTTGACTTTAAAAGGCCAAGGGCCGAAAGATTTCGTCGAGCTCGTCACGGGCGCTGGAGCCATCATGCTAGAGCAAGCCCATATTGCCTCTAGCTACGAAGAAGGGCGGAAGATGATCGAAGCGAATATCGCTAACGGGGAAGGTTTCGAGAAACTCAAAGAGCTCTTCAAGGCGCAGGGCGGAGATACCTCCTATTTAGATGATCTCGATAAATTCGAGAAAGCCAAATATGCCATTTCCATTACGAGCGAAGAAAGCGGCTATATCAAGCGTATCGACTCCCTCTCTATCGGTATCGGGGCAATGAAGCTCGGGGCTGGAAGAGCGACAATGGATGATAAAATCGATAATGCCGCCGGCATAGTCCTCAACAAAAAAGTCGGCGATCATGTCGAAAAAGGCGAGGAACTCGCGAAAGCCTACACGAATAAAGAGGGGATTGAGGATGTTCTTAGAGACATCCGCTCCGCTTTCCTATATAGTGATACGCCGATAAGGCTACCTTCGATTATCCACGAGTACATCAAAAAATGAGAATTTTGCTTCAGCGCGTAAATAGGGCTTCCGTCACCATCGATGGTGAGTTATTTTCTTCGATCGGCCGTGGCGTTTTACTCTTCGTCGGCTTCACGCATGGCGACAATATCGCAACACTTAAGAAAATGGCCGATAAGGTGAGCAAACTCCGCATTTTTGAGGACGAGAATGGCAAGACCAATAAATCGATAAGCGATGTCGATGGCTCTTTCCTTTCAGTGAGCCAGTTCACTCTTTACGGGAACGCCAAAGAAGGGAACCGCCCATCTTTTGTTGAAGCGATGGGGATAGAAGATGCCAAAGCCATGTATGCCTTATGGAACAATCTTCTGAAAGAACGTTATCCAAAAGTTGAGACCGGCGTCTTCCAAGCTGATATGAAAGTCGATCTCGAGAACGATGGGCCTTTCACTTTATTGCTCGATAGCAAGGAGCTCTTCAACTTATGAAAAAGGTGCTGCTTGGCTTAAGCGGTGGCGTTGACAGTGCGATCGCCGCCTATAAACTCAAAGAGCAAGGCTACGATGTGACAGGCTGCTTCATGCGGAACTGGGATGCGGCCGCGAATAACGATTATCTCGGCAATCCCACCATCAATGACAATGTTTGCCCCCAGGAAGCCGATTACCATGACGCCGTGAAAGTGGCGGAGAAACTTGGTATTCCGTTACTAAGAATGGACTTCATCAAGGAGTATTGGGATAACGTTTTCGAGTACTTCCTCAACGAATACAAAAAAGGCAGGACCCCTAATCCTGACGTCCTCTGCAACAAATACATCAAATTCGATAGTTTCCTTTCCTTTGCCCTCAATAAAGGCTTCGATTACATCGCGATGGGGCATTACGCCAAAAAAGTCGAGAAAGACGGCCATGTTTATTTATCTAAGCCACTCGATAAGAACAAAGACCAGACTTATTTCCTCTGCGAAGTGAGTGAAGAGCAACTTTCTCACTCCCTTTTCCCGATGGAGGATATCACGAAAGTGGAATCGCGCACTTTGGCGGAGAAACTCGGCTTGACCGAAGTGGCCTCAAAGCATGGATCGACCGGCGTTTGCTTCATCGGCGAGCGGAATTTCAGGCAGTTCCTTCACAATTATTTCCCCGCCACGAAAGGCGATATCGTGGACATTGAGACGAAAAAAGTGATCGGCACCCATATGGGTGTGCTTTATTACACCTTGGGTCAGCATAAAGGACTCGGGGTCGGCGGGGTCAAAGGGCTCGGGGATGAAGCGTGGTTTGTCTGCAAAAAAGACGTCAATAAGAACATCCTTTATGTCGCAAACGGCAATGAAGATGATCACCTCAACAGCGATTCTTGCCTTGTGACCGACATCAACTGGATCGGTGAAAAACCGACCGCTCCGATTAAAGTCGGCGTGAAATTCAGATATAGGCAAGAGGATCAGCCATGTTATCTTTCTTTCGAGGGCGAGAATGTGAAACTCGAATATCTTGCGCCTTATAAAGCCGTCACCCCAGGTCAATTCGCCGCCTTTTATCTTGAAGATGGGCGCATGATTGGCGGTGGGATCATCGATAAGACTTTCTATAAAGGAACTAGGAGCGATATCTAACAATGGAAAAGGGAAGAAGAAATAAGAAGCGGGGGCATTTTCTTAGGAAGGCCCTTTTCCTTTTCTCTCCTCTTTTATCTTCAATCGCTCTGACAAGCTGCGACCTTGATGGCTTTTTCCCAAAGGTTTCCTCTTCTAGCGAGCCAAGTTCATCGTCGAGCGAAGCGAGTTCGTCTTCAAGTGAATCAAGTTCATCATCAAGCGATTCTTCGAGCGCAAATGAAAAAGAAGGGGATTTTGCGGAGATATCCTTCCATTTTCTGACGCTTGGCAATCAATATAATGGCGATTCCATTTATATCAAGGCTGGCGAAAACGATATCTTGATCGATGCCGGGAGTAGATACGACAGTGCTTCTACGCTCAAAAACAAAATTGATGAGTATTGCACGGATGGGAAACTTGAATACGTCATCGCTACCCATGCTGATCAGGATCACATCGCAGCTTTCAGTGGTGGGTATAACAATAAATCGGGTATCTTATATCAATACAAGGTTGATACCTTAATCGATTTTCCTTTGACTAGCAAAACGACCTATGTCTATCAAAATTATTGCACTGCGCGCGATTATGCCATCAAAAATGGGGCAAAACATTACACCGCGAAAGAATGCTACAGCGAAACGAATGGCGCTCAGAGAACTTATACGCTCGGCGAAGGTTTGTCGATGAGCGTTCTTTATCAGAAGTATTACGATAGCATCGATAAGAGTTGCGAAAATAACCAAAGCGTTTGCCTCCTTTTTAAGCAAGGCGAGAAGAAAATGCTTTTTACCGGTGATCTTGAGGAAAGTGGGTGTGCGAGCTTACTCGCGAATAACGATATAGGCACCGTGAGCCTTTATAAAGGTGGGCATCATGGTTCAATCAATGCAAACCCCGATTCTTTCCTTTCTTCCATTAAACCGGAAACGATTTGCACTTGCTGCGTTGCTGGCAGCAATGAATACACCAAAAACAACGACAGAACGATGCCTTATCAAGAAACAATAAATAATTGGGCCAAATGGACGGACGATGTTTATGTGACCTCAAGTGCCGTTTCTACGGGTGTAGCAGGAAATATCGGGAAGCTCAGCGATCTGAATGGCGATATCGAGGTGAAATACGATAAAACCGGCGAAAAGACCGTCAAAGGAAGCGCGAGCTCGAAGAAACTCAAGGATAGCGATTGGATGAAAAACAATCGCACGATGCCCGAAAACTGGAAATAAGCAATGAAGAAGAAAAGATTGATAGCCTTCTCTTTTTCTCTCGCCTCAACTCTTTTTTCCTGTTCTCCTTTTGATTTCGAGCCCTTTTCTTCTGAAAGTTCATCTTTTTCGAGTTCATCTTCCAACTCCGAAAGTTCCTCAATTTCGAGTACTGTTTCATCGTCTAGCTCTAGCAGTTCTTCCCAATCAAGCTCTTCTTCATCGTCTAGTCGTGATAGTTCTTCTTCCGCCTCTTCAAGCAAATCTACTTCAGAAGGGAAATCATCTTCATCGTCTTCTAATCCGATTCTTTCTTCTTTCAGGGTCAAGCAAAGAAAGAGCGATGAGGATACAGCGGACGTATATAAAGTCAGTCAATTATCCGATGGTTCCTTGGAATATACGGTCGCATTGACCCTCACGCGCGGAAATAGCTACATCGAACCAGAAGAAGTGGCGGCTTATTACGAGGCTTTCTCTTCTTTTCCTTCCAATTACGCCGTTTCCAAAACCGAGGCTCTCAAAATCGGAAAAGAGGGGCGCTGCTATTCCGTTTATTTGTATGGGAATTATAAAGGGTCTTCCGACTATTCGACCTCTATCGGGCCATGGAGCAGAGAAAAGACGCCATATTACGAACTCGATATCGCTACAGAAACGGTGAATGTCGGCTACAACAATGGATACAAAATAAATCGAGGAGTGGCGCGTCTTGTGATTTTGCCCTCGGAATCGTCGACCTCTTATCCGAATGAAGAGGGCGGTTATGATGCGGTGTGCTTCTATACGACTGATCACTACGCAAACTTCAAAGAATACCTGAATTATTATGGTGGCTGGAGCAAGAGCTTTACGGGGGCTAACGGGGCCCAAAGAGAATTAGCAGTAACTCTCAGCTAAGCCTCGTTTTATAGACTAAAAAGAGCTTTTTTGGCAAAAACTGAAAACTTGATCGCGTTTTTTCTTTCGATAAAGCCTACATTTTTAAGGACTTTCGATTAAATGACGAGTCGACTAGGCATTTAATCGGAATTTGCGTGAATATGCTCGATTAGAACCTAATTCCCAGCACTCATAACGCTCGGTAATTATGCGAAAATCTTGGTTAAAACTTGTTTTGCTATGAAGCTAGGGTGATCATCAAAAGACACTCTTCGCAATCAATCCTGACGGTGCTTCTCACCTTTCTGAAATAGAAATTGAATCTATTTATTGAAGGCGGCCCCCATACAATCATTTGCATTCTCGATTGAGTTTCATCGCGGTTTAAAAATCTTCGTAACATGTCAAAAATCACATTTTACGAACACGTAATGTGCATCAAATCACATTTTACGAAATCGTAATGTGTAATGGATTACATTTTACGAATACGTATTGTGTAATGAATCGCATTTTACGAAATCGTAATGCGTATCGAATAACATTTTACGAATAGAATAGAAATTTGTATAAAATCATCAGTCATCTGATCAAAAATATCGATAAATCCTAACTTTCCCATGGACACTGTGCAAATTGCATTTAAAGAAGATGGAAGAAGGGATTGAACTCTCTCCATTATCATTTCCATCAAGCACAAATAACTGATATCCCCGCAAAAAGCCGTTTAAATTTCAGAAAACGGCTTTTTTTGGGTGTTAAATGAGCTCTTCTCCGTCAATTTGCTTGCTGGTTATGAGCGGCGATATCTCCGCTCTTTCTTGTCTTTCCTTGCGCGCGTGATAAACTTTCGGCGGTAGGAACTAAGCCCAGATTTTTGGGCGCGCCACTCCTACGACAATGCGGATAATCCCCGTCGCGTCTTCGCGTTAAGAAGAGAAGAGAGCACCCATAGGTGAAGAAGGATGGTACCGCGCGCAAGCGTTCCTTCGTGAAGGGTGTTTTATTTATTTAAAGGAGCAAATTATGAAAGCGCTGACTGGTCAAGAAATCAGGGAGAGATGGATCTCTTTCTTCGAGAGCAAAGGGCATAAATACATCCCAGGCGTCTCTTTGGTGCCTTCGAAAGAGGACAAATCGCTTTTGTGGGTCAATGCCGGAGTCACGGGCCTAAAGAAGTATTTCGACGGGAGCGAAGTGCCGCCATCCCGCCGCATCGTGAACGTGCAGAAATCCCTCCGCACCAATGATATCGAGAATGTTGGCCACACGGCGCGTCACCATACTTTCTTCGAGATGCTCGGCAATTTCTCGATCGGCGATTATTTCCGCGATGAGGTCATTCCCTGGGCTTACGAGATCCTCACGAATGAAGAAACTGGTTTTGGAATTGATAAAGACAAGCTCTATATCACCTATGAACCGCACGATAAAGCGACCTTTTCACTGTGGGTGAAATGTGGAATGAAAGAAGACCACCTCATCCCGATGGCGAGCAATTTCTGGGAAATCGGCAAAGGCCCAGGCGGACCAGACACCGAGATGTTCTTCGACCGTGGCGAAGAATACGATCCTGAGGGTTTAGGAACCAAACTCATCGCCGACGACATCGATAATGACCGTTACATCGAAATCTGGAACATCGTCTTCAGTCAATATAACTGCGACCCCTCCATTCCAAGAAGCGAATATAAAGAGCTTCCAAGCAAAAACATCGATACGGGCTCAGGATTAGAGAGAATCGCTTGTATCCTTCAAGGGGCGAAAACCAATTTCGAGACCGATTTATTCGCGCCGCTCATCGAGAAAATCGCCGCTTTGTCCGGCAAGAAATACGAAGGCGACAATCTCATGGCTTTCCGTGTGATCGCCGATCATTCGCGTTGTCTCACCTTCGCGCTCAGCGACGGCGCCTCTTTCTCGAATGAAGGGAGAGGGTATGTTCTTCGCCGCATCATAAGAAGAGCCATGCGATACGGGAGAAAGCTCGGCATTGAAGGCGAATTCATGTACAAGATGGTGGAAGCGGTAGTGAGCAAATACAAAGACTTCTATCCATATCTGCTCGATAAGCAAGAAGAAGTAGCCAAGATGATCAAAAGCGAAGAGAGCAAATTCCTCCGCACGCTTTCAAGCGGTGAAGCTCTCCTCAAAGAGATGATCGAAGAGAAGAAAGAACTCACGGGCGAAGAAATCTTCAAGCTTTACGATACCTATGGCTTCCCGAGCGACCTCACTTATGAAATCGCCGAGGAATATGGCGTGAAATGTGACAAAGACGGTTTTGCGAAAGCGATGGAAGAGCAAAGAGAAAGAGCCCGCGCGGCGCGTGGGGAAATCGATTCCTTCCATAAGCAGTCCAAGGATTTATTGGATTTCAAAACCCCAAGCGAATTCCGTTACGACAAAGATGAACTCAAGGCGAAAGCCATCGGCTTATTCGTCGACGGGGTGAGAGTCGATAGCATCGAAGAAGAAGGCGATATCATCTTCGATGAGACGCCTTTCTACGCCGAGATGGGCGGACAAGTGAGTGATACTGGAATCGTCTCGAGTTCCGATGCCTCTTTCTCTGTTATCTCCGTCAAAAAGGCCCCGAACGGGCAACATCTCCATCACGTGAAGGCTCGTTTTGGGACGATAAAAGAAGGCGATGAATTGCTTTTGTCCATCGATAAAGAGGCGCGCCGCCTCATCGAGCGCAATCACAGCGCCACCCACCTCCTTCACAGCGCTCTCTCTAACGTCTTGCTTCGTCACGTCGAGCAAAAAGGCTCCTATGTCGATAAGGATTATCTCCGCTTCGATTACGATGCCGATAGAAAGCTCAGCGAAGAGGAGATCAAGAAAATCGAAGATGAGGTGAATCACTATATCGAGATAGGAATCGAGGAAAAGACCTTGATCTTGCCTATCGAAGAGGCCCAAAAACTCGGCGCCGAGATGGAGTTCGCCGATAAGTACGGAAAGACCGTCCGCGTTGTCACTTTCTCTGACTACAGCAAGGAATTCTGCGGCGGGACCCACGTAAAGAACACGAGCGAAATCGGCTTATTCGTGATCGCAAGTGATGAAGCCATCTCAAGTGGCATCCGCCGCATCGAAGCCTATACCTCTTTAGGAGCCATCTCCTATTTCAGGAAAAAGGCCGATATTCTCGCGGAAGCTTTGAAGGTATACGATGTCAATGAAGCCTCTTTCCTCTCTCGTTTAAAGAAAGAGAGCGAAGAGAAGAAGGCTCTATCCCGCGACAATGTGGCTTTGAAAGGCAAAATAGCTGCTCTTGAAGCAAAAGACGTGGCTTCCTCTCCTCTCATTAACGGTATCCGCTTCCTCTCTTTGGTGAAGGAAGGGGCGAGCAAAGACGATCTCTTGACTCTCTCCGATACCATCAAGAGCAAAGACAAAGACTACTTCTTGATCCTTTTAGGAGGTAAAGAAGGGGCACGTCCGCTCGTCGTCATGATCGGCGGAGAGACCTTAAAGAAAGCCAAAGCCGGCGATATCGTGAAGAAATTCGCCAAAGCGCTCGGCGGCGGTGGCGGAGGAAGACCCGAAATGGCAACAGGCCAAGTTAAAAGTAGCAACGGCTTCTCTTCTATCGTCGATGAGATAAAGGCCAGTTTGTGATAAAAGGAGAAAGATATGGCAGAGATAACCGACAATTCGATCATCATCAGCGATGAAGAAGGCAATGAAGAGACTTGGAAAATCCTCTTCTTCTACGAGAATCCGGAAAGAAAGAAGACCTTCTATTTCATCTTCAAGGATGAGAGCCCAGATGATTTACTCGTGGTGACCTCATCCGATGGCACTTCGCTTGAAGAGCCGAGCGAAGAGGAATTGGAAGAAGCTTCCGAGATGCTTGAGACCTACGAAAGCGATCCTTCTATCCAAGCGATTAAATAAGCAAACAGCATTGAAAAGGAGCGGGATTATCGCTCCTTTTTAAGTGTGAGCACATTTAGATGGTTGTCCTTTACCGGTCCTTTAATCGTATCTGATAAAAGATGAATATTGTTCAGTCCTAGTGAACAGTTTCACGATAGACCGCAAAAGTGTTCAGTGGCAGTGAACAGTTTTTTGGCAAAATCGCGAAAGTGTTCAGTGAGAGTGAACAGTTTTATCGATTATTCGAAATCGTTAAGTATCGTATAAGCGATCATAGGCATGATTCGAACGAGAACTATTGGTTACTTGAGCCTAGAAATACAACGCAAATAGGCATTGACGATGATATGAGAGATTAGAAATTCATCGCGGTTTCAGCGCTTTTTGTGGGAGAACGCTATATACTTTGCCTATGTTCTCTTTTCAGTGCCCGGGATTAGATTTCGCCCATAAATTCGACGATAAAAAGAAACCGACGGAGAGCTATGAGAAGCATCTTCATTATTTTCATGAGATCGTCTTCTTCAAAAAAGGCAAAGTGACTTATCACGTCGAAGGGCAAAAGAAACGCCTCAATAATGGCGATATCGTTTTCGTGAGAGCGGGAAGAAACCACTTCGCGGAAGTGGATTCGGAGGAACGTTATGAGCGTTACGTGCTCAAATTCGACGATTCTTCTTTGCCTTCTTCCGTCAAAGCGCGTTTATCATCGTTACGCGTCTTTCATATCGCTTCACCTGCGATTCTCTCGATTTTCCCGATGTTGGATGAATATTACGAGAAGTACGATAAGGAGGAAGTAGCGGTCCTTTTCGAGAGCGAGCTCATGAAACTTCTGGTTTTCCTCCTCAACGATGAAGAGGAAATCGTGAGCGAATACGATGAGACGATCGCCAAAATCGTAGAGTGGATAGACCTCCATATCGAAGAGCCGATCTCGCTAGAAAGGATTGCCTCCACTTTCCATTATTCCTCATCGCAAATCTGCAACGCCTTCAAACGCAGCATGAAGATATCGATCATGAAGATGATCAAGATGAAAAAGCTCATCGCCGCCAGGAAAGCAATCGAGGCGGGAGAAAAAAAGAACGAGGTCGCCTTACGCTACTCGTTCGAGAATTATTCAACCTTTTACCGGCTTTACGTCAAGACGTTTGGCGAATCGCCGAGCGGTTTAAAGAAGGACTAACGTTGCACCCTTCCTGAGCCATCGCCGTTCATGAGGGTTTCGACTTCTTTCACGCTGACATGATTGAAATCGCCAGGGATGGTGTGCTTAAGCGCACTGGCGGCCACCGCGAATTCGATGGCTTTGTTGATATCCTTATACGTCAATAAGCCGTGGATGATACCGGCGGCGAAAGCATCGCCCGCCCCAACCCGGTCGACGATATGAATGCTGTATTTTTTCGAGAGAGCGAAGGAAGAGCCATCATATAGGAGCCCACTCCAGTTGTTGTCGCTTGCGGAAATCGATTCGCGCAAGGAAGTGGCGATGTATTTAAAATGGTATTTCTCTTCCATCTGCTTGAAGATGCTTTCGTAAGAAGCAGTGGAGATGACGCCTTTTGTTACATCGGTGTCTTTGGTTTTGAAACCTAAGCATTTCTCGGCATCTTCTTCGTTGCCAATGCAGACGTCGACGTATTTCATGAGGTTGCTCATCACCTTGATCGCTTTCTCGCTCGACCAGAGTTTCTTGCGGAAATTGAGATCGCAGGAGATGGTGCACCCGGCTTTTTTCGCGGCGATGCAAGCAAGTTCGACTAGATGCGCGATGTTGTCATTAAGAGCTGGGGTGATGCCCGTGAAATGGAACCAATCGGCGCCTTCAAAAACCTTATCGAAGTCGAAATCGCCTTCTTTAGCCTCATAAATGGATGAGTATTTGCGGTCATAAATGACGTTTGACGCTCTCATTGAGGCGCCAGTCTCCAAATAATAGATGCCTAATCTATCGCCACCGCGGCTGATGAAAGAGGTATCGACGCCGTATTTCCGGAGCGAATTGAGCGCCGCATCTCCCAAGGGATTATCGGGCAATTTGCTCAGGAAGCTCACCTTATGCCCGTAATTAGAAAGACTCACCGCGACATTGGCTTCCCCTCCGCCATAATGCACATCGAAAGACTGCGATTGGATTAGTCGCGAATTGAGTGGGGAAGAAAGGCGAAGCATGATTTCGCCGAAAGTGACGATTTTGCTCATATTATTGATTCTCCTTGATGATATTCATTGCGTGTTTGCAATTATTCACGATTTCTTCATGGCTCCCTTTCGTGAGGAAACTGCCACCGATCGCGAACACTTTTTTGCATTTGGCGAAGTCCGCTAGATTATCGAGATTCACCCCGCCTGTAGGCATGAAGCTCACGTCTTTGAAGACCGAGGAAAGGGCCTTGATGGCTTTTAATCCGCCATAGACATCGGCAGGGAAGAACTTGAGGTAGGTGAAACCTTTCAGGAGAAGAGTAGTGATCTCCGTAGGCGTGACGGCCCCAGGAATATAGGGAATATCGGCATTTTTTGCCACTTCATCGACTTCTTCGGCGTAGCCTGGGGAGACAATGAATTCGGCGCCGGCTTCAATGGCGGAGTTAGCTTGTTCCGCATTTAAGACGGTCCCAGCCCCGAAAAGGAAAGACGGGAATTCTTTCTTAAAGATGGCGATGGCATCTTTCGCTAAAGCGGTGCGGAAAGTGATTTCGGCGACATGGACGTCACCTTCTTCTAATGCGCTCAATAAGGCGCGCGTTTCATCAAGGTCATTCACGACGATGACCGGCACCAGTTTGCATTCTTTGATTTTGTTTAAGGCGTTATTCATGATTTATCTCCCGAAATAGGTTTTGGCGTTATTGTAGCAAATGCCTTGGATCATTTTCCCTAGGCCCTCTTTATCGAAGGGGATATGGCCGCTTTCGATGAGCTCACCCAAATAAGAGCAGAGCACGCGGCGGAAATATTCGTGGCGCGTGAAACTGAGGAAGCTTCTCGAATCGGTGACCATGCCGATGAAAGAGGACAGCAGTCCGATATTGCTGATGGTGGAGAGCTGACGTTTCATCCCTTCAGCATTATCGAAGAACCACCAGGCAGCACCTAGCTGCATCTTGCCCTTGATTCCTTTTTCTTGGAAAGAGTAAGCAAGAGCCGTTAAAGCGGCCCAGTCATTCTGGTCCAAGGAATAGAGGATTGTTTTTGGCAGTTCCTCCGTTTCATCAAGCAGCGTGAACATCTTGCTGAGCCCGATGATGGAATCGCCGCCATTGATGGCATCGAATCCGGAATCGGGACCAAGTTTGGCGAACATCCTCTTCGAATTGTTCCTTGAGGCTTTTAAGTGAAGCTGCATCGCAATATCGTGCTTTTTGTATACTCTAGCGAGATCGACGATTAGATTGCTCTTAAAGAGGAGTGCCTCTTCTTCATCGAGATTTTGCTTATCGATGGCTTTCTTGAAAATCTTATTTTTCTCTTCTTTATTCAAAGGGCGGAAGAGGAGCGATTCGATGGAGTGATCGCTGATGAAAGTGCCGCACTCTTTGAAATAGAGAAGCCTTCTTTCCGCGGCTTCGAGAAGTTTATCGTAACTATCGATGACGATATTGGCACTCTCTCCTAACCTCTTTATATATAAGGAATAAGAAGGATCGTTGATGTTGGCCATCTTATCGGGACGATAAGTGGCCACGACTTCGATGTCGTTAATAGGATCCTCTTTCAAGAGGTGGTGGAAGCGCAGATCATCCGTTGGGTCATTGGTAGTGGCTAGCACTTTGACGTTAGATTTGTGCAACAAAGAGCGGACGCTTAAGGAAGCCAATTTTCCATTGATGATGTCATAAAGCTCTGAATCCTCATATGAGAGAGGATCGTCCAACCCGAAGTAGCGTTTTAATTCGAGCAACGACCACTCATAAAGCGGATTTCCATACGCCACCCTGAGCGTTTCCATCCATTTGATGAATTTGTCTTTTTCGGGCGCATCGCCAGTTATATAGGCTTCATCCACCCCGTTAGCCCGCATCAATCGCCACTTATAATGGTCGCCATGCTTATTTTCATCGATGAGCCAGAAACTGGTGATAGAAGAGAATTTCTTGTCGAGATAGATTTCCTCCGCCTCAAGATGGTTATGGAAATCGAATATCGGCATTTTCTCGGCGTAATCGTGATATAAGGTTTTCGCGTATGAGTTTTGAAGCAAAAAGTCTTCGTCTAGATATTTCATATTGCCTCCTGCCTATAAGAGTCTAAGAAAGGAATGATGGAATAACAATTGCCATTTTTTTGATTAAACATTGCAATAATTTTTGATTTTGCCCCTTTGAAGCGGAAATCTAATAAAAGAAATGCAATGTATTTGAATAGATTTTGCAATTCTTTTTAGAATGTTTTCGCGCATAATTACTCTGGAAGCGAGGAAAAAAGATGAAGCTTTCTTTTAGATGGTATGGATTCGACGATGTGATAACTCTTGAACAAATCCGCCAAATCCCCAACATGAAATCGATCGTGACCGCCCCGTATGACGTGAAGCCGGGCGAAGTGTGGAAAGAGAGTTCCTTATTGGCCTTAAAAGAAGTGGCGATAAAAAACGGCTTAACGATGGAAGTTATCGAATCGATCCCGGTCGTTGAAGAGATCAAATATGGTTCTCCGGATAGAGATAGGTATATCGCAAATTACGCGGAGAATATCCGTTTATGCGCGAAAGTCGGGGTCAAAGTAATCTGCTACAACTTCATGCCGGTTTTCGATTGGCTGCGGACCGATATGCATCATAAGAATCCTGACGGGAGCAATTCGCTCTCCTATTCCTATCGCGATTTTGCGAAAGTCGACCCGAATAAGCTCCATCTCCCAGGGTGGGATGAATCGTATTCGGAAGGGGAATTGCAGAATTTGCTTGGGATTTACAAAGATATCAGCCATGAACAGTTATTCGATAACCTCATTTATTTCTTAAATAAAATAATTCCGGTATGCGAGGAAGTGGGCATCAATATGGCTATTCATCCTGACGATCCGCCATGGGATATCTTCTCTCTTCCGCGCATCATTTCTTCGGAAGAAGACCTCGATCGTTTATTTTCTGCCATTCCTTCTAAGCGCAACGGCCTCACTTTCTGTACCGGCTCATTAGGAGCTAGCAGAAAAAACGACCTTGTGAAAATGGCCGCGAAATACGCGAAAGACGGAAGAATCCATTTCGCGCATCTAAGGAATATCCTCTATACAGGTAAAGATGGCTCCTTCGTGGAAGTGGGGCATAACAGCTTCTCCGGAAGCCTCAATATGGGGGCGATCGTAAAGGCGCTCGTCGATAATGGTTTTAATAGTTACGTCCGCCCAGACCATGGAAGAAACATCTGGGGAGAGGACGAAAAGCCGGGCTACGGCTTATACGATAGGGCTCTAGGAGCCACATATATCAACGGTTTATTCGAAATGGCCGAACTTAAATAAGGAGTGATAAATATGAAATTGCCATCAATTACGGATTTTGAAGGAAAAGTCGTCGCCATCACGGGCGCTGGAGGCATCATTTGCTCAGCTCTTGCCGAAGCTTTTTCAGCTGCGAAAGCCAAAGTCGCCGTCCTTGACCTCAACGCTGAGAAAGCGGAAGAGGTCGCCAAAAAGATCAGGGATAAAGGCGGAGTCGCCGCCTCTTTCGCGGTCAATTGCCTCAAAAAGGAGGAAATCGTCGCGTGCCATCAAGCCGTGAATGAGAAACTCGGCAAAGTCGATATTCTCGTCAATGGCGCGGGAGGCAATAACCCCAAAGCCAGCACCGACGATGAATTCTTCGACGCTTCCAAAGAAGGACTCAAAACATTCTTCGATCTTGATGCTTCTGGCATCGAATTCGTCTTCAATCTCAATTTCCTTTCTGCTCTTTTAGTAACCCAGGTTTTCGCCAAAGACATGATTGGGAGAAAAAGCTGCTCCATCCTCAATATCTCGAGCATGAACGCCTTCACTCCACTTACGAAGATCCCAGCTTATTCAGGCGCGAAAGCGAGCGTGAGCAATTTCACCAAATGGCTTGCCACCTATTTCTCAAAAGAGGGAATCAGAGTTAATGCCATCGCGCCAGGTTTCTTCAGCACCACGCAGAATAAGAGTTTGCTATGGAAAGAAGATGGCACTCCGACAGCGCGCGCCCATAAGATCATCAATAACACCCCGATGGGTCGCTTTGGGGAAGTCGATGAGTTAGTGGGAGCCACGCTCTTCTTATCGAGCGAGGAAGCTTCTTCCTTCATCACCGGCGTCGTTCTCCCGATCGATGGCGGCTTCTCTTCCTATTCGGGCGTTTGATTCATAAACTCAGCTCAAAAAGGCGCGGAAAACCCGCGTCTTTTTCACTTAACGAGCAAAACAAAGGGCTTTTGTAGGGATTTTGATATTCTTAGCAAAATCTCCTTATTTTACGAAAATCACAAAAGAAAGTCGGTTTTGAGAGGATTTTCTCCATTATCTTATTTTGTCTCGTGACGCATTTTCCCCATTTTTGTATACGCCTTTCGTAAAAGAGCTGAAGCGCCATAAACGCCAAAAACATGAAAAACTTGTATTTGGAGGCCTCCAAAAACATGAAAAACTTGTATTTGGGAGCCTTTAAAAACATGGAAAATTTGTATTTTGCCCTGAAATATGCGCCCGTAAAAATGAAATAATTGGCGAGTTTTGCGCCAAGAACAACCTAGATTTTCGGCGACAAATTAGGCAACAAATAGGGTATTCGTGGCGCTTCTAATATCTCCATCAGGAACGATTTCTGCATTTATCGATGATGCTTTGAATCGCTTCCGAATTCTAATGCGTTTGCTTTTTAAAAGCGTAAAATTTCTATCGCGTAGCGATATAGGCAAGTAGAATAGGGTGCGTATGAAAAGGATTCTGGCGGGCGGGAGATGGCAAAAGATACTCGCTCTTTTTCTCATATTCCTCCAAATCGCGCTGCTGGTCGCCTTTCTTTATCTACTCACCAGCGCGACTTTGACCAAAGAGACCTATATCCCGATGATTTTCTCTTATCTGGCGGCGCAGGCTTTTTTCGAGCTTTACGCTTTCTTCACGAATACCGAAAGCGAATACAAAATCGCTTGGATTCTCGCCATCGGCGTCTTGCCGGTGGTCGGCATCCTCTTTTTTGTGCTCTTCGCGAATAAGAGAATCTCGCCGCGCCAGCAAAAAGAGTCCATACGCCTGTTGAAGAGCTTGCAGATTCCAGCCACCGATACCGATACGAAAGAGAAATTAAAGAGCACTGACTTATCTTCTTACGCCATCTCTTCCTATATCGAGGAAGGCTCAGGGAACGGGATTTATGAGCGCACCAAAGTGACCTATTATCCCCTTGGCGAAGAGGCTTTTAAGAGCATGCTCATCGATTTAAAGAAAGCCAAGCACTACATCTTCCTAGAGTATTTCATCATCGCTGAAGGGAGGATGTGGAGTGAGATTCTCTCGATCCTCCTTGAGAAAGTGCAAGAAGGGGTGGATGTCCGCCTCATCTATGATGATTTTGGCTCTTTGACGACGCTCCCGAAAAATTACGATAAAGAGCTCCGGAAAAAAGGCATCAAGGCTTATTCTTTTCGTCCCATCAAGCCCTTTATCTCGGTCAAGCTCAATAACCGCGATCACCGCAAGATTTTGGTCATCGATGGCCATACTGGCTATACGGGTGGCATCAATATCGCCGATGAGTATATCAACGAGAAAAAGCGCTTCGGCGTTTGGAAGGATAATGCCGTCCGCTTGGAAGGAGAGGCGGTCAGCAATCTCACGTTGGATTTCTTAAGCCAATGGAAAGACAATTTCGAGAAGAGCTTCAATATCGATATCTATTACTATTCGCCGAAGACTTTCATCAATGAGATTGGCGGTTTCCCCAGTAGCGACGGCTTCATCCAGCCTTATGGCGATATCCCCTTTTCTTATAGCGCAGTCGGCCAAAACGTCTATCTCTCGCTCCTTGCTCGAGCGGAAAGATATTGCTATATCACTACCCCATATCTCATCTTGAATCGGGAGATGAGCGAAGCCATTAAGCGGGCCGCCTTAAGCGGAGTCGATGTCAGAATCATCACGCCTGGCATCCCCGACAAGAAACAGGTGTATTCTTTATCGAGAAGCTACTATCGGGAATTACTTATCGCCGGCGTAAGGATTTACGAATATTCGCCAGGCTTCATCCACGAAAAGAGCTTTTTGGCGGACGACCACCTCGCGGTCACCGGCACCATCAATCTCGACTACAGATCGCTTTACCTCCACTACGAGAACGCGGTCTTCATCGCCGATTCCTCAGCTTGCTTAGATATCAAAAACGACTTCGAACAGATGTTCGCGGAATCGAAAGAGGTCAAAAAAGACGATTGGCGCGCCATCAAGAAGAAGTATGGCTGGCACTGGCCGCTTCTTAAGCTCATCGCGCCGCTTCTATAAATGGATAAAAGAAAGAAGGTCATATATGGAAATCAAAGAGATAGCAATCGAAGGGGATAAGGCATATCTGCTCACTAACGAGCACCTAGAGGTAATAATTACTACTCTCGGCGCTGGCATCTATTCGCTTAAGTATTACGGCGAAGAGATGATAATGAGGCCGCTTGATTACCGCGCGTATTGTACGAGCGATGCCTACTTTGGCAAAAGCGTTGGCCGTGTCGCTGGACGAGTCAAAAACGGCGAGCTTTATTTCGAGAGTAAGCTCTATCATGTCTCTATCAATGAAGGCGGTAACTCTTTGCACGGCGGGAAAGGCGCATTCTCTTTCCGATATTTCTCTGACAAAATCGAAGGCGATAAACTTGTGCTATCCATCTTCTCGAAGGATGGGGATAACGGCTACCCAGGGAATCTGGAGGTCAATATCATTTATGCGCTTGTCGGCGATGCTTTGTCGATTGTCTATGAAACAAGCAGCGATATCTCTACGCCCGTCAATCTCACCAATCACTCCTATTTCACGCTTGGAGAAAGCGATTGCAAGAATCTCTCGCTCCGTCTAGCGTCCTCTAAGATCCTCACTTACGAGAAGGATTTATCGATCAAAGGCGAAGAAAAAGCGCCGTCATGCCTAGATTTCCGGACTGAGAAGAAAATCGGGCGCGATATAAATGACCCGTATTTATATGAAACCAACGCCCAAGGGTATGACCATTGCTTCATCCTCGATGAGAAGAAAGAAGATGAGGCACCAATCCTCTTACGTGGCGATAAATACCGGCTGGAGATATCCACAAGCTTCCCCTCGACCGTCATATATTCAAGCAATTACGCCGATTCCTCGATTATCGGGATCGATAATAAGCCTCTTCATACGCGGAGCAGCGTGGCTATCGAGCCTGAATACCCGCCAAACGATTTTGCGGGGATGAAGGTTGAAAAAGGCGTTAAAAAAGTCGATACGATAACATATAGTTTCTTTAAGGAGAGATAAGAAGATGATCAGTGAAACCGTCGCGAAAGCCATTTATTACGCGAAAAAGCATTTGGGGATGAAAGAGGATGATGAGATTTACCTCACCAATTTCCTTTTATCCTATTTTAAGCTCGAAGCGCCATTCGAAGGGGAAATCGACTACAAGCACATCGATGAGATGAAAGTGCCCGATGAGATCGTGAATGAGATCGTCGCTTATTTCGTGAGCCAAGGCGAAGAAGAAGGGGCAGCGTCTAGAAAAGCCACCTACGTCATGGGTTTATTGAGCCCTCTTCCAAGCGCCGTCAATGAGACTTTCTTCTCGCTTTATAAAACTGACAAAAAGAGCGCGACCGATTATCTTTACCGTCTATCGATCGCGAATGACTACATCGCCAAAAGCAAAGTCGACAAAAACGAGCTTTGGCTCGCTACTTACAAAGACGGCTCGCCTTTAGAGATATCCATCAATCTCTCGAAACCTGAGAAAAACAACAAGGATATCGCCAAACTCCTTAAGGCCCCAGTCTCCACCTCTTACCCGAAGTGCGTCCTTTGCAAAGAGAACCTTGGCTTTGAGGGCAATAGTCATCATCCAGCCCGCGAGAATATCCGCACGATCCCTTTGACGCTGGCCGGTGGAAGATGGTATTTCCAGTATTCCCCTTACGTCTACTATAACGAGCACTGCATCCTCTTCTACGAGAAGCACGTGCCGATGGAAATCTCCCCTTGGACCTTCACTTGCCTCTTCGATTTCGTGGACCTTTTCCCGCATTATTTCATCGGGAGCAACAGCGATCTCCCAATCGTCGGGGGCTCTATTCTCAATCACGAGCATTTCCAAGGTGGCGAGCACCTTTTGCCGCTTCTTCTAGCGAAAGACCGTAAAGTGGTGCCTAGCCGCTATAAAAACACCGAGGTCTCGATCGTCGATTTCTATGACACCGCGATTAGATTAAAAGGCAAAGACAGGGATGAAATGCTCCTAATTGCTTCCCGTATCCTCGATAAGTGGCTCCATTATGATGATTCCGAGAATTCCATCATCTCGCATGATGAAGAAGGACGCCACAACGCCCTCACCCCGATCGTGAGGAAAAACGGCGAGAATTACGAGATGACGATCCTTCTCCGCAATAACAAGTGTAATGAAACTTATCCTGACGGTATCTTCCACGCCCATCCTGAATACCATCACATCAAGAAAGAGGGTATCGGATTAATCGAGGCGGCTGGCTTATTCATCCTCCCAGCGCGATTAAAGCGTCAATGCAAGGAAGTGGAAGAAGTCATCGAAAAAGGCTACAGCGAAGAAGAATATCTTGCCCTTTATCCGGATTTATCCATCTTCGGGGATATGATCAAAGAGATGAAGGAGAAGCATATCTCCTCCCGCGAATACATCAATGAGGTATGCCGTGGCATTCTTAATAACGTCGCGGTTTATAAAAACGACGAAAAGGGCCGTAAGGGCTTAGACAGATTCTTGAAGGAGGCTCTCAATGACTAACGAAGAGGCTTTTGCTAAAGCGGAGAAAATATATCTCGACACATTCAAAAAGAAACCGACCATCAAGGAAATCTCCTATGGGCGGCTGGAGATACTCGGCAATCACACTGACCACCAACACGGGAAGTGCCTTGTGGCTACCTGTAGCCTTGGCATCCGCGGCTACATCGAGAAGAGCGATGAGCTCGTCTCCATCCATAGCGACGGTTACCCTCTCTTCTCTTTCTCCGTCAATGATCTCCGCTTCAATAAGGCGGACGGGTACAGTGCCAAATCCCTCACGCGTGGCGTCATCAGCGCTCTCGCGAAGATGGGATATAAGGTCGGGGGATTCTCGGCTGCGCTTGTGAGTGACATCTTCCCGGGGGCTGGGGTTTCTTCTTCAGCCGCTTATGAGCTATTCATCGCCGAGGCTATATCCTATTTATATAATGACGATAAGATTTCGCGTTTGGATATGGCGCTTGCTGGCAAATACGCCGAAAACGTCTACTTTGGGAAAGCGAGCGGCTTACTTGACCAATGCGGCAGCGCCTTCGGTGGCGTCTGCTACCTCGATTTTGCAAACCCGGAGAAAGCCGTGGTGGAGCCGATTGCTTTCCCAAGCGAATGGCCTTTATCCATCATCTTGGTCAATCCTGGCGCCTCTCACGCCGGCTTAAGCGACCTCTACAGCGAAATGCCCCTTGATATGAAGGAAGTCGCCAAAAAGATGTTCGATAAAGAGGTTTTACGCGAAGTCGATGAGAAGGATTTTGTCGATATGCTCTCTAAAGGCGATTGGAAAGAAGTCTCCGTCAGAGCCAAACTCCGCGCCCGCCACTTCTATGAAGAGGAGAGACGCGTAGACCGGGCCTATAAAGCCATCAAAGAGAAGAACCTCGAGGCTTTCTTGGAGCTAGAAAGAGCGACTGAGATCTCGCAAGAGACACTCCTTAAAAACGCGATGATCCCTGGCAAATTCGCCGGGAGCCCACTGGAAGCGGTCTTACGCGCGAATCTCTTCTTAAGCAAAGGCGCTTCTCGCGTGATGGGAGGAGGGTTAGTGGGAACCACCATCAATTTCGTCTACAAAGATGAAGAAGAAGCCTTCATAAAGGAAATGGAGCAATATTATCCTTCTAGCTCCATCGTGAAAGTGGTGATACCCTCCTTTGGTGCCCACATCGAGAAATAGGAGACGTTTATGAAAAGAAGCTCTGGCATTCTGTGCCCAATAAGCGCGCTTCCTTCGCGCTTTGGGATCGGCGATTTTGGGGAGAACTCCTACCGTTTCGTCGATTTGCTATATAAGGGCGGATTCTCCTTGTGGCAGATTTTGCCGCTTAATCCGCTTGGTTATGGCCATTCCCCGTATCAGCCGTTTTCCTCCTTTGCTCTCGATGAGCTCTATATCGATTTGCTAGCTCTAGAGCAAGACGGCCTCATCGATAATCTCACTTCCTATAACGAGAAGATGGATAAGGTACACTACGAGGATATCAGGGTCTATAAAACCCCATATCTCTATAAGGCTTTCCATAAGGCCGTAGAAAAAGACCCAAAATGCCTTGAAGGCTTTATCTCCACCCACCCTTGGGTGAAGAATTGGTCGGTTTTTATGTCGTTAAAGCGGAGCGAGAGGCTCGCTAGCTGGGACAACTGGCCCAAGGAGAAGCAAGAGAAAATAAAAGGCGGATACGAAGGGCTCAATAAAAGCGAGAAAGAGGCCGCCGATTACGAGATTTGGCTCCAGAAAACGCTTTATGAGCAGTGGCTGAAGCTGAAGGACTACGCGAATAAGAAAGGCATACGCATCATCGGCGATCTTCCTTTCTACGTGGGTTACGATTCGTGCGATGTCTATGAGGCGCAGAATGAGTTCCTACTAGACGCCGATAAAAAACCCGCCTGGATCGCGGGCGTCCCGCCGGATTATTTCTCGCCGACTGGGCAAAGATGGGGCAATCCTATCTATAACTGGGAGCGCTTCAAAGACGAGCATTACAGTTTTCTCATTAACCGCATCAAGCTGAATGCCTCTCTTTACGATATTTTGCGTCTTGATCACTTTAGGGCTTTCGATACCTATTGGAAGATTCCTTCTTCTTGTCCGACCGCCATTGACGGGGCTTGGATAGAGGCGCCAGGGTATGAATTCTTCGACACTTTATGGAAAAAGGTGCCGAATGTGGATATCATCGCCGAGGATTTAGGCGATCTCCGCCCAGAGGTATTGACGCTCCGCGACCATTATAATTTCCCCGGCATGAACGTCGTCGAGTTCACTTTCTTCGATGCTGAGTTCAATCATAATGAGCAGTGGAAGAAAGAGCATCTCGTCGCTTATTTAGGGACCCACGATAATGACACCATGAAAGGCTACTTCCTCTCTTTGAAGGAAGAAGAGCAGAAGAGCTGGCTAGCTAAGCTCGAGGAGCTCGGCTTCAAAGAGGGCGATATCGTCGACAAGATGATCGAATACGAGCTCTCTTTGCCCGCCTCTTACGCCCTTATCTCGCTCCAAGATGTCTTAAAAGAGGGGAGTGAGGCTCGAATCAACGTGCCAAGCGTCATCGATGATGTCAATTGGACCTATAGAATCACCTCCTTCGACGAATTCGAGAAGAGGATCCCGGAATTAAGGACCCTTTTAAGCAAATACAAGCGTCTATGAAGAAAATCGGAATCGTATCTTTAGGATGCAGCAAGAACCTCGTCGACAGCGAGATGATGCTCGCGATGTTTCGCGATGGGGATTATCAAATAACGAACAATCCCGCGGAAGCCGATTTAATCATCGTCAATACGTGCGGTTTCATCGCCGATGCAAAGAAAGAGGCGATCGACAAAATCCTCGAGATGAGCGCCTATAAAGGGAAGCTCCTCGCTTCCGGGTGCTTCGTGGAAAGAAACTACGAAGAGCTAAAGAAAGCACTCCCCGAAGTGGACAAGTGGGCGAGGATAAGCGATTACCCGCATCTCCATGAGATAATCGGAGAGATGCTTGGGACGAAAGACATTTTGCCTATCTCTCCGCTCCATCGGGTGGTCTCAACAGGCTCTTATTCAGCCTATTTAAGGATCAGCGAGGGGTGCAACAATATGTGCTCTTTCTGCGCGATACCTTATATAAGAGGAAGATATCTCTCTCGCCCCTTTGAAGAAATCGAAGAAGAAGCGAAGAAACTGAAAAGTGAAGGAATCAAGGAAATCAGCATCATCTCCCAGGATCCGATGCATTATGGGTGCGACTTTGTAAACAAGAAGCCCGATATGCTGGACTTGCTCAAGATGCTCGATTCTTTGGGCTTCTATTCGATTAGACTCCTTTATCTTTACCCTGAGGAAATAACGGAAGAGGAGCTCCTCTTCATCGCTTCCTCAAAATCGATTGCCCCGTATTTCGATGTGCCGATCCAATGCGCGAGCGATCATCTTCTTAAATTAATGAATAGGCATGGGGATGTCGCTTCAATGCTTGCTCTATTTAAGCGCATCAAGGAGCTCATGCCGAAAGCGGTGCTCCGCACCACTTTGATCAGCGGCTTCCCAGGGGAGAATGAGGAAGACCATAAAGCCACTCTTTCCTTCATCAAAGAGGTCGGCTTTGACCATCTAGGCGATTTTACCTATTCCCGGGAAGAAGGGACCGCCGCTTATTCCTATAAGGACCAAGTCCCTTATAGCACCAAAAAGCGCAGGCAAAAGGAAGTCATGGCCCTTGCCGCCTCTATCTCCAAGGAGCATAACGAGAGGCACATCGGCGAGAGCATGGAAGGCATCGTCACAGGGTATGATAATGAGAGAAAGCGTTACTCGCTCCGCAGCTACTGGAACGCCCCGGATGAGATCGATGGCAATATCTTCTTTACGAGCGATACGCCCTTAAAAGAAGGGGATATCGCTTCTGTGAAGATTATCTCTAGCTCCACTTACGATTTATATGGGGAGTTTCTCGCGAAAAAGGAGTGAGGAATGCTTCATTCCTTCTTGCAAGGGGGATATCACTAACCTATAATCACTCTCGCAGCGAAATCTGCGAGAGAGACGCCCCGCTAGTTAAACGGTATAACGGGTCCATGGTAAGGACCAATCCGTAGTTCGACTCTGCGGCGGGGCACCAATAGAATTTAAAGGCTTGATCAAATGGTCAGGCTTTTTTTGATATCGGGATATGAGGGAACTATCTTCCGATATGACAAATGGCCGAAAAGGTATTTGTGCCATTGATGCCATGATTAGTGCCATTAGTGCCACATTAGTGCCACGATTAGTGCCAAATTGGTGTTATTAGTGCCAAATTTGTGCCAAATTGGTGCCACATTAGTGCCATTAGTGCCATTATTAGTGCCAAATTTGTGCCACTTGCTATAATATGAGCGGGTAAAGCAACATGATGAACCTTGGAAAAGAATCGGAATTACTGGAATTCAAAGAAACGACGAATGAGCTCGATGACTCAATCATCGATATAGCAGCCATTCTCAATAAGCATGGGCGCGGCATTTTGTATTTTGGCGTTAAAAATAACGGCGATGCCATCGGTTTCGACATTGGCCAAGATACCCAAAGAGATATCTCCAGAAGAATATTCGAAAAGCTCAAGCCACAGATTTTCCCCGTCATAGAAGAAGTTCCTGATTCAAGAATCATCAAAGTCACCTTCGAAGGAAACGAAAGGCCGTATTCCGCTTTCGGGAGATACTATGTCCGCGTTTCTGACGAAAGCAGGGAAATGACTCCCGATGAGCTCACCAGAATGATCATTGAAGTGAATTATAAATCCTGGGAAAAGCAAAAATCGGAAGACACCATCGATGATGTTGACGAAGACCAATTGGCCAAATTCTTCGATAAAGCCATTTCATGCGGAAGAATCGGGACCATGAAATACGATAAGCCCGCTCTTCTTGAGCAACTTGGTTTACTAGCGGCCGATAAATTCCATTTGAATAACGCTGGCCGCTTCTTGTTTTCGAATAAAGGGCCGATTGAGCTTAAAATGGCGGTTTTCGCCACCAATGAAAAGAGGACATTTATCGATATATCGCCTATTAAAGGAAATATTTTCAGCTTGATCGAAGAATCTGAGAAATACATCAAAAAGAACATACACTGGAGCGTCCAAATCAAGGGCTTCGATAGGACTGACGTGCCTGAAGTGCCGCTCGACGCTTTAAGGGAGATCATCGTCAATTCTTTTGCTCACGCCAATTACGTAGGGTGGAGCAAGAACGAAATCGATATATTTCCAAATAGAATCGCAATTTATAACCCAGGCGCTTTTCCCGATGGCTATAACCCCGAGGATTTCGTGAACAAAGCCATCTCTTCCAAGGTCAGAAACGAATTGATTTGCGATGTCTTATTTAGATGCAAAGCCATCGAGAAGTGGGGCACTGGCTTTTCGAAGACTTATTCATATTGTAAGAAGAGCAATGTCAAGGTCGGTTACGAAAAAGAAATCGATGGATTTTGGTTTGTTTTTTATCGCAACAATACCAACAATGGCACCAATGACGTTATCGATGTCACCAATGATGTCGATGATGGCGCCAGTAATGATGTCGCCAATGACATCACCAATGATGTCGCTAACGATGCCACCGATTCGTTGTCCGAATTTGAAAAGATAATCCTTCAAGAAATAGAGGATAATCCGCGCATTACTAAATACGAAATCACTGAGAAATCTGGCAGATCGGCTAGAACCATTCAACGAGCGCTCGACTCTTTGAAAGACAAAAAGATCATTGAAAGAATCGGTGGCACAAGAGGATATTGGCGAATTTCGCGTTGATTATTAACTTTTGCTGAAGATTCTCTACTGAAACATTTTGATAATCGTTCGTTTTTCTCACGGTTATAAAAAACACAGGCTTGATTCATTTTTTGACGAGAAATGTCGTCGATTGAATGCCAATAACGTCGTCAATGCTTTATCAGAATCTTAAAAAGTTTTTGGAATTAATTCCAAAAACTATGCGATTTCAGAAAGTTTTTGGAATTCATTCCCAAAACTTTTGCGTCAAATCCGCCATCTTCGGTAACGATAAATCGCCACTATAAGGTCACTTATGGCTGGTTGGTTTTGTGTTTCCGATCCGCTGAATCTCATCAAAAATAACTTTTCCGGATTTTTTCTACATCCTTAAGGTTCCTTTAAGGTTGCTCTTTTATTGTTGTTTCATCCAGCAAAGGAGAACCTCTTATGAAAAAATCCAGATTATTGATTCCAGCTCTCGCGGTTACGCTGCTCTGCGCCTCTTGCTCAGCGAATATAGGTAGCAGCAGTGGCAACACCGCTTCTTCATCAACTGAGAGTAGCTCGTCATCTAAAGGCAGCTCATCTACCAGCACTTCTTCAGGCACCTCAAATTCAGCGAGTACTACCTCCGATAAACTCTATGACACATCGGGCAATGAGATAAAAAGCGGCAGTGCCTCCCTCTCATTCGTCTACGGGAGACAAACGACCACGAAGACGATCTCAGCTGCCTATCTTATCGATGGGGTGAAAGTCGAAATCACCTCTGGGGAATACATAAGTGCCTCTTCTTCTTCTAACCAAGTTGTCTTCCTCGTCGTCAATGGCGGCACTCTCTCTATCAAAGGCAGCAGCGATAACTACGTCAGCGTGAATAAAAGCGGCAGCGCGGCGAGCAACGGCCAAGTGTCCGATGATTACAATTTCTACGGCATCAACTCGGGAATCGTGGTTTCGGGCTCTGCCTCCTCAGCGACGATCGAATACGCGGATATCGTAACTTCGAGCAATGGCTCCAATGCTGTTGTGGCTACAAATGATGGTCAAATCACGATTTCCTCTTCTTCGATCAGCACCAGCGGTTCCGCGGGCTCAAGGGGATTACATACCACTTATGGCGGCGATATCACGGCGAATAATGTCAAGATAACCACACAAGGCGCTTCTTGCGCGGCTCTCGCCAATGATAGGGGTGGAGGCAGTATCGTCGCAAGCAATATGGAACTCGAGACCAATTCGAATGGCTCTCCTCTTATTTATAGCACCGATTCCATCACCGTCTCTTCTTCCTCTGGCACCGCCAATAAAGCCCAGATGGTCGTGGTGGAGGGCGGGTCAAGCGCGACGCTCACTGATTGCTCATTCTCTTGCTCAGGGGATGGCAATAGAAGCGGCACAAGCGATTCTTCTTCCTCGACTCACGTCATCGATCGCGGTGGCATCTTCATCTATCAGTCCTTCTCTGGCGATTCAAGCGAAGGCACCGACTATTTCTACGCCACCTCCTGCTCTTTTATAGTCACCACGAGCGATGTCCCGATGTTCTATCTCACCAATATCACGGCCGTCGTTACCTTAAGCGATAACAGCTTCACTCAAGCCTCCTCTTCCGATTACCTCATGGTGGCGGAAGCCACTAATCAATGGGGGACGACCGGCAAAAACGGAGCGAGCGTCAGTGTCAAGCTCAATGACCAAGATTGGGATACGAGCAAGACCTATTACGGCTCAACTTCCTCTATTAGCTACAAATAGATGCCCCCTACATTCATAAAAGCCACCGATGAAATACGCGG
This sequence comes from Roseburia hominis, assembly GCA_963642055.1. Classification (GTDB taxonomy): domain Bacteria; phylum Bacillota_I; class Bacilli_A; order RFN20; family CAG-826; genus UBA4951. The sequence goes on along the minus strand of CAVIFQ010000005.1, from coordinate 47,070 downwards.
TGGCTTTTATTGACGTTGTGCTATTACTTGCTGATCTTTTTCGCGAATTTCCACCGCCACGCACACTTCGCCCGTATGAAATACACGTATCTTGATGTTCGCCATTACGATTGCTCTTTTTCTTGCCTCGACGTATTAAAACAATAAGAGCGATGCCATATTTTTTACCGGTTTGGCCGTTTTTGGATGGCACTTGAATGAGGCTCTTGTTTTATAGTTTGGTTGTATAGTTGACAAGTTTAGTTGTATAGTTGCAAAGTTTAGTTGTATAGTTTTAAAGAAAAGTTGTATAGTTTGCGAATTTAGTTGTATAGTTTGTTTAAGAGATAAAGCCTATGACACTAAGAGATATAAGTGAACTGAAAGAAAGCGAAACCCTTGAGCTTAAAGGGGCGGAGCACGGGCTCCCTCTTTCTTTTTGGGATACATATTCTTCTTTCGCGAATACGGAAGGAGGAACCATTTATCTAGGAATCAAGGAGGTAACAAACGGGAATGAGGTTATCGGCGTAAAGAATCCTAAACAGATGATCGATGCGATTCTCGCTACATCGAGAAACAAGACGAAGGTCTCTCTTCCTCTCATCAATGAATCGAATATCGAGGTTATCGAAATAGAGGGCAAGCAAATAATCAAAGTTGATATTCACGAAGCCCCAAGGAACGAAAAGCCCGTCTTTCTGAATTCCAATCTCGCTGATTCCTATATCAGAGTAGGGGAAGGGGATCATAAGGCCGAGGTGAATGAGATACGCTCCATGCTCATCGATAATTCCACCGAGAATTACGACTATCTCCCCAATAAGATGAATTACGGTTTCGAGGACGTGAACATAGAGACTCTTCACTCTTTCAGGGAGAAATACGAAATTGTTCATCCTAGAAGCTATTATTCATCGTTGAGCGACAAGGATTTCCTTAATGCCATCGGCGCTTTCGCCAAAAATAGTAACGGTGAACCTGTCTTGACGAATGGGGCTCTCCTTATGTTTAGCAACTACTTCAAGATCGTCTCCGTCTTTCAGGATTATCTTCTCGATTATCGGGAAGCCTCTTCCTTCGAGGATAAATGGAATTACCGCATCGTCGCCGATGATATGGGCTGGTCAGGGAATATGTTCGATTTCTATTCTTTGGTGTATCAAAGGGCGGAGCCTTTTATGCCTAAGCCCTATATAGCCTCAAAAGACCAGGATATCGGCGCTTTGAAAGGCCAAGCGATTTTGCGGGAGCTCCTCGTGAATGCCTTAAGCAATTATGCCGTTTTGCTATATGGCGGGTTAACCATTCTTTTGACGGGGGATAAGCTCATCGAAAGAAACGCTGGGCGAGTTAAGGTCGGATTGAAGCAAGCCTTAAAAGGCGGGAAAAGCGGGCCAAGGAATGCCCAAATACACACCTTTTTCCGGCTTTTGGGCATTTCCGATAAAGCGGGCACGGGGATACCGAACCTCTTCTCTTCCGCCGAAACTCTTTCTTTGCCTACGCCCTTACTAACTGAACAAGCCCATCCAGAGGAAACCTCCTTCATTATCTATCTAAAGAAAAAGGAAAAAGAGGGAGATGAGCTCTCCGTGAATAAGCGAAAGGCCCTTGAATACATCGCCTCCAAAGGGAAAGCTGGCGTTAGGCCAAAGGACATCCAGGACCATCTGGGTTTTTCGAGGACCTACGTGAACAATATCATCAAAGAGCTCCAGGAGGGAGGATTCATCGAATCGAACAATCTTCCAACGAGTGGCAGAAAATACCTCGTCAAATGAGGCTCAATCCTTGAAATAAAAGGGGGAATGCGGGGATTTTTGATCAAAAGGCTTCTTTCGATCTCTCCACGAAATCGTAGATGCCCTTTTCCATCTTAGGGGTCCACCATTTCAAGTAGCCGGCTTTTGTCGGATGGATGTTATCCTCCATATAGAGGGAGCGCTTCTTCTCGCTGATGTTATTGAATTCTTCATCCGAATATAAATCGATGACGCCGATGTATTTCTTTTTGGCGATCTCATTCAAGGCATCAACGCTTTGCTTGTAATAGGAGTTTTCGTAATAAGAGTTCGTGTAGAAGAGTAGTAGGGACCCCCAAGTCTTATGGACGTAATCGATGATGTAGTTGATCGCGCCGCACGTAGTCTTGGTGTCAGTGGAGGAGATATCGCCGAGCTCGAGTTTCTTGCTCGCATCATTCGTGGATAATTGACAGACGAAGATATCGATTTCCTTTTTCTTATCGATATTCGCTAGACGCTTCACGTAAGAGGAGTCATTTATATCCGCGAGCGTGGTGCCAGAGACCGCTTCTTTGATATAGGGATTGCCGTTCCTTTTGCTTATATATTCCACGAAGGAGGTGCCTAAAGAGGAAGCCCCGTAAGTGACCGAAGAGCCTAGATAAGCGACTTTCCACCCTTTGATGGGGGAGCTTGGCAGTTCTTCCACTTCCTCCAAGGCATATGCTTCGCCATTGCCTTCGAGCTTCTTCAAGCGTTCTTCCTTGAGATTACCAAAAGGCGGGATGCCGTATTTGTATCCCTGACGAGAAGACCGATCGTGGTGGCGATAAGAAGGGCGGATAGGCTCGAAACAATGATGGTGGTTATTTTCTTTTTCTTGGTCATATTTACGCTCGCTTTCTTAGATTATCTTATCGAGAGTGAGCAAAGTAAACGCTTGGAAGAGGATAGAATAGGGAGAGGATCCGCCTCAAAGAGGGTGGAAAAACTGAGGAAATATCCTCATAAGAAAAAGGGGATAGCATATATCTAGGAACAATAAATATATAAGGATAGAGCTGATGGTGGAGAAAGACGATAAGACGTTGCTTGAAGAAGCCTCCGCTTGCAAAGGAGTCAGCCTTAATCGTTACATCATCTTTGCGGCGATGAAAGATGCGAAAGAAGATGCGACAGAAGAAGAACAGCTTGTCTTATCTTCATCTGACCGTGCGATCGTTATGGACGCTTTGGAGAAGGCACCTGAGTTAAACACTCACTTGAAGGGGCTATTTAGCGATAAGAGGCATCGCTTTTTGGTGGCTAGAAAGCCGAACTCGTTATTCGATTGCGGCAAAAGGGCTGAAGCGGTGGTCACCCATCCTTCATCCTTCATCTTTTGGTTTTCTATCCGCTGTTCAATAGGTGCTCAAGGGCTGAAAAACGCCCTTTTTCTTTGTTATAAAATGCTATACCAAATAGGACATTTATATGAGCAATCAAAATTTAATACTTATTTAATAAGTATTATTTTCGCTCTCTATGTGATGAAGGCAATTTGACTTTGTTTTTCCTCTTTGTTAAAAAATCACCAAACTTAAAAGCCCAAAGCAATAGGCACAACAAGGAGAATCCATGAAAAAGAAAGTTGCTTTAATTGCGGTTGCCGCTTTGATGACGCTCACTGGGTGCAGCCCAGATGCTACTTCAAGCGCTGCCTCTTCAAAGGAGGAAGCCTCTTCATCCGCCTCCTCGTCGGCATCCTCAACCAAATCCTCATCCTCGTCCTCGTCTTCATCGAAAGCCGAAGACTCTTCAGTCAAAGTGAAGACCGCTTTGCCTGCCCCAGTCGTCACGGCCTCGACCACCGTCTCAGGCGAAGTGAACTGGGAAGATATCGAGGGTGCCTTCTATTACCTCGTCTTCGTCAATGACGATACGACGGGCGTGAAAGTCTCTACGACATCTTATAAAGTGCCGCTCACCGATAAAGGCGCGGCTGCCACCGTCAAAGTCAAGGCCATTGCCGATGAAAAAGACGAGGATTACCTCGATAGTGATTTCTCTGCTGCTGTGACGGTCAATTACATTGCCACTACCAAAGACGCCTGGAGCAGCGCCGATGATTTTAAAGAGGAGTGGTCAGCATCGACTGATGTTCTCTCCAGCGTGAACGAAGGCCTTGACCTCAAGGCTGGCCAAAGCATGGCGATTCTCAAGACTATTTCCACGGATAAGCCTTATTTGCAGATCGCTCTCCGCGATTTCGAAGGGCAAGAAGAAGGTGAAACCGGCGCGAAAGTGAAAGTGATGATCGATGGCACTGTTATTCAAGCCATGAATCACGATACCGATACCATCACCTTGGATAAGAACTGCGGACGCACAACCTTGGGTATTTATGATTTGAGCGACCTCAAGGACTTTGACTACAGCAAACCGCACGTCGTACGCATTGCTGAGACCTCCTCTTATTCCAATCACTGCGTTGTTATCAAAGCCGCTTTCGTTGATAAAACTTTGAAAGATACAATCGCTACAGCGACCAAAGCCAATTACTGGGGCCACGATTTCACGAGCAATTGGGGCGGCGAAATGAATCCTAAAGATAATGTCGACAAGCCAACGAATATCGCTGGTGATGCAAGCTGGATCAAAGTCGGCGATTGCGATGACATCAATGAAGGCTACAAACTTCAAAAAGAATCGTCGGTCATGAAGCTGGTCAGCATCATCGAGAAGAATTGCTATATGACGATTGGCGTCAGAAATTTCGGAAACGCTGATGAAGATTTTGCCGGTGGTGTGATGGTGAATGGCACTCTCATCAAGGCTATTGGCGATACGAACGATTACTTCACCAAGAAAACTTCGCCGAGTTATTTCGAAGGAGCGGGGGACGGCTGCGAAGTTGCAACCCAAAGAACCTATGATCTCTCTAGCTATATCGGGAAAACGGTTTGGGTTTCAATCGTGAACCTCAAATGCTACGCGGCCGGTGGGAACGAAGATTTGGTTATCGGTTCCGTCAGTTTTGCTGGCAAGAGAACGCTCACTGAGACTACAACCTTCAATACGACCGACATCGCTTCTTTCGAAACTGAATCATCACTCATGATGGCTGGTGCTTGGACTATCTTCAATGAAGGCGTCAGTTTCCGCACGAACGATTTCGCGGGCGGCATTTCCGAGCAGATTGACTTATCGAGTATCACTGAAGGCAAGCACGTCTATGCCCAAACCTACTGGCGTTCACTCTGTGATGATAATGTGAAGGCGACCTTCCAAACGATGGTCAATGGTGCTCTTAAAAACACCTATAAAGACTATTTGACAAGAGATAAATCCGACAATTTCGCGGTCGTCGGCATAGATTTGACGAGTGAAGTCGGAAAAGTCGCGAACTGGAGCATCCATGTCCCAAGCCGCAACTATCGCGCTGTCCTCTCGAAGATTGAATATGTTGTAAGCGATGATGAGATCGCTGACGATAAACTCTCTTATCCAGCGACTGCAGATAAAAAAGATACTAGTCAATCTAATGGTGAATTCACCTGGGGCCGTAACTACAAGGATAACTGGCGTGAGGAAATGGGCGAGGACAACCTCAAATACGAAACTGTTCTCGATAATGGTTGGACAAAGAGCGATGATGGCGTCAGTGAGTATAATGAAGGCTTGAAGATTGGTCATGGCTCTACTATCAGTAAAACCATGACGATTGACGAAAAGCATGCAACCATGGCTTTTGGTGCCCGTACGTTCGGTAATGATTTCAAAGGCGAAGTCACCGTCAAAGAAGGCGAAAACGAAGCCGTGAAGCTTAAAGCCATCGGTTACGATACCGACTATTTCACCAAAAATGGTGCTGTCACTAAATTCGTTAATGATGGTGATGACTGCCAAAACGCCGTCATGTACGTCTACGACCTCTCAAGCTATCTTAACAAAGAAGTGACTATTTCAATCAAAAATCTCGCTGGAGATATAACTGGAGATAATAAAGACACTGGCGGATATGATGATCGCTTAGTCCTTTCCTCCATCGGCTTCTCAAGCATCCTCAAAGTTAAGGAATCGCTGAGTTGGGATGCGAGCGACGTCAAAAAACTTGGTGACAATACGGCTCTCCAGGTTATTCCGGTTGGACCTTATTCCATCTATAACGAAGGCATCAATTTCCGCACTCAGGATTTCGCAAGCGGCTTCACCCGCAGCTTCGATTTGAGTGATACTACGCTCAGCGGCAAAGCCGTCAAAGTCAAAGTTGGCATGAGAAATTTTAAGTCAGATGGAGAAAACACAACCTTCCAACTTCTTCTCAATGGCGAGTTGAAGGACACAAAAACTGTCTCTATCAACGAGAACGTTACAGAATTCGAATTTGATTTGAGCCAACTCGCTGGAACTGAGAATGGCAAAAACGTCAATCTTGGAGTTCACATTCCTTCGAGAAATTACAAAATTGTCTTAACCGGCTTAAGTGTGACTGTCGGCGAATAATTTCCCTCTCTCGTTAACGGAAGCATGGTTTCCCTTTTCACCCCCTATGCGGAAACCATGCTTTTCGTTTTTTTATGGGCCTTTTGACTGAGCTACCGGTTCCGGTAAAACGTTCAGAAAAAGGTTATTTTTCTATATGAAATATATTTAATGGGCTGTATTATTATTAAATATAACAATATATAACAAAGACCGGTCTTTCGTGGGGGCTTGAAGCGACCGTTTTCTTGGAAGGGAACTTATGAGCAGCGATTCGCTTTATCGAAGCATTTACAAAGACCTGAAGAAGAAAATCATCGACGGGGTCTATAAAATCGATGACTGTTTGCCTACGGAAGATGAGCTCACCAAAGAGTATTTCACTAGCAGGATCACCATCAAGAAAGCGATGCAGATTTTGGTGGCGGAAGGGTATGTCGTCCGCTACCCTGGGCGCGGGACCTTCGTCTCGAAGAAAGTCAAAGATAATGCCCTTGAAAGCAGCAAACTGAATCTCATCGGCCTCATTTTGAGCAATATTTCTCCAGCTTTCGGGCTTGAGCTCCTTATAAGCGTGGAGCGCGAGTTATCGGCTTTAGGCTACAACATGGTGTTCAAGAATTCCAAAGGCAATATCGAGCTAGAGTCCAAATACGTCGATGAGCTCATCGGGATGGGATGCAAGGGGATCATCATCCAGCCCGTGCATGATGAATACTACAATGAGCGCCTCATCTTCCATCATTTCAACGGTTTTCCGATTGTTCTCCTCGACCGCGATTTCACGGGCATGCAGCTGCACTGCGTCCGCACGGATAATTTCGAGGCCACGCAGAAAGCAACGAAGCTCCTCTTTGACAAAGGACACGAGAAAATCGCCTTTTTATGCGGCAAAGACTCGGGAGTCTCTTCGATCGAGAACCGCAAGAACGGCTTCCAGTCCGCTTTCTTCTACAATCAGAAATTTTTAAAAGAGCAATATGTCGGGAACTTCTTAAAGTGCCCAAACACCAATTGCAGCGTGGAGGATTTCGATAATGACGTGGAAGCGGTGATCAAATTCCTCAACAAGGAGAAAGAGATAACTTGCCTCTTCTCGAGCGAATTCATGGTGTGCAAAATCATCTATGAAGCCATCAGGAAAATGAAGAAATCGATTCCGGAGGACTACTCCCTTATAACTTTCGATTACAATTATGGCCTTGTTAATCCAAATATAGCCCGCATCATCCAAAATCAGAGCGAGATGGGCAAAATCGCCGTCTCTGTCCTCGATAAGCTCATTCGAAAGGAGAATGTGGCTCTCAAGCTATTCAGTTCCTATAAGATCCACGAAGGCAATTCCATCAAGGATTTAAGAAAAAAGGAGTAAAGAAAAAAGCGCGGACGGTCGCGCTTTTTTGCTTGTATCTTGTTTTTAGAAGTAGGCGACTTCACTCTCCTTGTCGAAGAGGTGGAGCTTCTCTAAATCGAACTCGTAAGAGATGGAAGAGCCGACGGATAGATCTTTGTCGCTCATCGTTTTTGCGCAGAGGCTACTCCCGTTTTCGAGATTGAAGTGGATAAGGAATTCGCTGCCGAGGGTTTCGATGATGCCGATTGTAGAAGTTCCCTCTTTTACTGGCTTCAAGATGATATTCTCGGGCCTGATACCGATAATGACGTCTTTTTTGGCGTTTTTCTCGTTGAGGATTTTGATTTGCTCGGCTCTCAACGGGATTTTCTCATTGCCATAAATGAGTTTATCGCCATCATATGTGGCCTCAATGAAGTTCATCGCGGGGGAGCCGATGAAGCTGGCGACGAACTTGTTGACTGGGTGAGCGTAAATCTCTTTCGGGGTGCCGATTTGCTGGATATAGCCGTCTTTCATGACGACGATTCTGCTAGCCATCGTCATCGCTTCGGTCTGGTCGTGGGTGACGTAAATCGTGATAGATCCCATTTGCTGGTGGAGCTTGATGATCTCGGTGCGCATCTGGACGCGGAGTTTGGCGTCAAGATTGGAGAGCGGCTCATCCATGAGGAAGACTTTGGCGTTCCTTACGATTGCTCTACCGAGCGCGACGCGCTGACGCTGCCCACCCGATAAAGCGTCGGGTTTGCGGTCGAGATAATCCTCCAGCTGGAGGATCTTCGCGGCTTTGAAGACACGCTCCTCGATCTCTTTCTTGGGGCGGTGAACGTATTTATAGAGAGTGACGGGGGTGGAAGAATAATATTCGATTTTCTCTTTGGTGGCTTTGATGTTGCGCTCGACTTCCTCAATGGAAACAGGATTGTTCTTTTTGGCGATCTCTAACTGCGCCTCGAAGATTTTTAATTGCTTCTCGTATTTCTTGATGGCTTTCTTGTCGATCTTCTTGATTTCCTTGCCTTCCTTATCGAGTTTCGGGACGGGGATTTTCCGCATCTTGAGACCAAAAGCCATGTTCTCGAAAACGTTTTTGTGGGGGTAGAGGGCATAGCTTTGGAAGACCATCGCGATGTGACGGTCTTTCGGTGGCACGTCATTGTAGAGCTGGTCATCGATGAAGAGCATCCCGCTTGTGATTTCCTCTAATCCGGCGATCATCCGGAGAGTGGTGGTTTTCCCACACCCCGATGGCCCCACGAAAGCGATGAATTCCTTATCGTTTATTTCGAGGGAGAAATCATAAACGGCCTGCACCCCGTTAGGGTAGATTTTATTGAGGTTTACGAGCTTTACGGTAGACATATTTCTTTTCCTTGATTTTAGTTCATCATAAGAGAGCGATAACCATATTGCAAATAGAAAAACCTTAGATAATGTCGAACTTTTACTTTGTCTACGTCAAATCATATTTGGCTTAAATAAGATATATAATCGGACGCGCGAAATATGTTATTCGCTCATTGTGCTATATTACTCTCGACTCGGAGGATAAAGGCGGTTTTCCAACTCAAAAGGAGCAGCCTTCACCCTAAACTCATTGATGGAGAAAGTTATGAAGAAAAGAAAACTCTTAATCGCTTCCCTGGCCGCTTTTTCGTTATTGGGGCTCACTAGCTGCAATGGTGGGAACAGCGAAAGCGGAAATTCGGGGACTACGACCCTCACGATGTGGGCGGGCGGACAATGGGTCCAGCATGATGCCGAGAACCTCAAAGCGTTTATCGCTAGCTACAACAGCAAGCACGATATCCAAATCAAACTCACCATCAAGGCGGAATTCGAGACCTCTTTTGCCTCGGCTTTGCTTGTGGGCAAGCAGCCTGATTTAGTCATCTGGGACCGCTTCAATACCCCAACTTACGCCGCCCAAGAATACCTTTTGCCGATCGATGAATACATCGCTCGCGATTCCGTTGATAGTGGTATCTTCCAGAAACAGGCTTACGATGAGCTCACTTACAAGGGTCACCAGTACGGGCTCCCTCTAGACCTCGATATCTGGGGAATCTACGTGAATACCGATCTCATCAGCGAGGAATACAAGAGCAAAATCAACGCCAATTGGACGTGGGACGATTTGAAAGAAGTCGCTCATGGCGTGAGCAATAAGACGAGCGATGGCTTTAACCCGGCTGGCTATTCGGCCGATGACCTCCACGAGCATTTCTTCAAGTTCATGGTCTCCACGGGCAACGATTTCGGGGCGAATGGGACAATCGAATACGATAATGATGAGACCCGCGCCGTGCTCAATTACTTCAAGGATTTCGGGGCGGATGAGGTCTGCAATTCGAGCTACAGCGGCAAAGACGCCTTCAAGAATGGGCGCCTAGCGATGATCAATCAGCCTGTCTACTTTTCTTCTTACCTCAAGAAGTATGCCCCTGACCTCCACTATAAGTTCCTCCCTCAGCCAGCTTATACCGGCGCAAACGGTAAAAACGGCGGCATGATCGGGGGATTTGGTATCGCTCTTCCTAACCCGATCGAGAAATACCAGACCGATAGCTGGAAAGAGAAGAAAGAGAAAGCCTGGGAATTCATGAAATCCTGGCTTCTCGATGAAGATACCTCTTTAGAGTGGAGTAAAACCTCCAATACCTTGCCAGCTTTAACTTCCCTCTATAACGATGAGTGGATCCAGAATACCGAAGTGCTCAAAGACGCCGCGAGCTACGCGGATAATTACGCCACCCGCCCTTCGATCCCAGGATTCGTGAATATCCAGATCAACGTCTACAACAAATACATCCAGGAATACTACAAAGGCCAATATGATGGCACCCTCGATACGCTCATCTCCGAGTTAGCGGTCGAGACGCAGAAAATCATCGACAGGTATTGATTTTTATGGCAAAAGCAGCAAAGAAGAGCGAAGTTTTCGCTCTCCCATCCAGAAAGAAGAGGAACGATACCATCACATCCTATTCTTTTTTGCTGCCCGCTTTGCTCCTCTTTATCGTCTTCACCGTCGTCCCTTTTATCCTTTCCCTCGTCTTCTCCTTCACCGATTATGACGGGGTCAAATTCTCGGGTTTCATCGGCTTCGACAATTTTAGGAAGATACTCGAGGACAAATATTTCCTCAATTCGCTCAAGAATGTCGCCATTTTCGCTCTCTTCTATGTGCCTTTATCCATCATCACTAGCCTAGTGGTCGCCTTCTTGGTGTCGAAGGTCAAACTCAAGCACAATTTCCTCAAAGTCATCCTCTATATCCCCTCGCTCACGAGCGGGGCGGCGATGATCTTTGTCTGGAAATCGCTTCTTTCGGCCGCAAGCGTTGAGCTCAATATGGGCTATATGGCGCTGGTGGTGATTGTCGCTATCTCTTTATATGGCGCGCTCGGCGGGAACATGCTCATCTACCTCGCGGCGATGACTGGCATCGACTCGAAAATCTATGAGGCCGCCGATATCGATGGGGCGAATAAATTCAATCAGTTCATCCATATCACAGTGCCTCTCCTTCGTCCATCGACCTATTTCATCTTCACGACGACTCTCATCGGGAGCTTCCAGCTCTTCGATCTGGTCTATCTCCTTGGCTTATATAACAACGATAAAGCCATCACCCCGGTCGTGGAGATTTATTTAAGCGCGAAGGAACTGAGATTCGGCTACGGCAGCGCGATGGCGACGCTTCTATTCATCTTGATAATGATCGTGACCGTCTTGACGCAGCTATTCGTGAAAGAGAATGACAACCAGAAGCGCTTATTCAAAGGCAAGAAAGATAAATACAGGCAAAAGTATGAACGCTGGAATGAAAATCAAAAATAGGCATCTTTCCGTGCCGCAGATCGTTCTCGTTGTCATCTTGAGTGCGGTGGCTCTCCTTTTCATGGTGCCTTTCATTTGGTCGGTTATCGCTTCTTTCACGCCGGCCTATAACCTGGAAGGGAATGGCTTCAAGTTCTTTTATGGGGATTTTACTTTCTCTAACTGGACATCGCTTTTTGAGAATAACTGGGCTCTATATATCTTCAATACCCTCTTCATCGCTTTCATGGAGATTTTCCTCCAGCTTCTCTTTTGCTCGATGGCGGCTTACGTTTTCGCCAAATTCGATTTCTACGGGAAAGCCGTCTTATACAAGATCTTCCTTTTCTCGATGATGCTTCCTGGGATCATCACCCTCATCCCGCAGTTTATCGTCACTACCTCTCTCCCTTTCTTCCCGAAAGATATCTTCGGGAATGAGTTAGGCCCAGGCTTATATAACTCGCTCTTCGGCGTCATTTTGCCTAATGCGGTCTCGATTTACGGCATCCTCTTCCTCCGCCAGTTCTTCACCAATCTCTCCGATGATATTGGCGATGCGGCGCGAATTGATGGAGCGAGTGGCTTCCGCGTCTTCCTTATATATCTAGGGATGGCTCTTCCTGGGGTCACAACGCTTGGACTCTTCACCTTTGTTTCGACGTGGAGCGCCTATTTATGGCCATCATTGATCCTCTTCGATGAGAGCAAATTCACCCTTGGCCAGGCTTTGAATGAGTTCCAGACGAGCGCCTCCACCGGCGAGATGATGGCGGGGTCTTTATTGAGCATCCTCCCCATCATCATCCTCTTCATCTTCACCCAGAAGTATTTCTTAAAGGAAACCAAATACACAGGAATCAAATAAAGGAGTTTTATGAAAGCAAAACAGTTACTTTTCTTGCCGCTACTCGCCTCTCTCTTCCTCTACGGAGGGAAGGTAGAGAAAAAGGATGTTTCTTCTTACTCAGCTCCTTTACTCTCCAAGACCGTCTTGCGGGCGAATGACGATGAAAAGAATCTCAGCGACTATTTTCTCGATAACGTGCCCACCGAATTCGGACAGAAAGTGGGGGATTATTTCTCGCTGGATGACAAATACTACCAAAACTTTGAGGCTGGCTACCGCGTGATAACTTTGACCGAGAAAAGCCATACCGTCAAAAACTACGCCGGCCGCACTATCGACAAAGACGGGAAAAGGAGCAAAGTCGCGCTCGACCTCTTATTAAAATACGTCGCCGATGATTTCTGCACGAGCGGTGGCGATGATTTTTCCAAAAACCTCAGCAATGCCTCGGCTACAAAGCCCATCATCGAGACGAAGATGAAGGCTCTATATACGGAGTTCTACAACAAAGACATCATCCTTGGGGTTAAAAACTCCTATGTCAAATGCTGGGATGGCTATATCGTCCAGGATTTCGCCTTCGGGGATTCCTCCTTCACTTTCGACGGCAATCGATACGGAATGTCCTTCATTTTCTATAACTACAAAGTGAATGATGATGAGACGAAAGGCGAATGCTTCGCTTTATCGGGAGTGGAGGCCGCTTACTGGGATTCGAATAAGACGCAATTAGGTTATCCGCTCAGTAATCTCATCACCGATACAGTGACTCTGCCAGGGGAAAGCGAAGCTTCCGAGACCACCTTCCAGATGTTTGAAGGCGGGCTCCTATATCGCGATGCAACTGGTGCCGTGAACTATAAAAACGGCTACACATACGATGAAACGAGCAAGATTTTCATCGCTTCCGCCACCCCGTATGTCGATTCCAAATATGGAGCTTTCCAACAGGAATTCGCTTCTGAAGATAAGAGCACGATCATCAAAGTCCATAAGAAAGGCTCAGTCATCTGTACCCTCGAAAATGGCGAATATTCCTACACATATCGCCCAGCGAGAATCTACAAGAGCCTCACGGAATTCGACTGGTATAACGTCAATGATTTCCTCAATGATGTGGGCGATAAGATCGAAGGCGATTACGAAGACGCCGAGAAAATCTCCCTCAAGCTCAAGAAGAAATACAAGGATCTATATAAGAACGGCTTCTTCGTCGGCTTCAAGGAGCAAAACTTCCACGGCAACTGGAACGGGATTGATGCGCAGCAGTTCATCTTGGGCGACTCCTCGGCAAACCCCTGGGGAGACGCGAGAACCAATGTTGCCGCCCTTGTCTATAACAAAACCGATGATAAAGTGGTGCTTCTTGCCAATAACGCGCTTTATCTCTGGAACAAAGACTACAACGGTTACGGAGCTCCGCTTGACGATGCTTTTGAGGTCGATGGGGACGTCTTCCAGCGTTTTGAAGGCGGACTACTAGTGATACTCCGCAATAACGTCGATACCTCTTTCCTATATGATGGGACCTACGAAGAGTATGTCGAAGGAAGGAACAACTATGAGAAACCGACATACGGGAAAACCGTGGAAGTGGAGATAAAAATCCCTTCTTCTTCCTCTCTCCCTCTCATTTTGGGGATTTCCATTCCTGTAGCCGCAATCCTTCTAGGGGGAGCCACCTTCTTCTTCGTGAAAGCGAAAAAGAAAAAGGCAAAGAACGGTAAATAAGTATGTACGAGGTAATGAAAGGCGAGATTACTCTTTTCGAGGAGAGGATCGTTGACGAAAAACTCAGGAAGATGTTCCATAACTGCTTCTACAATAGCCTCGATACGACCGTTGAATATCTACCGAATGAGGAAGTGTATATGCTCACGGGCGATATCCCCGCGATGTGGCTTCGCGATTCCAGCGCTTCCGTCATCCAATATATCGATTTTGCGAAAGACGATAAGGATGTCTATAACCTCATCAAGGGTTTGATTAAGCGCCAATTCTTCTATATCGAGGTCGACCCTTACGCGAATTCCTTCAACAAAGAGCCGAATGGCCATGGCCATAAAGACGATGAGGGCTTAAGGACGCCTTATACCTGGGAGAGGAAATTCGAGATCGATTCGCTCTGCTATCCCGTTTGGCTCCTATATCGCCTTTACAAAGTCACGGGCGATAAGAGCCTACTAAGCCCGCGCTTTGTAAAAATCGCGAATATCATCATGGATACTTTCATCACCGAGCAGCATCATCATGAGCGTAGCGACTATATGCATTATAGACCTGGCGAGAAAGAGGGCTTTAATATCCCAAATCACGGGAAAGGCGGGGAAGTCGCTTATACCGGCATGATTTGGAGCGGGTATCGTCCAAGCGATGACGCCTGCAAATACGGCTACTTCGTGCCAGGGAATATGTTCGCGGTCGTGATTCTCCGTGAACTCGAGGAACTCTTCCTTGAGATAAACGAAAAAGAGCTTGCTCTTAAAGCCAAGACCCTCAAAGAAGAAATAGACGAGGGCATAGAAAAATACGGCATCATCAACCATCCGGAATTCGGCGATATCTACGCTTTCGAGGTGGATGGGCTCGGGAATTATCTCCTCATGGATGATGCCAATGTCCCTTCGCTTTTATCCATTCCCTATTTTGGCTATGCTGATGCTACTGACCCGATTTACAAAAACACCCGGAATTACTGCCTCAGTTTCTCCAATCCCTACTATTTCGAGGGGAAATATTTAAAAGGGATTGGCTCCCCGCATACCGAAGAAGGCTACGTCTGGCATATCGGGGTGACGCTCCAAGCTCTGACCTCTTCTAGTGAGAAAGAGAAAAAAGAGCTCATCGAAATGGTGAAAAGGAGCGATGCTGGTACTAATTACACCCACGAAGGTGTAGACAAAGATAATCCAAATAACTACACGAGGAGCTGGTTTGCCTGGTCCAATTCCCTCTTTGCCTATTTGTTGCTTCAGGAAAAAGATCTGATCATAGGAGAAAAAGCATGAAAAAGAAAATGACGAAAATAGCTTTGGCTGGCTTATCGATGGGTATGCTAGCAAGCTGTGGGAATACCACTACCTCTTATAGCAGTTATAAGGCCGGCTCCATCATGAATAACCCCGATGATGGGCTCACTTCTTTCTCTAGGAATAACGCGCGCTCCAAAGTTATTGCGAACTCGTTGTGGGAGCGTTATTACGATGAAGAGCTAAACGGCGCCTATAACTATTATCCCGCCGTCGATGATACCGAGGAAATATGCTCAGCTTGGCATTTCACTAGCCTCTTCTCTTTATACGTCAAACTATTAAGGAACAACCCAAATGACGAGACCATCAAAAAGCGTCTCCTTACGATTATTGACGGGCTTGAATACTATCATGAGGATAGGAAAGACGGCTTCCGCGCCTACGCCGTGAAGCGCGGGGTGAGAGCAAATAAAGCCGGAAGCGGCTATATGGCAGATGTATATGACGACAATATGTGGATCGCGCGCGAATTCCTCAACGCCTATGAGGTTTTGGGTGACGACAGTCTTTTGACGAAGTGCGTGGATACCATCAAATACTGCCTCTCGGGCTGGGATTCCTCACTCAATAACGACACTGGCAAAGAGTGGGGCGGCATCTTCTGGGGCCCCGATTATAACAGCAAGCACGCTTGTAGCAATGGCCCCATCATCGCCACTTTGGTCCGTCTCTCGGAACTTTTCCCGAATGAGGAAGTCTTCGGCCGCAGCTATCTAACGTGGGCTAAAGACGTCTACGATTTCTCCCTTGCCACTTTTAAGATGAACAATAACCTCTATGGCGATATGATCGGGACGGAGAAAAAGGGCGGAGTGACGATTACCCATGGCACTCTCGATACCACAGCCTATACCTATAACACCGGCACGATGATCTCGGGCGGGGCCTATTTATATCACGCCACCAATGAGGAGAGCTATCTCACCCAAGCGAAAAAATCGATGGCTTCATCTCTTTCCTATTTCGGGAACGATGAATTGATCGAAGGCTACTACCAGTTCCCGCTTGGGACCACGATCTGGTTCAACCTCACCTTGTTCCAAGGCTATTACGACTTATTGAAGTTCGATTCTTCAGCCTCCAGCTATCTAGGGGAGGTCCAAAAAAGCATCGATTTTGCCTACAATAACTATCTTTACGATAACACTCTGCCGGTGAATTGGATCAGCGGATGGCAATATGGATTAGACAAAGACACCAATCTTGATATCATGGACGTCGCGAGTTCCGCGGAGACTTTCGCCTTGCTCGCCTTGAAAGATAGCCTTTAAAGAAAGACAATTTACTCACCAACATGAAATTTGAAGCGAACAATGTCGATAAGAAAGACGGAATAAGGGACGCCAGAAACATTCTCGAGTGCATTATGCGCCCCCTGTCACATACGCATATCCTCGAGCTGGATTACGAAGTGGCCACCTCCAAAGAGCCAGTGCCGTTCCAAGAAATCAGCAAGCTCCGCTTCAAGAAGATAAAGAAAGAGTCTAGCTGGGGGGAAGAGGTTTTCGACTGCGCCTGGTTCCATGTATATAAGGATTTAAAGGGATGCTTGATAAATGAGCATACCTATATCGAATTCGATATCAATGGGGAAGCGCTCCTCGTCGATAAAGACGGAACGCCCGTAAAGGGCTTCACGAACGGCTCGAGCGTGTTCGACCGCAACCTCGGCGAGCCGGGGAAAAAGTATTATCCGGTCAAAGACCTTGTTGAAGAAGGTAAACTCGATCTCTATTTCGACTGCGGCTATAACGATCTGTTTGGGAATATTCAAGAAAAAGGACTCGTGAAAAGCATCGCTCTTGTCGAACGAGACGAAGAAATGCGCCGCATTTGCTTCGATTATGAAGCGCTTTTGACGCTTTTGGAGAACATTTCGCCAACTTGCCCGTATTTTGTAACGTTATATGAAGGCGTGATCGCCGTCCGTGATTTATTCTGGTACGACCGGAAAAACAAGATGAGAGAGTCTCGAGAGATTCTCGATAGACTCCTCTCTATTAAAGAGGATACGAGCGATAAACTGCCCATTATGCACGCCGTAGGGCATGCTCATCTTGATTTGGCATGGCTTTGGCCAGTAAGAGAAAGCGAAAGAAAAGCCATCAGGACTATCACGAACGTTTTTTACCTTTTGGAGCGTTATCCCGAATTCCATTATGTGATCTCGCAGCCTCAGCAGATCATCTGGATTAAAGAAAAAGCCCCAGCTCTTTTTGAAAAACTCAAAGAATACGAGAAAGAAGGGCGGATTGAGCTCGTCGGCGGGGCGTTTGTGGAATTCGACACCAATATCTCGGGGGAAGAGGAACTTGCAAGGCAAATGCTGTACGGCCAGAAATTCTATCTCGAGAATTTCTCCCATTACGTGAATAATCTTTGGCTTCCCGATACCTTTGGCTATAACGGCAATCTCCCTCAGCTCATCAAAGAAGGCGGCATGGATTATTTCCTCACCATCAAGCTCTCCTGGAACCGCTTCACGGATTTCCCCTTCCATACCTTTATTTGGAAAGGAATCGATGGGAGCGAGGTGCTCACCCATCTCCCGCTTGAGGGGGAATACAATTCCGGCGCCAGCGCGAAATCGCTTTTCGCTGGCAATAAGAGATTGAGCAAACTCGACAAGAAGAACATGGATTCTCTCCTCATCTACGGCATCGGCGACGGGGGAGGAGGACCGAGCGAAGAGCATCTTGAGAATATCAGAAGAATCGATTCTTTGATGGGCCTTAACAAAGTCGAGATCGATACGGTGTTTAATTTCTTCTCCATTCTAGAAAAGAGCAAAGATGAGCTTCCTTCTTATCAAGGGGAGCTATATCTCGAAAACCACACCGGCACCTATACCTCGATCTCCTTCAATAAGCAGTATAACCGCAAGATGGAGGAGAAAATTAAGCGCTTAGAGACCATCTTGGCCTTGACGGGCAATCACGCTTACGATGCAGAGATCGACGCTCTTTATCGCCGCGTCTTATTGCTCGAATTCCACGATATCTTGCCAGGTTCCGCCATCAAACGGGTATACGATGAATCGAAAGAGGAATATCTATCCATCGAACGTGAACTTGATAACCTCTATAAGAAAGCGGTGAAAGGTTACCAGAAAGACTACCTTTCCTCCTCTTTCTATTTCAATCACCTCAATTACGAAGTGAATAGGCTCTTCAAGGAAGAGAATAAGTATTACCTTATCTCTTTGTCTCCTTTTGAATGCGCGAAAGCAAAGGCCGCCTACCCATACGAAAGGGAAATTAAAGGGGATACGATTGAGACTCTTTCTTTCAAGATCCGCTTCGATGAAAAAGGCTATATCGCCTCAATCTACGCGAAGAAGCTAGGGAAAGAAGTGGTGAAAGCAGGGGCCAACAGGTTACGGGTATTTATCGACCATGGCGATGGATGGAATATATGCGAGAGCTACCGGAACCAAGATGAGGTCTATATGACTCTTTTGAATAGAAAGATCAGGAAATATGGGCCCGTTTACGAAGTAGTGTCCGAATATGGCTACCACGAATCGAGAGTCAAAGAGACCATGGTAGTCTCCGACAAAGATGTAATATCCTTCAAGCACGAAGTCGACTGGAAAGACAATAAGAGGATGCTGAGGAGCAACTTCAATCTCGCCATCTCCTCTTCCTCCGCTACCTGCGATATCCAGTTCGGAAAACTCAAACGGAGTAGAAAAGAGGACACCACTCACGAAAAGGCACAGTATGAAGTGTGCGCGCAGCAATATGTCGATGTGTATGATGCAAAACAAGATTTGGGCGCCGCTTTAATCAACAAGACCAAATGCGGCTACTACATCAAAGGCGATGACCTTGAGCTCGATTTATTGCGCTCAACTTCTTATCCTTGTCGCGACAGCGATATCGGGGAAACATCTTACGAATACGCTCTTTACGTGCACTTTGGCGATGATAAGAAGGCCAAAGTGGATCAACTTGCCTATATCTTCAACAGTGAATTCACTTCCTCAAGCAAGAAAATGAATCTAGGCGAAAAGCTCTTCCATAATGACGATCTTGAATACTCATGCCTTAAAAACAAATACAAGGGCGAGGGGATGATTCTCCGCCTCTACGAGCGGAGCGGGAAGAAAGCAAAACTTGATCTCTCCAAAACCCGTTTCGCGGGCAAACGCATCTCGCTTGTGAACTTTTTGGAGGATATCAAAGAGGAAGATATCTCCGATTCCGTTTTATCTTTCCGTCCATTCGAGATCAAAACCTTATGGATTCACGAAGATTAAAAGAGCTCGAAGAGCTGATTCTTCGCGAAAATAATGCGATGAAGGTCTATAACATCGCTTCTTTTAAGGCAGGGAAAATCGAGAAAATTTCTCTTCTAAGCGAAAGCAAGACCGATATCTATTCGCTCAGCAAGAATCTCACTTCTTTATGCATCGGCATTTTGCTAGATGAAGGGAAGCTCAGCTTAAACGAAGATGTGAGCGATATCTTCTTATCTTCTTATCCTTCGGCCATTTCGTATAAGGGCTGCTCCATCAAAGACCTCCTTCAGCAAAGAAGCGGCATCAAAAACGGCTTCCTTGATGTGGACTGCGACTCTCCGTCATCTTTTTATTCCGATGATTATCTATCCATTATCTTTGAGAAAGGCCTTTATTATCAAAAGGATAAGCCCTTCGTCTACAGCGATTCCAATTACTACCTTTTAGGGAGAGTGGTGGAAGAAAAATCCCAGCAAAAGCTCGATGAATTTATAATCGAGCGCCTTTTTGCGCCTCTTTCGATTATTGATTTCTCCTTCGACTACGACCCTTTGGGCCATCCTTTGGGGGCAACGGGAGTATATCTAGATTCAGTGAGCGTGGCGAAAATCGGCTCCCTTTTCCTTAATGAGGGAGTGTACGAAGATAAGCGTATCGTCTCATCGAACTACATCGATTTCTCGAAAAACGATCTCGTCGATACGGGTGGCGACGCTTATTACGGTTATTCCATCTGGGTTAACAAGAAATCGGGCAAAAGGCACGGCAACGGCATGCGCGGGCAGCTTTTCGCCCTTTTCGAAGACGAGGTCATCGCCGTGGTGAGCGATGATCGCGAGGGAAAAGGCTCCTCAATCAATGAGCTTCTGCTCCGTTAGAGGGCATTACTGAACACAATTTTAATAAAGCCCACCCTTTACGGGCTTTTTGTTGCCTGACGTTCATTCGGCATTTCCTTGCGTGCAAGATTTGAGACGGCAGTAGTCAGCCTTACGACCTTGAAGGCCCGTCTCAAGAGGCAAAAAACATTCATTTTTTTGAAGTAAAACGCTTTATAAACTTCAATAAAATGAAAAATATTCAAAATATTGAAATAAAGTAGTGAACAAACTTCAAGAAAATGAAAAATTATTGAAATCGTGAAATAAAACATCAAAAATAGTTCAAGAAAATGAATGCTGATTCGCTCTTCTAAGGAAAAAAGGAGGATATGAGGATGAAAATAATCGAAAGGCCTTATTTGAATGAACTAATCGAACTCATGGGGACGCCGGATATCAAAGTCATCACGGGCGTCCGACGCTCAGGGAAATCGATTCTCATGGAATCGTTTTTCGAGTATCTCGTGAAGAATCGTCAAGATGCGAATCTCATCTGCATCGATTTCAACAAAATCGAATTTGAGGAGCTGCAGGATTACCACAAATTATATGAATACATCGTCTCGCGATACAAAGAGGGGAGCGAGAATTTCCTGCTCATCGACGAAGTTGAGCTATGCGAGAACTTCGAGAAGGCGATAAATAGCCTTCACTCCACGGGCAATTACGATATATACCTCACGGGCTCAAACGCGTTTTTATTGAGCAGCGACCTCGCGACCCTTTTCACGGGTAGAGCGATCGAGATAAAGGTTTTCCCTTTTTCCTACAAGGAATTCATGAATTACCATGAGCTTACCCCTTCTTCCTTCTCCTTTGATCGTTACGTCAATGAAGGGGGATTTCCTGGCTCCTACCTATATCCTAATGAAAAGAGGAAATACGACTATATCTCGACGGTTTATGAAACGATCATCCAGAGGGATCTGATCAAGAGAAAACGGATCAGGAATCAGGTTCTATTGAGGAAGATTTCTTCGTTTTTGATCGATAATATCGCAAGTCTTACTTCCATCAGCAATATCAGGAAAGTTTTGAGTAGCAACGTGATGAAGACGAACGATAAGACCGTCGGCTCCTATATTGAGAGTCTATGCCAATCCTTCCTCTTCTATAAAATCAAGCGTTACGACCTCGCGGGAAGGAAGTATCTCACCTCCTCTGACAAATACTATCTCTGCGACCATTCCTTGAAATACGCTACTCTAGGCATCAGAAATATGGATTATGGGCGAGTTTACGAGAATATCGTGGCCATTGAGTTACTACGAAGAGGGTATGAGGTCTACGTGGGGATGCTCTATAAAAAGGAAATCGACTTCGTGGCCCTAAAAAGAGACGAGAGAATCTACATTCAGGTCTCCGATGATATATCAGGCGAAGAGACCTTCGCGAGAGAAGTGGACCCACTTCTAAAAATCAAAGACCTCTATCCGCGCATCCTTTTAGCGAGAACCTCCCATCCGGAATACGACTATAAAGGCATCAGAATCATCGATATCGCCGATTGGCTCTCGAGGTAATAAGTAGAAAAAAGCGGACAATTTCTGTCCTCACGCTTTTATCTTTTTCGTCTGTATAATCCATCTTGCTCTCTTCGGAGAGTGGCATTGGAACCCAGTGAAGTCATCTTGCTTGATGGCTGGGGCGTAACCAAGAGAGAGGACGTGATGAGATATCATCTCGCGATCAAGACCTATTAGGTACCCGGGATCAAAAGACCGCTTTGGCTAATGGCGCAGCGCGCTTCTTTATGTAAATGACCGTCCGAGCAGGCACGAGAAGAGGCTCCATAGAAATATGTCCCACGAGATGATGCGCTTCTGGGAAAAGCGCATCTGCGTTCCCAAAGGAAGTGCGCGGCTTGATGAGGGGAAACCCCCTATAACTGCTTTGACGGGTGCGAGTAGGTGAAAGCCGGAGTCATTGGCTACTGAAAATGGCCCCAAAAGAATAGCTGAAGCTCACTGAAAGTTGAAGGATAATCGAGTTCCTTCCGTTGTTGCGGCGAAAGCCCATTCCAGAAGCTTATGGGTAGCTCTTATAGGCTCAGCCTGGCGTGAACGTGCATGAATAACAGATGGGAGTAAGCGCTGCACGGGGAAACCCGCCAGTGCTTTTTTCCGTATAAAAAGAAAACATCCTTTCAGGATGTCGAGCGGAGAGACTTTTAATGCTTCCGCGAAGACGAGGATGATCGAGAGGTTATCCGTGCCCTCCTTCTCGATCCGGCGCAAGGTGCGGACGCTATAACCAGTGCGTTCCGCTAAATCAGCTTGGGTGAGCCTCTTCTTTCTGCGCAGGGATTTGATGGATTCCCCAATCCTTCTTTTGTCGATGAAAGTTGCTCGATTCATAGAAAAATCACCCCCTGTTCTATTACTTGCAAAATTCGCCTGAGGCCAAATTAAAACACTTTCCTATCCTATATACAAGCGGAAGATGGACGACCCTGAAAATGGGTGTTTTATCATCAAAATCCATCCGATTTTTTGACTCAATTTCATCTCTTTATAATGGCGTTTTTTTTACTCATATCGGTATATCGGTGATTGCGCTTTTCCGGCAAAATAGCCATTTCGATGATTGCGCTTTTCCGGCAAAATCGCCTTTTCGATGATTGCGCTTTTTACTAAAATACGTTAAATTACATATGAAAAAGAGAGGTAATATCGCATGATTTTCAAAAGAAAGGTATACGATAAACTGCTCGAATGGAAAAAGGAGTGCCAAGGGAAGAAAGCTATCTTGATAGAGGGGGCTAGGCGCATTGGCAAATCGACCATCGTTGAGCAGTTTGCGAAAGAGAATTACAGAAGCTATATCCTGATCGATTTCTCGAAGGCTAAGCCGTCCATCAAAAACGCCTTCCTCGATATGCTCGATTCCTTGGATTCCCTTTTCATGATCCTCTCGGTGGAATATCAGACAACCTTGTATCCTCGGGAATCCCTTCTTATCTTTGATGAGGTCCAATCATTCCCGAGGGCGCGAGAGGCAATCAAGCATTTAGTCAAAGATGGCCGTTACGACTATATAGAGACTGGTTCTCTCATCTCGATAAAAGAGAACACGAAAAATATCCTAATCCCCTCCGAAGAGAGAAAACTCAGGATGTATCCGATGGATTTCGAGGAATTCGCCTGGGCGCTGAACGAAAAGGGATTAACCGACTACATCAAGGACTGCTTCAACAAAAAAGAGCCATTGCTTGACCCGCTTCACAAAAGAGCGATGTTCTTGTTCAAGCAGTATATGCTGGTCGGCGGGATGCCCAAAGCCGTCGATGAGTTCATCGCCAACAACAAGCAATTCGAGGCATGCGAGAGTGAGAAAAGGGATATTTTGGACGCTTATCGGGACGATATCGGCAAAATCGATCGCTCATATAAAGCGAAAGTCCTTTCCATTTTCGATCAGTTGCCCTCTTTTCTCTCCCAGCACGAGAAAAGGGTCAGGATAAAATCGATCAGGGAAGAAGATACAGCCATCGCTTACGAAGAGACTTTCTTTTGGCTCGCCGATTCACTCATCTGCAACGAATGCTTCATGTGCGCCGATCCGAATTTCGGCCTCTCGCTCAACGAGAAAAGGAACTACATCAAATGCTACATGGGCGATACCGGCCTTCTTTTGACGCATTCTCTCTCCGACGGCGAGAAGGCGGACCCTCTTTACCACAAGGAGCTCTTATCTGGGAAACTATCGATAAACAAGGGCATGTTTTTCGAGAACGTCGTCGCTCAATCCCTCGTCGCGAATGGCTACAAGCTCTATTTTTATACCCAATATTCCCCCGAGAAGCACCGGAACGACATCGAAATCGATTTTCTTTTGACTTCCGGGAGCAAAGTATCGAAAAAACTCATCCCGATCGAGGTCAAATCGGGGAAATCATACAAAACGAGCTCCCTCGATGCTTTTAAAGCCAAGTTCAAGGATCGAATCATGGCTAGCTATATCATTCACCCGAAAAACCTCAGCGTAAAAATAGACGGGACGATCGCTCTTCCCGTCTACATGACTTTCTGCTTGTAAATTCCTAAATCCCTAGAATTTGCGCCCGTAATGGACCTTCGCCTCTTCGTATCTATCGGTGGGCCCTTTCTTCTCGGCACCTTTCCCAAAGATCAGCAAAGCGATCGGTAGATAGCCGTTTGGCAAAGCGAAATCGGCGATGAGTCTCTTTTGGAAGTCGCTCCCGAATCTGATGCCAGCCCATAAGGAGCCGTAGCCTAGCTCAGTGGCGGCAAGAAGCATATTCTCCGTGATGGCGGAGCAATCCTCGATGAGGAATTCTTGGGTTGGGTTTTTGTTGCTATCGCCGACGATTAAGACGGTGAGAGAAGCGGTGGCGGCCGTCGCGCAGGTCGGTTTTTCTTTCGTATAGTCCTTCCAGAACGCATTATCGGTATTGACGATGAATTCATACGGCCGGTAATTCATCGCGCTCGGGGCTTCAAATCCCGCTTTGAGGATCTTCTTTATATCCTCTTCCTTCATTTCGCTTTTCGAATAGGCGCGGATGCTTCTTCGCGCCGCAATGCAATCAAGGGTATTCATGATGTCTATCTCCTTTTTCCTTATTATAGAGTGCCCGCCATAATTCGGCGGTGATTTCCGTCTTTGTGGAAAGATAGAGGAGAGGCTAGTAAAATGTCGACTGCAAAGAAAAGAGCGAACAACAAATGAAAATAGCCATCAGTTCCGATTCCTCCTTGGATTTGACCAAGGAACTCATAGAGAAATACGATATCCACGTCGTCCCCTTCGCCATCATCATGGGCGAAGAGCAATATTATGACGGCGAGGTCACTAGCAAGGACCTTTTCGCCTACACCGCGAAAACCGGTAAACTTGCGCGCACGAGCGCGGTCAATGAAGCCCAAAGCGAGGAGCATTTCAGAAAACTCCTCTTGGATCATGACGCCATCATCCATTTCACCATCTCGAGCGATATGTCCGCCTCTTACCAAAACGCGGTCAAAGCCTCCGAGAAATTCGAGAACGTCTACGTGGTGGATTCAAGGACCCTCTCTACGGGCGTGGCATTACAAGCGATATACGCCAAAAAGCTCGCCGATAAAGGGATGAGCCCAGAAGATATAGTGACGAAAGTCAAAGAGAGAATCCCCTTTGATCAAGCTTCTTTTGCGATCGAAGCGGTCAATTACCTTTATAAAGGCGGAAGATGCTCCGGTCTCGCGGCGCTCGGGGCGAATCTCCTCCACATCCGCCCGCAGATCATCGTCAAAGACGGGAAGATGGGGCAGGGGAAGAAATTCCGCGGCCCGATGAACAAATGGGTCAAAGACTACGTCGAAGAGACGCTCAAAGAGTACAATAATCCCGATCATTCCATCATTTTCATCACCTTTAGCTCGGCGACGGATGAAGCGGTCTCTTGGTGCGTGGAGCGCCTCAAGAAAGAGGGATTCAAGGAGATTTACCCAACCTTCGCCGGCGGGACCGTCTCTTGCCACTGTGGCCCAGGGACGCTTGGCATCCTCTACTTCAATGACGGCGACCACGAATAAAAAGCATCTTTGATCATGAATTCTCCCTTGCCCAATTGCGAGGGGTTTTTCATATGCCCATAAGTATCGGTGAAGGTGATTATTTCCTTCCTCCCTTCCAGCGGTTATCGAGCCAAAAAAGCAGCATTTGCCCCCAAAAGCGGACAAAAGATGTCCGCCTTATAGGCGAGGTTGCTGCGGTAGAATGTCGGCAGGAGGATGAAACGATGCCATTCTATCTAAACCAAGACAACGCGCTGTTCATCAAGAACCTCAAAAACGATATCTACGTAGACAAATCGATGCTCATAAAGGAGACCAATGAGCTCATCAGAACTCCAGACAAATTCATGTGCGTGACGCGGCCTAGACGCTTCGGAAAGAGCATGGCTCTCTCGATGCTCAACGCCTACTACTCGAAAGGTTGCGATTCAAGGGAACTGTTCAAGAACCTCAAGATATGCGATGATCCCTCTTTCGAAGAGCATCTCAACAAACACAACGTGATATCGATCGACATGGCATCGGTCTACAACATGCTCGATGAAGGTGAGGACTTCGTCAAAAAACTCAAAAAGTACATCTATCTCGATCTCAAGGAAGCTTTTTCGGACGCCCATCTCGAGCATGACGCCGATGAGTCATCTTCCCTTGCTCTTGCCCTTAAAGATCTTGGCAACAAGGGGGAGCGCTTCGTCTTCCTCATCGACGAGTGGGACGTGCTCTTCAGGAAAGAGCCCACCAACAAGGCCCTCTGCGATTCCTACATGCGGTTTTTGAGCAGCCTTTTCAAATCGGGCGACGTCTCTCGGTGCATCGACCTCGTCTACATGACCGGCATCTTCCCTATCGAGAGATTCGCTCTCAGATGCGAGCTGAACAATTTCATCGATTGCAGCGCCGCTCGTCCTTCCGTTACAAGGGAGTCCATCGGCTACACGGAAGAGGAGGTCAAGGATCTATGCGTCAAATGGGACAGAGACTTCTCCGAAATCAAATGCTGGTTCGGCTCCTATCTGATGGATGGTGTAACCATCTACAACCCGATATCGGTCAACAACGCCATTGAGGATAGGTGCGAGGGGCGCTGGATATTCACAGCCTCGCGCGATCCCCTCGCACAGTGCATGAATTTCAATAACGGCGAGCTCAAAGGCGATTTCGAGGCGCTCATGGACGGCGGGAGATTGCGTGTTGACGTCGGCTCGTTCTGGGGCGGCCTCGACGAGATCGATGACAGAGACGAGGCCTTGACCACGCTGATTTACCTGGGTTATCTAGGTTACGACGAGAAGAGCAAAGAATGCTTCATCCCGAACAAAGAGATCGCGAAAGACGTGGTCCGGGCCGCCAGAAGCCTTAAATGGGACGAGATGAGTGGCGCGATGCTCTCGCCCGACTGGAAAGGGAGGCCGTAGGAGCGGCCGATTTATGTGCTACAATATAGGGAAAGGAGGGCACACTTATGCCAATTTTTCTCAACAAGGGCAATAAAACGTTCTCGGATAACGTCCATGACGATATCTATGTGGACAAATCGATGCTCATCAAGGCGACGAACGATTCCATCGGCAAAGCGAAGAGATTCATGTGCGTGACGCGCCCCCGACGCTTCGGCAAAAGCATGGCCCTCTCCATGCTCAACGCCTACTACTCGAAAGGCTGCTCCTCCAAAGAACTATTCAAAGGGCTCAAAATATACGATGACCCCTCTTTCGAGAGCCATCTCAACAAGCACAACGTGATATGGATCGACATGGCATCGATCTATAACGACTCCAGAAGCGGCAGAGCCTTCCTGAACAAGCTGGTGCGATTCGTGAGATCGGATCTAGACGAGGCCTTCCCCGGCATATTGACGAGCAACCAGAAAACGATTATGGAATGCCTTAGCAGGATAAACAACGAGACCGGGGAGCGCTTCATCTTCCTCATCGACGAATGGGACGTTCTTTTCAGGAAAGAGGCGAGCAATAAAGAACTCTGCGACTCCTACATGAAACTCCTCAGCGCCCTTTTCAAATCGAGCGACGCCCAATCCTATCTCGACCTTGTCTACATGACCGGCATCCTCCCGATCAAGAGGTATTCCTCCGAATCCGACCTCAACAACTTCAAGGAATACAACATGCTGAACCCTCGGGATATCCCCGACTCCTTCGGCTTCACCGAGGGAGAGGTGAAAGAGCTATGCGAGAAGTGGAGTATGGATTTCTCCGAGATAAAGAGCTGGTACGATGGATATAGGCTAAGTGGAATCGAGATCTACAACCCGAAATCGGTCGTCGAGGCTTTGACGGACCATCTGTGCGGGAATTACTGGACATCGACCGGCAACATCGATCCAGTCAAGGAATACATGAACTATGACGGAGGGGCGCTCAAAGGCGAGATCATAAAGATGCTTGCCGGCGAGAAGGCGCCAGTCAACGTCGAGCTGTTCCGAAACGATCTAACGAATGTGAATAGCAAAGACGCCGCCCTCACCGTCCTCATACACCTTGGATATCTCGGGTATGAGGAAGAGAGCAAAAAATGCTTCATCCCGAACAAGGAGATAGAAGGCGAGATCGTGAACGCCATCCAGGATATCCCCTGGCCCGACGTCTACAACCCGATGCAGGAGTCGAAGAAACTCCTCGAGGAGACCCTCAAAGGCAACACCGACTACATCGACGAGACCTTCGACAAGAACCACGCCGACCTCGTGACCCCCTTCAACAAGAACGACGAGGGCGTGCTCGCGGTGATCGTCAGGATCTCGTACAAATACGCGGAAAAATGCTACAAGATCACGCCAGAGCCGAACTGCCCCACGGGCAGGGCCGATCTGCTCTTCACACCGAGAGCGCCCGGCTATATCCCGATTATCATCGAGCTGAAAGTCGATCACTCTCCGGATGAGGCCATAAAGCAGATCAAGGACAGGAACTACGTCTCGACGCTCAATGGATATCACGGCAAAGTGATGCTCCTAGGCATCGCTTACGACTCGAAGAGTCTGAAGCATCGCTCGAAGATTGAGTACGTTGAAATATAGATAAATCGCTTCGTTGGGCGCTTAAGGCTGTATACGATAGACTCCACTAGATCGCCGTCAATCTGGCGGCGATTTCCTTTATGGGGTTTTGCTGGGTGTAACCTACGATGATATTTCAAAATGTAGGTTACGAATATCAAACACAAAAGGTAGGAAACATCGGATAACCTACTATGATATTTGAAAATGTAGGTTAAAAAATATATCCTTATTCCATGATGGATAAGGATGCAATATTAAAAGAGTTATCATCTCTCCCTGAAGGCTATATTTCCGTCAAGAGGATCGGAAACAAAAAGAGGTACTATCTTCAGCGCCGCGAAGGAAATAAAGTCAAAAGCGAATACATCAAAGAAGCGGAAGTGGGGCGAATAAAGGCTGCTATCGAGAGACGAAAGGAACTGGAGAGCCTTTTGAATGATTTACCATCTTCGCCTCCTTTATCGCCTTTATCGCCATCCGCTTCTTCTTTCGACGGAGAAGTGATGGAGAAAGACGAAGTGGTCGCGCGCTTCAAAAAAGGGGGACTCACCTATATCAATGAAGCAAAGGCCCCCTTATCTATATTGAAGTCGAAGAATCTCGAGAGCTGGCTTTCTTCTAGGAGCATTGACTCGAGCCGCCATAACTCGCGTCTCCTCAAGAAGATACTCGGTATCAGCTCATATAATGAAACTGAGACCTCTTTAGCGGTCCACGCCATCTCTTTGACTGACGATTACTGGTTCAAGCCCTTTAAATCCAAATTACGCTGGAAAGATGTCTCCATCTTCTCCGATGAATATGCGAGTCTCGCTTTGAAAGGAGATGTTTTCTATCTTCCTTCGAAAGCGCGACTCACCCCGGAGCTCACTTTAGGAGGGAGCTACGAGAAATGCTGGAAAAGAATCGATGGGTGTTGGTATCTAGTGAAGAAAGGGAATGAGAAGGAGCTCTTCTCGGAGTATTTCTGCTCCCGTTTGGCTATCGCTCTTGGAATAAAATCGGCCGAGTATGAATTGATTGATGGCTACATCAAGACGAAGAACTTTGCGACGGAAGTCAATTTCGAGCCGCTTTCTTCGCTCGCTGGCAAAGACGATGATACCTATGAGCATGTCTTTCCGCTCCTACTAGAGCTCAACGAAGACATCACGAAAGAGTATCTACAGCTTCTATATTTCGACTGCCTCGTCAATAATGTCGACCGCCACAACGAGAACTGCGGGTTCCTCCGCGATCGGAAGAGTGGGCGCATCATCTCTTTATCCCCCAATTTCGATAACAACATCGCTCTTCTATCGGTGAACGGCTATCCGCACGATGTCTCTAGAAAAAGCGACGGGTTGATTGATTATCTTGTGCGTTTCTTAAAGAAAGACGCGAAGGCGCGCGAGCTTTTCGCTTCTTTGTATATCAAGAAGATAGACGAAAAGGATATCCGCGCGATACTAGATGATATATCCATCAAAGTCGATGAAACTACTCTCATCGCCTTCCTCTTAAACGGGCAGAAGCGCCTAGAGAATATCAAAGATAACCTACGATGATATTTCAAAAATGCAGGTTAAAAAGATAAGCGTCATTCTCATATCTCAAAAGCCCTTGTTTATGGGGCAAATCGGAGCAAAAAAGCACTTGCAAAGCTAGAGAGGTCGGGGTAGCATAAGCAAGGCGGAAAACCCTCGGAAGAGGTTCTGCTGTGCAACGCGAAAAGTGGAGTGGCAAAGGCCACTCTTTGTTTTTAATGGAGGTATGGATGGAAGAAACAAGCAAAGTCAAAGAGCTTTTGGAAGGGCCATTGCGAGAAAAAGGTTATTCGATCTTCTCTATCTCCTACGCGCGGGCTTCCTCAGGAGGCACCCTCTCGATCGTGGTGGATCGAGATGAAGCTATATCGCTCGATGATATAGTTAAGGTGAGCGAGCTCATCAATCCGATCCTAGATGAGAATGATCCGATTGAAGGAGCCTATACGCTTGATGTCTCCTCTCTAGGAGCTGAAAAGCCGCTCTCTCTAGATAAGCTAGACCACTACCTCAACCATTACGTGAATATCCATCTCTCGCATCCTTATGAAGGGAAGAACACCTTGGAGGGTACGCTCATCGATGTGAACGAAGATAACATCACTCTCCGTATCAAGGAGAAAGCGAAGAAGAAGGATATCGCCATTAAGCGCGAATACCTCGACAAAGCCAGATTAGCCATTGAATTCTGAAAGGGAAATATATGCCAAACAAAAAGAAAAATGCCGTCATCATGCCGAAACTCATCGATGCGGTGAAAGAAATCGCCAACGCCAAAGGATTAAGCGAAGAAAGCGTCATCGCCGCTTTGACCGAGGCTTTAAGGAAAGCTTACGTCAAGTATCTAGGCGGAGGCGACGATGCCGTGGTGGAGGTGAAAATCGATCTCGACAACAGCTCCATTTATCTTGCCCAGATCAAGAAAGTCGTCAAAGACGTCCAAGACGATTATCTCGAGATCGATGTGGAAGAGGCCAATGAAGGTCTCGGCGCACCGATTTGGAAAGAAGGGGATAACTACCCAATCCCAGCGACCGTCGCTGAACTATCGAAGGTTTTCGCTAACGCGGTCAAAGGGAATCTAAGAAACGAGCTCGGCAAAGCCGAAAGAAGCGCGCTTTACGATATCTACAAAGACCATATCGGCGAGATGATCACTGGCACCGTGGAGAAAGCCGATGAAAGAAGCGTCTCCGTCAATATCGGGAGAACGGTTGTCGAGTTGACCCGCAAAGAGATGATCGGCGATGAGTTCTTCCGCATTGGCGACAGCATCAAAGTCTATATCCAGGAAGTGAAGCAAGTGGCGGAGGACGGGAAATCCTCCCGCGGCTCCCAGATTGAAGTCACTCGCTCGAGCGAAGGCTTTCTCCGCCGCCTCTTTGAAGAGGAAATCCATGAGATTTATGATGGCACGGTCGTTATTAAAGGCATCGCGCGCGAAGCAGGCGTCAGAAGCAAAGTCGCCGTCTATACTTCCAACCCCGATGTTGATCCAACCGGCGCTTGCATTGGGCAAGGCGGGAATAGGATCCAGAAAATCGTCGCTCAACTCGGTAACGGCATCGACAAAGAGAAGATCGATATCATCGCCTATAGCAAGAACCCAGGATTATATATCGCCGATTCTCTTCGCCCAGCGCAGGTTCTCGGCGTGAAGATCGTTGATGCGAATGTTACCCCGAAACCAAAGGCCATTGCCGTCGTGCGCGATGAGCAGCTCTCTTTAGCCATCGGCAAAAAAGGCGCGAATGCGCGTCTAGCGAATAAGCTCACCGGCTGGAACATCGATATCGTCGAGGAATCAATCGCCAAAGACGAAGATATCGACTACACACCAACCGATATCCTCCAGAAACAGGCCGAAGAAGAGAAGAAAGCCGAGGAAAGAGAGGAATATGCCCGTAAGAGCGCCGCTTTAGAGGCCGCCAAACGCGAGCAAGCCGCCGAAGCGAAGAAAGAGGAAGAGACTGTTGTCGCTCCGACTGAGAATGTTGCTCCAGTTACCGAAGATAAACCAGCCACTACCGAAGATAAACCAGTCGAGACTGTTGCTCCACTCGTCAAAGAAGAAGAGCCAGCCAAAGTCGTTGAACACGCCGAGGTGAAGACCACGAAGAGCCTCTCTGAGCTCGAGGAAGAGCTAGAGAAAGCCAAGAGCAAGCCAGCTGCTACCTCTACCCGTGGCAACCCCAAGGCCAAGCGTCCGCATAAGATCACCGAAGAAGAAGTGGAACGCGTCAAAAGCAGCGAAGTCACTCCTGCAGTCGATGCGATGCCGATCTATTCCCAAGAAGAGCTTGAGCAGATCGAGCAAGAGGAGAATATGTCGAATGACCTCGATAATTTGGACGAAGACGAGGATCTCGACCAGTACGACAGCTATTACGATGACGACAAATAAAAAGACGATTTATCGGAAGGATATCATCTCGGGAGAAGTATTCCCCCGCGATGAGCTCCTCCGTCTCGTCTATATCGATGGCCATGTCGAATTCGATGCTGACTTATCAAAGCCTGGGCGAGGCGCCTATATCAAAAAGGATGAAAGTAGCCTAGAGGCCTTAAAAAACGGCAAACTCCTCTCCCGCGCCTTCAAAGTCAAGGTAAAGGAAGAAGATATCAAAAGCTTATACAAAGGAAAATAGAAAGAAGATGAATGACTCCACGCTCGGATTTATCGGGATCCTCTTCAAGGGCCATAAGGCTCTTATAGGGAATGAAGCCAAATATTCCTCCAAGGGGAGATTGGCCTTTCTAGCGAGCGATGCGAGTCTCAACACCAAAAAGGAAGTGAGCCATCTTCTAGAGGATATCCCCGTAATCGAACGTTATAGCAAGATAGAGCTAGGGGAAGCCTTGGGCTACCCCGAAGTGAGCCTCATCCTCGTAACCGATAAAAAAGCGGCCACCTCATTATTAAGAAAGGAGACACGATGAAGAAAACGCAGCAATTCCATTCCAAAAAGAATGACAACCAGAAGCGGAGAATCGAAAACTTCGCCTCGCACCCCATGGGCAAAAAGAAAGAGGAATTCGCCAAAGTCAATGGCGGGGTCTTCGTCTACTCCAAACCTCTCTCGGTGGCCGATTTAAGCAAAGCCATCAACGTCCCGAGCGTCCAGATCATCAAATACCTCTTCATGCAGGGGAAGATGGTCACCATCAACCAGTTGCTCGATGATGAGACGATAGGTACTTTATGTTTGGAATACGGCTACGACTTCAAGAAAGAGAAGATCGTCGATGCCGACCACTTCGAGGAACTCGAGATCGTCGATGACCCGAAAGATCTTGAAGAGCGCCCCTCCATCGTGACCGTGATGGGGCACGTTGATCATGGCAAGACCACGCTTATCGATGCCATCAGAAACAGCGATGTGGCATCGCATGAAGCCGGGGGCATCAGCCAAGCGATCGGCGCTTATCAAAAAGAGTACGGTGGCAAGAAAATCACCATCATCGATACCCCAGGGCACGCCGCCTTCACCGCCATGAGAGCGCGCGGCGCCCAAGTCACCGATATCACGGTGCTTGTGGTGGCCGCTGATGATGGAGTGATGCCTCAGACCTTGGAGGCCATCGACCACGCGAAAGCCGCCGGATGCGAGATAATCGTGGCCATCAACAAGATGGATAAGCCTGGCGCGAATGTGGATAGGGTCAAGCAAGAGCTCATGGCCCATAACATCATCGCCGAGGATTATGGCGGCGATACGATGATGATCCCTCTCTCCGCCAAAACCGGGAAAGGCATCAATGATTTGCTTGATGCAATACTCCTAAAAGCCGAGATGATGGAACTTAAGGCCAACCCGAATCGTTATGCGATCGGCACCGTCTTAGAGAGCAATCTCGATAAAGGCGAAGGGCCAAAAGCCACCTTGCTTGTCCAAAACGGCACCCTCAATAACAGCGATTACGTCGTCGTGGGGGAGATATACGGCAAAATCAGAAGGATGTGCAACGAATACGGGCAAGTCGTGAGAACTGCTCTTCCTAGCACGCCAGTCTCGGTCACCGGCTTAAGCGCCGTCCCAAGCGCGGGCGACCGCTTCATGGCTTTCCCAACCGAGAAAGAAGCCAAAGCCATCGCCGAAAGAAGGGCGCTTGCCAAAAAAGAGCAGACCCAAAGCGGGAGCGCAGCTCTCTCTTTGTCGGACCTCAATAACCTCGTGAACGCCGGGAAAATCAAAGATATCAATGTCGTGGTTAAAGCAGATACGGCGGGAAGCGCGGAAGCTGTGAAAGCCTCCTTAGAGAAATGCAGCAACGAGCACGTCCATATCCACGTCATCAGCGCGGCGGCTGGGGCTATCAGCGACAGCGATGTCCTTCTAGCGAGTGCCTCTAACGCGCTTATCTACGCTTTCAATATCAGACCTGACGCGCGCGTCAACGAGAAAGCGAAAGAAGAGCATGTCGAGATCAGGCCATATCGAATCATTTATCAACTCCTCGATGATATGAATGCCGCTCTCAAAGGCATGTATAAAGCCGAGATGGTGGAGAAAGTGACCGGTCAAGCCGAAGTGAGACATATCTATAAAATCACCCATGTTGGCACCGTCGCTGGATCCTATGTCACCTCAGGCGAACTTAAGGCCAAAGAGAAAGTTAGACTCTTACGCGCTGGCGTAATAATCTACGAAGGCGATTTAGCCTCCCTCAAGCGCTTCAAAGACGACGTCAAAGAAGTCAAAGAAGGTTATGAATGCGGCCTTTCGATCGATGGGTATAACGACATCAAGGAAGGCGACATCATCGAGGGTTACGAACTCGTGGAGAAAGAGTGATGGCGGATAGGCAAGGCAGAGTCAAGGCGCTCATCGGGAGGAATATCTCCGATATCCTCACCTTCGAGCTCAAGAATAAGCGTGTCGGCATTCCCTCAGTGAATGAGGTCGTCATCAATTCCGACAATTCGCTTGCGAAGGTGTATGTCTCCTTCATCGGCGCGAAATACCCGCGCCAAAACTTGGAGGAGCTCAATCGCTGCAAAGGCTTCGTCCGCTCCTCTCTAGCGAAGAAAATGGACTTATACAAAGCCCCGGACATCGTCTTTATCTACGATGACCAGTTCGAGCGGGCCGAGTCGCTAGAACAGGCGCTCGCCAAAGAAGAAAGCGAGCTCTCTTCGCTCAAGAAAGACGAGGATTGAATCAACTAGCCCCCATCTAAGCGGGGCTTTTAATTTATCAATCAACCCAAAATATAGTCATTTAGGCCCTTTTGTAGATATTTTGAGCGTATCACTCCACAACTAAGAAGCGAATTCGCATTGCTCCTTACAAGTTAAAAAGCATCGATGATTCCTTTGCTTTTTTCGAAAAGGGCTTGTTTTTTTTTTTTTTTTTTGAATTAGGGTAAGCACGCAAGCCTTGGTATTCTAGGGGGTGACCAAAGCTTGCTTTTTTATTTTAAGGAGATATTCGTCAATGAAAAACAAAAACAGAAATCTATTGGCACTTCTTTTGACGGCCTCTTCAGCCTTTGCCCTTACAGCGTGCGCTGGGGGAGACTCGTCATCCCCCTCCAGCGCCTCGAGCGAGGATCCATCAATCGCGGCGGTTTATCAGGCTTACCGCGATAACGGCGGCACTCTCTCGTATGAGGAGTGGCTGGCCTCTATTAAAGGCGAGAAGGGCGAAAAAGGCGACAAAGGGGATAAAGGCGACCCTGGCAAAGACGGCCAAGACGGCACGAACGGCGTCAATGGGGCCGACGGATCCTCGATATTGAACGGCAAGGAAGCCCCAGCCGACACGCTCGGCAAGGATGGCGATTCCTATATCGATACCGATACCTTTGATTATTATGTGAAAGCCGATGGGGCCTGGAGCAAGTCCGGGAACATCAAGGGAGGGAATGGCAAAGACGGGGAAGACGCCGTCACTTACGTCCCTTGCATCTTCAATAACTACGACGGCAGCAAGCTCTATGAGTTCTATTATGAGAAGGGCTCTACTATCGTCTATGATGGGCCAACCCCAACGAAACCGAGCGAGACGATTGACGGCCACAATGTCGATTGGACCTTCGCTGGCTGGGACAAATCCTTGGAGAATATCCAGAAGCCGACTATTTTCACCGCGAAGTTCGAGTCGCTCGTGGAATGCACGTTCGTCAATTACGACGGTGAGGAACTCTACAAAACCTCAGTCAATTTCGGCGACAGCGTCGAATACAAAGGGGTTACGCCTACTAAGCCTGACACTGTCTCTGGCAGCTCAACCTTGACGTGGGCGTTCTCCGGCTGGGACAAGGAACTCACCAGCATCAAGGAGGATACGACCTTCACCGCGCAGTTCTATTGCCCCAATGCCTATACCTGCACCTTCAAGAACTATGACGGCACGACTCTTTACGTCGGCTACTGCGGGAACGGCGACACCATCAAATACGGAGGGAAGACGCCCGCGAAAGAGAGCGTCGATGATGGGAGCGGCACCGTCTTGACCTATTCTTTCGCGGGCTGGGACA
This sequence comes from Roseburia hominis, assembly GCA_963642055.1. GTDB lineage: Bacteria > Bacillota_I > Bacilli_A > RFN20 > CAG-826 > UBA4951. Next base: position 10,147 of record CAVIFQ010000005.1, on the reverse strand, counting down.
ATTCGCTCAAAAACATCAGCGCCGACACGACCTTCACCGCGAAGTTCAATGAGGTGAAGTATTATTGGTGCACCTTCCTCAATTACGATGGCACGGAACTTTATAAGACCTTGGTGTTCCAAGGGAGCAAAGCCGTCTATGGCGGAGCCACCCCAACAAAGGAGCAGGACGTAAGTGGCGATTCCGTGACCGACTACACATTCAATACCTGGGATAACGCTCTTACTAATATCACCGCCCCGACCACCTTCAAGGCGCAATATCGGTCGACTACTTTCACTGGTTACAAAGTCACTTTTATGAACGACGAGACCGAACTATACTCCCATTATTTCAAAAAGGGGAACGCGGCAAGCTATCCGTATGAATTGCCTTATTCCTACGATAAGGAAAACGTGACCCAGTTCATGGGTTGGGATGATGCCTCAGCCCTCGAGAACATCACCGGGGAAGTGACGGTCAAAGCCGTCACGAAGACAATATCGAGAAAGCAGAACGGCGAGTACCCTCAGACCAAGGTGACTGGTGAAGACCTGATCAAGAAAATCGCCGAGGCGAAAAATACCGATGAGCATGGCTATTACGTCTATGACGGCGAGAGGTATGAGCTGTATAAAAACTATTTCTACAAAGTCGAGCCGATCAGATGGAAATTCCTCTCGAGCGATGATGATTCGGCCTTTGTAACTTCCTACAAGTTGCTTGATGCGCATTGCTACAATAATTCTACTGCGCAGCGCGACGACGGCACCTATCCCAACAACTGGGCGAGGAGCGACATCCGTGCCTGGCTCAATGACGATTTCCTGAATAAGGCCTTCGATGATGATTCGCTCATAAAGGCGACGAGCATCGATAACTCGGTTGCCTCGACTGGCTACGATACTAATCAATACGCTTGCGAGACCACGACCGACAAGATATTCCTCCTATCCGTGGCAGACTTGATGAATGAGTCTTACGGGTTCAATCAATACGGTTATGCGAGCTGCGTTTGCCAGCCGACCGACTACGCGATCGCTAAAGGGGTCTCTTATAGCAAGGGAGAAGGCTACGGCGCCTATTATTGGACCCGTTCTCCTCACGCGGATAACTCCTCCTACGCGGGGTACGTGTATTACGATGGATACATCTACGGCTGGGGCTACGTGAGCGACTCCAGGAACGGCGTCCGCCCCAGCCTTTCTCTCAAGATTTCCTAGCTTGCGAGGAAATCATCTTCAATCCTCTCTCGCCTCCTATCAAAATCCGTGGAGGCGAGAGGGATACGCATATTTATGAAGCAACGTCTAAAGGAAAAAGAGCCAAGAAAAGAATCCGAATTATTGGTGTTCGTGAAGGTGAAGGAACTATCATCCTACATCATCAAAGCCAGTGCGAAGGCGCCGGTACGGTGTCGATACTCCTTGCTCAATCCGCTCATCAATGAGTCGCTTGCGATAATTGAGCTCCTGTATGAAGCGAATAGCTTGCCTCTCGCCGATGAGACGAGAATCTCGCTCATCAGGAAGGCTCTTGCGAAACTCAAACTCATCGATTTCTTGACTTCGCTTGCTAGAGAGGTGAGCTGTTTCACCATTCATCAAGAAGAGACGATACTTCTTTCTATCGGAGTTTGCTCAAAGTACTTGGAGGGGTATCTGAACGCCTCCAAAAAGGCTTCGGCAATATAGGGATCCGTTATAGGCGCTCGTCGGCTTGGACGGGGGGTTACCTTCTCCTAACGCGGATAACTCCTCCAACGCGAGAAACGTGAATAACGATGGCAACATCAACGACTGGAACAACGTGAACAACTCCAATAACGGCGTCCGCCCCAGACTTTCTTCATAGGGTTAGTTAACCCCGTAAAGCCATCGAGCAGATCAAGTGACTGCTTTTTCGCTAGAGAAAGGGAACGGGTTTCCTAATCGCTCTTCTAAAAAGGAGCGATAAAGCAAGCATAAGTGGGGTAGACTGCTTAAGCGGCATTTTGCCCCTATAAACTTATGCTTTTTCTTTTTTTACTAGATACGAATATGGGATACGAAGAGATATTCACTTACAAGAATTTGTTAAGAGCGCATACGAAGACCAGGAAAGGGAAGCTTCATAAAGAGGAGGTGATCTCTTTCGAGCTCAATAAAGCGGAGGAGCTATATAAGCTCTATGAGGAGCTCAAGAAGCGGACATACCATATTTCTCCCTACCGCACCTTCAATATCTATGAGCCCAAGAAGCGGCGGGTGGATGCCACAACTTATCGCGACCGCATCGTCCAACGATGCTACATCGATAACTACTTATCGCCGCTTCTTGAGCGCCATCTGATATACGATAATGCGGCATGTCGGAAAGATAAGGGCACGGATTTTGTTAGAAGCCGCTTAAGGAAATTCTTGTTGGATGAATATAAGCATCACGGTCATTCCTTTTACGCCTTCTCCTTCGATATCCATCATTATTTCGAATCGATCGACCATGAGGTGCTTAAAAAGAAGATGAAGAAAGTGGTGGATGCTGATATCTATCCATTTGTTGCAATGATCATCGATTCCTTTGGAGGAGATAAGGGACTCCCCTTAGGGAATCAGACAAGCCAGTGGTTCGCGCTTTTCTATCTCGATGCCTTTGACCGCATCATCAAGGAACGCTTTGGGTTTAAGCACTACGTGAGGTATATGGATGATGGGATCATTTTATCGAGCGATAAGGAAGCGTTGCTGAAGCTGAAAGAGAGCCTAGAGAAAGAACTTCAGGGATTGAAACTATCCTTCAACCAGAAGAAATGCGCGATTTATCCCATCAAGCAAGGAGTGAGCTTTTTGGGCTTTACATACCGCTTAAGCAAGAGTGGGGCCCTTATAAGCAAGATGGAGCGGAAGAAAAAGAGAAGGCTCGTTCATTACTTGAAGGGTTATTCCCTCAAGAAGGAGAGCCTTCTCTGTTACCTCAATTACTTAAAGAAGAGGTCAAGCGAGCACCTATTGATGGGGAAAATACGAAAGCTCTACAGGAAGGCGCTTTCTTAAGAATCTAGGCTCTTCTCATATATCGGATTTTCCCATCCGCGATATCTTTCTTTAAGAGTCTTTCCGCGTCAATATACTAATCGTAATTTTTTTACGATATATTGAAAATCATTCGTAAAATAGTTACATTTTGTTATATAGTTTTAGTGAACCCCCTAAAACGTATTACGGAGGATAGAGCCATGCTTACGAAAATCACGCTTGATAATTTCAGGTCATTCAAAAACAAAACCACAATCGATTTGAGCAAAACCAACTATACCATTCTTCCGCAGAATGTTGCGGATAACGGCGTTCTGAAAGGCTGCATTTTCGTGGGCGCGAATGCTTCTGGCAAATCAACGATCATCCTCGCAGTGAAACTGCTCCTTGATTTTCTCTTTTCCGAAAGGAGCCTCAATTCGGGTATTTTTCCTTGTCTATTCGGCGACAGCGCCCGTTATTGCCTCTCGTATGAGTTTCTTCTCGAAAAGAAAACGGTGAAGTATTCCTTTGAGGTTGACGTTAGCAAAAACATGATTTCCGAAAAGCTCTATCTTGATGAGGCGCTCATGCTTGAAAGAATGGGGCTTTCCGCAAAGTCGTACATCGTAGAGCCGAGCGGCGTGAATTACGATGAAACCGATGTTAGCAAGGACACGCTGTTCCTGCGGACGCTGTACTTCAATACGAAGTTTGCCTCAAACCCTATTCTGAGTTCATGGATGGAGTATCTGAAAAACTCTATCTATATCAATATGTTCGATAAGAGGATCATCTCCTACGATAAAGCGGATGTATCGGTTGCCCATTACCTTGATAAAAGTGGCACCGAATCCATCAACCGGTTCTTTGACGAGTACAACTTTGAGCAGAAGGTTGAATACGATCATAATAGCAAAGGCGGCAAACTGCGATTTATCGTCGGAGATGACGATAAAGAGAAAGGCATCTTCTTCAAGCGCAGAGGCATCGAAATTCCTCTCCCCTTCGCGGAAGAATCCCTCGGAAATCAGAATCTTCTCCGCATCCTTCCATCGTTTCTCACTGTCATTACGAACGGAGGAATGCTTCTGATCGACGAATTTTCAAGCGGTTTCCATAACGAGCTTGAAAGCCTATTGGTCAGATACTTCATGGAAAAATCCAACCATTCGCAAATGCTCTTCGTTTCTCATTCGACGAATCTGCTCAGCAATTCCATTCTCCGTCCCGATCAGGAGTATTCGGTTGAGTTCCAAAATGAAAACGGAAGCTCTATCAAGCGGTTCTCCTCGGAGCAGCCGCGTTCCGCGCAGAATATCGAAAAAATGTATGTCAGCGGCGTTTTCGGCGGGCTTCCCGAATACAAAGAGATGAACGATGAAGCTGAATAAAGATAAACATATCGGGCGGTGGCGTTAGAAAAGATACCGCTATATTGAAGGGCTTTTTGCGGGTGATTCCGAGTGTGGATTATGCCCTCTTCATATATCGGATTCTTCCATCCGCGATATCTCTCTTCTGTTCAAAACCGAGAGCAAGAGCGAACTCTTTCCTCTCTCCTAGAAGAATGACGGTGAGAGGCGTTATCCTCGCTTTTTTCATCTCAATGAGCTTATTTATGGCGGCTTTCTTCGCTGCTATATCACCTACAAGATGAAAGAGGACGATTTTGTGGGGATTTAAAAAATATAGGCCGATTTCGCCGATGATTTTGCCTCTACTAAGAATCAGATAATCCTCCTCGCCCTCTTTCTTCTTGCCTTTGAAGGAAGATAGACGCATGGAGTCAGCGTCCATTATGGGCTTAAGGGAATAAGGGGTATTCTCTATCTGGTATTCGAGATCAAGGAAAGGGAGATAGAAGGAGCTTCCATTATTGAGGAGATGAAAGAGGTTCTTCTCGCTTTCTGGATCTTGCTTGTAGAGAGATTGAAGCGCATGCTTGGCGACCTCTCTATCCGTGTGCTTATCGGCGGGGCAAATTGACGGCAATACCGGCACACTCTCCTCTTTCACGAAAGAAGCGATATCTTTCTCCTTCACGTAATAAAAGGGGCGGATGAAGGCGATATCTTTATCGAGCTTCATCTTCGGGGCGAAGGTGGATAGCTTCGCGGATTTTACGGCGTTTAGATAAAGCGTCTCAATGAGGTCATCCTCATGATGGGCGAAGGCTATCTTGTTATAGTGGTATTCTTCTGCGATATCCTTCATCGCCGCCTTCTTCATCCTTGAACAGATGGAGCAAGGCAAATGATGCCCTTCTTTCTGGTTGGCCTTTAAAGCCTCATAGACGAATCTTTCATCTATTATCGATAGGCTGCTCCCGCATTCTTTGCAGTATTTCTCAATAGAAGAGGTATCGACCTCCCCGAAGCCAAGATCGAGATACACTGGATAAAAGGTGAAATTCTTCGAAGAGAAATATCGGTAGAGCGATAAAGCCTTCGTAAGCGTCAACGAGTCTTTGCCGCCTGATACGCCGACGAGTATCTTGTCATCATCCTCGATGAGGTTATAGTCTTGATCGGCTTTCCTTAAAGATGCGAGTATCTTCCGAATGCTTTTGCCCATATATTCACTTTTGAGAAACAATTATAATGATTCCGTGAGCAAAAACGGAATCATCTTAATCGATAAGAGCATCGGGATGACCTCCAGGGAGGTCGATAATAAAGTAGGCAGATTATTCTCTACCCATAAAGTGGGGCATTTAGGGACGCTTGACCCCTTCGCAAGCGGCTTACTCATTGTGGCCTTAAACGGTGGCACGAAGTTCTTGCCGTATCTATCTGATGATAAGAAAACGTATATCGCTACGCTCTTACTTGGCAAAAAGAGTTCCACGGGCGATACGGAAGGAACGATAATCGAGGAAAAAGAAGTAGGGGAGATAAACGAAGATAAAGTCAAAGAGGCGTTGTCATCCTTTTTAGGTGAATCGTATCAATTGCCCCCTCTTACGAGTGCCATAAAAATAGACGGCGTGCCGCTTTATAAGTATGCCCATAAAGGCATCGAGAAGGAGCGAAAGAAGCGCCTCATCAATGTCTACGATATTTCGCTCCTATCGATAGTAGACAAAGAGATAAGCTTTAAAGTCACAGTGTCTTCTGGCACCTACATCAGGGTGCTTGGGGAGGATATTGCCTCTAAACTCGGGAGTGTTGGCTATCTGATCTCTTTAAGGAGAGTCGCAATCGGAAATATAAGCGTGGAAGACGCCATCAAGCTTGAAGAGGTGGATGAGTCTAGGGTCACTGACCCTACGCCCTTTCTGACGAGCTACCCCCATCTAGAGATTGATGAAGTGACGATGAAGATGGCGAAAGAAGGAAGAATATTGGATTTGAAGGGCGATTATGGCGAGAAGCTGCTTCTGGTACACAAAGGAAGCGCGATCGCGATATACAGTCAAAAAGAAAATAGCCTATATAAGGCGGAACGGGGACTCTTTTCATGAAAGGCATTGTTTATCGGCTAGGCTGGGGCGTGACCCCCAAGAAATTGACGCTTCTGCTCGGCTCTTTCGACGGGCTCCATTTGGGGCATTATGAGCTAATAAAGGAAGCCAAAAAGAGGGCGGAAGGGGATATAGGAGTACTGCTATTCTCCAACAACATGGCCCCTTTCTTGGGCAAGAAGAGCGAGAGCATCCTCACCACTTTGGATGATAAATTGCGTTTATTCTCTTCTTACGGCTTCTCCTATGTTTTCGTTATCCCCGTGACTCCCAAATTGCTCGCTTTGGATAAAGATAGCTTCCTCTCCAAATACATCGCCCCTTTATCGCCGTCCTTGCTTATATGTGGCGAGGATTATTCCTTTGGCTATCAAGCAAAGGGGCGAGTTGATGATTTAAAGGAGCGCTTCCCTACTTTGGTTGTGCCTTTGAAAACGATGTACGGCGAGAAGATCGGAACGCAGGGGATCATCGCCCATATCGAGAAAGGCGAGATAGAGAAAGCCAATGAGGAACTTGGTCGACCGTATGAAGTAAACGGCAGAGTCACCACCGGCTTCCAGAACGGGCGCAAAATCGGTTTCCCAACCGCGAATATCTCGCTTGAGGCCCCTTACGTCTTCCCGCGTTCAGGGGTATATAAGACCCTCATCTATATCCGCGGCATCCCCCATCTATCGCTCACCAATATCGGGAATAACCCCACATTCGGCTTGCTTGATGAAAAAAGCATCGAGACCTATATCCCGCATTTTGAAAAGGATATATATGGAGAAACAGTCTATCTCGCCTTCTTATCTTTCATCCGCGAAGAAAAGCGGTTTGCGAGTGTCGAAGAACTGCGTGAACAGATCGAAAAAGACGAGAAATCATTAGATAAAAACTAGAGAAAAAAATAAATTGTTACAAATTTCGACTTTTATAGTATTATGTGTTCACAAACATTGAATTAAGGAAGTTTACAAAATGACAGATGCAACAAAACGTGCTCTGGCTGACTCCTTACGAAATTTGCTTTTGGAAAAACCTCTGCCGAAAGTCACGATCGGCGAGGTCAGCACCGGGGCAGGGGTGAACCGGCAGACATTCTACTATCATTTCAGGGACATCGTCGATCTATTGCTTTATTCAAGCAATCTCATCGGTGATTATTTATGCTCTGACACGAATTTCGGTTTCGACTTCGAGAACGATTTCTCTTTGATTTTGAACTACCTAAAGACCAACGAGAAGGTGGTCTCCAATGTCTATCCATCCCTCGAGAAAGAGGCGGCGGAAATTCTTTTCGACTCTTTCACGCGCAACTTCATTCTCCATTACGTGAGGAAAGCCGCGAGTGGATTAGATATAAGGGAAGATGATATCAAGCACGTCGCCAATTTCTATGGACATGCCCTAAAAGGAGTCCTCTTCGATTATGTCTCCGGGCACTTCAATATGAATATCCTTGATACCTCGCACCGCACCGCGATGATGGTGATGGGGAGCTTGCGGAATTCGCTCATCAATCTCGTCAATGACCGCTTGATGAAATAGTTTGCTTGAGGCTCTTTAATGGGGCCTTTTTTGCAAATAGAGGCAATATCTTTTAGATGGTAGACGCCTTATCGCGCCTCTTCTTAGGCGTTAGATAAAAGACCCATATGAACTGATGGAGCAACTATCGATCGCCATAAGGCAATGAAAAAAGGCCTTCGCGGGCCTTTTATTTGTTATTGAGCGCCTCTTTCGCGGCTTTTTGGTGCGCGTCGAACTTCTTGCGCTCCGAGGTATCGAGGATCCTCTTCCTCATCCTGATGGCGTGCGGGGTGATTTCCACAAGCTCATCGGCGTTGATGTAGTCTAAGCAGGCTTCTAGAGTCATTCTTCTAGGGGCCTTTAAGACAATCATGAGCTCTCGGGTGCTGCTTCTGACGTTCGTCATAGGTTTTGCCATTGTGCAGTTAACCGCGAGATCGACGGGGTAGCGGTGCTCGCCGACGATCATCCCTTCGTAACAGACGTCGCCTGGCACGATGAACATCGTCCCGTGCTCCTCGACTTTCTGGAGGGCGTAAGAGGTGGCTTCGCCTTTATCGGTGGAGACGAGTACCCCGATATTCCTTTCGCCCACATCGTGCTGATAAAGCGGGCGGTACTCCTTGAAGGTGTGGTTGATGATTCCGTATCCCTTGCTCATCGTCAAGAAGTTGGAGACAAAGCCGATGAGGCCGCGTGATGGGATCACGTAATTGAGACGCGTATTGATGCCATTATCATCCATATCGATGAGGGAGGCGCCTCTAGACCCTAAAGTCGTCATCATATCGCCCACGAACTCGTTCGGGACATCGATCTGCAGATCTTCGTATGGTTCGCATTTGACCCCGTCAATCTCTTTCACGATGACTTGGGGTTTGGAGACCTCTAGCTCGTATCCTTCTCTTCTCATGGTCTCGATGAGGACTCCTAAATGGAGCTCGCCTCTTCCGGAGACGACCCATTTCTCGCTGTTGGGGATGCGGTGATATTTGAGCGAGACATCGCGCTGGGTCTCTTCATAGAGCCTTTCTTCGATGACGCGCGCCGTGACGAGTTTGCCGTCTTGTCCCCTCATCGGGCTCGAATTGGTGCCAAATTCCATTTGGAGAGTTGGCTCATCGACGCGGAGAGCGGGGAGCGGCTCAAGGTGCTTGCTTTCGCAGACTGTCTCTCCAACTCCCATATCGCTTAAGCCCGCAATGCCGCAGATATCGCCCGCCTCGACTTCGCTTACTTCGTTCCTATTCATGCCGAAGAAGGTGTATAGCTTCATGACTTTGAAGTCTTTCGTGGAGCCATCGAGCCTAATATCGGTGAGGGTATCGCCGATATGGACTTTGCCTCTTTTGACGGTCCCGACCCCGATTCTTCCGACGAAGTCATTGTAATCAAGGAGAGCCGGTTGCCACTGGAAGGGGCCGTTCTCCTCGCATTTGGGGGCGGGGATATTCTTGATGATGGACTCAAAGACCGGATCCATGCCCGGAGCTTGAGTGGTGGGGTCAGGTGAATAAGAGGAGGTGCCATTCAAAGCTGAGGTATAGACGATTGGGAAATCGAGGAACTCATCGGGGGCTCCTAGCTCGATGAAGAGATTGAGCACTTCATCTATCGCGCGCTGCGGATCGGCATTCGGGCGGTCGATTTTGTTGATGACCACGATTGGCTTAATATGGTTCTCGAGGGCGTTTTTGAGAACGAAGCGGGTTTGGGGCATCGTGCCTTCGTAGGCGTCAACGAGCAAAAGGCAGCCATCGACCATGTGCATGATGCGCTCGACCTCGCCCCCGAAATCGGCGTGCCCTGGGGTATCGACGATATTGATTTTGTAGTCCTTGTAGTTGATGGAGGTGGTCTTCGCGAGAATGGTGATGCCGCGTTCATGCTCAAGGGGGTTGCTGTCTAGCATCCTATCTTGGATAGCTTCATTCTCCCTGAAGGTGTGGCTCGAGGTGAAAAGGCTATTGACGAGAGTCGTCTTCCCATGGTCGACGTGAGCGATGATGGCAATGTTTCTGATTTTCATGGGAATACCTCCAAAACAAACGAGAAGACTATAGTCTTCGTTTAACCCTCTAGCAAGGAGAAAGTGCTTGCAAGGGGATGGATAGGGCTTATAGGAGGCTTCTTAAGCGGGTAGAGGGTCACCTGACAAAGTAATGTATAAAAAATGACCGCGTTTAGGGAG
>CAVIFQ010000004.1:0-98690 GCA_963642055.1 Roseburia hominis | reverse complement strand
AGCTAGAAACAAATAACGGAATAACTGACTAGAAACAAATAACGGTATAACGACACACGCACTTGTCGTAATTGCTTACAATTACGCGCAATGGTAGAATTCTAAAGATTTTCGTTCGAGGTAATTAAATGGCTAATTTTATCGAAAAACTCTTCCGACTAGAGCAAAGAGAAGTCAATAAATACGCAAGGGAAGCTGAGCACATCCTTGCCTACGATGAGACTATGGGCAAATTGAGCGATGAAGAGCTCATCGCCAAAACTAAAGAATTCCAAGAGAGACTCAAAAAAGGAGAGCCGCTTGAATCGATCAAGTACGAAGCTTTCGCCGTTTGCCGCGAGGCAGCGTGGCGTGTTTTGAAGCAAAAGCCTTTCAAAGTCCAGGTCATGGGCGCTCTCGTTTTGAATAATGGTGACATCGCCGAGATGAGAACCGGTGAAGGTAAGACCTTAACAGCCACGATGGCCGTTTATCTTAATGCCTTGACGGGCAAAGGCGTCCATGTTGTCACCGTAAACGAATATCTTGCTGAACGTGACGCTGAGTGGATGGGCCAAATTTATCGTTGGCTAGGTCTCACTGTCGGTGTCAACCTTGCCAAAAAGAGCCCTGAAGAAAAGCGCGAGGCCTATGCTTGCGACATCACTTATACCACGAACTCCGAATTGGGCTTCGATTACCTCCGTGACAACATGGCCCCGAATCTCCGCGGCCGCGTTTTGCGTGGGCTTGAGTTCGCTATCGTCGACGAAGCCGACTCCATCTTGATCGATGAATCGCGCACTCCGCTTATTATTTCGGGTGGCAGCCGTGCCCCAGCGAGCCAATATCAAGTCGCCGACCGTTTCGTCAAATACCTCAAAAAAGATGTTGATTACGAAATCGACGTTAAGGATAAGACATGCTCTTTGACTGATTCTGGCAACGAAAAAGCCGAGAGAATGTTTGGGATCCGCAATCTTTATGATCCAGAAAACCAAGACCTCGTCCACCGTATTCACCAAGCTCTCAAAGCCAATTACATCATGGCGAGAGACGTCGAGTACATGGTCGACAAGAATCGCCAAATCCAATTAATCGACCAGTTCACCGGCCGTATTATGCCAGGCCGTGAGTATAACGACGGCCTTCAGCAAGCCATCCAAGCCAAAGAAGGCGTGGAAATCAAACAGGAAACCACCGTCATGGCGACGATCACTTATCAGAACTTCTTCCGTCTATACCATAAGCTTTCCGGTATGACTGGTACTGCCAAAACCGAAGAAGAGGAATTCAACACCATCTACAACATGAAGTGCGTGATCATTCCTCCAAACCGTCCAGTTCAAAGAAAAGACGATACCGATTTGATCTTCGCCACGCATAGCGCCAAGCTCAAAGCCCTCGTCAAAGAGGTCCAAGAGCGTCACGCCAAAGGACAGCCGATTTTGATTGGCACGGTGTCAGTTGAAAGCAACGAAGAAATCTCGCACTTGCTTGATGAAGCGAAAGTCCCGCATGAAGTATTGAACGCCAAAAACCAAGCTCGTGAAGCTGAGATCATCTCTCATGCTGGCGAACAAGGCGCCGTCACCTTAGCCACCAACATGGCGGGCCGTGGAACCGATATCAAGCTCGGCCCTGGCGTGAAAGAGCTCGGAGGTCTCTGCGTTTTAGGTACCGAGCGTCATGAATCCAGACGTATCGATAACCAGCTCCGTGGACGTGCCGGACGTCAAGGTGACCCGGGCTACAGCCGCTTCTTCGTTTCCTTCGATGATGATTTGATGAGGCGCTTTGCTCCGGAAAATCTCCGCAAACTCTTCACCGAAAGCCTTCAGGATGACTCTTATGAGAATAGGATGCTCACTAACGCGGTAACAAATGCCCAAAAGCAAATCGAGGGCAAAAACTTCGATATCCGCAAAAACCTCAAAGATTACGATGATGTTTTGGCGAAACAAAGACAAATCATTTACAACAAACGTGACTCGATTCTCTTCGCGGAAGATATCGTGAATATGGTTCATGACTTCTTCACGACTGCCGGCAACTACTTAGCGAACAAAGCCGTCGATCCCGATTCTTCAATCGGTGAAATCTCCGGCGAGTCGCTCAAGCGTTTGGTCGAGCCTCGCTTCATGCCGGAAGGAAGCCTCAATGTCGCGGCCTTTGATGGGGCAGCGGCCGAAGAATGCGGTTACGATTTAGGCGAACTCCTATACGGAAGATATGTCGAAAAGAGAAAACAGTGGCCGAATGAAGTCGCTGATCAAGTCGAGCGTCAGATTTCTCTAAGCGTCATCGATAGAAATTGGCAAAAGCATATCGATACGATGGCCCACTTACGTGAAGGCATTAATCTTCGTAGCTATGCGCAGACCAACCCTCTTCAGGATTACGTCAATGAAGGCTACGACCTCTTCCGCGAGATGAATGAGAAAGTCGCGGTCGATACCGCCTTTAACCTCCTCAACGTGCAAATCGTCAAGAAAGCACCGGAAGCACCCGCTCCTGTAGAAAACGCGAAAGAGGTGAAAGCGGAGCCTGTTCCTGCCAATGAGCAAAACGAGGAAGCAAAACCCACTGAAGAAACAAAACCAACAGAACCAACTAACAAATAAGGAAATAAGGAATAAATGGAAGAGCTAGTCGAATTAAAACAAAAAGCGGATAAACTTTCCGTTCTTGTCTCGCAGCTCGGTGATTCTCTTTGACCTCGATGCGTTAAATAAAAGAATTACTGAACTTGATGAAAAGCAAAACCAAGAGGGTTTTTGGAACGACCAAAAGTCAGCCTTGCTCGTGGTGAATGAGCTTTCTGATGCCCGCAAAAAAGTCGAATCCTATAAAAGAATCCAAAATGATTACAAAGATCTATCGGATCTGCTTACTTCTTCATTGAACGACGAGGAAATGATTGATCTCGTCAAGATGATGGAAAGCGATCTTGAAAAGAATATTTCGGAATTACGTAATCTTTTGCTATTCTCGGGCGAGTTTGATGCCTTGAACTGCACTCTCGATATTCATCCAGGCGCCGGCGGCACCGAGGCCCAAGATTGGGCCGACATGCTTTTTAGGATGTATGGCCGTTACTGTGAGCGAAATAAGCTGAAGTGGCATGTTTTAGCCTATGAAGACGGGGATGAGGCTGGCTTAAAAAGCGCAACCGTGAAAATCTCTGGCCATAACGCCTATGGCTTACTAAAAGGCGAAAAAGGCGTACATCGTTTGGTGAGAATCTCACCATTCGACGCGAACGCGAGAAGGCATACTTCTTTTGCCTCCGTCAACGTCGTCCCCGAATTCGGAGAAGTAAGCGATGTTGAAATAAGACCTGAGGATCTGAAGGTTGATACCTTCCGAAGTGGAGGGGCAGGCGGGCAAAACGTCAATAAGGTTTCAAGCGCCGTCCGTATCACCCATCTTCCTTCCGGCATCGTGGTCCAATGCGAAATTGAACGGAGCCAGCTTATGAATAAGGCTACCTGTATGGAGATGCTTCGCGATAAGCTCATGCAGAAAAAAGTCGAAGAACGCGACGCTCAGATGAAATCGATCGTCGGTGAGCAGAAGAATATTGAGTGGGGGTCTCAAATCCGCAGCTACGTGTTTTGCCCTTATACGATGGTCAAAGATCATCGAACGGGGGAAGAGACAGCTGATGTCAATGGCGTGATGGATGGCAATATCGAGCGTTTCCTTTATGCCTATTTAGAGATGGAGAGCCGCAGAAATGTCGTTACTAAAAAATAGAAAAAAGATGACCAAAGCCGAAAAACTGAGGATTCTTCGGAATTATTCTTTGGTTTTGCTTGCCTGCGTTGTCCTTTCTTTTGGCGATGCCGCTTTTATCACTCCTTGCAATATCATAAGCGGCGGAGTTGCCTCAATCGGCATTATCGCCAATCATTATTTAGAGCCATTGCTCGGTTTTGACACCAACTCGATGGTTGTTGCCATCGTTCAAGTGGTTCTCCTTATCGTAGGCTTTCTTATCCTTGGCAAGGAATTTGCGATGAAAACGGCCTTCGCTTCATTGGTTTACCCAGCGATTTTCGCTCTTTTCATGTGGCTAGATATCGGCAATGCGCTCGGTTTGTCAGTAATGTATGAAAGAGTCGCGAGTGGTGATGTCGGTTACTCGATTTTGGCGGGCTTATTCGGCGGAGCGCTTGTAGGAACGGGCGTTGCTTTGGGCTATTTAGGCAATGGATCTACCGGCGGACTTGATGTTATAAGTGGCATCATTGCCAAATACAACGATGTGAAACAAGATGTATCCGGTTTTATTATTGACGCGACATTGGTTATTGTTGGTATTTTCGTCTACCGCAATATCGTTTCGGGGCTCATCGGAATCCTTTCGGCCTTCGCGTGCGCGCTCGCGGTTCAATATATCTATATATCTTTGAATTCCTATGTCATCGTGGACATCATCAGCGATAAAGTCGAAGAGATTAAAACGTATATCCATCAAGAGATGGAACACGCAACGACGATTGTCGACGTGGAAGGCGGATACACTGGCGAAAAAAGAACGATGATCCGCGTCGTCATCTATCACGAAGAGCAGGCTGAGCTTCGTCAGCTGGTGGCTGATGTCGACCCTAAAGCTTTCATGTCAATCACGACCGCGAAAGCCATCAATGGGGAAGGGTTTGAGCCGCTTATGGTCAGAAGCCATACCTCGCGTTTTTTCAAAAGAAGAAATATCATCATCAATGGCAAAAATAGCGAAAATCCCCAGCAAAACGAGCCTGAAAAGGCGGATAATGCTTCTAAGGATGAAGGCAAGCAATAATGGATTTTTCTCATCCTTTTGAAATTGTTTCGCCGTATAAACCGACTGGTGATCAGCCTGCGGCGATTGCGAAAATCCTCAAAGGGATAAGCGAAAAGAAACAAGTTCAGGTTATTTTAGGAGCCACCGGAACTGGCAAGACTTTCACTGACGCCAATATTGTTAAAGAGCTAAATAAACCAACCCTCGTTTTGGTTCATAACAAAACTTTAGCTTCTCAGCTCTATGGCGAGTTCAAAGAGCTTTTCCCCAATAACCGCGTTGAGTATTTCGTCTCCAATTTCGATTTCTATCAGCCTGAGGCCTATGTTCCAAAGACCGATACCTATATCGAGAAAAACGCGATGATGAACGATGAGATTGAGATGATGCGCACAAGCGCCGTCAATTCCATCATCGAGAGAAATGACACCATCGTGGTGGCATCCGTTGCTGCGATTTACGGTTTAAGCGACCCTGAGGAATATCGTGGCCTCGTCTTTGATATCCATCAAGGCGAGACGCTTGATAGAAAAGTTCTTTTCCAGCGGCTCATCGAAGCGCAGTTTAAACGCGACAATATCGATATTCCCCCCGGTTCTTTCAGAGTCCATGGCGACATCATCGATATCGCCCCAATGAGCACGAACGAGTATTTCATTAGACTCGATTGCTTTGGGGATGAGGTTGAAAGCATATCGGCCATTGACCGGCTCTCTGGCGAAGTGAGAAATCGTTTTTTGACCTACCCGATTTATCCAGCTTATGATCATGCCTCCACCAAAAAGAGAATCGAGGAAGCTTGCGTCAGCATCAAAGCCGAGCTGGAAGAACGCTTAAAAGTGCTCAAAGAAGAAGGGAAACTGCTTGAGGCTGAGCGTTTAGAAATGAGAACGAGGCAAGATATCGATTCGCTTCTCGAATTCGGACGCTGCCCAGGCATTGAGAACTATTCGCGCCACATCGATAAGCGCGCCCCAGGACAAAGGCCATGGACGCTTCTTGACTATTTCCCGAAAGATTTTTTGATGCTTATCGACGAGTCGCACGTTACGATTCCTCAGATTCGCGGCATGTTCAATGGCGATCGCTCAAGGAAAAAGACCCTTGTGGATTATGGGTTCCGCTTACCAAGCGCACTAGATAACCGACCATTGAACTTCGCTGAGTTTGAATCTCTTATGCCTTCAAGCGTCGTCTGCACTTCCGCGACGCCAGGAGAATACGAACTTGATAAGGCGGGTCATGAAGTGGCTGAGCAAATCATTAGGCCAACTGGCTTATTGGACCCCATTATCGAGGTTCGCCAAGAAGCAGGGCAAGTCGACGATTTGCTATACGAAATCAAGGAGCGAATCAAGAAGAACGAACGCGTCATGGTCGTCACTTTGACGATAAAAATGGCGGAAGATCTCACCGCTTTCTTGAAAGGCGAAGGCATCAAAGTCACCTATTTGCATAATGAGACGAAGACACTCGAAAGAACGGAGATTATTTATCAACTCCGCAAAGGAAAATTCGATGTTCTCGTCGGTATCAATTTGCTCAGAGAAGGGCTTGATATACCGGAAGTTTCGCTTATTTGCATTCTCGATGCCGATAAAGAAGGGTTCTTGAGAAGCACAACCTCTCTCATCCAGATAATTGGTCGCGCGGCCAGGAACGCCAACGGAAAAGTCATTATGTATGCCGACAATATGACCGATTCCATGAATGAAGCCATCAGTGAAACGAATAGAAGGCGTTCAATCCAAGAAGCCTATAACGAAGAGAATGGCATTATTCCTACGACCATCGTCAAGGAAATTAGACCACCATTATCCAACAATGATTCTTTGAACGAATCTTTGGTAAAATCTCTTTCGTCGCATAGCTCACGAAGCGAGATTGAGAAGAAGATAAAAGAGCTTGAGAAAGAGATGAAACGGGCCGCCAAGGAGTTTGACTTTGAGCGGGCCGCCGAAATTCGCGACGTTATCTTGGAGGCAAAGGCAGGGTTAAGCAAATGAAGGAATACGATGTTTATTTATTCGATTTCGATGGGACGCTTGTTGATAGTTACCCGTCTTTGATTGGCGTATATCAAGAGGGTTTTGCGACGGTCGGCGAGAAGGTCACCGCGGAAGATGCCGCCATCTTCATGCATGAGGCGCTGGTTGATTCATGCGCAAGACGCAACCTTTCTCCTGAACAAACAAGAAAAGTTATCTCGACGATTGATGTGGCGATCGACGAGCCAAGGAATCTCGACAAGATTGTCGTTTATGATGATGCGATCCCGGTGATAAAAGAACTTTATCGACGTGGCAAGAAACTCGCTATCGTAAGCGGCAACTCAGCAAAACACATCAAGCTTGTATTAGAACACTATTCGGTATCCTCATGCTTCGATAGCGTTATTGGTGCTTCCCCAAATAGAAGACCGAAACCATACGCTGATCCTATCCTTGATGCGATTATCCCCTACAAAAACGTCACGAAAAATCGGATTTTGTATATCGGCGATTCTCTTCAAGACCCTGTTACAGCCTTTAATGCCGGAGTTGAAGCGGTGCTGCTTGACCGCAAAAATGAATATAGTGATTACGAAAAAGAGAAAATTCTGACGTTAGACGAAATCTTACGATACTAAGCTAAATATCGCTTAGAGTAATGACTAAAACTGCCTCTTCGCCGATTATTTAGTGTGCATGCCAATAAAGCACGAAAATTTGTAGCTTCAGGAAAATGCAATTAATTCTATTAGGATCTACGCTCATCATCGTCACTCGTAAAGTCTGTGTTGCTAAATTTATTCAGTAAGGAATATAAGCTCTCATTAAAAGCGTTTTCAGTCATGATGTCTCTATTGTCCTTCAGCCTCAAATAGGTTGCAAAGAACTCGAGAAGCTTAGAGTTATGAGTTGATAGTCGAAATTTATACGGTTTCTCGTCTACCCCGAACTGATAGTATTTATGGTCTTTGTTTTCGATGTGCCAGTTGAAGTTGCAATTGGTTATTAACCACAAAACGGCTTGTATTGTATCTTTTACTGTTATCGTTTTCTTCAGACTATCATGCCGCTCATCTCCCTTTACAAGATAATCAATGGAGACTTTGTATAATTCGGAAATTTTCTTGAGATATTCTACTGATGGAAAGGCATAACCATTTTCCCAATCGCTTATCATTGAAAGGGTAGCATCACCAAGATCTTCTCTAACCTCCTTTTGGGTTTTTCCTGCTTTCTTTCTCGCGTTAGCGATTCTTTTTCCGATTTCTGGATATTTTATTTTTCTCATTAGTACTCTCCTGCCATAAACGCAAAATCTTTGATTGCATAAATAGCATACACCATAAATATGTAGAAACATAACTGCAATCTAGCATAGCGGAAAATTAAATATTTTATAAACGATATTTTCGCCTTATTTCGTATTTTTGGAGACAGCATTTTTTCTAAATATAATCGCTCGTTGAAAAAAGAAAGGAGTTCCCCATGGATGATAAAAAAATAGGCGGCGGAGGGAAATATCAATGCTATATACCTAAAGGGTATGGAAGTAAAAGCGGCCAATATTGCAAAAAAGACGAAAACTTTGTTATTTCTGAGCACTGCACTAGTGAAGAACTAAGAACCACGCTGTCTAATGATGAAATACGTTGCGTTAAGCTTTATACGGATTCTTATTTTGGTATATCACTGAATAAAGCAATAAGAAGTGGAGTAATGTCTAAGGAACAAGAAGAAGTTAAAAACAAAATTGTAAAGGCAATAAGAAGCCACAGGATGAGGAGCGATGTCACAGTTTACCGAGGGATAAAGGTCTCGCTGGGCGTTTATCTTAGGGAATTTTTGGCAAAATACATATCAAATACACCTATCGTTGGTTCCGTCATATGTTCGACGAGCAGAACGCTAAGAAGAGCTTCATTGGCCGCAAGAACAAGCGAACACGACTGTGTCGGGATTATATTTGAAATCAGCATTCCAAAGGGATATCACGCCCTCCCAATCGAAGACATATCATCAAACCCTGACGAGCAAGAAATTCTTCTGCAGTCGCCGAAATACGTGATAGAAAAAATAGAGAATTCCAATTTGCCGGGCTTTCGCTTGAAGCGGATTAAGATAAGATTATTAGGAGAATGAAAAATGAAAATTAACATCGCTGAAAAGTACGAAAATAACATCGTTAAGAAGTTCCATCACAACAGCTTCAAGTCCTCCACCGAATTGTCCGATAAGGAAAAAGTGATGTGGACATTCACGCTTTGGCTATTGAAAGATAATTGGCCAAAAGTAGTCTTTGACACGAAGGCGGA
This sequence comes from Roseburia hominis, assembly GCA_963642055.1. Taxonomy (GTDB): domain Bacteria; phylum Bacillota_I; class Bacilli_A; order RFN20; family CAG-826; genus UBA4951. Next base: position 89,619 of record CAVIFQ010000004.1, on the reverse strand, counting down.
CCGGTTTTATTTGTCTAGTTATCTTTCGACTTTTTTGACCATGGATTGGAGTACGAAATTCACGCTTGATGAATGGGCTAATTACCTCTCATCTAAGTAATCAGCGACCGCCTTTTCAGTAAATCGCTCATTTGCGTACAAACATCGGCGTTTTGCATACTCTTTTGGTAATCGTGAAGACCCTGCGACCACCAAAGCACACGACAGAAGAGATAGGAAAATTCGATTTTATTGATTTTGTTTGAAACCGGTTAAAATAAGCTGATGGAGGATCGGTGAAATGAAAATTGATGTTGGCGAAAAGTACGAAAACAACATCGTCAAGAAGTACCATCACAAAAGTTTCGAATCTTCCAATGAACTGTCCGATAAGGAAAAAGTTATGTGGACATTCACGCTTTGGCTTTTGAAAGACAACTGGCCAAAAGAAGTTTTCGACGCAGAGAAAGACCGGCCCTATTTATCTGATTATCTTTCGACTTTTTTGACCATGGATTGGAACGCGAAATTTACACTAGATGAATGGTTTGACTACCTCTCATCTAAGTGATCGGTGACCCTCTTTTCAACAAATCGCGCATTTGTGTATAAGTATCGGCGTTTTGCATGCCTTTTTTGCCTCTCGATGAACTAGGAAATGCAAAGATAAGGTATTAATATATCCACTAGATTTATGTGGTACGAAATTCTTTATCGCATCCTGAGCATCGTGAACTATGTCGCGATTGCTTTTTTTGGTTTGCTGCTTCTTCTCCAACTAGTCGAAGTTTTCGCTGCTCTTTTTCATAAAAAGATCACTTATCCGAAATCTGATAAAAAAGCGCGCATCGCTTATCTTATTCCAGCTTGCAATGAAGCGGATGTCATTTATTCGACGGTAGAGCATCTTCTCGCCAATCAAAAATATCCGCGAGAGCTATTCGATGTTTATGTTGTCGCGAATAACTGCAAAGACGATACCTATGAGCTCGCGAAAAAGGCTGGTGCCATCGTTTTGAAGCTCGATGATCCTGATCCAGCCCATCATATGGCTGCCTATCCTCTCGCTTACGGGGTTGACTATATCCTCAAGAATGACCCGACGGCTGAGCTCATAATCCATCTTGATGCTGATAACCACATTAAATACGATTTCTCTTCTTTGATGAACGATGCATATCAGTCAGGCGTTGATTTTGCTCGCCCCTATGAAGGCGGACTCAACGGCACACAGAATTTCTTCACGAAAGCCTGCGCCTATTTTTATGCCTTCGATTCCCGTTTCGGTGGAAGAGGCAAAGAAGTCCTTCATTTAAGCGCCCACGTCAATGGGGCCGGGGCCATGATGTCACGCAGAATGCTATTAGAGACTGGCGGATACGATTGCCACACCATCAGCGATGATACCGAATTCTGCTTCAACCGCATTATGGAAGGTAGAAAAGGCCATATGGTTGAAGAAGCCGTGGTTTATGAAGATATGCCTTCAAGCGGAGCCGTCACCGCTGGGCGCAACGCGCGCATTGCCAAAGGGAATAAAATCCTTTTCAAAACCAAGACGCGCAAAATGCTTCCGCTTTTCTTCAAGACGGGCAATTTCTCCTTGCTAGAGACATTCTTCACCTATATTTGGATTTTCATCGGCGGGCCGATGTTCGCGTGGATATTCGCCTATTACCTTTATTTCTTCCTCTTCGCCGGTTTTGCGATGAATGGGGCCTTTGAACTCAGGATGTTTGACGAGGCCTATTTCTCGACCGTGCTTTGGAATACTGTTTGGTCATTTGTTGGGGTCATTGCCGCCCTTTATTTTGTCTTCGGGGTCGTTCAGGTTCTGATCTTCGCCTTGAAGGAATACGATAAATTCGGCGCGAAGAGCAAAAAAGAGCTCATCCCCATGGTATTTCTCTTCCCTTTGTATCTAATCGTTTATGGATTCTCGATGATGGCTCCGCCTAAGAAGAAAAAAGGTTGGGTCAAAGTCACACGGAATGTGCGGGGTAAGGACGATGGAAAATAAAAAAATACTGAAAGACGAAGACGTCGCTTTGGACGTCGAAGACCTCGTGAAGGTCTATTCAAACGGCAAAGTGGCGGTTGACCACATTTCTTTTAAGGTCAAAAGAGGCTCTTTGTTCGCTTTTTTAGGCGTAAACGGGGCTGGCAAATCGACGACGATCAATATCATTTGCTCGATTCTTGAGAAAACGGATGGCAGTGTCAGCGTGGAAGGCTATGACCTCGACCATGACCGCTTAGCCATCAAAAACCTCATCGGCGTCGTTTTCCAGAATTCGGTCCTAGACAGCATGTTGACCGTTTACGATAACCTTAAAATCAGAACTTCCTTTTATTCAATGCCAAAGAAAGTGGCTGAGCAGAAACTCAATGATATTATTCGACTTCTTGATTTGGGGCCTATCCTCAATCAAAAAGTTGGAACTCTTTCTGGCGGGCAAAGGAGAAGGGTCGACATCGCTAGAGCGATTGTTCACGCCCCGAAATTTCTGATTCTCGATGAACCAACGACGGGCTTAGACCCCAAAACGAGGCAAATCGTTTGGGAACTTATCGACAAGGTGCGCAAGGAAACCGGAATGACCGTTTTCCTTACCACCCATTATCTTGAGGAATCAGACTTAGCGACCTATGTCGTTATCATGAATCATGGCAAAATCATTGCAGAAGGCACTCCAAATGAGTTAAAGAACGCTTATAGCCATGATTATTTGATTGTTTATTCGCATAAGTTGCCGGAGCTTGAAAACAAGCTGAATGAAGACGGCTATAAGTTCTTCTATGAGGCGGAAAAACACATTTACCGCATTGAAATCGCGGACACCTCAGACGCCAAAACGCTTTTGAAGAATTACGACGAATTAATCACCGACTGCGAAATCAAGAAAGGCACGATGGACGATGTTTTCCTTTCTGTGACCGGAGGGGAGGGTTTTGAAAATGAAGAAAAATAACGCCGAGCGCACCATCCCTGAATTCGAATTCAAATCCAGGAATCTCAATGTTTTGATGACTCTCACCAAACGTCATCTCAAGATGATTTTCGCTAATCACATCCGCATGATGTATACCCTTATGGTTCCGGTTGTGATTCTTGTGGTCTATATCCTCTTCCTTCGCGATTTGGAGATATCTACCATCCAAAATGAGCTCAGCAAGAGATTCGGCCAAGCTTCATTTGACTCTGGCCTCCTTTATCACGTGAGCTCAATTGTGGATAACTGGATGATGTCGGGATTACTTGCGATATCCATTATCACGATATCGCTGCAGGTAAATTCGCTTATCGTCGAAGATAAGGAAAATGGCATTAACCGCGATTTCGTGGCCTCGCCAATCAATCGAAATGTCCTCATTGCCTCTTATTTCCTTTATAATTTCATCATCACGGCGCTTCTCTCTTTGGCCGTATTCATCATTTGTTTGATCACGATTGGGGCTTACGGGGAATTCATGATCGGCTTCAAGGACTTCTTCTTGATCCTCGGTATCATGCTCTTCTCGGTTTTGTTATCGACTTTGATCACGACTTTCGTTTGCTTATTCATCAAAACCGAAGGCGTTTTGGCCTCCATAATCGCCGTTTTCTCGGCGGGCGCTGGCTTCTTGATGGGTGCCTATATGCCGATTTCGATGCTACCGAAACCGATTCAGTATGTCTGCGCGGTCTTTCCGCTCACTTATCCATGCGCCCTCACGCGTTTTGCTTTCCTTTCGGCGCCGTTAGCCAATTTAGAGGCGTTTTTGACGGAAAATGCTTCGATTTTGCCAGCCGGTGAGACGCCTTCCTCGGTGATTTCGCTTATCGAAACGAGCTTTGGCTACCGCATCGATTTCTTCGGCGCTGGCAATATCAATCCAAGCCTATCTTTTGCCGTCACCGTGGTCTTCATGCTCATCTTCTTGATTTTGAACATTATTTTCGCCTCCCGTTTAGCGAAGATCGAGGATGCAAGACCTCTCTTCTCCAAGCGAAAGAAAAAATGAGCGGCACCTTATCTATCAAGAGAAAAGCGAGAGGCCGATATCACCTTTAGGTGGGGCAAAATACAAGTTGCGTAATAGTAGCGATTAGATTAAAGTTATTGGGCGCAAAAAACGCGAGGTTACTTTCGATGCTTCAATGGTATGACATCATATTCATAATAGTCTCACTCATTGTGATTATTTTGAGCTTGCTGCAAGGTGGGAAGAGCGAAGGTGCTTCTGGCGCGATTACCGGTGGAGGACTCAACGTCTTCGCGAAAACCAAGGAAAGAGGCAGCGAGAAAATCGTGAGCTGGCTCACTTTCGGTTTCGGCGTCCTCTTCATCTTCATGGCCTTATTGATTGTGGTCTTAGGCAATGGCGGTAGCTCCGAGAGCTCAAGCGAGTCCGCTGCCGCGATCATGGTCTTGCCACTTTTCTAAGAGTAAGTACCATCCAGCGAGTCATGAGCGATCATGGCTTTTTATTTTGCGAAAATGAAGAATCTTAAGTGAAGAGAATAGGGGATTGTGCTAGATTTGGGGATAAATCTTATGACAGTCAAAGAATACGTAGCAAAGCGAAAAGAAGAGCTCAAAGAAGAGCTCCTTTCTCTTTCGAAAACGCCGCATTTATGCATAATCCGCGTGGGGAATGACGCGGCAAGCGAAGCCTATGTGCGCGGAAAAAGCAAAGATGCCGCCGAAGTTGGCTTTCTCTCCGATACCATCGTTTTGGATGAAGAAACAAGCGAAAGCGAGCTCCTTTCCTTAATAAAAGAAAAGAACGCTGATGATGAAATCGATGGGATACTCGTTCAGTTACCGGTCCCTAAACACATATCGACGAAGGCGATAAACGATACGATCGCGCCAAGCAAAGACGTCGACGGCTTCACGCCGGGAAGCGAATATATTCCGTGTACACCAAAAGGCATCGTCAACTATTTAAAGGCTGAAGATTTCTCATTCAGCGGCAAAAACGCGGTAGTTTTGGGGCGAAGCCAAATCGTTGGCATGCCGATGGCCAAATTATTGACTTCCCTTAACTGCAATGTGACCGTTCTCCACAGCAAAACAAGCGATATTGATCGCCGCTTCTATCTAAAGCACGCCGATTTGGTGGTTTCAGCCATTGGCAAATTGGGCTATATCGACTCTAGTTATGAGTTTAAGCCCGAGGCGGTGTTAGTCGATGTAGGGATCAACCGCGACGAGAACGGCAAATTGCACGGCGATTTCGTTCCTGGCTTACCCGTCAAGCTACAAACGCCGGTACCTGGCGGAGTGGGACTACTAACGCGTCTTGCATTACTTGAAAACTTATTGGAGGCAACAAAAAATGGACTTTTACGTAGGAAATGAATACGTTTACGGCTTAGAGAGAGCCGTCAAAGCGAGCGGCAACCCCATGAGGGTGAAACTCGACACGAGCGAAGCCAACGAAAAGGACTTTTTGCGCGCAAGCAAACTCGGAACCTGCCAAAACGGGCTCGGACATGACAATTTCCTCAAAGGCATTACGGTCCAATTAGACGTCATCGCGCCTTTATATTGGTGGAAAGAGGCTCAGCGTTACCATTGGTTCGATTTCGTGAGCAGCGAATCGACGATGCACTGCCTCCTTAAATTCGATGTGGGGGCTCAGTGCGTCAGCGAAACCGATCCTTTGATTCTCAAAAGAATGGAAGAGCTCATCGATGAATATAACGCCATCCCGCAAGATGACGAGCACAAAGACGAACTCAAAGCCAAGTGGCGCGTCCTTGTGGCTTCCTTGCCAGAGGGCTTCTGCTTAGGAGCTACGATGGTCACCAACTACCAGCAGCTTAAGACCATGTATATCCAGCGCCGTCATCACAAACTCAAGGAATGGCACGTTTTCTGCGATTGGTGTGAGAAATTGCCAAGATTTTTGTCACTTACGGGTGCGAAAGAATTGGCTCATTAATTTTTGTTTGAATGCGTATTGAAGAGCCAAACCGTGATTTACGCCGTTTTTGTTCTGATTGTTTCCGTTAGCATAGGACTAGCCCAGTCTTCTACATCAAAAGAGCCGTCGTTAATCTCTCTGAGACGATTCACTAATTCGGCGACTAGATAGAGGAGTTTTGGCGCAAGTTCTTTTTCACGCTGATCATCGAATTCAAAACCAGCCGGATTTTCATTTGTGAACTCCACGTTTTTAAATAAAGACAGCCACAAAGCATGAATTTGGTCTATTAGTAGCTGTGCTTTTTTGTCGTGATCAATAACAGGTATTCCTGTCATTTCGCGACCATTATCATCGATTGAAGCACCAACTATTGGCCCTAATTGGCAATCTAGTTGAATAATTATTATTTTTTTCATTTTATATTTCCTCCTGACGTGAAGTATTCTCGACGGCTCGGCATTGCCGTCGTTATGTAGCCGTTTGCTGAAATCGCATATATGACCACGTAGTCGCCCTTCCAATAATAGACACTCCTATAGCCTTCCCGGCCGTTTGTGTCATTCCTGAACGACGTAACCAATTCGCCGTTTTTAATGACGTCATACAAAAATGTTCCAAGTTCTTTTTCTTTTACACCAAACGCTTGCGAGAAATGGCTGGCGTGTCTATTTTTGATATGTTCAAGGCCGCTATAATCGTTCCCTCTTTCAAGAAATATTATTCGTCCGTTATCCAACCTTGCGGCGAAGACTAGCATTTCCTTGGTGAATTTGATTCCTTTTGCGATCATTTCATTAATTATGTCTTCGGCAAGGCAATCATTTTCACGAATATCAAAATTTGAAATTATGTTTTTTCGACCTCCTCTTGTGGAAAGAGCGCTATTGAACACACTACCTGACCCCATAAATTGCGCCCTCCTTTTTATAACGATCAATTTTCGCATGAGGTATTACGATCTTGACGCCACGTTCTATTGCGTGGGCGAAAAGCGTATTAGCGTTTGACTCGTTTACAAATCCGTAAATTAGAATGGATTTCGGCATTATCGTATCTATCATTTTTTCAAAACCATCCATAAACATCCGCAAGTTCTCCTTTTTGCGCTGTAACCCCATGAAGCCAACAGACACATTGGACCCCTTCTCAATCCCGTCAAAAGAGTAGTTGTAACTAAACGACTCTGACCATCTGACATTTGGAATGATTTTTGCGCTTGTATTATTTTTTAACCATACTGCGCAAAACCTTGAACGATAGACATTATTTATTTGCAAAGCGTTTGGGAAATCGCCGAAAAGCGAGTAATCAGGAGCTATAATCCATTTAGCGTGAGCGAAACGCTCTCTAAATTTAACAAGTTTTGCTTCGTTCTCGTAAATTATGGAATTATAGAGGCCGTGAATACCGTCGAAAATGTGATCGTATTCGTAAAAACAAACAGCAGTATTTTCTGTTTTGCAATATTCGGATTGATCGGAATAAAGGGCTAAATAGTCGATTGATGTTATATCATCGTGGTTGCCGATGACTGGCATGTCGAAAAAACCATCGAATCGTTGATTCTCTAGAACCCATGTTCCAAAAATATCTTTGAAGGCTTCTTTAACACAATAGTTATTTTTCATTATTTTTCTCCTGTTTAATTGACCGGCGCCTTTTTTGAGATATAACATAATCGAGCGTTTGTAGATGCTACATCTGCTTAGGCTGGCGAAACGTGTTGGAAGCGCGTTTCGCTTTTTGTTCCCGGGCGAGCAATCTTTTTTGTAAGTATGAGTTTCTCTTTGCTTTGAGTTTTGTTTGTTGTCCCCCCTTCTAATTATCTTGTCTTAAGATGACGCCAATATCCTGAAGCCTATATTTGGCGGCATTAAAATTAACGCCGAAAACTTTGGCTACTTTGCTTATACCAGCGTTCATATATTTCTCCAATTTTATTGGCTCTTTTGGGATGCTTTTCCATCTAATCGCTTTGAAAAATTCCGATGCTATTGGCTTTTTCGGCATAATTACACAAGCGGTTAGATAGTCGTTCTGTCTTTCAATCATTTCAATCGTCGGTTTTCCATCAACCCAGTAGGCATCCTTCCTATCGTTTTCGAAACAAACAGAGATTATTTCCGAAGAATTTTTTTGAAAGAATAGTGCATCTTTGATTATGTGACACGCCTCATGGGTTACCGCAAATATCTCTGTCCCCTTGTATTTTTTGGCCTCAAGTAAATTTTCATTCACAACTACCGTCCCTTTTTTGAAACACGCCAAAGAAGGCGTTTTTGTTGATTCGCCTGGCGAATCTTTCCAAATGTACCAGGTGCCATCTTCGAAAAAGGTCATAGCATATATCTCCAGTTTTGGAGAGATCTTCTCCCATTCGTATTCAACACCGAGTTTATCGAGCAGCAGGTATGGATCCAGAGGCAGGGCTCTTTCTAAACGCTCCGGGAAGAATTGAGCGTTAATTTTATCAGCCATGCTCTCCAACTCTAATTTTGTATAAACGTATTTGGTGTCTCTGCTTTCGTAAGTTAAATTCATTTGCGCTGTTTCTCCATATCTTCGATTATTTTTAGCCATTCCTCATCGCCAAGTTTCATGTCCCTTGCCTTTCTTAACGCAACCGATATCGTTTTATGTTTGCTCGCATAAAGAATCACATCTGGAGCGACGGCATCACCTCTAAATTCTGCTGCAGCATCGAATAAAGCGGTTTTCTCCCCTGGGCTTAATTTAAGGGTGTCTGCGACAAGTTCTATATATTCGGCGGACAATGGATTTCTGCGTCCTCTTTCAACGTCGCTTAGATACGGGGCGGAAACGCCAATGACTTCGGCCAAACGTCGAAGGCTTATATCTTTGCTTATTCTCAATTGCTTTAATTTTTCTCCAAAGTTCATAACTGTCTCCTGTTAGCCATAAGCTAACATAGTATAGAAAGGCAGAATTTTTTGGTCAATATCGATTTCACATATCTAACATGAACTAATCGCAGAATTCGCGACGCGTTTTCTTAGCTAGCGTTTGCTTTCCTGACCAAGCTGTGAAATTATTACGCTGTTTTACCGAGAATGATTAATTATGAAAAAATCGATGGTTTATTTGCAGAGCGGAGGCCCTACTTCCGTCATCAATTGCTCTTTGTTTGGGGCGATAGAGGAAGGGAAGAAGCACGTTGAGGAAATAGATCGAATCTATGGCTCACATTATGGCGTTGAAGGTCTTTTAAATGACGACCTCATAGATTTAACGGATATTGAGGCTAGCAAACTTTCTTTATTGCGCCAAACCCCAGGTGCGGCGATAGGCTCTAGCCGTCATAAACTTGTAGCGGGGGAAGAAGAAAAGATTCTAGCGACCCTCAAGAAACACAATATCGGTTACGTTTTCGTGAACGGCGGGAACGATTCGATGGATACCTGCGACAAACTCGGCAATTATTTCGCCTCAAAAGGTGAAGATATTCGCGTCATCGGGGTCCCAAAAACCATGGATAACGATCTTGTGAATACTGACCATACCCCTGGATTCGGCAGCTCGGCGAAATACGTTATAAATGCCGTCAAATCGATAATCATCGATGCTTCCTGTTACCGAAACGGCAAGGTTGTTTTAATTGAAGTCATGGGAAGAGATTCGGGGTGGAACGCCGCCTGCGTTGATTTGCTGGAAGAGCCGTATCGCCCAGACTATATCTACTTCAGGGAAAACCATTTCGATTATAAAACCTATTTAGAGGAAATAAAAAAGGCGCACAAACAGAAAGGATACTGCGTATGCGTGGTTTCTGAAGGCGTTGAAATACCTAGAACCAATTCCGCTGCGATTGACGGTTTCGGCCACCAAATACTTGATGGTGCGACCATCGAATTAGCGAAAAATACCAAAGCCGATACCGGCTTAAGCGTGCGCTCAATCGCTCTTTCTATCCCTACCCGCTGCGCACCTCTTTTAGTGAGTGGCGTAGACCAAAAAGAAGCATATGAAGTCGGAGCCTTCGCCGTTACTTCGGCCTTAAAAGGAAAAACGAAGATGATGGTTTCCATCGTCCGCGATTCCTCTTCTCCATATCGTGCACATTACGAATTAACGCCCGTAAGCGGTGTCGCCAATAGCGTCAAACTCATCCCTCCCGAATATATCGTCGATCACACCCGCATGAGCGACTCCTTCCGTTCTTATATGCGCCCGTTGATTGGTGGCGAGCCTTCGCCAGTCATAGTGAAAGACGGCATCATCGAAAGCGTGAAATTATAAGAGAAAGAAACAAAAAACCAAGGACGCGCCTTGGTTTTTTCAATTGTCTATTTATCGATTAGTCTTTGTTTTCGGTTTCTGGTTCGGCATCAATGACATCGGCTGGTTTGACATTTTCGGCGATGGTGTCTTTGACGTCTTGGATAACGTTTTTCGCTTTTTTGAGCTTATTGCCAATTGTGATAGTTAACACACCCAAAGCAACGCCGCTTCCGATGAGCACCAAGCCCAAGATGATCAAGAAGATGAGCATGATCGTATCTTGTTTGGTGAGGTAGACGATGGCCATGACGCCAAGAGCGATGACTAAGACAGCACCGATGATCGAGAAGATGTTGGCGATGAGAAGGTTCATCTTCTTCACGATATAAACAATCGCGTAAACAACGGCGACGGCTCCAATGGTAATCAAGAAGATACCGATGAATAAGCCAACGAATTTAAAGACGACTTCAAGGCTTGCCGATTCGGTGTAAGAAAGAATGAGAATGATGCCCAAGGCAAGTTCCAAAGAACCGGTGGCGGCCTCAACGTAATCCGTTCTCATGACGGCATGATCGCCGATACGAATGACGTCAATGACCCCAAGAGTAAGTCTCAAAGCCGCGTCGACGGCAACCAAAATGCCCACGATCAATAAGGCTGTCTTTTGGAAATCGGTATTGTTGCAGAAAACGATGCACATAACCCCGCCTGCGATAAGGATCACAGATTCAACGAGGTTCCAGATAAGCCAGCTGATGCTTCCGCGCTTTAACATAGAAATAAATCCTCCAAATGCCCAAATACTATATTGCTATTAACAATATAGGACAAACAAAAACGGCATTTTTGAACAGAAGTTGAATATTTGTTGTTATTCTTTAGGGCCTTCGATTTGCTCAATCGTCTTGGAAGAGTCGATTAGCTTCGTATCGTCCTTTTTGTCTTTGCTCGGAGCGTCGGTCATATCGACATAGACTTCCTTCGCGTTTTGATAGGGGCGAGTCGAATAATCTTGATGCTCAATGATGATTGATTGAGTGCAATCTTTGTCTTCTTTTTTGGCTTTTTTGAGGGTGATGATGGTGATAATCATCTGGGCGATAGAGGCGATGCATAAAATCGAACCGGTGAGAATAAGGACGATATTCGTGTTATTTTGACGGTAATAAAGGATGAAAATCGTTACGCCGACGCCGACCAATATCGCGGAGAACATAATCTCAAGAATCGGCATGAAGAGACCACCGTATTTTTTGGCGATGGTGACGATGGAAAAGATGATGAGAAGCAAGCCGATGACAATCAATAAGCTGGCGATGAAATTGGCGATGAAATAGGTGAAAACGTGCTGATTCGTAAGGAGATAAAAGTGAACTTCAAGCAGCACCATGACGATTCCGATCGTAAGCTCGAATCCTCCTACCAACATCCCGGATTCATCGGTATTTTTAGGCCCGCGGTAATGAACGAAGCTCATGACGATGCGGAGAATTCCGTCGAGTAAAACGAAGGCGCTCGCCACATAAGCGACAATCGATTCCATATTCATGTTGCTGAGGGCTTCGTTATCGCCGCTTAGGAAAGCCACGACGATGGCCAAAATGCCAGACGCAAGGAGGATGACGGACTCCAAAAAGTTCCATATTCCCCAGAATTTATTCAATTTCGCCTTATTTTGCTCATTCATGTTTTCTTTCCCCTTCGAGATTGCTCGCCTTTAGGGATATAGTATATCCCGAGGTTAGAATTATGGATGAAAGTTTAATCAAAAGATACGCCGAATTGATTGCAAATGTAGGCGCGGCCGTGAAAAAAGGCCAATACGTTTTAATCAGGACAACGCCTGATCAAGAGAAGTTCGCCGCTCTCGTCGCTGAGGAATGCTATAAGGCTGGTGCGAAGAGGGTTTGCATGGAATGGAGAAGTCAAGCGCTCGATAAGGTGAATTACGCTTATGGCACCGCCGAAGATCTTGGAAGGCTCACCGCATATGACTATGGCTTCCAAAAATTCCAGACTGAGGATTTGCCTGTCCTTATTTGGCTTGATGCCGAAGATCCTGATGGCTTAAAGGGCGTGGATGCCAAAAAAATGGCCGAAGTCCGCGCTTTAAGATACAAAGGCGCTCAAAAACTCATCGAGGAAAGAGAAGGCAAATATCAGTGGTGCATCGCTGGCTGCCCAAGCGTCAATTGGGCCAAGAAAGTCTTCCCTTCATTAAGCGATGAAGAAGCTTATGAAAAACTGTGGGAGGCTATCTTGTATACCTCTAGAGCAAGTGATGGCAAAGGCGAAGAGAATTGGGCAAAGCACGAAATTGATTTGAAAAATCGCTGCAAAACCCTCAACGATATGCATCTGCGGAAACTTCATTATCTCAGCAAAAACGGCACCGATTTGACGATTGGCCTCATTCCTGGCGTGATTTTCCTCGGTGGCGGAGAGCTCGCCCCTGATGGCACCGTCTATCAGCCGAATATCCCAAGCGAAGAATGCTTCACCTCCCCAATGAAAGGCGAAGCGGAAGGCGTCGTCCACTCCGCGAAGCCCCTTGTCTATAACGGTCAGGTCATTGAAGATTTCTATTTCGTCTTCCACAAAGGAAAGGTCGTGGAGTGCCACGCCAAAAAAGGCGAAGAGGTCTTGAAGAGCATTTTGACGCTTGATGAAGGCGCTTCTTATTTAGGAGAGGCCGCTTTGGTGCCATTCTCCTCTCCAATCAATCAGACAGGGCTCCTTTTCTTCAATACGCTTTATGATGAAAACGCCTGCTGCCACTTGGCGATCGGGCGTGGCTTCCCGTCTCTTTACCCAGACTATCAAAAATACAGTTCCGACGAGATTCTCTCTTTCGGGATCAATCGTTCTCTTTCGCACGTCGATTTCATGATCGGGACCGCCGATTTATCGATCATTGGCACGAAAGATAATGGCGAAGAGGTCAAGATCTTCGAAAACGGAACCTGGGCTTTCTAATTATCAATGATTCCGCCTTCTGAAGCGGTAGAGAGATCGCTATTTGGGGCGTGATCGCCAGAATCGGCCAAGACGGCTCCCTGGATAGAAGGCGCAAAATCAAGGAATGTGACATCGCTCTCGGCGATGTCTTTTTCTTCTTCTAGGAGCGTCAGATAGCTTTCCTTGGTCAAATTATCGTTGATAAGGCTGCGGATTTCTTTATAAGAAGAATAGAACGGACTAGCGAGCGCTTTTTCCTCTTCCTCCGTCAGTTCGATAAGGTAATAGGCATCTTTCCAGAGCATTTCCTTCATTTCGGATTTCAGATTTTCATCAACATCGTTCAACGAGTCGACATCATTGACGATTTGCTTTTTCTTCTCATTGATTAGAGATGAATTATCAGTGTGGCTTTCATCGAACGCAGAATAGTAGGCAGAAGCGGTGCCATGGAGCAAAGCGTCCAAAGCTAGAGGCGAGAGTTTCGCCTCTTTCGTGGAAAAAATGGTGGAAGAAAGCGAATTCAAAGTGGTTTCATCCATGCTTAGGTAATTATCGAGACTCAGTAATGACTTTCCGGAAACCGTTTTGAAAGAGGAAAAAGCATCGATGACCTGGCGCTTTTTGCTTGTCTCAAGTTTATTGAATCTCGTTAAATCAAGCCCTTCGCACCCATCGACGAAATTAAGGCTGGCGTAGACTCCTAATCCCTTTTCCGCTCTTTTGAGTGCCTTATTGAAGGCTAACTCATATTCAGCTTTCTTCTTTTCGACGTTGTTACTGGTTGGGGCAAAATAGGTAATCTGAAGTTTATTCGGCTCATCTTCGCTGCCCTCTTCTAGATACCCCATCATGAAAGCGGGTTTTAGAAGGCTCGTAGCAAAAGTCACATCGCTCTCGTAATTGTAATTGAGGGAGCGGAAGCATGATGATCTCTTCACCAAAGAGGCGCTGTAATTGTTGGCTTTTAGGCTAGAGGGATTTACCTTTCCATCTTTCTCAACCTGGAAAGAATAGGAAAGGAAATAAGGGTTCGATGTATCGTTTTTGGCTGCTCCGCTTGAGGGGGTGATGGATAAAAGAACGAGGGCTCCCTCATCGTTTTTCTCCCATGGTTTAGTGGCCAATAAAGCGGAAGTAGAAGCCAAAACCACTGCAAAACTGGCTCCGATTGAAGCAACGACCGGTTTATTTTTTCTCATCCAGCAACCAAAAGGGCTTTCCGCTTTCGTCGCTTTAAGCACATCGTTTTTTACGTTTGGGATAATGCTTTCGCTTTCTGAGTGAAGCTTTATTTTCAAGAAGTTCGCGTCTTCGAGGAATTCTTCTTTTTTGAGGGTCTCTGCTTCGATAGGGGCGAAATCTTCTTTGATGAAAAGAGGCGCTTCGCGTTTTAAGGCAAGAAGGATTTCCTTCTCATCGTGCTCAGTTTTCTTGGTTGGCTTCTTTGAGGCGCTTTCTTTCATACCTGCGATCCTCTTCCTCCAAAGCTTTCTTTATTTTCTTGATGGCGTTGTTGTATTTCCAGGTCACCGTCCCTAAAGGCAAGTGCATGAACTCGGCGATCTCTCTGTGCTTGTAGTCACCGATGGCAAACATCATGACGATATTGAATTCTTCTTCGGAAAGGATTTTGTTCGCTAAAGTGATGGTGGGGGTATCGACTTCGCCTAAGTAGTAGACTCCATCTGGATGGGTCTCTTCGCTGAAATCGTAGGAGATTTCCCTATTTTTCTTTTTCAGCATGCTGATGGCTGCGTTTTTGGCGATTGTCAAAAGCCAGTTACGGGCGCTTGTGCCCGGTTTATAGTCATGAATATGGTTATAGCAAGCAACATAGGTGTCTTGCATGACGTCTTCTGCGAGTTGGTAATCGTGAAGAAGAGGCAAGACGAAAGTGAAAACGCCGCGCGAAGTGAGCGAATAGATGTCCGCCAAGGCGTTTCCGTTGCCTTCACGAAGCGACAGCATTGATTTTTCCAGTTCTTGCTCGTTCATTTTCTTTCTAAAAAGAGGGCGTTACTCATCTAGGGGCTCGGCAACGCCCCCTTTAAGCACAATAATGTGCTCACCTAATAAAATAGCAAATTTATATTTTTGTTGGTGAATTTTTAAATTTCTTCAAGACCCACGATTTCAGAGAAACGAATGCGGATGTCATTCATCTCTATAACCCTGTAAATTGGGTCAATTCTATCGATGGCGCCTCGCGATTGTTTGACGTGACCACGCAAATAAAAGTAGAGGCAAACCTCTTCTCCGGCGTAAGTGGTGAGAATCTCATTGATCTCTTCCGCCTTCTCTTCGGATAAAAGTGGTTTATCGATCTCCTCTTTTTTATCCATCATTTCCGAAAGATATCGTTCTTGTTCCGATAACGATTTATAGGATAGCCATTTCATCATGCCGCGATCTTTCATTCTTTGTGTCCTCCTATCTGCGCGTGTCTATTTTTCGCCGTCGAATGGGCTAGTAACGAGGAGCAACGCAGGACGCTGTTCTTGCCAAAGGTCTCTTTTATCGAATCTAGTGAGCGATATAGTGCCCGTTTTTCCTCTCGGTCCTCTTCGTCAAAGAAGAAACTCGTCTGTTCGAAATCCCCGTCGCGTAATCTTCCAAGCGACATGTGTATCCCTCTTATCGGAAGCTCATTCACGCCTTTTTCGTAAAGGGAAGAAAAGGCTTCATAAATATCATCGAAGTCATCGCTTGGGTAAGGCAGCGATATTTGTTTCGAGAATCCTCCATATCCAGCGGAATAGCCGACGAATAGTGACACTTTGCTAGCCATCATCTCGCTTTTTCGCAAGCGATAGAGCAAATCGTCGCACATTTCCTTGAGGATCAATCGTCCTTCGCTTTTGGAATAATCGCGCATCAAGGTCTGGCCAAGAGATATGCTTGTCTCTTTAGGGACATAAAGGCTTTCGATATCGCTTTCGTCGATGCCGTTCGCCAAATCATGAAGCTGATCGCCGATGACACCGAATTCTTTCTCTAAGAGGGAGGATTGCGCGTTAGCCAAATCTTTGACGCTTCTAATCCCTATTCGTTTTAGATGAGCGGCGGTCCTATCGCCAATGCTCCAGATATCGGATAGGTCTTTGATGCCCCAGAGCTTATTTTCCACATCCTTTTCGTTCCAGATGGCTAAATAAGGGGTCTTCTTTTTGCCTTCGTTATCCAAAGCGAGCTTAGCAAGAAACATATTGGGACCAATGCCTGAGGTGGCTGTTAAACCGAGCTCTTCATGAATTCGTTTTTGAATGCGCCTAACGATATCCTTCGGCCCTCTTTTATATAAGGATAAATAAGGCGTCAGATTGAGGAAGCTTTCGTCAACCGAATAGACATGCAGATCCTCTCTTGCGATGTAGTCGAGGAAGATGGAATTCACGCGTGCAGACATCTGCAAATAAAAAGACATGCGGGGCTGAGCGAAAATCATACCTTTCACTTTAGGGAGGTCCCTTTTTCGGCACACATTAGGGACTCCGTACTTGCTCTTCAAGAAAGGTGACACGCTCATGACGACGCTGCTCTCTCCGCGTGAAGGATCAGCGCAGACAAGTGGCACGGAAAAAGGGTCCAATCCTCTTGCGCTACACTCGCAAGAGGCATAGAAACTCTTCAAATCGACGATTGCGATGACTTTCTCCATGGCCTGGATTTTAAGGGCTCGCCAAGGAAGAAAAAGCCTTGTATTTCAAAGTTCCGATGGCGTCTAAACATATTTTTTGCGGTCTTTACAATTCACCAAAAAGTAAAGGAAAATCCGCGAAAATAAGATTTATTCAAAAATTAGAAATGCACTGAATCACGCTTAAAAATGAAGAAATATATACACTGTCTATCTCCGTGATACGACGAAAGACATTCTTTAAAAAGTTTGACCTTATCGATAGAAAAAGCCTTTCTTTACAATTGCTCAAGAAACTTGCCACTTGAAATCGATGATAATCTACCCTTTTTATTGTAACCGCTTCTTTCGTTGCTATAATAAGCGAGCCGAAAAAGGCATTTGGGGCATTAGCTCAGCTGGGAGAGCGCCTCGTTCGCAACGAGGAGGTCGGCGGTTCGATCCCGCTATGCTCCACCAAAAGGAAAGATTGACGGACGTAATGTTCGTCTTTTTATTTAGCGAAACAGCAAAGTTTCTTCACACCCACCTGATGATATTTTCGTTATTTGGCTCTTAGAAATACGTTTCAATTACTTCATAAAATCACTTGTTGGTGTATCTCTAACGCATTTATTTAACCGCGCAAAAAAGGCATGAAATTTCATCAATGTTTCGTAAGGTTTTTCAAAAAACATCCAATTATTGCGCCGATTTCGTATCCTTGATATTTATATTTGTAGTGATAGACTATCACACGTTTGTCGGAGGAAAGGTAGTCGCAATTACCTTTGTTAGATAAGACACTAAGTGCGCTTAGCTAGGAGGTTTATTTATGGCTTTTGCCCGCGTCAAGTTATCGGAGCATCTCACTTCCAAAAAGATATTTTTGGCTGTCATCGCGCCTATCTGCATGGTTGTTTTCACATCCTTTTACAGCATGGTGGATGGCATCTTCCTTTCGAATATCGTCGGTACGAACGCCTTCAGTGGAGTCAATCTCATTTGGCCATTCTGCATGGTTCTCGGAAGCGTCGGTTTTATGTTTGGCACTGGTGGCAGTGCTCTCGTCAGCAAATCGTTAGGAGAGAAAAACGAAGAGAAAGCTAATCGCGACTTCGCGCTCGTCGTATATGCTTCAATTGCCATTGGTCTCGTTTTAGCGGTCGTTGGTTATTTCTCGGTCGAGCCATTCGTGCGTTTTATGGCAAGCCTATCTTCCTCTGACGCCGAAGAAGCGGTCGATTTTGCGATTCGGTATGGCAGGATACTCATGATAGGCGTGCCGATGTATATGCTTCAAAACGTCTTCCAGTCTTTCTTCACGACGGCTGAGAAACCGTTGACCGGATTCGCCTTTGTGGCCGCGGCCGGTATAGCCAACATCCTTCTCGACGCTCTTTTCGTCGCTTTGCTCCATATGGAAGTGGAAGGGGCAGCGATCGCCACACTCATTGGTTATTTCATTGGCGGCGTCCTTCCTATCTTCTATTTCATTTTTAAGAAGGACATCCACATTCATTTAGGTAAAACGAAAATCGATTGGACTACTTTAGGCAAAGCCTCTTCCAATGGTTCAAGCGAATTTGTATCGAATATAGCTTCGAGCGTCGTTTCGATGTGCTACAACGCGCAGCTTCTTGTTTACGCAGGTCCAAAAGGCGTATCGGCTTATGGCATCATCATGTATGTATCATATGCCTTTATGGCCGTCTTCATGGGTTATGCTCTCGGTTTAGCGCCTTTCGTTGGCTACCAATATGGCGCTCAGAACCACGACGAGCTTCATAACATCTTAAAGCGCTCTTTGATAACCATTGGCATCATGGGCTTATGCATGTTTGCTTTGGCAGAAGGAGTTGGTCCCTATTTCTGCAGAGCATTCGCCCGGCACGACGATGAGCTCTTAGCTATGGCGACGCGTTCAATTCATATTTATTCCTTTGTTTTCCTTACGGCTGGATTTTCGATCTTTGGCTCAAGCTTCTTCACGGCACTCAATAACGGTCTTGTTTCGGCTATCATCTCAATTGTCCGCACATTTGTCTTCGAACTCGTCTGCATTTTCGTTTTCCCGCCCCTATTCGCCCTCGACGGCATTTGGGCGGCTGGGCCATTCGCGGAAATCGGTTCCACGGCCATGACAGTGTTTTTCTTCATCAAAGAGAGCAAGAGATACCATTATTGGTGATTTTCTTCCTTTTGTTTTCCTTCTCTAGCCGCCAGCTTGTCGGTGTTTTAACTCTCGATAAGTAGTACAATAGCGGCACTTCAAATCTAACGGGAGTTAAACAAATGAAAGGTATTATTCTTGGAGGCGGAAACGGCTCGCGCCTATATCCGCTTACCCTATCGACAAACAAGTTATTGATTCCGCTTTACGATAAACCGATGGTCTATTATCCTCTTGCCACTTTAATGCAGGCTGGCATCAAGGACGTGATGATCATTTCCAATAACCGCGATCTTGAGCGCTTCAAGATGGTTTTCGGGGATGGATCAAAACTTGGAATGAGTATCACCTATGGCGTTCAAGAAGTCCCGACTGGCATCGTCAGTGCTTTCTTGATTGGCGAAGATTTCATTAAAGATGAAGAATGCGCCCTTATTCTTGGTGACAATCTTTTCTATGGACCAAATATGGAAAAAGGCCTCATGGAAGCCAGTGAGCGCGCGAAAAATGGGGAAGCTTCCTTATTTGGATATAAGGTGAATGACCCTGAAAGATTTGGCGTTGTCGAACTTGATAAGGATAATAGAGCTCTCTCGATCGAGGAAAAACCGAAGAACCCGAAATCCAATATCGCGGTGACGGGGCTATATTTCTATCCTAACGATGTCGTGAGCAAAGCCAAGGAAGTCAAGCCAAGCTGGAGAGGCGAATACGAAATCACCGATCTTAATAACCTTTATTTAAAAGAGAATAGAGTGAGAGTTGCTACTCTTGAAGGCGATGATGAGTGGTTTGACGCCGGCACTTTTAATTCCCTTTTGGAAGCCAGCGAGCGCATCAAGAAAGCAGAAGATGGTGGTTTGCCAGTCGCTTACATTGAGCAAATCGCTTACGAAAAAGGGTGGATCAGCAAGGATGAATTATCCAAAGCTGGCGAATCTATGAAGAAGAATTCTTATGGGGAGCATTTACTTTCCCTTCTTAAATAAAGATGGAAAAGAATATCCTCGCGCTTGATTTAGGCAAAGGCTCATTGGGCATGGCGATCTCGCGGAGCGGGATTCTTTCCACGCCTTTGGAGAATCTGCGTTTTAAGGCAACTGAATATGAAGAGGCCATAAAAGGCATCAAAAAAGTCTTGGAACGGGAAAAAGTTGAGCATTTCGTTATCGGTTATCCGCTTTTTCCAAGCGGAGATCCCTGCGAAATGACGCCGATTGTCGAGTCTTTCATCGCGAGATTGAACGAGGAATTTCCCTCGATTCCGGTCAATAAAGTCGATGAGCGCAATAGCACCGTCGAAGCGGCAGCGATGTTCCACAATTCGGGCGAGAACAGCAAAAAGCAGAAGCGCCATATCGACTCAGGGGCCGCCATGATTATCTTGGAGCGCTACCTCACAAGCATTGGGCAAATGTAAGATGGCAGAGCAAGCGAAAATCAATTATTACAAGATATCGCTCAAGACGATGGACAAAATAAAAGAAGGGGATAGGCCAACTCTTTTGCTTCATTCTTGCTGCGGGCCCTGCGCTTGCTGGCCCTTGCTTTTTCTTTCCAAAAAATTCGATGTGACCATCTATTTCAATAACAGCAATATTTACCCATCAAGCGAATACTACCGCCGTTTAGAGGAGCTCAAAAAGCTTTTGACGTTTATTGAGAGAGACTATGGCTACAAAATAGGCTTGGTAATCACCCCTTATGACAACGAAAATTACAACAAATCTTTAGCTCCCTACAAAGACGATCCGGAAGGCGGGAGAAGATGCAAGCTTTGCTACGAGAAGCGAATGAGGGAAGCTTATGACTATGCCGAGAAAAATGGTTTCTCTTATTTCTGCACGGTCATGAGCATCTCCAGGCAAAAAGACAGCCAAGTCATGAACGAGATAGGCAAAAAGCTTGAAGCCGAGCATAGTGGAACCAAATATTTCTACAGCGATTTCAAGAAGGCCAACGGCATCCTTTTAGGCAAAGAACTGCGCTTGAAATACGGTTTGTATAATCAAAATTATTGCGGCTGCGTCTATAGTTACGAAAAGCGTTTGGCTTACGATAAACAAAAAGACCTAGAAGAGTCAGAAAAGAAATAACCCTGCAAAAACGGCGTTAAAATTTCGATATCGACATTTTTAAGAATGTTTCCAAATATTAATAAATGGCTTCGTTTGGCCCTTTTCTCAGATAGAAAAAGCAAGATTTTACCGCTCAAGGTATACTTATCTCGGAGGTATTGATTAATGCCAAACGAAAAGACAATTGAAGAAAAAGGACCTATCACCGATTCTTTGCTCGCAAAGATGGACGCTTACTGGCGGGCCGCGAATTATTTAAGCGCCGCTCAGCTTTATTTGCTTGACGATCCATTATTGAAGAGGCCGCTTACAAACGAAGACATCAAAAAGAAAATAGTTGGCCACTGGGGCACCGTGCCAGGGCAAAATTTCGTTTATGTTCATTGTAATAGGGTCATTAAACGATATGACCTTGATATGATCCTTCTTAGCGGCCCAGGACACGGCGGAAACTTCTTGATCGCCAACGATTATCTTGAGGGCACTTATAGCGAGGTTTACCCAAATATCAGCGAAGACGAGGCTGGCTTAAAGAAGCTCTTCAAACAGTTCTCCTTTCCGGGCGGCGTCCCTTCACACTGCGCTCCGGAAACCCCAGGATCCATCAATGAAGGCGGCGAGCTAGGTTATAGTATCGCTCACGCGTTCGGCGCCGTTTTCGATAACCCCTCTTTGATCGCCACGGTCGTGGTAGGGGATGGGGAAGCTGAAACAGGACCTTTAGCAACTTCTTGGCAGAGCAACAAATTCCTTAACCCCATCACCGATGGCGCGGTTCTCCCGATTCTCCATTTGAATGGATATAAAATCGCCAACCCAACCATTTTGAGCCGCATCCCACATGAGGAACTTGAGAGTTATTTGCGTGGCATGGGCTGGAAACCTTATTTCGTCGAAGGCGACGATCCACAGAAAATGCATCGCCTTATGGCGGAAACGATGGATCAAGTCATCGAAGATATTCTTGTGATCCAAAAACATGCTCGCGAGTGTAATGACGCCACTAGACCTATTTGGCCAATGATCGTTTTGCGGACGCCAAAAGGCTGGACGGGTCCAAAGGTAGTGGATGGAAAACCCGTTGAAGGGTCTTTCCGCGCCCATCAAGTCCCGCTTCCGATGGATAAGCCAGAGCATCTTGCTCAGCTTGAAGCATGGCTAAGAAGCTATCATCCTGAAGAACTATTCACTGCTAACGGGAAACTCATCCCTGAACTTAAAGAACTTGCTCCAAAAGGCGATAAGCGAATGGGAAGCAATCCTCACGCGAACGGCGGCAAATTGCTGCGCGATCTGAGAATGCCGGATTTCCGTGAATACGCCTTCGATATTGGGAAACACGGTTCTAAAGATGGACAAGATATGACGGAACTCGGAAAGTTCATCCGTGACGTCATTAAACTGAATCAGGATTCGCGTAACTTCCGCGTGTTTGGCCCAGATGAGACTTTGTCCAATCGCCTAAACTCCGTTTTTGAAGCGACCGAGCGTCAATTCGATGCCACGAGAGTCGACACTGATGAATACCTTTCGAGCGATGGCCGCGTCATCGACTCTATGCTCTCTGAACATCTCTGCGAAGGCTGGCTAGAAGGGTATTTGCTTACGGGCAGGCATGGCTTCTTCGCTTCTTATGAAGCCTTTATTAGAATCATCGACTCCATGGTCGCGCAGCACGCGAAGTGGCTGAAGGTATGTAACCAACTCCCGTGGCGCGAGGAAATAGCCTCACTCAACCTCATTCTTTCAAGTAACGTTTGGCAACAGGACCACAACGGCTTTACCCATCAAGACCCAGGTTTCATGGATCACATCGCGAATAAAAAGGCCGATGTCGTGCGCCTATATTTACCACCAGATGCCAATTGCTTGCTTTCCACGATGGATCACTGCTTACGCAGCAAAAATTACGTGAACGTTATCGTCGCGAGCAAACATCCGCGTCCGCAGTGGCTCAGCATGGATGAAGCCATTAGGCATTGTACGGAAGGCGTGAGCATTTGGAACTGGGCAAGCAACGATCAAGGCGAAGAGCCGGATGTTGTCATCGCCTGCGCTGGAGAAACTCCGACTTTGGAGGCTTTGGCGGCCACTCAGATCCTCAATGAAGAACTGCCGTTCATCAAGATTCGTTTCATCAACGTTGTTGACCTTTTCCGTCTCCAGCCGAATAGTCTCCACCCACACGGCTTAAGCGATGAGCAATACGACATGCTCTTCACGAAAGATAAGCCCATTATCTTCAATTTCCATGGCTATCCGACCTTGATCCACGAACTGACTTACAGCAGGAACAACAAAAACATCTCGGTCCATGGATATCGCGAAGAGGGCACCATAACTACTCCGTTTGATATGCGCGTGCAAAATGAAATCGACCGTTACCATTTGGTTCAAGATATCCTTCTCCACTTGCCGAGCCTAGGCAATAAAGGAAGCTATCTCTACCAAAAGATGGCGGATAAGCTCGTTCAGCATAAGCAGTATATCCACAGCGTTGGCTTAGATATGCCAGAAATTGCTGACTGGAAGTGGAAAAAGTAAAACTTTGTTGACGCTTAAAAGGGGCTGCTTAAAACCTAGCTGAAATAGGTGTCGAGGCAGCCTCTTTTTTGGTTACTGAGTATTAAAAATTCAACAAGAAAAGCTTGTTGAAAAACCTATTTTCACTGACGTGTTTTCGTGTTTGCTTTTTCTCTCCCTTTTTTCGACATTTTTTCGCTTTTGATCTTTGAAGGAAACTAAGACCAAACAATGACAAAAAACACAATGAATGACTAAACGCCACGTGGGAAATAATGGCTACAGAGGCAGTGATTATGAGCAACGGGAATTTCCAGATTTACAAATAAAGGAGCTTATAGACAAAGGCTTGATCCTTCTTTTGAGCGAGATGAAATCGAATTCACCTTTCTGCGTTTCAAGGAATTTGCGGAACTCGAAAATCGCTTAAGAGAAGACTAATTAGAGAACAATTTATTGGTAGAGACTTAATAAATAAATTGACACACCTTTTGCGGGAATTTTGGAAAAATCAAAGCAAAAGCGCCATGAATTAAACGATTTTCAAAACATCGCTCAAATAAGGAATTGACGCAAAAGCGCCCTTTTTTCGTATGCTTAAGGAAGCAGCTGATGTTGCAATCACCATGGCTTCTTTTTCGTTATGACCATTCGAAATAGACGCAACATAGTAGCCGGCGTAAGTGTCTCCCGCCCCAATCGTGTCAACGACTTCTGTCTTGATGGATGGAACTTTAATTTCCGTATTGCCCTTAAAAAGGGAGGAGCCTTTTTCGCCTTTTGTGAGCAGGATATTTTTTACGCCAAGCGACAGCAATTTCCTCGCGCTCGTTACGGGGTTAGATGTCTGGCCTAAAGTCATCGCCTCCATTTCATTTATCAAAAGCGTATCGATGTATCCATAGAAATCATCCGGTAGTTCCTGCAGGGGAGAAGGGTTATAGAAGATGCGTTTTCTTTTTCCGTATTGCTTAAGCACCCATTCGACTGATGAGAGAGGCATTTCGTTTTGAAGAAGAATGCAAGAGCACTCTTCGAATAACGTGCGTCTTTCTTCTAAAAAAGCCACGTCGAGAAGAGTGTTGGCCCCAGAATCGACGATTACTGCGTTTTCTCCGTCTTTCTCATTGAGGATAAGGGCTTTGCCAGTGGGGCAAGAAGCTTTTCCTAGCTGAAGAGATATTCCTTCCTTGCTCAAGGAATCCTCGATCATCTTCCCCTCTGCATCATTCCCGATGACACTGAGGAAAGCGATATCGCCACCGGCTCTTTTCACGGCCACCGCTTGGTTGAGGCCTTTTCCGCCCAAAGAGACGAGAGAAGAGGAAATGGTGTGCGCGCTTTCGCCCGGTTTAGGCAAAGACGGCAAATAATAATTCACGTCGATATTGCTTGCGCCGACCACTAAGATTTTGCTCATGCCCATTATTATGCGTTCGCCTTTTCATATAGTCACCGCAAGATTTCTTTCTTCGCTTTTTCACGCTTTTATCCATCTTGTTTTGCACGCTAAAGCATGAAAGCGATTTCTTCGGTTTTTGCAGCAAGAAAAATATCAAACTTTGTGCATCGTGCACAATTTTTAAATAAACTTCGATGAGTACTAGACCTTTTTGGACCCAATTTTCAAAAATCGGTTAAAAATGGCGATTCATCGAAGAAAAATGCGAAAAAACTTTTGACGGCCCTTACGCGCGGGGGTATAGTCTCTAACGCTGGCGCTTGCGCGGAAGTGCGATGTTGCTGACACACCCATGTACGTTGTCATCGTGTGACAACCGCTGATGGGGGAGGTCAGGGAACTCGCGTGGAGCAAGCAGCTAGAAGCCTGAAGAAAGATATAGGAGGAAAATTCATGGCGAAAGAAAAAGTCATACGCGTCCGTTTACAAGCCTATGACCATGCTCTTCTCGATCAAAGCGTCGAAAAGATCATCAATGTGGCAAAAGCCACGGGCGCCAGTGTGAAGGGTCCAATCCCTCTTCCCACTGAGAAGCAGGTGTACACGATTCTCCGCGCTACCTTCAAGTACAAGGATAGCCGCGAGCAATTCGAAATTCGTACCCACAAGAGATTGATCGATATCGTGAAACCCCAAAAGGAAACGGTCGAAGCGTTACGCAAATTAGACCTTCCAAGCGGAGTCGACATCGACATCAAGTTATAAGGAGGATCCAATCATGAAAGCCATCATCGGAAGAAAAATGGGCATGACTGAGGTCTTCGCCGCTGACGGAACGATGTATCCAGTTACCGTCATCGAAGTGCTTCCAAACCTCGTCATCCGGAAGAAAACGATCGAGAAAGACGGCTACGAGGCCGTTCAAGTCGGTTATGAGGACAAAGCCGAGAAACGCTGCAACAAAGCTGAGCTTGGCGAATTCAAAAAAGCCGGTGTCAGCCCAAAAGCCCATCTCTATGAGCTCAAAGGCGACGAGATCTATGCCAAAAACGTTGGCGAGACGATTGATGCAAGCATCTTCGCAAATGGCGAAGTAGTCGACGTCATCGGCACCAGCAAAGGCCATGGTTACAGCGGTACCATCAAGAAATATGGCCACCACATCGGTCCGAAAGGACACGGAAGCGGCTATCACCGCGGAATCGGCTCCCTTGCTAACAACGGTCGTGACAACAACCGTGTCATCCCAGGCAAGAAGATGTCCGGACATTGGGGCAATGAAAGCGCGACGATCCTGAATGTGACCGTCGTCGAGAGCAACGCCGACAAGAACTACATCCTTGTCAAAGGCGGTGTCCCAGGTGCGAAAAAGAGCATCGTCATGCTCCGCAGCGCCGCTCTCACGCAATTCGGCAAACCAGAAGTGAAACCGCTCGTCGATCTCACTCCTGCTAGTGAAGTGAAAGAAGGAGAATAACGAATATGGCAAACAACATCGAATATCCAGTCGTTAATTTCTCTGGCGAAAAAGTCGGCACCGTCACTCTCGATAACGAAGTGTTCGGAATCACCGACGCCAATGAGCAAGTCGTCCACGATGCGGTCGTCACGCAAAACGCCAACGCCCGTCAAGCTACCGCCAAAACCAAGAAACGTCATGAAGTGAGCGGCGGCGGCAAAAAGCCATGGAGACAAAAAGGAACCGGGCGCGCCCGTGCGGGAAGCAGCCGTTCCCCAATCTGGGTCGGCGGCGGCAAAGTCTTCGGTCCTGACGGAAATCAAAACTACAAGCTTGCCCAAAATAAGCAAGCCCACGCCCTTGCGATGAAGACGGTCCTCTCACAGAAAGTGAACAAAGGCCTCATCATCGTCGACAAAATGGAAACCGGCAAGGTCTCCAGCAAGGAATTCGCCCTTAGCCTCAAGGCCATCAACGCCACTGGCAAGAGCGTCATCGTCGCGGAAGCCAACAGCGAAAACCTCGTCTTGAGCGCCCGCAACCTTGACAAAGTCGTCTTGAGACCCCTCGGGAACGTCTCAGTGAGCGACATTCTGAACTGCGACAATCTCATCATTTCCAAAGATGCGGTTGCCTACATTGAAGGAGGACTCAAGTAATGGCAGAAGAAAAGAAAGTCGAAGCGGCCGTCGAAGAGAAGCCCGCTAAGAAAGCCACGAAGAAAGCCTCGGCGAAAAAGGTCGAAGAGAAGAAAGTCGTCTTCGCTTCCCCAGTAGCCCATGACTACGAAGTCATCCTTGAGCCAGTCATCACCGAAAAGAGCATGGCCCTCATGCAAAATCAGAACAAGGTGACCCTCAAGGTCTCTGACACCGCCAACAAGATCGAGATCAAAGATAGCTTCCAGCGCTTGTACCAAGCCCCAGTCGAAGAAATCAAGATCGTCAACGTCTTAGGCAAAAAGAAGAGCCGCGGTGGACGTTACCAAGGCAGCGTCCCTGGCTACAAGAAGGCCGTCATCACCCTCAAGAAGGGTGCCGCGATCGACCTCTTCAAAGAGTAAGGAATCACCCTCGCGCATATATATAAAAGGATTACGCGTAAAGCATCCACTATAGGAGAAAAATAATGGCAATCAAAACTTATCGCCCTTATACCAAGAGCCGCCGCGCGATGACGACCCTTAGCTATGAAGGCATCACCAAAGCCACTCCTGAAAAATCGTTACTCGCCACCAAGAAACATTCCGGTGGCCGCAACAATCAAGGAGTCATCACCTGCCGCCACATCGGCGGAGGCAACAAAAATCGCTACAGAATCATCGACTTCCGTCGCAACAAAGACGACATCGTCGCCACTGTCAAAGCGATTGAATACGACCCAAATCGTACCGCCTTCATCGCCCTTGTCTGCTACAAAGACGGCGAAAAGCGCTACATCATCCTCCCAGCCGGGTTAAAGGTTGGAGACGAAATCGTCAGCGGCAAGGCCACTGACATCAAAGTCGGCAATAGCCTTGAGCTCGCCAATATCCCAGACGGAACCTTGGTCCACAACCTTGAGCTCCAGCCAGGGAAAGGCGGACAGCTCTGCCGCAGCGCCGGCTCAAGCGCCCAAGTCCTCGGAAGCGATGGCAACTACGTCATCGTCCGCTTGGCCTCAGGCGAAGTGAGAAAGCTTCTCAAAAACTGCCGCGCCACGATCGGCGTTGTCGGAAATGAAGACCACAACCTCGTGAATGTCGGCAAAGCTGGCAAAACCCGTCACATGGGCGTTCGCCCAACCGTCCGCGGCTTTGCGATGAACCCATGCGATCACCCTCATGGTGGTGGTGAAGGTAAGTGCCCTGTCGGACGCGATGCCCCACGCACACCTTGGGGTAAGAAGTGCCAAGGCGTGAAGACCCGCAAGGTCAAGAAAGCCAGCACCCGCCTCATCGTGAGACGCAGAAATGCCTAATGAAAGGAGATAGACACAATGTCACGTTCTAGCAAAAAAGGACCATTCGTGGACGAATACCTTCTCAAGAAAGTAGAAGCCCTTCAAAAGTCCGGCAAGAAAGAGATCATCAAGACTTGGTCTCGCCGCTCGACGATCTATCCAGCCTTCGTTGAGCAAACCTTCGCCGTCTATAACGGCAAAGAGCACATCACCGTCTATGTCACCGAAGATATGGTCGGTCATAAACTCGGCGAATTCGCGCCGACCCGCAACTTCCCAGGCCATCATGGTAATAACCTCAATGATCAAGCCTCGAAGGGCAAGTAATAAGGAGTAAGCAAAATGGCAGAAGAAACAAAGAAACCAGCTGCGAAGAAAGCTGCTCCAAAGGCCGCTAAAAAAGCAGTCGCGAAAAAGAGCGAAAAAGTCGAAGAGACCGCTCCAAAAGCCAAGAAAGCCGTGAAGGCTGAAAAAGTCGCGGAGAAGAAAGAAGCGAAAGTCGAAGAGGTCAAAAAGGCCCCGGTGACTGAAGCTGTCTGCTTCGCCCGTGACGTCAGAGTCACCCCACGCAAAGTCCGCTACGTCGCTGACTTCGTCCGCGGGATGGATGTCGATGAGGCCCTTGCTTACCTCAAGCACCTCAACAAAGCCGCTGCGATGCCTCTATATAAGGCCATCAAGAGCGCAGCCGCTAACGCTACCAACAACTTCGGCATGGACGAAGACAAACTCTACGTCGCCGAAATCCAGGCCAGCGATGGCGTGAAGATGAAACGCTTCACCCCGAGAGCCAAAGGCAGCGCAAGCCCAATCATCAAACGCATGTCCAACATCCGCGTTGTGGTGAAAATGAAATAAGGAAGGAGAAGACAATGGGACAAAAAGTTAACGCCGTCGGATTACGTATCGGTATCAACCGCGGCTGGCAATCCTCTTGGTTCGCCTCCAAAAAAGAATACGGGCCATTCCTCTGGGAAGATATCGCCATCCGCGATTATCTTGAGCCGAAACTCAAAGAAGCCATGTCGAGCCACATCGACATCGGCCGTGTGAAGACCGACAAAGGACACAATGTCGTCGTCACTTGCTTCGTCGCTCGCCCAGGCGTCGTGCTCGGACAAGATGGTGCGAATATCAACGCCATCCGCAAAGAACTTGCGAAAATCGTCAAAACCGGAACCCTTACCTTGAACGTCGTCGAAGTGAAGAACCCTGATCTCGATGCCACGCTCATCGGCAAATGGATCGCGAGCGAGCTTGAGAATCGTCAAAGCTTCCGCAGCACCCAGAAAAAGGCGCTCCAGCGTATGCGCAAAGCCGGCGCCATCGGCTGCCGCACTCAGTGCCAAGGCCGCTTAGGCGGTGCTGAAATCGCCCGCCGCGAAGGCTACAAAGAGGGCGTCGTACCTCTTGAAACGCTCCGTGCCGATATCGATTTCGCCCATGTTGACGCCGCCACTAGCTATGGCCGCATCGGCGTGAAGGTGTGGATCTGCAGAAGCGCCAACAAAGCCGAGAAAGACGAAAAGAAAGAAGGAGGCGCCAACAATGCTGCAACCAAAGCGCGTTAAATATCGCCGCCCACATGGTCTCAAATACGAAGGCCATGCCAAAGGCGGAACCAACGTTGACTTCGGCGAATTCGGGTTACAAGCCCAAGAAGGCTGCTACCTCACCGATCGTCAAATCGAATCTGCCCGTATCGTCTTAGCGCGATACACCGATAGGGCTGGCAAAATCTGGATCCGCGTGTTCCCGCAACTCGCGAAAACCAAGAAGCCGGCTGAAGTCCGTATGGGATCCGGCAAAGGTTCCCCAGAAGGATGGGTCGCTGTCGTCAAGAAGGGAAAAATCCTCTTCGAGATCGGCGGTATCAACCCAACCATCATGCAAGAAGCCCTCAGAATGGCCTCCTACAAGCTCCCGATCGAATGCAAAGTCGTGAAGAGAACCAAGGCCTTAAGCGAGGCTGACCTCGAGAAGATGGAAGAGGCGCATGCTTCCTCAGTCGAAGCTTTGGCTGAAGAAGAAGCCGCCGAGAAAGTCACCGTGAGCGACACTGGCAACGAAACCCCAGTCGCCGCTGACGAAGCGAAAGGAGAATAAGCGATGCAAGTCAAAGATTTCCGCAAAATGGACGCGAAAGAGCTTGATGAGAAAATCGCCTCTCTTCGCGCCGAGCTCTTCGAACTCCGCCGCAAAAAGGCCGTTGGCCAATTAGAGCACGGAGAAGAAGTGCGCACCGTCCGCAAGGACATCGCCAAAGCCGAGACCGTCAAGCGTGAGCGTGAGCTCCAGATCGGCAAGGCCAGCAAATAAAGGAGGATATGACCATGGAAAGAAATTCTAGAAGCACGTTCCAAGGCGTTGTTACCTCAAATAATAACGACAAGACGATCTGCGTCACGGTCTCTACCAAACGTAACGATCCTCTTTATAACAAACGTGTCGGGTATAGCAAAAAATTCTATGCCCACGACGAGAAAAACGCAGCCAAGGTCGGCGACACTGTCACCATCATGGCTTGCCGTCCATACAGCAAAACCAAACGTTTCCGTTTAGTGAGCATCGATAAGCTCGCCGTCGGAAGCGCAGACGAGGCCACCATCGCCGAAGAGAAACTCGAGGCGAGCGAGGGCAGCGCCGAAGAAATCGCCCCAAAGGCGGAAGAGAAGGAGGATAAGTAACCTATGATTCAAAACGAAACGAATCTTGTGGTTGCCGATAACTCCGGCGCCAAAAGCGTTCGCGTGTTCCGTCAAAACGGCGGTGCGAGGATGAAAGTCTCCACGCTCGGAGACGTCGTCACCTGCGCAGTCAAAGACGCGATCCCGAACGGGAAAATCAAAAAAGGGCAAGTCGTCAAAGGCGTCATCGTGCGCGTCAAGCGTGCGGTCATCCGCAAAGACGGCAGCTCCATCAGCTTCGACGACAATGCGGTTGTCCTCATCGATAACGATGGCAACCCACTCGGCACCCGTGTCTTCGGGCCAGTCGCTCGTGAGCTCCGCGACGCAGGGTATATGAAAATCGTCTCCCTTGCGATCGAAGTTCTATAAGGAGAGCAATCATGAATATCAAAAAAGGTGATAAAGTCATCGTTCTCTCAGGTGACGACAAAGGCAAGACCGGTTTAGTCCAACGCGTCTATCCGAAGCTCAACAAAGTCGTCGTCGAA
Source organism: Roseburia hominis (assembly GCA_963642055.1). Classification (GTDB taxonomy): domain Bacteria; phylum Bacillota_I; class Bacilli_A; order RFN20; family CAG-826; genus UBA4951. The sequence continues at coordinate 58,148 of CAVIFQ010000004.1, read as the reverse complement.
GGCGTGAATGTGCACAAAAAGCACAAAAAACCGAATCAACAGACCACTGAAGGCAGCATCCTCGAGATCTATGTCCCGATCGACGCTTCCAAAGTCGCTCTCATCGATCCGAAAACCAAGAAAGCCACCCGCGTCCACTCCAAAGTGGTCGATGGCAAGAAAATCCGCGTAGGCGCCTCGGGCAGTAGCCTCGAGCAAAAGTAATAGGAGGAATTAGTCATGGCAGAAGAAACAAAGAAAACGGCCGCACCTAAGGCTCCTAAGAAAGCAGCCCCGAAGAAAGCTGCAGCCCCGAAAGCGGAAAAAGAGGCAGCCCCGAAAAAGGCAGCTGCCCCGGCTAGAGAAGTGAACCGTCTCGAAGCCAAATACAAGACGGAAGTTGTCCCAGCCCTCGTCAAAGAGTTCGGCTACTCGACCGTCATGCAAGCTCCGAAATTCGAGAAAATCGTCATCAATATCGGCGTTGGCGATGCAACGCAAAACGCCAAAGCCCTCGACGATGCTCTCTCCGAGCTAGCGACAATCTCTGGCCAACACCCAGTGAGCACGCACGCGAAAAAATCCATCGCGACCTTCAAGCTCCGCAAGGGGCAAGCCATTGGCTGCAAGGTCACCCTCCGCGGCAAGAGAATGTACGAGTTCTTCGATAAGCTCGTGAGCATCTCTCTCCCACGCGTCCGCGACTTCCGCGGCGTGAGCAAGAACGCCTTCGATGGCCACGGTAACTACACCCTCGGCGTCAAAGAGCAGCTCATCTTCCCGGAAATCGATTACGACAAGGTCGGCAAGATCCGCGGCATGGATATCGTCATCGTCACGACCGCCCATAGCGATAAAGAAGCCTACGAGCTTCTCAACCTCATGGGTATGCCGTTCCGCAAATAAGGAGTGCAAAGATGGCTAAAAAAAGTTTAGTTGTGAAGGCCTCGCGCCCACAGAAATTCAGCACCCGCGAATATACGCGCTGCAAAAGATGCGGACGTCCTCATGGCGTCATCCGCAAATTCGGGCTTTGCCGCATTTGCCTCCGCGAGCTCGCCTACAAAGGCGAAATCCCAGGCATGAAGAAAGCCTCTTGGTAATGAAAGGAGATCACTAACATGAACGCAGATCCAATCGCCGACATGCTCACCCGTATCCGCAACGCCAACGCGTTACGCTATGAGAGTGTCTCCATGCCGAATAGCAAAATGAAAGAGCAAATCGCAAACATCCTCAAGAAAGAGGGCTATGTGAGCGAAGTCGCAGTTGAAGGCGAAGGCGTCAAAAAGACCCTCACCATCACCCTTAAATACGGCGCCAACGGCGAACGCGTCATCTCGGGGTTAAAGAGAATCAGCAAACCTGGACTCCGGGTCAATGTTGAAGCCGATAAGCTCCCAAGAGTTCTCTCGGGCTTAGGCATCGCCATCATCTCGACAAGCCAAGGACTCCTCACCGATAAAGAGGCCAGAAAAGCCAAAATCGGCGGCGAAGTTCTCTGCTACGTCTATTAATAAGGAGAATATCAATGAGTAGAATCGGATTTAAACCCGTCGCTCTTCCCGCCGGTGTGGAAGCCCACATCGAAGACGGGTACGTCATCGTGAAAGGCCCGAAAGGCGAAGTAAACGTCCACATCCCTGCGGACGTGAGCGTCTCTCTGGCTGATGGCAATTTCACCTTCAGCGCCAAAGGCGAGCCAACCCCTTCCCAAGGCACGGCCGCTGCCCTTATCACCAACGCCTGCATCGGCGTGAGCGAAGGCTTCAAGAAAGAGCTTGAGCTCAATGGTACGGGTTATCGCGCCTCCATCGTGAACGGGAACGTCAAAATGTTCTTGGGCTATAGCCACGACATCGTGGTCGCCCCAATCGGCAAATACACCAAGATCGTTTGCCCAGACGAAACCCACATCACCGTCGAAGGATGCGACAAACAGGAAGTCGGACAGACCGCTGCTCTTATCTATGACAGCCACCGTCCTGACGTCTACGGCCAAAAGGGCGTCCACTACAAGGGACAGCACCTCATCAAGAAAGTCGGTAAGCGCGCTGCCGCTACCTCGAAGAAATAAGGAGGACATAAGCAATGATCGAAAAAGAATCACGCAATAGCGTCCGTGAGCGTAGACATGCTCGCGTTCGCGCGAAGGTCAAAGGCACAGCTTCTATGCCTCGCCTCGTTGTCTTCCGCAGCAACAAGAATATCGAAGCCCAAATCATCGATGACGTCAAAGGCGTCACCCTCGCTTCGAGCAGCTCGAGCGCTCTCAAGCTCACAAACGGTGGCAATATCGAAGCTGCCAAAACCGTGGGCGCTGATCTAGCGAAGAAAGCTAAAGCCAAGAAGATCTCGAAAGTGGTCTTCGACCGCGGCGGCTATGAATATCACGGCCGCGTCGCCGCCTTAGCGGATGCCGCTAGAGAAGGAGGGCTCCTCTTCTAAGGAGTAACGAACAATGGAAGAAAATAAAGTTACTGCATCTACTGAAGCTGCAAACAAAGACAATGCGAACTCTCCCCGTCGCACGGGAAATCCGCAATATGAGCCACATAACTCCGTCAGCGCTTCCCGTCCTGGCGACCGCAAATACGGCGACCGCAAGGGCCGTCCAAGCGAGCGTCGTGGCGGACGCGGCGGATTCCGTCGCCCGATTGATGATGAATACACCGATAGAGTAGTCAACATCAACCGCATCTCCCGCACCGAGCAAGGCGGAAAGCACATGCGTTTCGATGCTCTTGTCGTCGTAGGTGACGGCAAAGGCAGATACGGCTTCGCCCTCCGCAAATCCGGTGAGGTGCCCGATGCCATCAAAAAGGCGCTCACGGCTGCCAAAAAAGACATCCATCGCGTCAAGATCGTGAAAGGCACCATCGCTCACGAAGTCAAAGGCGAATTCGCCGATACGACCGTCTTCCTCAAACCAGCCCCAGCTGGCACGGGAATCGTCGCTGGCGGTGCAGTCCGCGCCATCGTTGAGCTCTGCGGCATCAAAAACGTCACGAGCAAAGTCTATGGCTCCCGCACCCCAATCAACGTCATCCGCGCCACAAGCGCAGCCCTTCTCTCGCTCAAGGAATACGACAAAGTTATGGTTCTCCGTGGCTTAAAGACCCCAGAGGAAATCAAAGCTGCCCGTAGCCCGAAAGCGGTCACGAAGGCGGAAGGAGACAAATAATGGCTACTTCATTAAGCGATATCAAAGTGGTGGAAGGCTCGAAATTCGAGCACTTCCGCAAAGGCCAAGGCCGCGGAACCGGCAACGGTAAGACCGCCGGCAAGGGCCAAAAAGGCCAAGGCGCCCACGCCCATACGAAGAAAAACGGCTTCGAGGGCGGCCAGATGCCGATCAATCGCCGTATCCCAAAGTTCGGCTTCAAGAACATCTCCCGCAAAGAATATGCGGTCGTGAATGTCTCTAAGCTCAATTCCTTCGCTGATGGGGACACCGTCACAATCGAGGCCCTCATTGAAAAAGGTATTGTCAAAAAGACGCTCTCTGGGGTTAAAATTCTAGGCAATGGCGAGCTCAATAAGAAGCTCACCGTCGTCGCTGACGCTTTCTCGGCTTCCGCTAAGGCGGCCATCGAAGCGAAAGGCGGAAAGGCTGAGGTAACGAAATAATGAAAAAGTTCGTCTCGATCTTCAAGAACAAGGACATCGTCAATCGTATTTTCTTCACGATTATGGTGCTCTTCGTCATCCGGATCGGGGCGGCTATTCATGTCCCGGGCGTCGACCCTTCTTCGATGGAGAATATGATCAATAGCGGCTCTGCCCTTGCGATCATGGACCTACTCGGCGGAGGGGCGTTAAGCAATTTCTCCGTGTTCGCTCTCGGAGTCAGCCCGTATATTACCGCCCAGATTATCGTTGAACTTCTTTCCAAAGACGTTCTTCCGGCTCTCACTGAGCTCTCCAAGCAAGGTGAGTATGGGCGTAAGAAAAAGGAACAGGCCACTCGTTATTTGACCCTTCTCTTAGGAGCAGTCCAAGGGTACGGAATCATCAAGACGATGGAGAATAGTTCCTATATCTCAATCACGCTCGAAACGAATTTCTGGACTTATGCTTATATTGTCACCGTCCTTCTAGCGGGGGCGATGCTCACGATGTGGCTCGGCGACCAGATCACCGAAAAAGGTCTAGGAAACGGAATTTCCGTCATTATCTTCGCAGGGTGCGTAAGAAGCCTTCCAACCCAAATCTCCACCGCATGGAGCAAGTGGATCGTGGATAACACGAGCCGCAGCTCCGGCGAGATGATCAGGGGCAGCTTCCAATTCGCTCTCTATATCATCGTCATGATTCTCATCACGGCCTTCGTCGTGTTCATTGAGCTCTCTAGGCGCAAGATTCCAGTCCAGCACGCCAATAAAGGCGGCGGACAAAGCATGGCGCGCGCTTCCTTCTTGCCAATCAAGATCAATAGCGCTGGCGTTATCCCTGTCATCTTCGCTTCCAGCTTAATGGCTGCGCCGAGCGTCATTGCGAGCTTCATCTCCTCTGATGCCGCGAATGCCGAATGGCTGAAGATCTTCAACTACAACGAGACCTTCAGAATGCCTTGGTTCAATGACTCCCACTGGAATATGGACTGGGGGCTTGTGATATATCTAGCCCTCATCATCTTATTCACCTTCTTCTACAGCGAGATGCAAATCGACCCGGAGAAGCTCGCGGATAACTTCCAGAAATCAGGGGCTTATATCCCTGGGGTACGTCCAGGCAAAGAAACAGAACGTTACGTCAGCAAGGTCTTAAACCGCATCACCTTCATCGGAGCGTTTGCTCTGGCTGGCATTGCGGCCTTGCCGATCATCTTAACTCTCACCGATGTCTTCGATGGCGATACGACTCTCGCGATCGGCGGCACAGGATTAATCATCATCGTCGGCGTGGCGCTTGAAATCAATGCCCAGATCGACGGCCTACTAGCGGGCAAAAGCTACGACGCAGTCAAGGAGATCTAATAATCTATGCTCAATATCATTCTCATGGGCCCGCCAGGCGCGGGAAAAGGCACGCACGCCAAATGGATGGAAAATGACTTTCATCTTCCTCATATCTCGACGGGCGACATGTTCCGCGAAGCGATGGCTTCTGGGAGTGAACTTGGCAACACTGTGAAAGAGATCATAAATCGCGGGGACCTCGTGAGCGATGAGCTCACCTGCGCCCTCGTGAAGGATCGTCTCTCGCGCGATGACTGCAAAAACGGTTACCTTCTTGATGGTTTCCCCCGCACTTTGGCGCAAGCGGAAGCCTTGAAGAAGATGGGCAAGGAAATCGGCCGCGAGCCGAATCTTGCCATCAATATATCTTGTCCAGACGATATCTTGATTAGACGCGTCACCACACGTAGGGTTTGCCCAAAATGCGGTGCCTCCTTCAATGTCATCACCATGAAACCGAAAGTAGACGGCGTCTGCGATTATTGCGGCGCCACCCTCATTCAGCGGAAAGACGATAACGAGGAATCCTTCAAGGTCCGTTTGGATAACTACTACAAGAGCACGGCCCCTCTTCTTGATTACTACAAGAATGAAGGCTTGCTCAAAGACTTCGATGGCACCATCGAAGCCGACAAACTCAAAGAGGAAATCAGCAAATTCCTCGCTAGCAAATGATCATCATCAAATCACCACGGGAAATCGCGCTCATGCGCGAGGCGGGGCACCTACTAAGCGATGTCTTCGAGGCCATCGGGCCGATGTGCGTTCCAGGCGTATCGACTCAGGAAATCAATGACAAAGCGGAAGAGGTGATGAAGCTAGGAGGCGGCGAAAGCGCGGAGAAAGGCTATTATGGCTATCCCGGCGCAATCTGCGCTTCGGTGAACGAAGTGCTGCTGCATGGCATCCCGAGCCCGAAAAAAATACTGAAAGACGGCGATATCGTAAGTCTTGATATCGTGGTGCGCAAAAACGGCTACTGCGCCGATGCGTGCCGCAGCTATCTTGTCGGTATTTGCCCAGAGCATCTGCGCACCTTGCTTGAGGTTACGGAAGAGAGCTTCTGGAACGCGGTGAAATTAGTGAAGCCCGGAATACATCTGGGCGATGTCTCTCATGCGATTGAAGCCACCGTGAAAGCCCATGGCTACAGCGTTCCGCGCGAATTCACGGGACACGGAATCGGCAAAGAGATGCATGAAGACCCCTATATCCCGGATTATGGAATTCCAGGTAGCGGGGAAATCCTTCGCGAAGGCATGACCTTAGCCATCGAGCCGATGGTTATGGAAGGAAAACCACATCTAAGGACCCTTGGAGATGGTTGGACGACCGTGACCAAAGACGGCAAATACAGCGCGCACTACGAAAATACCATCGTAGTGACGAAAGACGGCTACGAAGTGCTGACGATGAGGGAAGAAAGGAGATAACGTTTGGCTAAAGAAGAGTGTCTAGAGATGGAAGCGACGGTGTTGGAATGCTTACCCAACGCCAACTTCAAGGTGAAACTCGCCAATGGAGCGGTGGTCCAAGCCTGCGTTTCGGGCAAAATCCGGATGCATTACATCCGCATTCTCCCCGGCGATCGGGTTACCGTGCAGTTCTCGCCTTATGATTTAACACGCGGGCGCATTACGTTCCGATTCAAGAACTGAAACTGAATAAGGAGTAACACATTATGAAAGTGAGACCAAGCGTCAAACCGATCTGCGATAAGTGCAAGATCATCCGCCGGCACGGCGTCGTTATGTGCATCTGCCCAAATCCAAAGCACAAGCAAAGACAGGGCTAAAGGAAAGGAAACTAGCTAATTATGGCACGTATTGTCGGGGTTGATGTCCCCAATGAGAAACGCGTCGTCATCTCCCTTACCTATATCTACGGTATCGGCGACACGACCGCGAAAAAAATCTGCGAAGCCGCTGGTGTCAATGAAGACATCCGCGTCAAAAACCTCACCGATGAGCAATTGACCGCTCTCCGCACTGAGGTAGCCAAATACAAGACCGAAGGCGATCTTCGCCGCGAAGTCGCGATGAATATCAAGCGCCTTCAGGAAATCGGCTGCTACCGCGGACTCCGCCACAAGCGCGGACTTCCAGTGCGCGGACAACGCACCAAAACCAATGCGCGTACCCGCAAAGGTAAGCGTAAGACGATCGCTAACAAGAAAGAAGCGACTAAATAAGGAAAGGAGTAGGTAAACATTATGGCAGACAATAAAAAAGGCGCCAGAAAGAGCACCTCGGCCCGCAAGAAGAAAGTGAAGCGCAACTTCACCCGCGGCGTCGCCCACATCCATTCCACCTTCAATAACACCATCGTCACGATCTCTGACGTCCAAGGCAATGTCATCGCTTGGAGCAGCGCTGGCGCTCTCGGCTACAAAGGTGCCAAAAAGAGCACCCCATTCGCCGCTCAGCTTGCCGCGCAAACCGCTGGCAAAAGCGCCTTCGACCAAGGCTTACGCCAGATCGACGTCGATGTGAAGGGCCCAGGCCCAGGCAGAGAGAGCGCCGTCCGCGCCTTAGGCACGGTTGGTCTCCAGATTCTCTCCATCACCGATACCACCCCAATCCCTCATAACGGTTGCCGTCCTCCAAAACGCCCAAGAGGCTAGTTGAGGAGGGGTTAACCCCTTGAGTAGATACGTATCAGTCATTTATAGGAGGCACAATTAATAATGGCTAACACCAATAGCGAAATCGCCGCCGAAGAGATCCGTTTGCCGGATCCATTCCAACCATTCAGCATCAAAGTCGATATCAATGACGAAGCTGAGCATTATTCCCGCTTTGTCGTTTCACCTCTTGAGCGCGGATTCGGCCTTACCTTAGGCAATGCCCTCCGCCGCGTTCTTCTCAGCGCTCTCCCTGGCGCATCCGTCTTCGCTCTCGAAATCGAAGGCGTCCGCCACGAATTCAGCGCGATTGAAGGCGTTGAGGAAGATGTCACCGCGATTGTCTTGAATCTCAAGGACCTCGTCCTCAAGATCGATGACAACAGCGATGAGCCAAAGCGCTTGACCGTCGACTTCAAAGGCCCTGGCGTCCTTAAAGGCAGCGACTTGGAGCTCCCAGCGATGGTCTCCGTCGTCAATCCTGACTTAGAGATCGCTCACCTCAACGAGCACGGCCACATCAAGATGACCGTCTATGCTTCCAAAGGCAGAGGATATCTCACGGGCGAAGCGAACAAAATCGAGCATAAAATCAACCAAATCGGCGTCATCCCGACCGACAGCAACTATAGCCCAGTCGTGAAAGTCGCCTATGCCGTTGAGCCAACCCGCGTTGAGCACGACAGCAAATTCGACGAACTAACCCTCGAAGTCACCACCAATGGCTCCATCAAGCCTTACGAAGCGGTGGCTATGGCTTCCCAACTTCTCGTCGCTCACTTCGGCGAATTCACCAAGCTTGATGAAGTCGTCAAGAACTACAAACTCGTCAAAGAGGAAGTTCATAGCGAAGAGAACAAATACCAAGACATGATGATCGAAGAACTCGATCTATCGGTCCGTAGCAACAACTGCCTCAAGCGCGCTGGCATTAGCACCGTCCTTGAGCTCACCCAAAAGAGCGAAGACGAGATGATGAAAGTCCGCAACTTAGGCAAGAAGTCGCTGAAAGAAGTGAAAGAGAAGCTCGCTTCCATTGGGCTTCACTTCCGCGATAGCGTAGGAGAATAATTATGGCAGCACAAGGTAGAAAGAACGTGCATGGCAAAACCGGCGTTCGCTTCAAGGCGGCTTATACCCCCTCGAAGAACAAGGCCATGCTTAGAGATGTCGTGAGCGCCCTTATCGTTCACGGCGAAGTCAAAGTCACTAGCGGCGTCACCGCCGACCTCGTTTCTTTGGCCGATAAAATGGTCACCCTCGCCAAAAAAGGCGATTTGGCGGCCCGCAGAGAAGCCGCAAAAGTATTGCGCAACGGCATTTGCGACGACAAAGGCGTCAATGCCCTCAGCAAGCTCTTCGCGGAAATCGGTCCGAAGTACAAAGATCGCAATGGCGGCTACACCCATGTTTACAAACTTGGGAGACGCAAAGGCGACAACGCCGAAGTCGAATTGGTCAGATTCGTCGACTAATCGCAAATAATCTTAAAGCCCTCCTTAAACGGCGGGCTTTTTGCGTTTTACGGGGGTTTTGCGAGGATATTGCTTTTATGGCGCACAAAATGTCTTATCGTATGACTTACGCGGCTTTTGCGCCGATTATTCTTTTCTGTTTTAAAAGACATCCAAAGTGTAGCGACAGAAAGCCCATTTTGCCAAATCTAAGCGCTTTTCTATGATATTTCGCGCATTTCCCGCTGTTTCTTTATCTATAGTAAAGAAAAACATGGTAGAATCCTCTTGCCCAAAAGGAGGTAATACAATGTTGTGTTTATTAAGCACCGGCGCTTGGGTCGGTATCATCATTGCAGCAGTCGTCGTTCTTTTATTAATCATCATCATCGGCTGGTGGATTTCCACCGCCAATAGGCTCCGTCGCGAAATCGTCAAAATCGATGAAGCGTCAAGCGGCATCGACGTGGCTCTCACGAAACGTTTTGATCTCTTGACTAAGACTGTGGCCACCGTCAAAGGCTATGCCAAACACGAGAGTGAGACCCTCAGCAAAGTCACCGAGATGCGCCGCCCATCGAGCAACGCCCCGATGAAAGAGAAGAGCCAATTCTCCGAGCAGGTTTCCAAAGCCTTCGACAGCATCAACATGGTGGCTGAGGCTTATCCTGAGCTCAAGGCCAACACCAATTTCTTAGGCCTTCAGAACCAGATTGCCGAAGTTGAGGAACAACTCCAAGCTTCTAGACGCGTCTACAATAGCAATGTGAGCACCTTCAACCAGGAAATCGTCGTCTTCCCGACGAACATCGTCGCCCATCATTATCACTTCGAGAAACGCGACTTCTTCGAGGCGGAAGAAGCGAAACGCCAAGACGTGAAGATCGAATTCTAATATCGATAGCAATTACAGGCCTCGTTTTGAGGCCTTTTCTTTCTTAAGGAGCAAGATATGGTAAATGATATGAATAAACTATACGAAGACTTTGAAAGAGTCAGGAAAACGAAGGTAAGGCAATGCCTAGGCTTTGTCATTGTCGGATTTTTACTCTTTATACCAGCGCTTCTTTTCTTCCTTAACGTTTTCGATTTCAAATCGGCTTCGGTCTTTTATATCGGCTTCGTGCTCTTTGTTGTTGGCGCCATTCTCATCACGGCCGGTTTCTGCTTCAAGAGCAGCTTCTCCAAATACGTGCGCAATAACAGCGAGAAAGCTGTGCGCGATCATCTTTTCCCAGATGCGGTGTTAAAACCTAATGAAGGATTTGATTTATCTATCGTCATGACTCCTGGCTTCTTTGCGAAGCCTGACCGTTACGAAGGCAGCGAATATATGTCTGGCCACTATAAGGGTGTCAGCTTCGATAAGGCCGCTTATGACCTTCAGAAGCAGCATACGTCCACCGATTCGAAAGGCAATACGACCACAACCTATGTCACCTATGCGAAAGGCACGCTTTATCGTTTCCGTTTTGCCCGTTCTTTCTCGACCGTCAAAATCATCGAGAAGCAGGGCGCGGTCTCTTTTGGTCTCATGAGCAAAGGGTTAGAGACAGTGGAAACCGAATATATTGCCTTCAACCGCAAATTCAAAGTTTTGACGAATGATAAAACAACGACGTTTTATCTATTAACTCCGCAAATCCAAGAGCAAATTATGGATATTGAGAAACGCTACAAAGGAAATTTCTATCTTTGCTTTATGGGTGATGACCTCTTTATCGCCGTCAATGACAGCGGAGAAACCGCCAAAGTCCCGCTCTTCAAACCAGTGAGCGAAGAGACGATGAGACCTATCAGAGAGTTCTATGGAGCTCCTGCTGTCTTCGTGGATGCCTTATCGCTTGATGGCAACAAATTCAAAGAGAACGCCGGGGCTAATCCAACCTCATCAATCTAATTTATTTTCTTCATATTCCCCCCTAAAATCATAAAAAAGGAGCTAATCCATGATTGATTTAGACGAGATTACGAAGCTGCTCGTAGAAAAGCCGCACAAGAATCTTTATTTTGGCCGCAAGACTGGAAAAATCGTCTCCAACCCGATGGAAATCATTGGTGAAGAGACGCCAGAGGATATCTGCACCCTATTCGAAACGGATGCATGTTGGAAAATGGCCAGAAAGGATTTTTGCAAAAAACATGAGGATCTTTTCCCACTTGCTCCTTCTTCTTATCCCAACAAAAAGTTTAAGGAGATTCTTGCCAAAGAAGGGCTCGAGAAAGATTGGTTTTACGAGCTGCGCCTTGCCTTAGCCTTGCCTATTACCCAATTTTCGAAGCGCTTCTCAATACCTGAGGCGGAAGCGACAAACCCGTTATACAAGCAAATAAAAGAACAGCTTGCGATACTTGAGAAACAACATTACGAAAAGAAATACAGCGACATGGTTCTCTTCAAGATCAAGACAGATTACGAATTAGTTCCTTTCTCGATTTTAGGGAACGCCGGGCAAACCTTCGGCATCGGATTTTACCCTGATGATTATCATGGCGATGTATATTGGGCTATCCAAAACGCCGATACTCTTTCGATGGATAAAGTTACGATGAATTCGTTGATTCACGCCCTTTCTTTCTACTTTGAGAAAGACGCGGTCGGTGGATTTGACAAAAACCCGTTTGGCAAAAGCGGTCATTACACCTCGCTTTATATTTCAAAGGGGCAAGTAGAGAACTGCTATCTCCCTAAATCAATGGCCGTGAGAGCCTTATCGTTTTTAGAAGCCATCAACGCTTATTTCCCGTCTTTCCACAAAGCCCACGGCGATGAGTTGGCTGACGGTCGTTTCTATAATGTTGTCATTAGTGAGGAAGACTCTTGGTTTCATGAATACGACATCAATGTATACGAAGATGGAATAAACCCGTTCCGCGATGTCGAGCTTACGAAGTTTGTTGATGTGCCTTTGAAATTCGATAAAGACAAAACATTTTCGGCGACCTTCTTCGCCTTCCCTTATACTTTCAATGATACTTCTGACCCAGATAGACTGACTTATTACGGTTATGGCGTGTTCATGTGCGATGAGAAGACAGGCGAGGTCGTCATTCGCGAAATTGGCCCAGCAAGAGATGAGCAGGGCTTAAATGAACTAGTCAGCTGCTTGAGCAAGAGCTTGGAATCAATCAAAGTGGCCAAGAAGATCTACGTCAACACTTATATTGACGAATATTTCTTTGAGACCTTCTTTAGGCCTTATATAGAAAAGAAACAAATGAAATTGATCGTGACGCCGAAGACTTTGGCCACTGACCACGTTATGCAAGTATTCATGGAAGACTACATGAAAGATCCCTACGGTGAAGACGACGATAGCGATCCCCAGGCTTAAAATTAGACAAAATGCGCCTATTTAGCCTATTTCGCGTTTCTTTTCAGCTTTTCCCTCTATATAATTGCCCAAATGATTGATTTACACATCCACTTGGACGGGTCACTTTCTCGAGATGAAGTGATCAAATTAGCAGAAATGTCCGGCCTTGATATCGAGGAAGCGAAAAGGGCGCCCTTGAGTATCGATTCATCTTGTGCCTCGTTAAATGAATATATCGAATGCTGCGTTTACCCTACCAAGGTAATGCAGACCAAAGAAACCTTGGAAGAAGCTGTCTATATGCTTTCTTCCCGTTTGGCGAAGTCCGACCTTCTTTATTTTGAGATCCGCTTTGGGCCGCAGCTTCATATCCATCGCGGCTTAAGCCAAGATGAAGTTGTAGCGTCTGCCATCAAGGGTTTAGAAAAAGTCGAGAAAGAATATGGCGTGAAAGGCCAACTTATCCTCTGCGCAATCAGGGGCGATCATAACGAAAAAGAGAACTTCGAGACGATTGAAGTCGCGAAGAAATACTATAAGAAAGGCGTCTGCGCCGTCGATTTGGCTGGAGCTGAAGCAATATACCGCACCGCGACATTCGCGCCGGTTTTTGCTAAGGCCAAAGAGTATGGCTTACCTATCACAATTCACGCTGGCGAAGTCGGCGGGCCTGAATCGGTTTATGAAGCAATCAAAATGGGAGCGACGAGAATCGGACATGGCGTAAGGGCCGTTTTCGATAAGGAACTCCTTGCTTATTGCAGCGACCACCATATAGCGTTCGAGCTTTGTCCGACGAGTGAAGTAGATACCCACGCCATCGCTTCCTATGCATCTTTGCCAATCAACGAATTCTTGAATAGAGGCATCAAAGTCAATATCAATACCGACGATATGACTATCTCGAGCATCACGCTTGATGAAGAATTCAAAAAACTGCAAAAAACCTTTCAATTCCCGCCTCAAATTATCGAAAAACTATTTTTGAACGCGGTTGACATGGCTTTTTTGGACGAGGAAAACAAGGCGCTTTTGCGGGGAAAAATCTTGAAGACTCTCCAAGAAAAACATCCTTATTAAGCAGAATTTAGATTCAGCAAGCGCTGATTCAAAATATAAATTAGGAGCATTGTTTATGATCAAAATGACCATCAAAAATTTCGGAACGATCACTCTCGAAATGGATTACGAGGCTGCCAAAAATACGGCGGCGAATTTCGTGGAACTCGCGCGAAACGGTTTCTATGATGGCCTCGTTTTTCATCGCATCATTAAAGGCTTCATGATCCAAGGCGGTGGATATAGTGAGGACGGCAAAGAGAAAGACCTCGACTATACCATTCATGGCGATTTCGCTTCGAACGGAACCGACAATCCGCTCAAACATACGCGTGGGGTCATCTCGATGGCGCGCACCATGATTAATGACAGTGCCTCCAGCCAGTTCTTCATCATGCATAAAGACGCCCCGCATTTAGATGGGCAATACGCCGCTTTCGGGAAAGTGGTTGATGGCATGGATGTGGTCGATGCGATCGCCAAGGTAAGGGTCGATCACCGTTATTCCTGGCCATATGAACCAGTGGTCATCAGCAAGGTCGAAGTCATTGATGAACCGAGCTACGAGGTGAGCAAGATTAAGGCCTAATTGTTTCGCTACGTCTTTCCGCGCGCGAAGAATATAATATGTGCGCGTGAAAAAGGCCCTGATTTTTGATTTAGACGGAACGCTACTAGATACCATCACGGATATTCGAAGAGCGATAAACGACGCTTTGTCGGCGTGCGGTTTTTCTTATTCTTATTCGAAGCGTGAGTGCCATTCGCTTGTGGGAGATGGGGCTGACACTCTTATTCATCGTGCCTTGGGCGAGTTCGATAATGATGCGAATTTCAAGCGTCTGAAAGGCGAATACATGCCGCGGTACAAAGAGTATCAAGGAGCCCACACCGAACCGTTCAACGGCATTGTCCCGACTCTCAAATACCTAAAGGATAAAGGCGTTATTTTGGGCGTATGCACCAATAAACCCGATGAGCTTGCGCATATCATTCTCTCTAACTTCTTCCCGGCCGATTTCTTTGATGCGATATACGGAGTGAAAGAAGGGGAGAAACCAAAGCCCGATCCGCATAATGTTTTGAAAATCATGGATGAATTCTCCCTTGATTCCACAAACACCGTTTTCGTTGGGGATTCCTTGCCTGATTTACTGACCGCCAATAATGCTTCTTTGCCTCTTGCTCTCTGCTTATGGGGGTATGGCAATTACAAACCGGCTCTTTTGAATGAAGCCCGTTACATCATGAATAAGCCAAAGGATTTAGCCAAATTCGGCACCGATTATGAATAAGAAGCTTTTCGTTTTTGACGTTGATTCGACTTTACTGCCAAGTGGATATACCTCTATCCCTTTTAGCGCCGTCGCCTCAATCAACAAATTGCTCGCGATGGGGCACGTCGTTGCCATCGATTCGGGCCGTCCTTATGGCGGGATCAAACCTTTCCTTGATGCTTTTATTGACGGAGAGAAATACGCCATCGCTGCCAATGGCGGGGCTCTTTATACGTATGAAGGCAAGCTTCTTCAGATGAAGGCGATGCCTCTTTCCACCCTTCTTTATTTCAAGGACCGGTTTTTTGAGGAAGGGCGCGATGTTTACGCTTACGCTCTCGATAACTCCTTGTATCTATTTGGGCCAAAGGTCAGCGAGTGGGCCTATTGGGAAATCAAGGAGAATGGCATGCCTTTCTATACGGACCTTAATAAAGAGAGGCCACAAGAAGGTGCCGAAATTTTAAAGGTCATGGTATGCGGACCGAAGGATTGGATTCCTAATGTTCCTTTTACCCAAGAAGAGAGAAACAAATACAACATCATCATCACGGGTGAGGAATATCTCGAGATCCTTCCTAAAGAAGTGAACAAGGCTGAACCGATATATCCGCTTGCCGCTTCTTTAGGCATCAGACACGAAGACATTTACTGTTTCGGCGATGGCGGGAACGATATCGAGATGCTCTCGAGTTTCAACGGCATCGCGATGGGCGAAGCGTCGGAAGAGGCCAAGAAAGTCGCCAAATTCATCACCAAGCCATCTTATGAAGACGGCATCAAATACGCATTAGAAGAAATACTCAAATTAATTTAGGAGAAAAGCGGGGAAAAATTATGAAAGAAGTCAAATTATTCAATTCGTTAGGCAACAAAGTCGAGACTTTCGTCCCACTCAAAGAGAACGAAGTCAGCATGTATTTCTGCGGTCCGACCGTCTATAACGATCCGCACGTCGGTAATTTTAGACCCGTCATCGTCGGGGATATCTTGCGCCGGCTTTTCTTGCGTCTAGGTTATAAAGTCACTTTCGTCAGCAACTACACCGACGTCGATGACAAAATCATCTTGCGGGCCAAAGAGCTAGGAATAAGCGAGAAAGAACTCACGGAAGGCGTCATCAAGGAGTACCGCCATTTGGTGGACGAAGTTGGCTCGCTCCAGCCCGATATCACCCCAAAGCCAACCGTCTACATGGATAAAATCATTTCCTATGTGGATGATCTCGTCAAAAAGGGCGCGGCTTATGAAAAAGATGGCGATGTCTATCTTCGCGTGAAGGATATCCCTGAATACGGCGAATTAAGCGGCAACAACATCGACGACCTTGAAAGCGGGGCCAGGATCGACGTCAATGACAAGAAAGAGGATCCGCTCGATTTCGCTCTTTGGAAAAAGACCGATGTCGGCATCAAGTGGGACTCCCCGTGGGGAGAAGGAAGGCCAGGCTGGCACACCGAGTGCTGCGTGATGATCAATTCCATCTTCGCTTCCCAGAACGGTTACATTGACATCCATGGTGGCGGTTTTGACCTTAAGTTCCCGCATCATGAAAACGAGATTGCCCAAGCCAAAGCGCATAATGGCAACAAATTGGCCCGTTACTGGATCCACAATGGCTTCATCAACATGAATAACCAGAAGATGAGCAAGTCTCTCGGTAATGTCATTTTGATGAAAGATGTCGTCTCACAGTACGGCGGCATCCCTTTCCGCCTCATGATTTTGGCCGCCCATTATAGGGCTCCTGCCTCTTTCAGCGAGGACACGATGAAAGAAGCCACGAAGAAATACAACCAATTGCAGGCCTCTTTGAAGCGCGCCGCCATAATTTTGCAGCTCGCCCATGTCAATTTGAGCGATCTTAAGCCCTTGGTGGATACAAAAGTGGTGGACGCTTTATGCGACGACTTGAATACGCCAAACGCCTTAAGCGCGCTGTATGAGGAAAATAAAGCCCTCAATGTCGCTTTATCAACCAAAGACATGAACGTCGAGGAACTATACAACCGTTTCCTCCTCCTCTATAGCGATTTGGGCGTCTTGGGAATCCCGAATTCCTACCCACTTCTGACTGAAGATGACGTCAATGACTATCATGAGTATGAAGAAGCGAAGAAAGCAAAAGACTTCGCTAAATCCGATGAAATTCGGGCAAAACTTATCAAAAAGAACATCTTCTAGCATTTACAATTGCGTTTTGGTTGACAGATATCCTCTATAAGATGGTTGACTGAAAAAATAGCCATTCGTCAACGAGAGCAATTCGCAAAAAGATCAAATAATCTCATGAGTGAGCTCAAAGAAAGGAGACAACGATGAGTACCATAATTTACGGCAAGAACGCCATTTCGGCTTCCTTGTCCAACCAGAGGGTCAAGACACTATTCGTCAGTGCCCGCTTAAAGGATGATCGCTTCACCCTTTCTTTGCCGCTTCAAGGAGTTTCGGTCAAATACGTAAACGATGGTGAATTGACGCGTCTAGCAAAAACAGACCGCCATCAAGGCTTTGTCGCCTGCGTCAAAGATTACGAAACCGTTTCCTTGGATAAGCTCATCGAAAAGGCGAAAGCGACAGAATATCCCCTCATAGTTATGCTTGACGGCATTGAGGATCCGCATAATCTCGGAGCCATCCTCCGTTCGTGCGATGCCTTTGGCGTCAATGGGGTAATTATGAAAAGCCATGGCGAGGTGCCGCTCAACGGCACGGTGGCCAAAGTCTCGACAGGGGCTATCGATTTTGTCCCTGTGTCGGTTGTTAGTAACCTTTCCCAGGCTATTTCGACCCTCAAAGAGAACGGCTACTGGGTCGTCGCAAGTGACGGCGCCAGTTCGACTCTCTATGACTCTATCGACTACCGCTCACCAATCTGCTTGGTGGTGGGCAGCGAAGGCTTCGGCATCAGCCGCTTGGTCCTCAAAAACAGCGACTTCGTGGTGAAGATTCCGATGGTTGGACACGTGAATAGCCTCAATGCGAGCGTAGCGACATCAGTATTTCTTTCGATGATCGATCACAAAAGACGCATCTAGTGGTTTCTTGTCTCTTATAAAGGAGGCAAACATGCCTAACTATGAACTAGCTACCGATGAGGAGCTTCTTTACGAAGGACGATCTGGCGATGAACTTGCTCAGAGAACTCTCGACATGCGCTACTTCCAGCGGAATGAGAACTCTATCCGCATCGTGGCGCCGGATTTACTCCGCTACTATTCGCTTTGCGATTTGGCCTCAGTAGCCTTCCAATGCTATATCGATTGCCTGATTCACTACAAATTCGGGCCATCGTCTTTCCGCTCTTTTTATCATCTTTGCCTCTCTCATGAATTATCGAAAGTCAGAAGGGATATTTATGATCCTAGAAAGCGTGCTATGTCGATGGACGAGAACACGAGGAACGGGCAGGATTTGACTTATCATGACGTCATCCCTTCTAACGACATCTACGACAGCCCTCGAAAATATGTGGATTATTTCGAGGAAGTCTATGAACTCAATCTCGCTCCCAAGGCTATAACGGGCGAGACGCTCGTCGTGGCGAGAATGCGGCTGGACGGGGCTTCCTTCCAGGAAATCGCCGAACGCTTGAAATTACCAATCCGCAAAGTCTATTACCGTTACAAGGTGTTTGAAAATGAGGTCAAAAAGCTCATCAATAAGGTCAATGCCTCCAAGTCATAAAAGACCATCAAATTGAGCGTCTTCCATTTAAATACCCAACTTTTGCGGAGATATTTCAGAAATAGAATCTCCGCAAAATCCTTCTAATTTACGCTTTATTTGTTTCTTGAACCAATGAGAAACAACCATCTTTAATTTGCGTTGTTTTTCAGCCGATCAAGGCGTTGGAGCAAGCGGATAAAACCTCTATCATTTTGCTACTTGAAGAATTATTATTCTTCTTGCAAAGTCATCTTTGCTTGATAGAATATGCACGCTGAGTTTTAGGAAGTTATGGGAAAAGGAAAGGTTTTTTTGGTTTGCAGTGAGTGCCTAGCGCGAAACTACGCTTTACCGAAAAGAGAGAATCGAACCGAGCGCCTAGAGCTCAAGAAGTATTGCCCCCATTGTGGAAAGCACACTCTCCACAAAGAGAGCAAATAGGAAGAGGAGGGAATATGACTCCAGCAAAGTACATCAAAGAAGTCGTCAAAGAAGGGAAACGCGTCCGTTGGCCAAAGCGTGAGCAATTGTGGAAATCGGTCGTCGTCGTTATTTGCATCTCTTTATTCGTGGCGCTTTTCTTAGCGCTTGAGGATCTTACGGCCGCGAGCATCATCTCTCAGCTTAAGAACGCATTTGGAGGATAGGAGCAATGCCAGTACAGTTAGGCGAAAAGCAGTGGTACATCGTTACCACGTATTCGATGCACGAATCGAAAACCGCAGACAATTTGAAAAAACGTATCGTGTCCATGAACATGCAAGATCAGATTTTGCGTGTCTTGGTCGCTGAGCAAGAGGTCCCGGTTTTAAAGGATGGTCTCCCAACAGGGAAAATGAAGACCATCAACCTTTATCCAGGCTATATCTTCGTCGAGATGATCATGACCGATCAATCTTGGTATATCGTTCGTAACACCCCAGGAGTCACCGGTATTGCCGGTTCTAGCGGCGGCGGACAAAAGCCAACACCGGTCACCAGAGAAGAAATCGAACCAGTCCTTAAGCGCATGGGCATGGTCGACAGCGCGATGTATGAGCGTTATAACGTCGGCGATAGAGTCAAAGTCATCCACGGACCGCTTGAAGGAACCGAAGGAACGATCATCTCGATCGACAAGACGACTGGCGCTTGCCGCGTTGACACCGTTTTCTTTGGAAGAAGCACCCCAGTCGATGTGGACTTCTCCGAAATCGAACGCATTTAATGAGAATGAAAGAACGCCCAGGAAACACGGACGTTCTTTTTCTTTTTGAAAATCGCAAATCTTGTTAGGTTCTGTTAGGTTCTGTTAGGTTCTGTTAGGATTCGTTAGGATTTCCAAGCGTCTTAAAACACCGATAATCATAGAAAATAGTTCGGAATTTCCGCAATTATGAAAAATAGTTCATATTTATATTGAATTATGAACGTTTATTCATATAATCGATGGCAGAATATGAAAGGAGATTCATATTATGCCCAATATGCCAGATGATAAAACCATAGACAAGATGGAGTCGCTTTTAAATGTGGCGAGCGATTTCACGCGCTTGAAGATACTTTACTCAATCAGCGATAAAGAGAAAAACGTCAGTGAAATAATGGCTGAGACAGGGGCTTCTCAATCCCTCGTATCCCATCAGCTACATGTACTCAAAAAGGCTAATTTGGTCTCCACTTACAAAGTCGGAACAAAGGTTTATTACAAGTTAAGCGACGAGCACGTAACTAAATTATTGGAAGTCGTGCACGAACACGTTTTGGAGGCATAAAGATGGCTTGCGAGCACTGTGAAGCCGCGCATGGCGGCGAAAATATTTTCGACAAGGAATTCTGGATCAAAATCGCGAGGCTTCTTTCTTCGCTTGTTTTGATGCTTCTTGGTTTCTTCCTTTTCAATGAGGAAAATTACGGCCTTTGGGTCAATTTCGCCGTTATGGCGGTGGCATTTCTGATTGTAGGATATGACGTTCTTTGGGAAGCCGTTGAAGGAGCCATCAAAGAGAAGGAATTCTTCAGTGAAGAGCTTCTCATGGGCATTGCGACCATCGGCGCTTTCTCGATGCGCTTCTTCGGCAAAGAGCACAATGAGTTTTTCGAGGCCGTTATGGTCATGTTCCTTTTCCAGGTTGGCGAGCTCTTTGAGGATATCGCGACCGCGAAAAGCCATAAAGCTATCACAGAAGCCGTCGGCTTACGGGCTAAAATCGCTCACAAAAAAGACGGGGATGCAATTGTCAACGTTGATCCAGAATCATTATCGATCGGCGATAAAGCGCTCATCAAAGTGGGGGAGATAATCCCTTCCGATGGCGTAATTATCGAAGGAGAAGGTTCTATCGATATGTCCTCGCTCACCGGTGAATCGCTTCCTGTTCGAAAGATTGTCGGGGAAGAAGTGCCAAGTGGAACGATTCTCAGGTCAGGCTCGTTAGTGATTGAGGTGAACAAACGATACGAAGATAGCACCGTCAGCAAAATTATCAAACTCATGGAAGAGGGAGCGGAAAGCAAGAGTAAGGTTACCCGTTTCGTTGACAAATTCGCCGCCATTTATACGCCAGTTGTCGTCCTTTTGGCCCTCATAGTGGCCGTTGTCCCGCCTTTATTCATCGGCATCGCTGATCCGGCCGTTTGGGAAAAATGGATTTACACAGCTCTTAGCCTTCTCGTCATCTCTTGCCCATGCGCGATCGTCATTTCCGTTCCTCTTGCCTATTTCGCCGGTATTGGCTTGGCGTCAAAAAAAGGGGTTATCGTCAAAGGCGCCTCGGTCTTCGACGCGCTTACGCATTTATCGCATGTTGTAACCGATAAAACAGGAACACTGACTTACGGCGTCTTCAAAATCCAGAAAAAAGAACCGGTGAATTGCTCCGAAGAAGAGCTCACTCATTGCTTGATCGTGGCTGAATCGCGCAGTTCCCATCCTTTAGCGAGCGCTATAAGAGGGGATGCCGACATTTCCGAAATCGCCGCAAAAATGACCTTTTATGATGAAATTGCGGGGAAAGGCGTGAAAGCGGAATACGAAGGAGAAACTTATCTCGCGGGCAATCGCGCTTTGTTAGAGGAAGCAGGAATCGCGTTTGACGAAGCCAAGGAAAATGGCTCCATAATCTACGTCGCGCGAAACGGAGTTTACAAAGGTTATGCCGTTCTCGCTGATTCCGTACGCGAAGAAACGCCGGCCTTGATCAATGGGCTGAAGAAGCGTTCCATCGGTTTGACGATGCTTACGGGCGATAAGAAAGAAAATGCCGATAATTTCGCCTCTTCTTTGGGTATTGAAGACTATCATTATGAGCTTTTGCCACAGGATAAAACGAAATATCTGGAGGAATGCATCGATAAAAAGGAAGGAGCGGTGGCCTTTATCGGGGATGGTATCAATGACGCACCCTCAATCACTCTAGCCGATGTTGGCGTCGCAATGGGTGGAGCCGGAAGCGATCTCGCTATCGAGACGGCCGACGTTGTCATCATGAATGACGACCCAAGCAAAATTTTGACAACGCTCGATATTTCAAGGAAAGTTAGGGGTCATGTTCTCTTCAACATCATCTTCTCAATTTTAGTGAAAATCACGATTATGGTCCTCTCCGTTTCCTTGCCTTCTTTCCCACTCATCGTCGCGGTTTTATCTGACACTGGACTTACGATGTTGCTTATTTTACTCACCATCGGACTTCTCCACGAAAAGCCCAAGAAATGAACGATAAATGAATATAACCCCGTTTTTGCGGGGTTTTTTCGAATCTACAAAATACCTAGGTTTTGCAGTGATTTCGCGAAAATGAGATTTTGTTTTCGCTTACGGATTTTGCGCTCATAAGCAATGAAATAATTTAATGATAACCATCATATAACGGTTATTCTAAAAGCAATTTTTTGCCCTTCTTTTTTGTCTTGCTTTTCCGCTTCAAAAATCGTCAAAACCGACCACGATT
The DNA here is from genome assembly GCA_963642055.1 of Roseburia hominis. Taxonomy (GTDB): domain Bacteria; phylum Bacillota_I; class Bacilli_A; order RFN20; family CAG-826; genus UBA4951. The sequence continues at coordinate 35,877 of CAVIFQ010000004.1, read as the reverse complement.
CAAAAGAAAGTTATTGCCTAAGGACGTATTTACGCGTATGATTGCCTTCGTGTGCCGCATATAGGCGTGCACATTACGCGTGGGAGAGGAAGGCGAAATCCTCGAACCACTGCCAACAATTCTCAAAAAAGGAGGAGAACTATGGCTAAGAAAATCGTCAAAGTCCTCAAGATGGAACTCCCTGGCGGAGATGCCCATCCAGGACCAAAGCTTGCTTCCGCAGGCGTTCAAATGGCCAAATTCTGCACCGAATTCAACGCGAAGACCTCGGACAGAAAAGGCGAAGTCGTGCCGGTCATCATCACGGCTTACGAAGACAAATCATATGCCTTCGAAATCAAGACCAGCCCAGTGAGCGGCTTATTGCTCAAAGCGGCGGGTATCGAAAAAGGATCGGGCAACCCGAAGAAAATCGTCGGACACATCTCTGATGCTGATCTCACGAAGATTGCTGAGTACAAGATGCCAGACCTCAACGCGAATGACGTTGAAGCCGCGAAGAAAATCGTCGCCGGCAGCGCCCGTCAGATGGGCATTGCCATCGACAAATAATGGAGGACCGCAGAATTATGAAACTTGGAAAGAAATACGTTGCGGCCTCGAAGCTTGTTGAAAAGGATCGCGTTTACTCCCTTCAAGAAGCCGCTGAATTACTCAAAAAGACCTCGACCACGAAGTTCGACAGCACCATTGATGTGAGTTTCGCCCTCAACGTCAATCCGGCTATGGCTGATCAGCTTATCCGTGGCACCATCGTCCTTCCTCACGGGAACGGCAAGAGCAAAAAAGTCCTCGCCGTCACAAACATGAAGCAAGAGGAAGCCAAAGCCGCGGGCGCCGAATTCGTCGGCGGAAAAGAGATGCTCGACAAGATCCAGCGCGAGAACTGGTTCGCCTTCGATGTCATCGTCGCTACCCCGGATATGATGGGAGAACTAGGAAAAATGGGCCGTCTTCTCGGTCCGAAAGGCTTGATGCCAAACCCCAAGACTGGCACCGTCAGCATGGATATCGGCCAAGCCATCACCGAAATCAAGAAAGGTAAAATCGCTTACCGTGTCGACAAAGACGGCAACCTCAATATCTCTCTTGCCCGCGTGAGCTTCTCAAACGAAGACATCATCGATAACCTCAAAGCCGTCTGCGAGATGGTCGTCAAGAGCCGTCCAGCCTCGGTCAAAGGTACCTACGTTAAAACCGCCGTCGTCCATACCACCATGGGCCCTGGCATCAAAATCACCTTCGACGGCCGTAACTAAGCCAGCCGAAAACCAAATTTGGTGAATTGCTTCGTATACCTAAGATAGCAACGGGCAAGTGCCTTAATAATCCACGTTGCTGAGGTGACATTCACAATTTACTCGCTAGTTATAAGAAGCATCACATAGTCGACAAAGAAAGGAGGAACCTAGCATGAACAAGGAAGTTCTAGCCGCAAAAAAAGCCACTGTTTCCGAAATCGAGAACAGCTTAAGCAACTGCGGTTCCCTCACGATTGTCTCCTATCACGGACTCACAGTCGCTGACATCACCGACCTCCGTCACAAACTCGCCGAGAAAGGCGCCACGATGAGCGTTTACAAAAACACCCTCGTTGCCCGTGCTCTCAAAGACGAGCAAAAAGACGGTCTCGATGCCTACTTAGAGGGACCAAACGCCTTCGTCTTCTCGAAAGAGATCTCCGATGGCCCAGCAGTTCTCCGCAAATTCGCCCGTGAGCACGAAGAGCTCGTCATCAAAGGCGGATATGTTGAAGGAAAGGCTTATGACGGAGCCGGTATGCTTGCCATCGCCAAGATGCCAAACAAAGAAGGCTTATTGTCAATGTTCTGCCAAGTCCTGAACGCCCCGATCTCCGGGTTTGCCCGCACCATCGCCGCCGTCGCCGAGAAGCAAGGCGGTGCGCCAGCAGCTAACGAAGCTGCCGCCCAATAGCCAATTAGGAGGATAAAACCATGGCTGAAAAGTTAACAAATGAACAAATCCTCGACACCCTCAAACAAATGAGCGTCGTCGAACTCAATGACCTCGTCAAGGCCGTCGAGACCGAATTCGGCGTCACCGCCGCTGTCGCTGTCGCCTCTGCCCCAGCTGAAGAAGAAGGACCAGCCAAAAAAGGCCCGACCGAAGTCTCCCTCTTCCTCAAAGGTCTTGGAACCGCCGGCAAAGTCGCCGTCATCAAAGCCGTCCAAGCCATCACCGGCCTCGGACTTATGGATGCCAAGAAACTCGTTGACAGCGCTCCAGTCGCCCTCAAAGAGAAAATCTCCCCAGCCGAAGCTGAGAGCTACAAAGCCCAACTCACCGAGACTGGCTGCGAAGTCGAAATCAAATAAGTCGAAAACCCTATTTGATCATTGCCCCTCTCTTGCCTCATCGCGCAAGGGAGGGGGTTTCCCGTATATAAAGAGGTTAACGAATGCCCCAGTATTTCTCCTCAATCGAACCGAAAGAAGTCAAATACTATCCCTATGAAGCTGACATCCTCGGGCACAAATTCACTCTTTATGGCACCAGCGGAACCTTCTCCAAAGAGCATTTGGATGATGGCACGAAGTATCTGCTTGAAACCATCTTCCAAATGGATCTTGGAACGAAGATCCTCGACATGGGGTGCGGCACAGGCCCAATCGGACTAATACTGGCCGCCTCTGACCCTACTAGGCACATTACGATGTGCGATGTCAATAGTAGGGCCCTCGCTCTCGCGAAAGAGAACGCCAAAACTCTAGGCGTCTCCTCCCGAGTCGATATCGTCGAAAGCGATGTTTACCTCTCCATTAACTCCACTTTCTCATCAATCATATCCAATCCTCCGATCAGGGCTGGTAAAAAGGTGACCTACGCAATCTATGACGGCGCGAAAGCGCATCTAGAGAAAGACGGGTCCCTCTACATAGTCATTCGCCGTCAACAGGGCGCTGAGTCGGTCGAGAAGCATCTATTATCCTTATTTAATAAGGTAGAGGTGCTCCGCCGCAAAAAAGGATTCTGGATTATCAAAGCTACCAACAAGGAGTAAAAAATGACCAAAGAAAAGAAAACGGCCAATGCCAATATTGACGCGAAAGATAGCTGCGTCAATTTCTCCAAAATCAGCGGTTCGCTCCCGCTCCCATACCTCGTTGAGATTCAAACCGAATCCTTCAAATGGTTCCTCGAAAAGGGACTTGATGAAGTCATGAAAGAGGTTTTCCCAATCTATAACTACGCTGGCAATGTCTCCATTGACTATGTTTCAAGCCACTTCGAGAAGCCGGAATACGGACCTCTCGACTGCAAAGAAGGCGACCTTACTTATTCAAGCAAGCTCAAGGTCTCGCTTCGTTTAAATGATCACCTGAATAACGAAATCAGGGAAGAGAATGAAGTCTTCATGGGCGATGTCCCGATGATGACGGATAATGGCACTTTCATCGTCAATGGTGCTGAGCGCGTCATCGTCAGCCAGATCGTTCGTTCCCCTGGTGCCTATTTCCAGGACACCGTCGATCCATCCCAAACCCATTTCTATAATGGCGAAATCATCCCAACCCGTGGCACTTGGCTCCAATTCGAGAGCGATGCCAAAGGCCTCATGTGGGTTAGAATTGACCGCCAGCGCAAAATGCCAGCCACGATCCTCTTCAAGGCTCTCGGTTTCGACAGCGACAAGAAGATCATCGAGCTCTTCGGCGACAGCGATGCGATGAAGCTCACTTTAGCCAAAGACAGCGCCATCAAGACGGAAAATGATGCCCTTATCGACATTTTCCGCAAATTAAAGCCAGGCGAGCCGATCACCCAAAACGGCGTCATCGAGTTCCTCGTCCAGAAATTCTTCGACGAGAAACGTTATGACCTGGGGAGAGCTGGCCGCTTTAAGTATGCCCAAAAACTCGGCATCTATAATCGTTTGACCGGCCGCATTTTGGCAGAAGATCTCGTCGACGCCAATGGCGAAATCATCTGCAACGAAGACACCGGCGAAGCCTTTGTCTCTGGCTATAAACTCACCAAGAGCGATGTCAGCTATCTCCGTGAAAAAGAAGTCTTCGAGAACGGGGCGATGGAGAGAAAACTCGCCGTCAATAAGCTCATCGATGATAATTCGACCGTCAACGTCGTGAAAGTCCACGCCTTCGATAAGGCTGATGAGAAAGTCGTCTCGATCATCGGCAATGACCTCAACTGCGTCTTGCCTCGCGCGACCGTTTCCGACATGGTGGCTTGCTTCTCTTATTTCTGCAACATCCAAGACGGCATCGGCGATACCGATGATATCGATCACCTCGGCAACCGCCGCGTCCGCTGCGTTGGCGAGCTTCTTCAGACCCAGTTCCGCATCGGTCTCACCAAAATGGCGAAAACCGTGCAGCAGAAGATGTCCATCAGCGATTTGACGAGCGCGAAACCGCAATCGCTCATCAATATCCGCCCGCTCACGAGCTCCATCCGCGAATTCTTCGCCTCGAGCCAGCTTTCGCAGTTCATGGATCAGACCAATCCTTTGGCTGAGCTCACCAATAAGCGCCGTATCTCCGCTTTAGGCCCTGGGGGTCTAGCGAGAAAACGCGTCTCCATGGAAGTACGCGACGTTCACTACACCCATTACGGCCGTATCTGCCCAATTGAGACTCCAGAAGGACAGAACATCGGTCTTATCAATAACCTCTGCACCTACGCCCGCATCAACAATTACGGCTTCATCCAGACTCCGTACCGTATCGTCATCCACGAGAACGGCCACGACTATGTCTCCGACAAAGCCGAATATTTGAGCGCTGACGATGAAAGAGGGCAATATATCGCTGAAGCCAATATCCGCCTTGGGGATCCCGTCGAAATCACGGTCGATGGCGAAAAGATCCTCGTCAAAGAGATTCTCGAAGACGAAGTCGTCTGCCGTCACGACGAAGACAATATCCGCGTCAATAAGAGCCGTATCTCCTATGTTGACGTCTCCCCGAAGCAAGTCGTTTCCATTGCGACCGCTTGCATTCCGTTCTTGGAGAATGACGACTCCCACCGTGCTCTCATGGGCGCGAACATGCAACGTCAAGCCTTGCCGCTTCTTCGCCCCTCTTTAGCGAGAGTTGGAACCGGCATGGAAGGCATCATCGCCCGCGACAGCGGTCTAGCGGTGGTTGCCGCAGCTGATGGCGAAGTCACTTGCATTGATTCAAGCACCATCGAAGTGAAAGAGGAGAAGGGCAAACGCACCTACAAACTCCAGAAGTTCGATCGCTCCAACCAAGGCACCTGCATCAACCAGAATCCGATCGTCAAAGTCGGCGAGAAGATCAAGAAAGGTCAAGTCATCGCTGATGGCCCAGCCATGAAAAACGGCGAGCTCGCCTTAGGTCAGAACGTCCTCATCGCTTATATGACCTGGCACGGCTATAACTACGAAGACGCCGTCATTTTGAGCGAACGCATGGTGAAGGATGATACCTACACCTCCATCCACATCGAATCCCACGACATCGAGTGCCGCGAGACCAAACTCGGAAACGAAGAGATCACGCGCGATATCCCGAACGTCAGCGATGAAGCCAAAACATATCTTGATGAAAGAGGCATCATCATCCCTGGGGCTGAGGTCAAAGAAGGCGATATTTTGGTTGGAAAAACCACACCAAAGGGCCAGACTGAGCCAACCCCAGAAGAAAAACTCCTCATGGCGATTTTCGCCGAGAAGACGAAAGACGGGAAAGATTCCTCCTTGCGCGTCCCACATGGTGGCGCTGGCATTGTTTTAGCCGTCCGCACCTATAGCCGCAAGAACAAAGATCCGCTCCCTCCAGGCGTCATGGAGAAAGTCCGCGTCTATATCGTCCAGAAGAGAAAGATCTCCGAGGGCGACAAGATGTCCGGACGCCATGGTAATAAAGGCGTTATCTCGAAGATCCTCCCCGTCGAGGATATGCCATTCCTTCCAGATGGCACCCCGATCGACATCATGCTTTCCCCAATGGGCGTTCCTTCCCGTATGAACATCGGGCAGATCAGCGAAATCCATCTCGGGTTAGCCTGCCAAAAACTCAATATGCGCGTCGCTACCCCGGTCTTTGATGGGGCTAACGATAAAGAGATCAAAGCCCTCATGGATAAGGCGGGAATCTCGGAAGACGGCAAAGCCATCCTTTACGATGGGCAAACCGGCGAACGCTTCGCGGAGCGCATTTCCGTGGGCGTCATGTATATGATTAAGCTCGTCCACATGGTCGACGATAAACTCCATGCTCGCGCGACTGGTCCATACAGCTTAGTGACTCAGCAGCCGCTCGGCGGAAAAGCCCAAAACGGCGGCCAGCGCTTCGGCGAAATGGAAGTCTGGGCTCTTGAAGCTTATGGCGCCGCCCACACTCTCCAAGAGATGATGACGGTGAAAAGCGACGACCGCGTCGGAAGAAGGAAGGCATACGAAGCCATCATCAAGGGCTTGCCGCTTCCTCGTCCGGGCATGCCAGAAGCCTTCAAAGTCTTCACCAAAGAACTCAAGGGTCTTTGCGTCGACGTCCATCTCTATGACCATGAAAACGACACCATCTATATGGATGATCTAGCGAAAGAAGCGCTCATCGAAGAGCGTAAAGTCAATAGCGCCATCCGTAATCTCACCGCGCCGCGCGCCGAAGAGAAAAATGACACCATCGAAGTAGATTCCTCCGATGACAGTGACGCTCTCCTCGAAGAAGGCCTCTCTATCCACAGTGGAGCGGCTGGCGAAAGCGCTGACGAAGAATAAAGAAGGAGATAACTAATCATGTTTGATATCAATGAATTAGCGGCGATGCAAGTCGGCCTTGCCTCTCCTACCACCATCCGCAACTGGAGCCACGGGGAAGTAACGCGCCCCGAGACCATCAATTACCGCAGCCAAAAGCCGGAAATGGGAGGTCTATTCTGCGAAAAGATCTTCGGTCCGGCCAAAGACTACGAGTGCCACTGCGGCAAATACAAAAAAATCCGTTATCAGGGCATCACCTGCGAAAAGTGCGGAGTCGAAGTCATCTCCAAAGAGTGGAGAAGAGAGAGATTCGGGCACATTGAGCTCGTTTCCCCTTGCTCCCACATCTGGTATTTGAAAGGCATCCCAAGCCGCATGGGCTTGGTGCTCGACATGTCACCGAAAGAGCTTGAGGAAATCATCTATTTCGCGGCTCACGTTGTCCTTAACCCGGGCGAATCGACGGTTCTCAAATACAAGCAGTTCCTCGATGAGAAGACCGCCCGTATCGTTTTCGTTGACGCGATCAACGAGCTCAAAGGCGTAATCCCAGCCGAATCGAGCGACGCCTTGCTCGCCGATGAGCTTATCGAGAAGATGAAGAACCCGAACGAGACTTTCGACTTCTTCACCAACGCCAATTTCATCTACAAATACACCGGCGCCGAATTCGGCGAAGGGGCGAGTGCCATCAAGCGCCTCCTCCAGGAAGTCGATTTGGATAAGGAATTCAAGACCATCGGCGAAGAGATCAGCGAGCTCAATGGGGCCCGTCGTCTCAAGCTCACGAAGAGACTTGAAGTCATTCAGTCTTTCCGCGATTCCAACCAAAAGCCGGAATGGATGGTGCTCGATGTCATCCCAGTCATCCCACCGGATCTCCGCCCGATGCTTCAACTCGACGGCGGACGTTTCGCCGCGAGCGATTTGAACGATCTCTATCGCCGCGTCATCTCCCGCAACACCCGTTTGAAGAAACTCATCGACATGAATGCCCCTTACGTCATTCTCATGAACGAGAAACGTATGCTTCAGGAAGCGGTGGACGCTTTAATCGACAATGGCCGCAGAAGCAAACCGGTCACTGGGCCAAACGGCCGTGCCCTCAAGTCGCTTTCGAGCGGCTTAAAAGGCAAACAGGGCCGCTTCCGCCAGAATTTGCTAGGAAAGCGCGTCGATTACTCTGGACGTTCGGTCATCGCCGTCGGACCAGACTTAAAGATGTATCAATGCGGTCTCCCACGCGAGATGGCTATCCAGCTTCTCCGTCCGTTCATCGCCGCGATCCTTATTAAGAGAGGATACGTCAGCGCCCATAAACAGGCTGACAAAATCATCGATAGATATGATTCGGTGGTCTATGACATCATCGAAGAGATCATCGGTCAGCACCCAGTGCTCCTTAACCGCGCCCCGACCCTTCACCGTTTAGGCATCCAGGCCTTCCAGCCGAAGCTCGTCGATGGGCACGCCATCCGTCTCCACCCACTCGTCTGCCCTGGCTTCAACGCCGACTTCGACGGCGACCAGATGGCCGTTCACGTCCCACTTGGCAAAGCCGCGCAAGAAGAGGCCCTCGATTTGATGCTTGCGAGCAACAACATCCTCGGCCCGAAAGACGGGAAACCTATCGTTATCCCTTCCCAAGATATGATCGTCGGCAACTACTGGCTCACTTTGGAAGAGACGAAAGACGATTATTTGGCGCGTGTTGCTAAACTCCGCTCCATCAAAATCGATCCGAAAAACGTCCTCGAGAAGAACGCCAATGAAGATCAAGCGCGCGAATACGAGCGCTTCGCCGAGATGGAAGGCACTGTCTTCTCCTCGGTAGCTGAGGTCATTCACGCTTACGAAACCCACGTCATCGGACTCCATGACCGTATCGCGATCAGAAGCGAATCGCTCCATAAGACCTTCGCCCCTGAGACTGATCCGGATAATATCGATTCCTATGGCTTGCCGTTCTACGCGAAGGGCAAATACATGCTCACTTCGGTTGGCAAAATCATCTTCAACGAGATCTTCCCTGACGATTTCCGCTTCATCAACAGCGATCCGAAGGCCGATATCGAGGAAGTGAAGAGCTGGTTCGTGCCAAAAGGAAGCAATATCAAAGAGGAAATTAGCAAACGCAAAGTCAATCTTCCAATCAACAAGAAGACGCTTGGCACCCTCATCGATATCATCTTCCACAAATACGATATGAATAACCCCGCCCGTGTGGAGGGCACTCCTTCCAAAACCAGCGCGATCCTCGACAAAATCAAGGATCAAGGCTTCGAATACTCGACGATTTCTGGTGTCACCGTCGCTGGGAGCGATATTACCCCAGTCTCTGGCAAATACGAAGTCGTCAATAAAGGCTATGAGAAAGTCGACCAGATCACCGCGCTTTATCGCGAGGGCTTCTTGAGTGACAAAGAGCGTCATAAGGAAGTCGTCAAGGTCTGGAATGACGTCACCGCCGATATCACCAAAAAGGTCAAAGAGGCTATTTCGAGCGATAAGCGCAACCCGCTCGTCGTCATGGCCGATTCTGGCGCTCGCGGTAACGTCGGTAACTTCGCTCAGCTCATCGGTATGAAGGGTCTAGTCATGAACCCGAAGAACGAGGAAATCGAGCTTCCTGTCGTCTCTGGTTACCGCGAAGGCCTTACGGTCGGCGAGTTCTTCATCAACACCCACGGTGCCCGTAAGGGTGGTGCCGATACGGCGCTTAAAACCGCTGACTCTGGCTATCTCACCCGTCGTTTGGTCGACGTGGCGCAAGATGTCATCGTCCGCGAAGAAGACTGCCACTGCGACCATGGCTTCATGGTCCGCGAGATCAGGGATACGGCGCGCGATGTGGTCATCGTCAAACTCGAAGATCGTTTAGCGGGTCGTTTCTCGATGCACGATATTGCCGACAAAGATGGCAATATCCTCGTCAAAGCCAACACCATGATCAGCGATGAAGCGGCGAAAGCCATTGTCAAAGCTGGCATCAAAGAAGTCGAAATCCGCTCCATCTTCACCTGCGAAACCAAAAACGGCGTTTGCCAGCACTGCTACGGCAGAAATATGGCGACTGGACGCCTTGTTGAGGTTGGTGATGCGGTTGGCATCATGGCCGCCCAATCCATCGGCGAGCCTGGCACTCAGCTCACTCTCCGCGTCTTCCACGCGGGCGGTGTCGCTGGCAACGATATCACTCAGGGTCTCCCTCGTGTCCAAGAGCTTGTTGAAGCTCGCAACCCGAAAGGTGAAGCCCTCATCAGCGAAATCGATGGTACCGTCACTTCGATCGAAAACGTCGAAGGCGGTAGATACAATGTCACCATCACCTCTTCCTCCAAATCGACCAACGAGCAGCCGGAAGGGCCAGAAGTCAAGAGCTATCTCACGGCTTATGGCGTGCGTCTGCGCGTAAAGAAAGGCGATCACGTCGAGGCTGGTGGCAAGATCACCGAAGGCGCCGTCAACCCGAAGCAGTTACTAGAAGTGGCAGACGTCGAGAAAGTCGAAGTCTACATGATCAAGGAAATTCAGAAGGTTTATGCCGCCCAAGGTATCGGCATCTCCGATAAGCACCTTGAGATCATCATCCGCCAGATGCTCCGCAAATTCGTGGTCATCGATGGTGGCGATACTGACCTCCTCCCAGGGACCAGGGTCGATATGGACCGCTTCACCCTCGAGAACCAGAAGGCTCTTGAAAACGGGAAGCGCCCAGCTGTCGCTCACCCTCTCGTCTTAGGCATCACGAAAGCCGCTTTGGAGACGGAATCCTTCCTCTCCGCCGCTTCCTTCCAGGAGACGACTCGCGTCCTTACCGATGCTGCGATCAAAGCCAAGAAAGACTCGCTCCACGGTTTGAAAGAGAATGTCATCACTGGCAAACTCATCCCAGCTGGAACGGGCCGCTTGAGCGAAGAAGAAGAGGCCGCGCGCCTTGCTTCCTTCACTGTCTTAGACAAGATGAAAGAAGTCCGCTCGACTTATTACGAAGCGCATGATCGCCCCGAAGAAGTCGTGACGACGGAAGATGAAAGTCAAAGCCCTGAAGTCACTGACGAAGAGTAAAAAAGCTAGATAGAGCCGCGAGAAATCGCGGCTTTTTCTAATTTGTCAAAGCCAGAGTCGGAACCAAGAAAAAGAGACAGCGATTATTTGTCGATGCCGACGATTGACCAATAGCCGATTTTTTTCGTCCCTATTCTTATTAGTAGCCCCAAGTTCTTTAATTTTTTGATGTTATTGTCGATGGAGGTATCGCTCACCCCGACCAGTTCTTTTAATTGGGTTCCCGTGATACATGGGTTTTTGTATATCTCAATCATGATTTTGATCATGTTGGCTGTTAAATCTTTGTCGGATAGAAAATTATCGATGATTGATGTATCTGTACTGATTCCATTGGCGATTTCGTTTGCTATATCCGCAACTTTATTCCCAACCTCGGGTGTTTTATTCCCAACTTCGGACGTTTTATTCCCAACTTTATTCCCAACTTTGAAGCTTTTATTCCCAACTTTGGAGCCTTTATTCCCAACTTTATTCCCAACTTTTGAGCCTTTATTCCCAACTTTATTCCCAACCTCGGGTGTTTTATTCCCAACCTCGGCAATTTTATTTTCAATCTCTGCTTGTTTATACCCAACTGCGTTTATCCAATTAAAAGGGATTGACACGCAGATAGAGTTTTCCCTAAAATCCACGACTTTTTTGCCGTAATGTTTGATGATTTTGGGGATGCCTCTTCCGGTTTTCTCGCTGATATGAAGCTGCAAGAAAATATTGGAAAGCTCTTCATTGACGGGTATTGATTCTCCTGAGAAGAAACCTTCGATTGTTTGAGTGGGAGCGAGAGTCCCCCGCGACAAAATTTCAATTCTGTTGGAGAAAACGGAAATCATCGGCTCATTGCCTTCAATCCATTTATTATGAAGAATCGCATTGATGAGGGCCTCTCTGAACGCTTCGTTCTCAAACAAAGAAACCTCTTTGCGTTCAACGATCCTGTCCCTTTCATCGGCCTGTATAATGTTCAAAACATCGCCGTATCTTAATAATTCATCAAGGCTATATAAGAGGCAGTTGAAGCCGAATTCCCTTATCGAAAATAAATTCGAGGCTTTCGTTTCGCCATCGAATATCGCGACTCGTAATGGTTTATGGGAATTATCCGACAGCAATTGGGCTTGAATGTTGTATGCGCCATCGCTTGTCAGCAAATGCAGGTTCTTTTTGAACGTCTTATCGTTTAAAGAGATTCCCTTCGATGCGTAATAGACCTTTAACTTATTGAAGGTTAGATCCTGATATTCCGATTTTGTGTTCGTTATCGTGGGGATACCGTCGTGAAGGACATGAAAAAGATAAATTTCTCTTTCGGGGTATTTTGATATCTTCTCTTTGCTGGAGCCTATCCTTATATATCTTATGCCTCGCCAATCCGTTGGGATGGATTTCGCGGCGCTTATCTCGAGTACAACCAGTTTCTTACCTTTTATTTCGATTTTATGAAATTCGAATGGCAGGGATGGTCTGATGTTTCTCGCCAAAAAATGCTTCAAGGGCTCGTTGTGCATCGTGTCCTTGTCATAATCGAAATTCGTTCCAACGATTTCGTGGGTTTTATCGTCTATGCCCCAAATGATGTAGCCGTTTCTTTTGCCATAGTAAGCCGCACTGTTTGAAAGCGCTGAGATATATTCCCCTATTTCTTCGTCATTTTTGAAATTCGTTTTGAATTCATACCACTCTTTCTCGTATTTGTAAGAGAGCATCAATTCAAGATCTTTTGTGTTTAGCATGGTAGTACCTTTTATTCCCAACTTCTTATACTCTATAACTTGGGAATAAATTAAACAATTACGAAGTGAATTTATTCCGTTTTCGGTTGTTTCATCGGCTGATAGGCAAGATGAGAAGGCAAATCCTCAACTTGATTCTCTCTCTCTCTCTCTCTTCATAATCAAAAAACGATAAAGAAAGGGAGTTGAAGAATGTTATCAATAATTTCGAGCTTCAAGCTTGATGAAAATAACATCGCAACGCTTTTTCGCCAATGGCGGTCTTAGAAGCGGCTTTTTGACATATCTAATAAATAAGGATATTAAGGGGTGTAAAAATGAAATTAAAAAGGAATGCTCTAACATTTATTTGCGCTTTCAGTGCAGTGCTCGGTTTGACTTCTTGTAGCGAAACTGTTTCGAGCAGTTCAAACCTAGACCCTTCAATTATGGCTGTCTATCAGGCCTACCGCGATAACGGAGGCACGCTTTCTTATGAGGATTGGCTTGCTAGTATCAAAGGTGAGAAGGGCGATAAAGGCGATAAAGGCGATAAAGGCAATCCGGGAAGTAACGGCAAAGACGGGAAAGACGCCGTCACTTACGTCCCTTGCATCTTCAATAACTACGACGGCAGCAAGCTCTATGAGTTCTATTATGAGAAGGGCTCTACTATCGTCTATGATGGGCCAACCCCAACGAAACCGAGCGAGACGATTGACGGCCACAATGTCGATTGGACCTTCGCTGGCTGGGACAAATCCTTGGAGAATATCCAGAAGCCGACTATTTTCACCGCGAAGTTCGAGTCGCTCGTGGAATGCACGTTCGTCAATTACGACGGTGGGGAACTCTACAAAACCTCAGTCAATTTCGGCGACAGCGTCGAATACAAAGGTGTTACGCCTACTAAGCCTGACACTGTCTCTGGCAGTTCAACCTTGACGTGGGTTTTCTCCGGCTGGGACAAGGACCTCACAAACATCAAGGAGGATACGACCTTCACCGCGCAGTTCTATTGCCCAAATGCCTATACCTGCACCTTCAAGAACTATGATGGAGAGACCCTTTATGTCGGCTACTGCGGGAACGGGGACACCATCGAATACGAAGGAAAGACGCCGACGAAAGAGAGCGTCGATGATGGGAGCGGTACTGTCTTGACCTATTCTTTCGCGGGCTGGGACAAACCGCTCAAGAACATAAGCAGCGACACTACCTTCACCGCCCAGTTCAACGAGGTCAAGAAATACTGGTGCACCTTCCTCAATTACGATAACACGGTTCTCTATAAGACCTTGATGTTCGAAGGCGGGCAAGCCGTCTATGTCGGGGCGACCCCGACGAGGAAGCAGGAGGTCAGCGGCACGAATGTCACCGACTACACCTTCTCGAGCTGGGACAAGAGCCTCGCGAATATCGTCGGGCCAACAACCTTCACCGCCCAATACAAATCTACTTCCTACACCGGCTACAAAGTCACCTTCATGAATAATGGCGAAGAGCTCTATTCCTATTACTGCAAAGAGGGGAGTGCGGCTAACTACCCGTATGAGTTGCCTTATTCCTACGACAGCGAGAACGTGACCCAGTTCATGGGGTGGGATAAGCAGGATGAGCTCAAGAATGTCACAGGGGCCATCACCGCGAGCGCCGTCACGAAGAAAATCCCGAGGAAGCAGAACGGCGAGTACCCTCAAACGAAGGTCACCGATGAGGATTTGATCAAACAGATATCCGATGCGAGGAGCATCGACAAGCAGGGTTATTACGTCTATGGCGGCGAGAGATACGAGTTATATCAAAATAGATCTTATCCACATGAATCCTATTTCTACAAAGTCGAGCCGATTAGATGGAGATGTCTCTCAAGTAGCGGCGATTCAGCCTTCCTCACCTCCGAGAAGGTGCTCGACGCGCATTGCTACGACAGTTCGTGTTCTTGGCGAGACGATGGTACCTATCCGAATAACTGGGCGAAGAGTGGCATCAAAGCATGGCTCAACGACGATTTTCTGAACAAGGCCTTCTATTACGATGGCTCACTCATAAAGACTACAAGCGTCGATAACTCGGTTGCCTCGACCTACCTCTGGACTAATCCATACGTCTGTGAGACCACAACCGACAAGATATTTCTCTTATCCGTGGCCGAATTGTTTAATGGGTCTTATGGATTCGATGGTTGGGCAAGCCGGGTTTGCAAGCCTACGGATTATGCAATCGCTAGAGGGATCTATTGTGGCAGTAGTATTGACGAAAGATACGGTGCCTATTATTGGACCCGCTCTCCCCGTGCGGATAGCACTTACAGCGTAATCTACGTGGAAAACGATGGCTATATCAATTGGTTCAGCAGCGGCAACGTTCATGGCGAAGCGGACTATTCGAACAACGGCGTCCGGCCCAGCCTTTATCTCAAGATTTCTTAGCGGACTAAGAAATCATCTTCAATCTCTCTTCCGTTTCTTACCAAAGTGATAAGCGCGCTACAAACGCGCGTGACAATAACGGCGATTAATGAAATGTGGATCAGGACATCACCTAATAATCGCTCGTGTTTTTACTGGATAGTAGTAACCATCATTATGAACTAGGAATTTCAGGACGCTTCTTCTATCATATTGCCATGAAAAAGTGCAAGAAGTGCGGAGCAACGATCTCTGATGATTCCTTATATTGCTATAAATGCGGAGCCCCAGTCGAAGAGAGTGAGCCCTCGATCAATGATTATGCCGGGAATGACGTTTATCATTCAGCGAGCGTCGAACCAGAGCCAGTCGAACCTGAGTCAGTCGGCGTGGAAGATGAAGAAGGAAGAATTGAACCTAATAAGAGCGAAGAGAGAAACGTTTCATCTGCTCCGACGAGAAGCGGTGGTGGATATGATTCGGTTTTCGCCATCCTCTGCATCGTCTTCGGCGCTTTAGGAGGACTCCTTTCGATTGTTTTCGGAGTGCTCGTTTTAACATCACCGAATGCGAAAGACGAAGATAAGACGAAAGCCTATATCGGTTTAGGCTTATGCGCCTTCTGGTTCGTTTTGCTATTTATCCTATTAATCATCCTCTTTTTGAATGCTTGATTCATAAAACAAATTGCTTTAGCGAGAGCAGCGGGGTAATGCCCCTACTTTGAAGTCCACATAACCCGGCGTGTCAAAAGGCGAAAACTTTCGGTAAAATCTTTGTTGACAGCCTTTTTTCATGCGCGTAATATCTCGTTTGCGCGCGTCGACAAGTTTCATCACGCGAATAGAACAGGAGAATAGAAAATGCCTACAATCAATCAATTGGTGAGAGCAGGCCGCCATACCGCTGCGAAAAAATCGAAAACCCCAGCCCTTGGCCGCCGTTACAACAGCCTTACCAAGAAATCGACCAACCAGGCCAGTGCCCAAAAGCGCGGCGTTTGCACCCGTGTTGGCACGATGACCCCAAAGAAGCCAAACTCAGCGCTTCGTAAGTACGCCCGTGTCCGTTTGTCCAATGGATACGAGGTTACCGCCTATATCGGCGGAGAAGGCCATAACCTTCAAGAGCACAGCACCGTCATGATCAGAGGCGGACGTGTCAAGGATCTCCCTGGCGTCCGTTACCACATCATCCGCGGCTGCCTCGACTGCGCGGGTATCGAAGCCCGCCGCCAAGGCCGTTCCTTATACGGAACCAAAAAGCCAGCCAAGAGCGAGTAAAGGAGAGTAAAGAACAATGTCACGTAAAGGAAAAACAGAGAAGCGCGATGTGCTTCCCGATCCAATTTATAACAGCAAACTCGTTACCCGCTTGATCAACCGCGTCATGTATGACGGGAAGCGCGGAACCGCCCAAACCATCATCTACCATTCCTTCAAGATCATTGAAGAGAAGACGCAGAAACCGGCCATCGATGTCTTCGCCACCGCGATCAACAACATCATGCCGGAAGTCGAGCTCAAAGTCCGCCGCATCGGCGCCGCGAACTACCAAGTCCCAGTCGAAGTCTCCGCTGAGAGAAAACAGACCCTTGGCTTAAGATGGCTCGTCACCTATAGCCGTCTCCGCAACGAGAAGACCATGGAAGAGAAACTCGCCGCCGAAATCATCGATGCCGCGAATGGCACCGGCGCTTCCGTCAAGAAGAAAGAAGATGTCCATAAGATGGCCGAGGCCAACAAAGCCTACGCCCATTACCGCTGGTAAGAAGGAGGAAAATCATGGCTGACGAGAATATCATCAAAGAATCTGAAACCTACGATCTTCCCCATACCCGCAACATCGGTATCATGGCTCACATCGACGCGGGCAAAACCACGACCAGTGAGCGTATCCTCTATTACACCGGCAGAACCCACAAGATCGGCGAGGTCCACGAAGGAACCGCCGTCATGGACTGGATGGAAGAGGAGCAAGAGCGCGGAATCACCATCACTTCTTCCGCCACGACCTGCTTCTGGAAAGGCCACCGCATTAACATCATCGACACCCCAGGGCACGTCGACTTCACCGTTGAAGTTGAGCGTTCTCTCCGCGTTCTCGATGGCGCGGTCACCGTCTTAGATAGCAAAAACGGCGTTGAGCCGCAGACTGAAACCGTCTGGCGTCAAGCCGACAAGTACGGCGTCCCGAGAATCGTCTTCTGCAACAAGATGGACGCGATCGGCGCTGACTTCGAGATGTGCCTTGACACCCTCAAAGAGAGACTCGGCGTCGATTATGCCGCCGCCCAATACCCAATCGGCCGCGAATCCGGCTTCACTGGCGAAATCGACTTAGTGAGAATGGTTGCCTGGTATTACACTGGCAACAAAGACGATGCCCCAGTCGAGAAACCGATCCCAGACGATCTCAAAGACAAAGCGAACTTCTACCATCAGCAACTCCTAGAGAGACTCGCCGCCCATGACGACGACCTCATGATGAAGGTGCTTGAAGGCGAAGAACCAAGCGTTGACGAAATCAAAGCCGTCATGAGAAAAGCCACGATCACCGGCAAATTCTTCCCGGTCTTCTGCGGCACTGCCTTCAAAAACAAAGGCGTTCAGCTTCTCCTTGACGCCGTCATCGACTATCTCCCTTCTCCTCTTGATATCCCAGGCGAAAAGGGTGAACTCAAAGGTAGCGACTACGTCTGCAAAGTCACTGACGATGCCCCGTTTGTCGGCTTGGCCTTCAAGATTGCCACCGACCCCTTCGTTGGCCGTCTAGCCTATGTGCGCGTCTATCAAGGCGAGCTCAAGAGTGGCAGCTACGTCTACAATTCTTCCCGTGGCCAGCAAGAGCGTATCGCGCGTTTAGTCCTTATGCACTCCAACCGCCGTCAGGAAGTCAGCGTCTTGCACGCTGGTGAAATCGGCGCGGTCATCGGACTTAAGAACACCACGACCGGTGATACCTTGACTGATCCAGCCGAACCGGTCGTGCTCGAGAAGATGGAATTCCCAGAGCCAGTTCTTGAAGAAGCGGTCGAACCAAAGACCAAAGCCGACATCGAAAAGATGGCGGTGGCTCTCCAAAAACTCGCTGAAGAGGATCCGACCTTCCGCGTCCACACCAATAACGAAACCGGCCAAACCATCATCGGTGGCGTTGGCGAGCTCCAACTTGACGTTCTCGTCGAGCGTATGAGACGCGAATTCAATGTCGACGTCAATGTCGGCGCCCCACAAGTCAACTACCGCGAGACTATCACCAAAATGGGTGAGGCCGAAGGTAGATACATCAAGCAGTCTGGAGGTCACGGTCAATATGGTGATGTCTGGATCCGCTTTGAACCGAACCCAGGCAAAGGCTTCGAGTTCGTCGATGCGATCGTCGGCGGCGCGGTTCCGAAGGAATTCATCAAACCGACCCAGCAAGGTCTCGTCGATGCCCTCAATAGAGGCTTGATCGCCGGCTTCCCGGCCATCGATATCAAAGCCACGTTGTTCGACGGCAGCTACCACGAAGTCGATAGCTCCGAAGCTGCTTATAAGATCGCCGCTTCCATGGCCCTTAAAGAGGCCGCGAATAAATGCGGACCGGTTATCTTAGAGCCGATCATGAAAGTCGATGTCACGGTGCCAGAGCAATACTATGGCGATGTCATCGGCGATATCAGCCGTAGACGTGGCACCCTCACCAATGAGACGGTTCGCGGCAACGCCAAAGTCGTCAGCTGCGAAGTCCCACTCGCCGAGATGTTCGGCTACGTCACAGACCTCCGCTCCTTAACGCAGGGCAGAGGCAACTTCACGATGAGTTTCGACCATTACGGACAATGCCCACGCTTCGTCCAGGACGAAATCGTCAAAAAAAGCGCGATGAGCAATAGATAATTCACCATATGCAGTAGGGGAGAAATCGTCTCTCCCTTACTACGTAAATGATTGTCAAACCGGATTCATTGCCCTATTATTATCTAGCGTCAAAGTAGAAAACCATTTTTGGAGGAAAAAACACAATGGCAAAAGAAAAATTCAACCGTGATCGTGTCCACCTCAACGTTGGCACCATCGGTCACGTCGACCACGGCAAGACCACTCTTACCGCTGCGATTACCCACGTCTTATCCATGGTTGGCAAAGCCACCGGCGGAAAAGACGGCAACGCCGTCGATATGGCTTATTCCCAAATCGATAGCAGCCCAGAAGAGAAAGCCCGTGGTATCACGATCAACACCGCTCACGAAGAGTATGAGACCGCGAAGCGCCACTACGCGCACGTCGACTGCCCAGGGCACGCTGACTATGTCAAGAACATGATCACCGGCGCCGCCCAAATGGACGCTGCGATCCTCGTTGTCTCCGCTGCTGATGGCGTCATGCCTCAGACCCGTGAGCACGTCCTTCTTGCTCGTCAAGTCGGCGTTCCTTACATCATCGTCTACCTCAACAAGTGCGATATGGTCGATGATCCAGAACTCATCGACATCGTCGAAATGGACGTCCGTGACCTTCTTAGCAAGTACGGCTTCCCGGGCGACGATACCCCAATCATCCGCGGCAGCGCCAAAAAAGCTGGCGAAGCCAAAGACCTCAACGACGAGAGCACCAAGAGCATCCTCGAGCTTCTCAACGCCCTTGATACCTATGTCCCAGATCCAGTCCGTGATGATGACAAACCATTCCTTCTCCCGATCGAAGACGTTCTCACCATCTCTGGCCGTGGCACCGTTGTCACTGGTAGAGTCGAGCGTGGTGTCGCTCACCTCAACGACGAAGCCGAAATCGTCGGTATCCGTCCAACTCAGAAGACCGTCATCACTGGTCTCGAGATGTTCCGTAAGACCTTAGACTTCGCCGAGGGCGGAGATAACGTCGGTGTCTTGCTCCGTGGTATCACCCATGACCAAGTCGAGCGTGGACAAGTCCTTGCCAAACCTGGCTCCATCGTCCCACACGACAAATTCACCGCTGCCGTCTACATCCTTACGAAGGATGAAGGTGGCCGTCACACCGCTTTCTTAAACGGCTACCGTCCACAATTCTTCTTCCGCACCACCGATATCACCGGCTCGATCACTCTTCCTGCCGGAACTGATATGGTCATGCCTGGGGACAACGTTACCTTCACCGTCGAGCTCATCCACGCGATCGCTCTCGAGAAGGGAACCAAGTTCTCCATCCGTGAAGGCGGAAAGACCGTCGGCGCTGGCACTGTCGCTGAGATCCTTCACTAATTAGGATTATTAACGAATCCAAAAGCACCTCGAAAGGGGTGCTTTTTTAGTGTATTTAGAAGCCCCTATATTTTGGATTTCGACGCCAAATTTCGGGTTACAAATTTTCATTTCGACGCCAAATTTCGGGTTACGAGAGGATGAATCGCTTAGTCGTCAAACGAAAATCTGGTTGCTTTTGGCTAATTAATGCTGATGAAATAGGCGTGTTGGAGATAGCGCTTCACGAAGCTTGAAGTATCGAAATGACGGCCTGATTTTAAAACCCCCTGTTTCGCAAGAAGATTTTCCCCCAGTTTCGCAGAGATATTTTCCCCCAGTTTCGCGGAAGAAGAGCAATTTAAATATGGCCATGGCGCCGTTAGGCATGAAAAAAGAACATCAAAAAGTGATGAGGCGGCACGTTTATTGTTGGCCTTTGTTTCTACTTAAGAGAAGGTGGGCATGCCCTTTATGCGTGGTCTACTATGCCTGAGCTGTCTGATCTTTGAGTGTGCTTTGAAGAATCTCCCATATGCTCCATTAATTATTTGGGGAATTCGGGTATCGATTTGGGGAATTTGGGGAATTATTTGGGGAGATTTGGGGAATTTGGGGAATTATTTGGGGAATTTGATTGCCCAAATCCCCAAAAAAGGGCTAAAATGCATTTAGTGAGGTCATTTATATGGTTGATGAAATGATATCGGAATGCACTGACTGCGAATTTAAGCTCTCTTTGGAAACGAAAAAACCAAAATCATGGCTCAAAACCGTCTCGGCTTTCGCTAACGGAATCGGAGGGAAGATATTTTTTGGAGTTGATGATGATAAACAAATTGTTGGAGTCGATGATGCCAAGCATGTAATCGGGACCATAACTGATCTTATTGATAAATATATAAGTCCTAAACCTATCTACAAATTAACTCCGATTGAAGAGAATGGGAAAATAATCGTTTCTTTGAGCGTGGAGCCAGGGAGCTCAACACCATATTATTATCGAAACGAAACCGGACATACCGCTTTTGTGAGGAGCGGTTCCTCTTCGATTGAAGCCCCTGATTATTTACTGAATGAGCTTATTTTGCGGGGCCAAGGGAAAACATATGACGCCTTATTGACGGGTTTTAAGAAAAGTGATTTCTCTTTTTCGATACTAGAAAGCGATTTCCTCGCGAAAACCAAGAGCAGATTCACCGAGGAAGATTACGTTTCTTTTGGGCTCGTGAGCAAAAACGGGTTTTTGACAAACGCGGGTGTCCTTTTCGCCGACTCCAATTCATATCGTCAAAGCCGCCTTTTCTGCACCAAATGGAATGGGTTCAACAAAACGAATGAATTTGAAGCCGCCGATGACCGGGAGTTTGATGGCTCGCTCATAAAACAGTTAAACCTCGCCATGGATTTCTTCCGCGCGAATACGAAAAATCCCTGGCGAAAAGAGTCTGAGGGAACGGTCTATTATCCAGATTACGATGAAGAGGCGATTTTGGAGGCGCTGGTAAATGGCATTGTTCATCGTAGCTACAGCAATTTAGGGGCCGAGGTATGTCTCAACATTTATAACGACCGAATTGAAATTACTTCGCCTGGCGTTCTTGTCTCGGGTGATCCTCTTCCGAAGTATATAGATTACAATTTTGAATCGATGCGGAGAAATCCGACAATCGCCGATTTGTTTTGGAAACTCGGATACATGAATAGAAGAGGCTCGGGATTGCTTAAAATCACCAATAGAACCGCCGCTCTTTTCAAAGGTGACAAAACGCATGTCACTTATCAAATCAGGAATTCTTTCTTTGTCGTAACCATCGATAACGCCAATTACAAAG
Source organism: Roseburia hominis (assembly GCA_963642055.1). Taxonomy (GTDB): domain Bacteria; phylum Bacillota_I; class Bacilli_A; order RFN20; family CAG-826; genus UBA4951. The sequence goes on along the minus strand of CAVIFQ010000004.1, from coordinate 13,933 downwards.
GCGATGTTGAGGCTTCTTTAAGCGCGCGGCAAAAACAGATATTGGATTATTTAAGCAAAGACAAGCAAACCATTACTTCGTTATCTAGGGCGCTTGATGCTGACCGCAAATCGATAAGAAAAGACCTTCAAAAACTGGAAAGCTTGAACATTATTGCTTCTTCTGGATCCACCAAAGATAAATACTGGTTTTGTAAATAAAAGGGGACTTTTGCAGGGTTATTTAAGAATCTCCCGCCATTTTGAGAGAATCATTTCTTCACTGAAACGCTTTGAACCTTCATATGCTTTTTTCTTGGCGTCCATTAGGAGTTTTTCGTCCGATAAGACTTGAATGATTTTCTCGGCGAATAGGGATGGGTCTTTTTCATTTATGATCCATCCATCGGTTTCCGTGGAGAATATTTCATCGATTGGACCTTCCCAGCGAGTGGTGATGACTGGCCTAGAACACGCGTTAGCCTCACCCTTCACCAAATAGAAACCCTCAAAACGGGAAGTGCATAAGATTAGATCGGAATTGAGAAAATCCTCTTGTTTGATTGGGTGACCTACGATGATTTCCACTTCGTTTAAGGAGTGTGCCTTTATAAAATCACGCATCGCTCCTTCTAGATGCCCTTCTCCATACATTTTCATCTTGAAAGGGAAAGAACGCTCATGGAGGCTTTTGGCGATCTCAAGGGCAAAGAGAGGGTCCTTTTGTTCAGAGAAGCGCCCAACGAAAAGGATACTGTTTCCGCGATACGACAAATCCAAAGTCGATGGGAATCTTGTCGGGTTGTAGATGGAGACCGATTTATTCTTGAGACGTGGCTTTTTCTTGCATACCTTTTCCCGCGTTGAATCGGTGAGAAAGATGAATTTCTCGGGCTTCCGCGAAAAGAAAAAGCCTAAGCGATTAGCCGGTGTGAAGAATTCCTTTTCATTGAAATGGAAATGAAAATAAACGTGTCCTTTTTTCGGCGCGTTCAAATATGAATCGAGGGCATCTCCGATATAAATGGAATCATCATCCATGAGCGAAGCAATCATCTTCCTCGTTTTCCCTCTATGAAAGACGAAGGCATCAAGCGTGTCTTTGAATAGGCCCAGCATCTCTTTCCAGTTTCTCTCTTTTTTGTATTGAGCGTAAAACTGATCAAAGCGGCCTACGCGCGTAGGCACATTGAGTTCGATGATTTTTATGCGCGGATCGAGGTGATAATTGATTTCTCCTTCGATTTTGCTCAAGACGATCAGATGGATTTCGTAATAGGGGGCAAGCATGTTCATTAGCTGCACCGAGACGGTTTCAGTGCCACCGATGAGATTGAGATTCTGTAATCCCCAGAAGATTTTTTTCATTGCGTTATTTTAGCGCAACCGCCTACTGAAAAGAAACGCCACCAAGCCTAATTGGAGTTATGGATATAGGATGGGTTTTAAAACATTGAAGAAGGAGCAAACGCTACTTCATTCTTAGTGAAGTATTACTTCATTCTTGTCTTTTTAGAGTGAAGGTTTACTTCATTTTGGCATTTTAAGTGTGAAGTTTTACTTCATTCTTAGTGAAGTTCCTCTATACTTTAAGGTAAGGAGGCGATTATGTTATTCGAAGAAATGCTTAAAGGAGTCAACCTCGAAGACTATGATGTTGAGTTCAAAAGGATCATCAAAGAAGGCCCTTCCAATGATTCTTCAGAGCGAGAAGAGATTAAATGGCTTAAAGTAATCGCCGCTTTTGCCAATACCTTTGGCGGAACTCTTTACGTTGGCGTGGAAGATAAGACGCATCAGGTCGTGGCTTTAACGCATGAAGAATGCGACAAGATCGCTCTTATGGTTCAAAGATTGATTGCCATTCATATTGAACCGCCAGTCAAATACAAGATCGACAAACTGGTTGTGCCTGATACTAATCCCACTAGATACGTGCTTGCGGTAAAAGTGGAGAAGAGTAAATGCCCGCCCGTTTCCCTCCAGATGGACTCTATAAACGTCATTTACGTAAGGCGTTTCGGGAAAACCAGCGCAGCGACGGGGGAAGAGATCAGGGCTCTTGTCATGAATAGTGAGTCGGTTTCTTATGATATTTTGGAAAGCGAAACCCAATTTGACCCGAATGATTTTAAAAAGCTGTATGCCTTTTACGCGAAACAAAATGATGGCAAACAGTTAACGGAGAAGGATCTTCTCAATATCGGCTTCTTTACGTTCGAAGGACGTTTAAAAAACGGGGCGCTTCTTTTCAAAGACGATTGCTCTGATTTGAAAACCCTCGTTGAGTGTTCCCATTTTCCTGGCGTCAGCAAAGGTGAGAACGTCTTTTTGTCGACCAAAAGAATAAGCGGAAACCTCATCGATGAATATGAAGAGATAATGGATTTTGTCTCAACTCGTTCCATCAATGGCTTCATAAAAACGGAGACGGGACGAGATGATCTCGTTTCTTATCCTCGCCGTTCTTTAGCGGAAGGGGTGGTGAATGCTCTTGGACACCGTAATTACTTCATTTCCGGAAGCCAAATCGAAATCAATATCTACAAAGATCGCCTTGAGATAATCTCGCCTGGGTCTTTGACGAGCAAGAAATGGCTACGAAATGAGAAAAACCTATCTTCGATTCCGCCTATAAGAAGGAACGAACTGATATGCTCGGTTTTCTCATTGTGCAAATTAATGGATAAAAAAGGAAGCGGGTTCGACAAGATCGAAGACGAATACAAACGATTTGGCCCATCGTATGCGCCATTCGTGAGCTGTGATGATTCCTATTTCTCTTTGACGCTCCCCGATTTGGCGCATCAAGGCGGATTAATCGCAAATAACGATAAACCTGGAGTATCCGTCAGAGGTGAGAAGCTCAATGACAAGTTCTTGGATGTTCTTTCTTTATGCTACAACAAAGCCTGCTCGGCTTATGAGATCGCCGAATCTCTAGGTATAAAGCCATCCACGTATTTCCGCAAAGAAATAATTGGGCCATTGGTTACGAAGAACCTTTTGCTCGCGAATAATGAATATCCCGTGAAATATCAATCAAATCACGATTTGGTGATTCCTGATTGATTTTGCTTGGGGGCAATAAGAAGTTAAGCCATTATCTATACATGTCCTCGAGCGAATAGAACAAATAGGGGTATTTGTTGTTCAAAGAGAAACCGTTTTTGGAAAAGAAACCATATTGAGCAGGCGTTAAATCCGTTTGCTCGACCTGTCTTATTTCCTCTTTTATGAGTGCGTCATTGATCTTCTCGTTTGTGTATTTGCACTCGAAAAAGACATAACCGTCTTTGTTTTTGCCTACAACGTCAAATTGACCGTTCTTCCCTTTTTCCTGATCGTCATACCAATAGGTGCCGATGTCCATTAGTAAAGGATTGATGCGTCCTTTTTTGTTCTCCCTAATGAGAAATTGTTTTGCGATGAGCTCAAACGTGTGCGGCACAACCACGCTTTCGAACTCCTTATCGATAAACATATCGTAGAATGCAGAATCATCCAATATTTCATGTGCCGATTCGTTCCTGTATATGAAGTTGTAATAAAAGGAGATAGATGGGTCGCTGATGCGGTATCCTGCCTTGCGCTTATTCTTTTTATCATTGATGGGGGCAATATAATCGATCAAATCCATCTCTATCAGCTTATTTAAAATCGCGGATAAAGCCGGGGAAGAATCGATATGCGATTTCTGCATAATATCGGAAAAATGGAAAGCGCCGAGAGCTATATTTTCAAAGACAGCATTCGCTGAATTTACCTTTCTTATCTCGCTTTTCAGATAGATTTTCAAAAAATCCTGCAAGCCGGAAAAACGCCCGCTTATGAGGTTTATGATGTTTTGCTTGGCCGAGAGTGATTCATCGATCTGAGCATTATAAAAGGGGACTCCCCCAAAAGCGGCATATAGTCTTATTTTGTCTTCATTAGAATAAGAAGGATAGAATTCTTTAGCGTCGTAGTAATCCATTTGCTTGAGGAGTATCGATAAGGTGAGCCTCATATATAAAGGATTAGTCCCTTCCAGTAGGGAGGACATTGATGAAATGGAACTGCCAAGAATGAAGAATTTGATGTTGGAACTTGTGCAATACTTGTCAATTATGGCTTGAAGCTTGGAGTCGCACCCGGAAAGGGTGTCTCTGAGGTAGGGGTACTCGTCGATGACGAAATATATGTCTTTCTCTACGCCGTATTCGAAGAGATATTCGACCGCGTCCATGAAATGATTGAAATGAAGATAACCAATCGACAAAGTCTTTTTGATGAGTTCGGTTAAAGAAGTAGTGTTTTCCTGCTCGCTGGTCTCTTTGCATTGATACATGATCAAAGGAACGGGCTTATCGCTCAAGCAATGCTTGATGAGCTCTGTCTTTCCCATCCTTCTTCTCCCGTAAATAAGGCATCCTTGATACCCTTTTTTGCTGATGATGTTATTGATGGCGGCAATCTCCTCTTTTCTTCCAATGAACTTCATCTATAATGTCCTCAACTTAGTAATTCATGAATTAGTAAATCACGATTTACTATATATTACCCAACCTAATCTGCCTGTCAATTGAAAAAGAAAAAGGTGGATTTTACTAAATATATGAATCAGTCGTCTACCAGTTCTTTAGTCCCATATTTTCTCGGCGAAAAAAACATGCAAGAATGAGCTATTTTTCTTAAAACGTTGCATATCCTACCTATCTTTGTCGATTTTAGCTTTGGGGATAACATTCGAGAGAGAACTTTCAAAATCCCTACTATTCGGGCATTTTTTGAAGGAATTTTTGATTTTACTAGAGTTTTGCAGGGTTAATATACGCAGTGGCTTTACGATTGTCGTTCGTAATGACTGCTGCAAAAGTCATATGGTTCATGCTTTTTGAATGGTTTCATCGTTTTGCTTTTGCTTTGAAAAAACGTTACAGAAATCAGGGAGACAGACGTCTTTGATATATACCCTAGAGTATAATACCCGTGAGTATAAAAGGATTATCTATGTTCTACGGAAGAGCTGAGGAACTTAAAAAACTGGAAAAAGAATACGAGAAGCCGAATTCTTTCTGCTCGATTTATGGTAGCCGGAGGATTGGCAAAACCTCTTTGATCAATGAGTTCATAAAGAACAAGAAGAGCGTGATGTTCCAGGCAAAGAAAGTTTCTAACGCCGACAATCTTAAATCCTTCTCTCACAAATTCTGAGCTCTTTTGGGCGTGACGATGAATATGTTTATTCTTCATGGGAGAAAGCTTTCGAAGCGGTCATTTCCTTTTTTGGAGAGGAAAAGGGGGTCATCGTCATAGATGAATACCCCTATCTAGTGAAATCTTATGAAGGCATTTCCTCAATCATTCAGGATATTTACGATAACAAAATAAAAAACAGCAACATCATGTTGATCCTCTCTGGTTCAAATCTATCCTTTATGGAGAATGAACTGAACGATATAAAGTCTCCGCTTTATAAAAGGGCGACCTTGAAAATGAAACTAAGGAAACTCCCTTTTGAAGAAGCTGCTTTGTTTTTGGATGGCTATTCCAACGATGAGAAAATTAAATTTTTGTGCATGTTTGGGGAATGTCCCTTTTATCTATCGAAAATCGATCATCATCTTTCTTTTGAGAACAACGTGAAGGAGCTTCTCTTCAATCAGAACTCGGTTTTGCTAGACGTTCCGAAATTGGTGCTTTCGAATTCGACGAGAGAGGAGGCTTTCTACAATTCGATTTTGCTTTCTTTGGCGGGAAAGAAAAAAGGATTGACTGAAATAAGCATGTCGATGAATGAAGATGTCACGAAGATTAACAAATACATGAAGACTCTTCTCAACGCCGAAATCGTTACTAGGAAGGAAATGTTCAATTCATCTCGTCAGGTCTATTACGTAATCGCTGACCCGGTATTAAGGTTCTATTACCAATATTTATTCAACAACATCGAAACGATCGAGGAAGGATATGGCGAACTGCTCTTCGAGCGAATGAAGGGCAATCTTGATTCCTTTTTGTTACACTCTTTCGAGGATATAGCCATTTCTTATATGGAGGATCTCGGTAGAAAAGGCAAGCTAGGCGGCATTTACTATCCGATTCAGAACCTCATTATCGAGAAATCGGAGCTGAACCGCTCGATTGAGATTGATGGCGTTGGGAGAGACGGTGACTCATATTTGGTCATTGAATGCAAATTCACGAACAAGAAAAGAACGATGCGCGATTTTGAGAAAATGCTAGAGAATACCTCGATCAAGATGTTCTCTGGTGCGAAGAGAATCGACTATTACATCATTTCAAAAAGCGGGTTCGACGATGAACTCTCTAAATGTAACCAAGATAACCTGCACTTAATTTCGCTGGACGACATGTTTCTAAAGAGCAACTGAATTGTTGGAGCGATTTGCGAATTCACTTCATGATTGTAGGCGCTTCCTATTTAGGGACAATATGATATATTTTGAATACAAGAATGTCCCTAAAAAGGAGTAGTTGTATGGCAAACGATTTTGAGAAAGTACAGGAACTACTTCGAATGAAAGCCGAATTGCAGACAAGGCTCAACCTCATACCATACGATGGCTCGGTGGAGATCAAGGAAATTTCTGACAAGAAATACCTCTATATAAGAAGAAGCGAAATTGGAAAAAGGAGTTCGATTTACGTTGGTCCTTATTCCTCTGAGCTGCATCAAGTTTTGTTAAAAGGCACCAAAGAAGCGAAAGAGATTAAAAAGGGCATTCGGAAAACGGAAAAAGAACTCACTCTCCTCGGTTACGCACCGAAAGAATTGGATTTGAAAGTTGCCCTCAATCTGGATTTTGCAAAAGCGAACATGAAATCCGTAATCTACGATCAAGCGGCGCTTGAGGGGATAGGCACGACTTTTCCGGACACCGAACTCATCATCGAGAACGGCAAAGTGAATAATGTCAGCGCGATGGATGTGCAAAAAATCCTGAACCTGAAGCACGCTTGGGAATTCGTGCTCGATGAAGACGTGATTCAAGCCAAGAAAAATTACGACGTGTGCTGCTACATCGCGAAATTAGTGAATGAGGGCTTTTATCGAGATGGCGGAAGAATAAGAGCGGTTCCGGTCTCTATTGGTGGCTCAAGTTACTATCCGCCCTTGCCGATAGAACCCGTCGTCAAAGAAAAAATCGAGTTTATAGTTTCATCAAGCGAAGATGCAGTTACGACGGCGATTGAGCTTGCCCTCTTCGTTATGAAAACGCAGATCTTTAATGATGGTAACAAAAGAACAGCGATCATTTTCGCCAATCATTATCTCATCGCGCATGGCGGTGGGCTTATGGTTGTGCCAGAGAATCTGGTGCCTGAATTCAAAAAGCTCCTGGTTGAGTATTACGAAAACGCAGATTCCGAGTCAGTCAAAGTGTTTATGAGAGAAAAGTGCCTGAAGAAACTCTCTTAGGCAAAACTTTACAAAACCTACAATTTGCCATTAGCGGAATCCTGCATTTTTGCGTTAGCGGAATCCTACAATTTACTGTTAGCGGATTCTTACATTTTTGCGTTAGCGACGATCCGATACACGATTTAAGAAAGCACTCTAATGGACAGCAAATATCTTCTATAGTGGTTTTTGATTTCGGTAATTTTAGGTCACTTTTGCAAAGATATTCAGTTTATAAGACGCATGACCCGTGTTCTTTTTCTAGTCGCATTTCCTCGTTATTTTCTTTTGTTGATCTTCTTCTTTGCGTCCATCTTGAATTCGCATTTCGGATAATTCGCGCAGCCATAGAAATCACCATGTTTGCCTTTTCGAAGAACGAGTTCGCCGCCGCATCTAGGGCATATCCCCTTTTTGATTCTTCTTTGCGTTTTTTGGATATTCTTTATGTGTTTTCTATTTGACACAGCAGTATGAGCGGAACAGAGGGTTCGATATATCTTATCCATCTCCTTTTCGCTTAAATGAGTGCCGTCGTTATAGTGTTTCAGCCATGATTTAAGATTCGATAGATTAACGACGTAACGTGATTTGATCTTGCGGGCGTTGTTATTGGCCATGACCACAAGCGAGGTTACGCGGTACTTGTTTCCTAGCACCTGGCTCATTTGGTAAACATGGGAGCTATTCTGCTTAAGAGGGCTATAGACTTTATGTTTCTCGCCGTTCCAATATGTTACCGTCCATTCTTTGGCATCCTCATTCCCGAAAACCCAGCCGGTGTAGTTTTTCACTTCAATGCAGAAGATACCGTTTTTCCGAATCTCCACTTCATCGATCTGATGCGTGATCCCTGTTTCATCAGTCAAGATCAATCCGTGGATGCAGCGGTGGCTAACTCTCCCAAAAATAAGGGGATTCAGTTTTGCGTGAACCGCCCATTCGCCGATGCTTCCTCTGATTTTGCTGGTGAAAATACCCATGATTACTCCTTGCTATCGTGTCGCGATTTATTGATGCTCTCTTTGAACCGTTTGCCCTTAAGGGAGCCGCTGCGTCACTCTTCATGGTAGTGATGATTTTGAGGTTGCCAAGCGGTTTAGCGAAAAAAAGCAAAAGAAGCAATAAAAAGACGTAGGCGTTATTTGCCTACGGAAGCGGGCTTATCAAAGACGCTTCTTTTAAACAATGCTAGTGCTAGGAATCAACAAATTTTCGAACATGACTTATGACGCATATCAACAAATTTTCGAACATGGCTTATGGCCCGTATCAACAAATTTTCGAACATGAAATATGCTCTGAATCAACAAATTTTCGAACATGAACATTTCTTTCTTGGTCATTCAAAAAGGAGATTTTGCTATGTAGTAATTTTTACGCAAATCGATTTGCTACAAATGCATTTGCGTGAAAACATAATTGAGTTATCATAACTATGGAGAATAAATATGTTCATTGGTCGTGAGAGTGAAGTAAAAGAAATCAAAGAAGCCTTAGATACGAAAAGATTTGAATCCATTTTCCTTTATGGAAGGAGAAGGGTAGGGAAGTCCGAGATAATTAGACAAGCAACAAAAGATTGCTCTTTGCCCATCATCAATTTCGAATGCAAAAGGGCTTCTTCCAAAACGAATTTGGAAAATCTCGCGAATGTTCTCTTCAAGACATTGTCTTTGCCGGTTTTAAGTTGTGCCTCTTTCGACGATTTCTTTGAATACGCTTTTAAGTATTCTATCGATCACGAATACGTTTTGACCATCGATGAATTCTCTTTTCTTTTGGAAGATGATTTCAGCATTGAATCGTCTTTGGCGGTTGCAATCGATAAGTACAAAAACGAGTCAAAGCTCAAGTTAATTATCTCTGGATCGTATGTGACCTTGATGAGGTGCATGATCGAATACAACTCCCATTCTTATGGAAGATTCAATCACATCTTATTGATTAGGCCGTTTGATTATTATGAATCTTCGTTGTTTTATCCGAACTTCACCGATGAAGAGAAAATCAAATGCTACTCGGTCTTTGGCGGTATTGCGTATTTCAATTCCTTGATAGACGTTAATAAAAGCGCTGACGCTAATATCGTTGATTTGCTAGTGAAGCAAGATTCGATTTTAGAGCATGAGATTAATGAGATGATTTTATCGGAAACGAGCAAAATCAATTCCTTGAATGACCTCATCACCATCATTGGAACAGGGGCGAGCAAATACCGGGATATCGTGAGTAAAATGAAACAAAAGGGCGAGTCAAGACCCGACTATTTGCTGAATAAGCTCATAGACATGAATATCATCAGAAAAGTAGCCCCCATAAATCAAAAAGGCAATGCGAAAAAGACATCCTACGTATTTGAGGACAACCTCATTCATTTTTATTATCGATATCTTTTCAATAATCCTTATTCCATTAATAGGCGCGACAAAGATTTCTTTTATAACCATTTCATCAAAGAGGATTTCGAATCGTCTTTCATCCCGAGGAAGTTCGAGAACATCTCCAAGGAATTTCTTTTGAGGATGAATTTCTTAGGAAGACTTACTCCTGTTCTTTTTGACATAGGGACTTATTCCTTCGATGACGCGAAGAACAGGGTAAACAGGGAATTCGATGTGGTTACTCTTGATGAGAACGGCTACATTTCTTTCGAATGCAAATATACGAACGATCCTATAGGGGAAGAAGTCATCCAGGAAGAAGAGGAGCAAGTCAAGAATCTGGATATCAATTTCTATAAACTCGGTTTTATATCCAAAAACGGCTTTGCTAGCGGCGTCGATAAAAAGAAGTATCAATGCTTCTCGTTAAGCGATTTCTATAATCTCGATAAATGAGAGCTCAAGGAGCGGTGGTCTATGCAGTCTCTTCTCTTTTCGACCTTTTTGGATCGCGTAAGACCAGTAACGACGGTTATGAAATTCTGCTGATTTTTAATCTCGCATTTGGGATCTTTTGAGGAATTTATCACCCACTTTATCACCCACTTTATCACCCACTTTATCACCCACCTCGTCAATTCGGACCGGATCATGTATCAGATGGTTTGCTGGCGCAAATGAGCTATGGCTTTGGATGATTGCGATATTGTGCATGAGCCGCAAATCAATGCCAAAAGTACGCCTTTATAAAACCCTGTTACGGAAAATTGCTACACCTTGCATTTTTCTGAAATCGTGATGTTTTTGGCAATTGAAAACTGGCTCAATTAAAGGGAATCGGCGATTGAAAACTGGTCCGCTTTTGACAGCTTCAAAACAATTTTTGAGGGCTGCAAAAAGATGACTGATTTAATGGACAAAGCAGCGATAACTAGCTTGCTGAGTTAAGATAGAGAAAGCGATAAAAATAGCAAAAACCCCGCAAATCCTACATAGATTGCTGCAATTTTTGGTTCTGCGTCACTTCATAATGATACGTCGGTAGCGAGTTGTCAGCTTGTCTTTTCTGATGATTTTAATTTGCGTTAGTGAAAGGAAAAAACCAACTCTATCTTGCCAATAATTTGCACAAGCAAAGATGAAACGGACGCATCATTTCAATATCTATTTCTTCTTGCATTAGACCGCTCGATATGGCCAATTTTCTTCAATTTTGATATCGCGTTATCGATGGATATCTTCCATAGATTGCATAGGGTTTTTAGCTGTGATTTGGTTACATTGCCGTTGCTTTTTAAATCTTAATTGGGGAATTTATCACCCATTTTATCACCCACTTTATCACCCACTTTTTATAAACAAGCCATCATAAAGTGGGTAATAAATTAATTCGCCAAATAAAAACAGTGGCCTTCACGCCACCATTTTCTATCTGCCGTGGGCCCATTCGTTCGGGCCTTTATAGTAAGGTGATTAAGTGTATGCCGCTTTAATCACTCATATCATTATGTTAGTGCGCCTGGCAGGAGTTGAACCTGTACGAGTCGCCCCATTAGATCCTAAGTCCTATAGAGTGACTATTTCTCTTAGGTTCGCTAAGGAACCAGGAAGAGGGAAAAGACGGATTTGAACGTATTTGTTGCCAGTCCAAGCTACACAAAAGATATCCAACCAATAGTCTGGATTGGCTTTTGCGGACAAGCTGCGGGCGATAGCGGACGGCTATGGCGGACCTGATTTACAGGCCCATAAGTCGATGGTGTTTCACCAGTTGGAACCGCCTTCGTTCCTAGTTGCGTTATAGCAAACGGAAATGTGATTACAAAGAGAAATTTCATCGAATTTATCGAAACTTTTGACTGCTTGGATAGAGTTCTATCGTGTTCTATTTAAGGGCTACGGACGCACTGGTTTTCCATGAGCCCGGATTAAAGGACGAGGCAAAATTAAGTTTCATCGTCGCCATATATCAATTTTGTTATAATCGTGTTGTGAGATTTTCTTTAATAAAACGCTTTTAAGAGAGTTTCTTAGAGATGACTTCAACTTTATTATGTCGTTCCAGATGGCGGAATCTATCCGGACTTCTGAGTAACACCCGATCGCTAAGCTTAAGCACTAATAAAAATCTGCGTCTAAAAGCGTCTGTCATAGATTGATTTGTAAAAGCGCAAGCTGCAAAGGAGGGCAAGTAAAATGATAGATAGACAATTCAATCCGTTTCCGTGGTCGCTTAAGGAAGTCGTTGAAAATAACTTCTATGAAGTTCCTATTTATCAAAGACCATATACATGGTCCAACTCAGAAGTGAATTCTCTCTTGGATGATATTTTTTCGGCTTATCGTACTCGTGCTGATCAACCTGAAAATTGCCTTTATACTGGCCAACTTTTCTTACGTAAGCAGGGGAAAGGCAGCGATGGTGTAAAGGATAAATATGAAGTTGTTGATGGCCAGCAACGTCTTACGACTTTCTCCATGATTCTGATTTCGGTTTATTCCATTGCAAAAAAGAGAGGCTTTGAAGATGAGGATAAAGATATTGCCGATCTCCGCTCTTTCTTATGGAAATACTCTCAAAGAAACTATAACAAAGAGGAACGCTTGATCACCTTGTCTAGTATTGACAAGGATTTCTTCCAATTCATTTTTGATTCCGCCTACGATAGTCCTACCGAAATTTTACCGCTTGTTGATGGGTATACCGCCAAATGTGCTACCGAAAATAATCTTCGCCTTATGCTTCATAAGATTTATGAGAGAATCGAGAAAGAAATCCCTCTAAATGAGTCTGACAACGATGAAATTCTTCGCTTTCTCTCTTTTTTATGCGATAAGATTCTCTTCATCGCCATCCAATCTTCTATTGATATGTCCCATGTTTTCTCCGTCTTTGAATCAATCAACAGCAAAGGAAAGCCGCTGGATGACATCGATAAAATCAAGACTTACATATTCTCTGTTCTTGAAGAAAAGGATTACTCCACGTATTTGATTCGTTGGGGACAGCTCATTATCAAAACCGATGACAAATTGGAAGAATATTTGCAGGCATACATTAAGGCTTATCTCTTCTATTATCGTCAAAAAATAAATTTGAAGGAATTCAAGGCTATCGCTAGACAACTGCCTGACATTTATCATGTATCATCTTTGGCGAATGCTTTGAAACGGTTGATCGATGAAATGCTGTCAAAGGTGGATTACTTTGCCTTGCTTGGAAATGAGGAAAAATTAGAAAAGCGCGTCAATAAACCGGCCTTTACGACATTTTTCAAACTTTATTCTATAAATGGTTATTCTCACCCGAAGTCCTTGTTCTTCCGCGCAATGTGCGAATATTTTCACACGAAAGACGATGGAACATCGGATCCTTTAATTACAAAGGATGGGTTGACGAAGATTGTAAAATCAGCAACCTTATTCATGTTCAAGTTTCAATCCATCAAGGGTGGCGATTCCAAAGACGCTATTAGATACTTTGAGGCTATCGGTAAGCATTTCTATGGGGAAAGTGCTTTGGACCCGAATTGGATTTCTTCAACTTTTGCCGATGCATTGAAAAAAGAAGGCGTGGACAAATCCATGATTCGTTCGAGCTTTATCAATATGGATTTTTATTCGAAACACGACCTTGCTTATTGCGTTTTGTCCTTGCTTGAATCTATTGATAAAAAGGAAAACGAAGATGGGTCTTTCAGCTCAAAGCTTCTCTATGCTCAAGCTTCAGCTATGTTGTCCCATATCAAAGATAAAACTTTTCAAGTTGATCATATGCTTCCTCAAACGCCTGATATAAACGAGCCGAAATTCAAGTATTATAAAGATGATAGCAGAATTCCAGCAGTTCTAGTTTTAAAGACAGGAAATGATTTCCCGACGGAAACCGTAATTGATGGCATGAGATACGACGAATTTGAAAGCAGAACCATCAATCGCATTGGAAATATTCAGCTGTTGAACCCTCAGAAAAACGAAGAGAAAGGAAATGGGGTTTATATGCTCCCTAACCATAAGGAATTCACAACCTATCAGCAAGTGCTGGATCGTTGCCAAGAAATGGCTGACTTGTTATTTGATGCTCCGGATTTGAATTGATTTTTCGAAAGGTCACCTGACAAAGTAATGTATAAAAAATGACCGCGTTTAGGGAGGGGCTTCCG
>CAVIFQ010000003.1:0-104570 GCA_963642055.1 Roseburia hominis | reverse complement strand
GAGGGCCATCGAAGTAGAACTGAACCCCGAAGACGTTCGGGCCAGCGTGATAGCCGTTCGTCGGCGAAGCCTGGGTAACAACCACTTCCTTGAAGCCGAAATCGAGGACTTTCTGTTTGGCTTCTTCCAAAATTGATGGATCCTCGAGGTAGGAATAGTTGATGAAGGCCATTTTCGGATCGATATTCGGGTGCGTTTTGAGGATATCCTCGGTATAAGCTAATAAGCACTTTTTCGTCGTGCCCCTGAATTTCTTGCCGGTCGTGAATTTGCCGTTTTCCGCCTCGACGCAGACGATGGTCGGCTTGATTTTAAGCAAGTTCGAGCCGATCAAAGCCAATTTGTTGCATCTTCCGCCTTTATAGAGGTACTCAAGGGTATCAAGCTGGAAGGAGCAGGAGCAATAAGGTCTTCTATCCAAGACGTTCTTCACCACTTCTTCGAAGGGGTAGCCGTTATCGATGAGCTCACGGGCGTAAATGGCTTGAAGGGCGATTTGACCGCTTGTGCCATGCGAATCGATGACGACGATGCGCGAATCGCCTTTCGCGGCCGCCATCGCGTTGTTGTATCCGCTCGAAATCGCGCTCGAAATAGTGAAATGAATAATGTAGTCGTATTTCTTGAGCAATTTGTCGAAATGCTCTTCAAGTTCGTTGATATTGACGGCCGAAGTGTGGCACATGATGCCGGTCTTTTTGGTGAAATCGAAAAGCTCGTCGGTCCTGAATAAGTTATCCGGTCCTTCTTGATCGCCGCGCTGGACGTGGAAGTGTTCAATAGAGATGCCGTATTTGTCTAAGTACTCTTGTGGTAAATCGATGGTGGATTCAGCTGAAATTCCAATTGTCATAAATTTAATCTCCGTTTCCATCTCTATGGTATCTAGTTTTGTCTACTAGGTCAATAGAGACGCGCAACTTTTTTTCGCGCGCGTGCTATACTCATTTTCATGGCAATATCAGGCAAAGAATTCCTTAGTTATGCGAAAGCGCTTGAGGAAAAAGTCAAAAATAAGCATATCTCACGCCCTATTTTGATTTCTCGCGATACGCTCTTTTTCCATTTGTCGGGAAAAGGCGACCACCGCTTTGTGATTTCTTTGGATAAAGCCTTTCCCCGCTGCTACTCCGCCCCTTTCGACAGCGTTCTCCCTTCCATTGACTCGCCCGTCTATTCTCTTTTCCGGAAAGAGCTAGGCAATGCCTTTATTGCCGGAGTCGAGCAAGAGAACGATGACCGCATTCTCCGTTTTACCCTCACTACCGTAAATAATGTCTATAAAGAAGAGACGCGTTACCTCTTTTTCGAGATGCTCTCCATGCACCCGAATCTCATTTTGACGGACGAAAATAGGAAAATCATCGCCTATACCCATGGAGCCTCGTTAGAGAGCAAACGCCCCATCATCAAAGGCGTTACTTACTTTCTACCGGAGAAAACCTTCAAAAATGAAGAACAGTTGCCTTTTGATTACGACGCTTTTCTCTCTTCTTGCCTCGAGAAAGAAAAAGACATCTATGATGAGCGGAAGAAAGATCGCTTTGGGTCATTATTAAAAACTTGCGAGACGAAAAAGAAACGCTTAGAGAGGAAGCTCCTTTCTATCGAAGGTGATAAAAAGGAAGCCCTTAAGCATATAGATGATGCTTCTATCGCCGACTATATCTACACAAATCTTGATACGATTGATAAAAACGCTCCTCTTGATATCGATGGCAAAAAGTTCACTCTCGATTCTTCCAAGTCTTTGCCCGAGAACGCCAACGCCTTTTATAAGAAAGCCAAGAAAGCCAAAATCGCCTTAAAAGAGGCGGAGAAAAACCAAAAAGAGACCGAAGAAGAACTATTAGAAACCTCATCTTGCTTGTCTTTACTACAGATGAGCGATGAAGAAGGGCTCGAATCCTTCGCCAAAGAATGGGGTTTATTCTCCAAAAAGGGCAAGGAGCCGGAGATCGGCGGAGCGAATATCCCTTATTCTATTGAGAGTGATGGCACCACTTACCTCTTTGGGAAAAACGCCAGGCAGAACGATACCCTCACTTTCTTGATTGATACCTGCAAAACGCATTACTGGTTTCATGTCAACGAGGCTAGAGGGGCGCACGTGATGATAAAGAAGGATGATCCTGACGATAACGAGGTGCTTTTGGCCGCCGAAATCGCCCTTCTAGGGGCAAACAAAACCGATGGCGATATCATGATGGCTGAGCGAAAATACGTTTATAAGGGAAGCGTCCCTGGACAAGCGATCGTTCGCGAATACGAAACGATCCACCTCAAAAACGTGCGCACAAAAACCAAAGAATTATTCATCAATGCGAAGAAAATGAACTTAAGGAGAGAAAAATGACACCAACCGCTCAGGAATTAGAGAAAGCAATCTCCTATTACTATTTATTGACGGGGAGAAATCCCACCACCATTACCCCATATTTGGACGGATTAGGTAACGTCGTCATTCGTCTTGATAATCTCGTGGTGCGGTTAAAAATCGATAACTCCCTTTCCTTTTATAATAAGGAAAATGAGAGGAAGACCCTCTTCGCTGCTTCAGGCGCCTCTTTATCGCCAAAGATAATCTATTTCAACCCCACTGATTCAACCATCGTCTATCAGCATTTCGAAGGCAAAAACCCTCTAGATAAAGATATGGATGAGCGCCGTCTTTATAAACTCGGCCTCTTCCTTAAAATGCTCCACTCATTAAGTAGCGACGGTTTAGAAGCTTTCAATGCCAAAAAAAGATTCGATATCTATAAAGGATACGCGAATGTAGCAAGTCCCTTCCCGGAAGAGAAAGAGCTCAGAAAACGGGTGGAAGATGATATGACGAATAGTAGGCATGTCCTATCGCACAATGACGTCGTGAAAGGGAATCTGCTTGAAGAAAGTGAACACGGCAAATTCGCCCTCATCGATTTTGAATACGCTGGGTGTAACAGCGAAATGTTTGATATTGCAAGCGCCCTAAGCGAGAACAAAATCGAAAAAATCGAGCAAAAGAAAGCGATTTTGCAAGGTTATTTTGAAAACATCAACGAAATGACCATCAAAAAATGCAATGACTACATCCTTTACGAGGATTTATTGTGGTATTACTGGGGGTTAGCCAAATACAAAGCCACCGGCAATTACGCTTTCTATCAGATCGCAAAAGAAAAGAGGGAAGCCATTAGCCTCCACTCTTCTTTCTTCCATCCTTAATGTTTGTTCCCGAACTTCTCTTCGTAACGTTTGATTGATTTTTCGATGCAATCTCTTGCCGCTGCCGCATCAAGCAACTCTTTGACGACCGTCATTTTTCCGTGCTCGAGTTCTTTATAGACCCTGAAGAAGTGGCTGATTTCCTCGGCGACGTGCGCTGGGAGTTCGCTGATTTCCTTGAATTCGTTATACAAAGGGTCATGCGAGCAGACCGCGATGACTTTCTCATCGAGCGCCCCGGTATCGACCATTTCCAATAAACCAATCGGTTTGGCGAGCGTCAAAGCCAGCGGAACGATGGGTTCACTTGAAAGAACCAAGACGTCGAGCGGGTCGCCATCATCGCTCAAAGTATGTGGGATGAAGCCGTAATTCTGCGGGTAATGGGTCGATGTATAAAGAATGCGGTCTAAAATAAGCGCCCCGGTCTCTTTATCGAGCTCGTACTTGTTTTTGCTGCCTGCGCTGATTTCGATACAGGCGATAAATTCTTCCGGCTTGACGCGCCGGGAATCAACTGTGTGCCAAATATTCATGGGAGTCCCCTCTAAGTGGGACTATTTTAACATTTTTTGCACGCTAAAAGAAATCACGGCTATAATGTCGAGCATGAAAAGGAAGGCACTACTCATTCTCCCGCTTGTTTCGCCCCTTCTTTTTGCGTGCGATGATTTCAATAACGACGATACTTCGTCTTCTTCCTCTACGAATATAAGCGCCTATATTGATCAGAATGGCGATTATGCGGAGACCAATCCATCCTCTTACGCCTCTTTGCCAGTCATATCCCCATCCTCTTTTATATATAGGGCGGAAAAAGGAATCACGACTCTATTTATTGATGCGCATGAAGACTGCAGCCACTGTCTGAAGTTTGAGCCGATTTGCCTTGAGACTTTGAAAAAGACCGGCTTTTATTTCGAGTCCCTCTATCGCGATGATACCGCTGCTAGTTCCGTTTTCTATTCAGATAAATTAAAGGACCTTCAAGCTGAATACGGCTATAAGCGCGGAGAGGGCGGAATCGATGGTTCCACCCCTTCCATCTATTTGGGCGAGAAAGATAAACTCACTCTTTTGGATTTCTATGACGACAGCGGAAACGTCAATAAATTCACGAGCTATCTGAATTCCCTCTTTACTAAAACGGAAATTTACCATTTCTCCTCTTTTTCCGCTTTCTCGTCCAAATACGAGGAAAGTGCCTCTGCCCCGCTCGTTCTCTTCATTGACGAGAACAATCAAGATGAGATTTCTTTTTACACCGATTCGCTTTATGAACTCGCCAAAACGAGCAAAAAGAGCCTTTTTTACATCGATCTTGCGCGCTTAGACGAAGAAAATAGGAACTCATTCACTTCCTATTTCTCTTTATCCACTCTATCTTCTTCTCTTATTTTGAAGGACGAAATCGTCGATTATACAAAAAGCGAAGCGGAAGCCGCTTCGCTCATCACTCGTTATTATTTCTGATTATTTTTTCGCTCTCACGAAAGCGTCGAACTTGAGACCTTCATCGAAATTTTTGAATTTGGCGTAGAAATATTCATCCCCCATCGCTCTAGCGATATGGGAAGGGTATCTCCCGCTCACGCAGAAATTGGTAGGGAAGGCTTTTTTGATTTCTTCAGGGGTATGAAGATAAGAGAAGACGTCTTTCCTTGAGCAAGCGAAGGCATAATATTTCTCTTTGCTCATGTCTTGCCTATTCTCATCGTAAGCGATGACATCGGCATAGATTTCATAACATGAGACGCTGTTGGCAAAATCAATGAGGTCAGGGGTATAGCCGCCTGCTGGGCGCATATTGCATTCAAGAGCCACGAATTCGCCTTTTTTCGCGAGTCCTGGGCGGTCTTCCTTCAAAACGAAGAACTCGATATGGAAGAAGCGCTGTCGGATGCCAAAGGCTTTGACCACGGCTCTACCAACCTTCTCGAATTCCTTCCCGTCTATTTCTTGGAAGGGCAAAGAGAACGGATTGCTGTAGTAGCACTCATCGAGATTGCTGATCATGATATCGGCATTGTCGACGGTGAAATGGTCGCTCGTGCAGAAGACGACATCGCTCTTGGAATCGCAGATGCCATCGAAACTCACGATGGTGCCGTTGATGTATTCTTCAACGATATAGGTCTCAGAGAGAGGAGCAGCGAGGAATTTACGGACATCATCCTCATTATGGAGAGGGAAGGAATTGTTCGCTCCAACGCCGATATTCGGCTTCGCAAAAAGCGGGAAACCGACGACTTTGGAGAAAGAAATGATCTTCTCGATATCCTCTGGCCCATTCACGAGCTCGTAACGCATCGTCTTTGCCCCACCCTTCCGGAAGGACTCTTTCATCGCACTTTTGGCTTTGATGCCGTTCATCTCCGCTGGCCAAAAAGAGGTAGTGACGTTCATCGCTTCGCGTAAGCGGGCATCCATATTGAGCCACCACTCGTTATCGCTTTCGATGAACGAGATTTTGCCATACTTGCTCTCGAAATATTTGCACGCCTTAAGCATCTCATCGTAATTGCCGAGGTCCTTGACGAAATAATATTCGGTCAGCCCTTTTTTAAGGCGCTCATGGAGATCGTAATAAGGGGAATCGCCAATGCCCAAAACCCGGATTCCGTGGTCGACGAGAGCCTCCACGAACTTGAAGTAACGGACTGGGAAATTGGGGGAAATAAAAACAAAATTCATACGCATTCTCCGTGCGTTACATATATTAATGTCTTCAAAGCGGAATGCTATATTTTTTTGCTTGAAAGCCCTTGCGCGAGTTTTACGTCGTTTTCTTCGATTTTCTCACCATGAGCAAGGGAGAAAGAGGCTAAAGCGTCTTTGGCTTTTTCTTCGCTCGGAGCTTCTACCGCAAAGGTCGCTAAAACGAGGACCTTTTCTTTGCTGACTTTGACGGCTCCGTCCTTCACCGCGCAGTAATGAGTTTTGCCGCCTTCATCCTCGAAATGGATGATGCCGCCTTTCTCGTTTATCCGGTCAATCAAAGGGGTGTGCCCTGGTAAAATGCCAACGGGTCCCACTGCGGTTGGCACGTATACGACCGAGACATTCCCTTCGTAAACGATGCCGCTAGGAGAGAGAATAAGCAAAGGGAAGCTCATTTCTTCTTCTCCATGTCTCTGGCTTTCTTCTCGACATCTTCGACAGTGCCGCAATAGAGGAAAGCATTCTCTGGGTAAGAATCGTATTTGCCGCTTAAGATGGCTTTGAAAGAGGCGATGGTGTCTTTAAGCGGGACATAAACGCCCTTGATGCCATTGAATCCTTCGGCCACGTGGAAGGGCTGGGAGAGGAAATTCCTGACTCTTCGCGCTCTAGCGACCGTCGCTTTATCCTCATCGCTTAACTCATCAAGCCCGAGAATCGCAATGATATCTTGTAGTTCCTTATAACGTTGCAAGAGTTTTTGCACACCTCGCGCCACTTCGTAATGTTCTTCTCCTAAGATGCCGGGATTAAGCATATTCGAGCTCGATTCGAGCGGATCGACGGCTGGGAAGATGCCTAAAGCCGCGATATTGCGGTCAAGGATCGTCTTCGCGTCAAGATGGGAGAAAGTCGTGGCTGGGGCGGGGTCAGTGAAATCATCGGCTGGTACATAGACCGCCTGGACGGAGGTGATGGAGCCGTTTTTGGTGCTCGTGATGCGCTCCTGGAGCTGACCCATTTCGGTGGCGAGAGTCGGTTGATACCCGACAGCGCTCGGCATACGGCCAAGCAAGGCGCTCACTTCGCTTCCCGCTTGGGTGAAGCGGAAGATATTGTCGATGAATAGCAGTACATCTTGATGCTCTTCATCGCGGAAATGCTCGGCCATCGTGAGGGCGCTTAAGCCAACGCGCATACGGGCTCCCGGCGGTTCGTTCATCTGGCCAAAGCAGAGGGCGGTGTTCTTCAAGACCCCGCTTTGCTTCATCTCGAAATATAAGTCATTACCTTCGCGGCTTCTTTCCCCGACCCCCGCGAATACGGAGATGCCATGGTGTTCGCTCGCGATATTGAAGATGAGCTCTTGGATGAGGACGGTTTTGCCAACCCCCGCCCCGCCGAATAAGCCGACTTTGCCGCCCTTTACGTAAGGGCAGAGCAAATCGATGACTTTGATGCCGGTCTCTAAGATTTCCGTTGAGACTTTCTGCTCCGCGAAAGTCGGGGCCTCGCGGTGAATCGGCATTCTTTTGGCCTTTTTGATGCTTTCACTCTCCCCTTCATCAATCGCTTCGCCGAGGACGTTGAACATCCTTCCGAGCGTCGCTTCGCCCACTGGGACGGTGATCGGGGATTCGGTATCGAGGACCTTGAATCCTCTTTCTACTCCTTCCGTGGCTCCCATCGCCACGCAGCGCACCATATCATCGCCGATATGCTGCATCACTTCGATGGTGAGCGTTTTCTCACTGTCGGGGAAAATGACTTTGAGGGCGGTCAATAGACTCGGTAAATGCTTATCGGGGAAACGGACGTCGATGACCGGTCCTACGGCCTCGACCAAGACGCCATACAAGGCATCGTTTTTCTTTTCGCTGTTCTTTTTCATCGCTTTTCCTCCTACTCGTTAGCATTCGCTCCACCCACGACTTCGGTGATTTCCTGGGTGATGGCGTTCTGACGGGCTTTGTTGTATTCGATTTTGAGTTTTCTAAGAAGCTCATCGGCGTTGTCGTTGGCGTTATCCATGGCCGTGCGGCGCATGGCTTGCTCGCTTAGTTGCGATTCGATCAGTCTCCCATACATCATCGCGTATAAATAGGAAGGGAGGAGTTTATGGATGAGCACGCGCGGCTCCTCATCGAATTTCGGCGGGCAGTAGCTATCCTCTTTATTGCTCTTGTAGGGAATCTGGACGGGCAATAGCTGGAAAGAGGCGGGGACGCTCGTCAAAGAATTGACGTAACGGGTATAGATGATATTGATCGAGCGGTATTTGCCCTCATTGAACTCGTCTTTGAGTTTGGCGCAAAGAGCGACGATGCTTTTGGGATCGGTCGCTAGATTGATATCACTATAATCGAGAGTCACATTACTAAAGATCTCGCTCCTTTCAAAATGATGAATGCCTTTGTTCCCAATAGGAGCGATCACATCATTCGGAGAGACGGAGCTCTCGACGTATTTGAAGAGCTGATTGTTGTAGGCTCCGCATAAGCCGAGGTTGCTGCTGATGACGATATAGAGGGATTTATCGGCGCTTTCGTTTATTTTCGCGTAATGCGAGGCCGCTTTTTTATCGAAAGCGAAAATAGAGCCCATAAGGGTTAGGAATTCCTCGCTGTAGGCTTTTTCCTTCGCGTAAAGAGCGAGGAAACGCTTGAGCTTGACCATGGCGATGAGTTCCATCGCCTTGGTGGTTTTCTCCGTGCTCTCGATCGAGGAGATTCTTCGTTTTGTTTTCGTGAGCCCTAAGCTCATTTATTCTCTCCCCACATCGCTTTATAGTCTTCGATGGCTTTATCTAAGGATGAAGAAAGAGCATCATCGAAGATCTTTTTCTCGACTAATTCATCGACGATCTCTTTGTGGTTGGAACTCACGTAGGAGAAGAGCCCCTCTAAGAAAGAAGAGACCTCATTCAAGGGCAAATCGTCGAGATAACGCTTTTTCACGGCGTAGAGCTCAATGACCTCTTTT
The DNA here is from genome assembly GCA_963642055.1 of Roseburia hominis. Taxonomy (GTDB): domain Bacteria; phylum Bacillota_I; class Bacilli_A; order RFN20; family CAG-826; genus UBA4951. The sequence goes on along the minus strand of CAVIFQ010000003.1, from coordinate 95,717 downwards.
TCCATCGATAAAGGCTTATAGTTCACTTGCTTTAAGGCTTCCATCATGACGGCGCCATGAGTGAGGATTTTCTTCGTTTCGGGGTCAAGATCGCTACCAAACTGGGAGAAGGAGAGGTTTTCGTTATAGTTCGCTAGCTCAATCTTCAAGCCACTTGCCACCTGCTTCATGCACTTATATTGGGCGGCACTTCCGACACGCGAGACGGAGAAACCGCTATCGATGGCCGGTCTTTGGCCACTCGTGAAGGCATCGCTCATAAGGAATATCTGGCCATCGGTTATGGAGATGACGTTCGTGGGAATATAGGCGCTGATATCGCCAGCCTGGGTCTCAATGATCGGCAAAGCGGTAATCGAACCGCCGCCATATTCCTTCGAGAGTTTGCATGCTCTTTCAAGGAGACGGCTATGGAGATAGAAAATATCGCCTGGGTAAGCCTCACGCCCTGGGGCCCTGCGGAGAAGCAAGGAAAGGGTGCGGTAGCTGACGGCATGCTTGGAGAGGTCATCGAAAACGATGAGGACGTCTTTCCCCTCTTCCATCCATTCTTCCGCCATCGCCATACCGGCGAAAGGCGCGATATATTGCATTGGGGCGGATTCGCTGGCCGAGCTATTGACCACCGTCACATAGTCAAAGCAGCCAAAATCCTTGAGTTTGGCAACGGTAGAAGCCACCGAGCTATTCTTTTGGCCAATGGCCACATAAACGCAATTGACCCCTTTGCCTTTCTGATTGATGATGGTATCGATCGCAATGGAGGTTTTCCCGGTTTGACGGTCGCCGATGATAAGCTCGCGCTGTCCGCGACCAATCGGGATCATGCTGTCGATGCATTTGATGCCGGTCTCTAAAGGCGTATTGACGCTTTCTCTAGTCATGACGCCCGGGGCGATTCTTTCAATCGGGCGCGTCTTGCTTGTTTTGATGGGTCCTAAATCATCGATCGGCGTGCCTAAAGAAGAGACGACTCTCCCTAGCAAAGCATCTCCGACAGGGACTTCGGCGACTCTCTTCGTGCGTTTGACGGTGTCCCCTTCCTTAATGAGGGCGCTTTCGCCCAAAAGGACGGCGCCTACGCTATCGAGATTGAGGTTCATGACCATGCCGATGACATCATGCGGGAAAAGAAGCAACTCGCCGAGCATCGCGCTTTTGAGCCCGAAAATGATGGCGATGCCATCCCCGACGCTCGTGACGGTGCCTACATCGTCATTCTCGATAGCCCCCTCAAAGGATTTTATCTGCTCTTTGATTAGGGCGCTTATTTCCTCGGTTGCGATTTTCATGCTACTTTCCTCCTTTATCACTCTTTAATAGAGAGGATCTCATTTTCTCGATTTTGCTCTCTAAGCTCCCATCGAACGACTTATCGTCGACGAAGACTCTCACTCCGCCGAGAATCGAGGGCTCGACGCGGTTAACGAGCTTGACTTCTTTTTGAAGGCGTTCCCCTATCGCTTTTTCGATGTCTTTGACTTCTTCTTTCGTTAAGGGGGTTGCGCTATAAACGATGCCTTCGCTTCTTTTGAATGCCTCATTCACGGCTTTCTTGTAGCTATCGACCACATCAGTGAATTTCACCATGAGGTGGCGCGACAACAGCATCTTCAAGAAAGGCACCAAATGCTCTAGATTGTATCTTTCGTAAAGCGAAGAAACGATTTCGTACTGCTTCTCCTTGGGCAAGGAATGGCTCGATAAAAGAGCGAAGAGAGAGGGGTTTTCCTCCAAATCGCGCTCGATATCGTCCAAGGCCTCTTCGTACTCTTTAAGGAGCTTCCGGTCATTACCGACAAGCTCATAGAGCGCGCGCCCATAGGAAGAGAAGCGTCCGTTACTCATCGTCGCTTCCCTCGCTTAAATCGCTGACGAATTCTTTAACGAGGCGGCGGTTGTCTTTGTCATCAAGCTCGCGGCCCAATACTTTCTTGGAAGCGTCCATCGCCACATTGATGATTTCCGCCTCAATCGCCGCTTTGCTTTTCGCTTCGGCTTGTTTGATGGCGATATCGGCCTCGACTTGCTTCCGGCTGGCCTCTTTTTTGGCTTCATCGATAATGGCATCAGCTTGCTTAGAGGCATCGCCTTTGGCCTTTTGGATGATTTCGTTGGCCGTCACTTTCGCATCGGAAATCAATTTGTCGCTTTCTTTGGCCTTGCGCTCATTGATCTCTTTCGCGGCTTCGCTGTCGCGCAAATTCCTCTCAACGTAGTCTTTGCGAGCTTGCACGTATTTCCTAATCGGTTTGTAGGCCAAGAAGTAGACAATGACGAAAAGGACGATAAGCGCCAAGAAATTGATGAGCCAGCTCCAGAAATTCGGGAAGAGTTTGTTGATGAAATCCTCCGGCGAGAAAGGGGCCGCATCATCCAAAATAATGATGTATTTTCCCAAGCGCATCTTCTTCACCGCCAGGATTAGAGAACGAAGATGATGAGAATCGCGACGAGCAAGCAGTAAATGGCGGTCGATTCATCCAGCGCGGTGCCGATGATCATCGTCTGCTGCAATTTGCTCTGCATTTCGGGGTTGCGGCTCATCCCGTCGATCGCGTGAGAGATGATCATGCCTTCGCCAATCGCGGATAAGCATCCGAAGGAAACCGCAATCGCCGCCGCGATCGCTTTCAAACCCAAATCAGTCATATCATAACCTCCTATGACTCTATTCTTGCTGCTTCTTTCTTCACCGGCGCATTTTCATCTCGCGTGGGGAGTTTGGCCTCAATCTCCTCATCGCTTGGCCGCTCCTGCGCCATCCAAAGGGCGCTTAAAGTGGCGAAAACCGTCGTCTGCACATAAGCAGAGAATAAGCTGAAATAAATATTGAGCACGCCAATCGGGATCGGCGCGAGGAAAATATCGGTCCAGGCCGTGCTTTGATTGATATCCCAGCTTGGCCAATAATTGAGGAAGAAGGCTTCGCGGAGCGGCCCGAACATCTTGCCAGAGAGATTCCCAAGCGACCACTGGACAATGCCTGTTAAGATGGTGCCGCTTAAAGCATTCCCGAACATACGCATGCAGGTAGAGATAATCGGCGTCCACATCGTGATGAGATTGATGGGCAGCCAAACGACGAAAGGCTCGATATAACGGTGGAAATAATGGAGTTTCTGGTATTTTAAGGCGGTGACGTGAATCATCGTAAACATGATGAGAGAAAGTGAGACAGTCACCCCAAGATAATCGATAATCGAAGGAAGGCCGAACAAAGAGATATTGAAGGCGATGAATAGATATGCAAAAAGCGCCATGAAGTAGCCCGTCATCCCTTCGGCGTGCTTGCCCATCGTCTTATGGACGAAGTTGTTCGTGAATTCGTACCACCATTCGCCAAGGAATAGCAGTCCTTTCGGCCTTTCGAGGTACTTTTTCTTTTTGTAGCCATTCGTGAAGACGAAATAGATAACGATGCAAAGAACGATGAGGATAAAGATGAGTAAAAGCGAGACGTAGACAGGCGCCTCAATCTCAAAATCGAACATTTTCGCCACTTTATCGCGGAAAGTCATTGTTGCGCTCCTCCGCTCTCTTTTTTGGCTCTTAGGAAATGGCTGCAAAGTAGCAACACAGGCAAAGGTAGATACGATAAAGCGACGGCGAAGACATTGAAGGCGGAAAAGCCGCCGAGCCATTCGCTCTTATAAGTGCTGATGGCCGCGATAATGAGTAGTCCCCCGAATAAGGCGTAACGCAAAAAGCTCGCCGCCAAAGCCAAGAAAGTGACGCTCGTCTTATCGCCGTTATTCGGATCGAGGATCGAAGAGGAAAAACGGATGAGCAAGAAATAATTCAAAAGGGTCACAAGAGCCCCAACGAGCCAGCCAAGCGTCCAGCTCCCCGCGCCGATAAAGGCAAGCGGGATAAGGCAAAGGAAAACGAAAAGCTCAATGACTGATAAAAAGAAAAAATCCTTTTTCTCGCTAGAAAGAGAGGATAGCCATTTTCCCATATTTTCGCCTTCGTTCTTTCCTTTCAGGAACACGCTCAATACTAGGGTCATTTTTGCCTTTTGTCAATCTTTCCGAACCAAAAAAATCGCTTTGGCCAAAATAGTCAAAAATGTTCATTTTTCGTTACAAAAACATAAGGATATACCGAATGAATGCGCTTTTTTTCGTCTTCAAGTCAACATACTTTGAAAGCGCTTGCAAGAAAGTCGGTATAATACTAAGATAACTAGCCCACGACAGGAGGCAAAATATGCCATTCACATTGAAGATTAACGGTGAAGAAAAACACTTCGAAAAGAGAGTCAGTTTGCTCTCACTCTTAAAGGAAGAAGACAAGAAAAAATACATCTGCGCGAAAGTCAATAACCGCGTCAGAGAGCTCAATTACGAAATCTATTACGATGCGACCGTCGAGTTCCTCGATCTCCAGAGCCGCGACGCCATGAAGATATACGAAGCCTCGCTCCGTTACGTCTTCGCGATGGCTTTCGCCCGTTCTTATCCAAACATGAAAATCCGCTTTTCATATGATGTCTCGCGCTGCGTGAGCATCCACATCTTGACTCCGGGCTACACCGCCACTACCGCGATGCTTCTAAAGATAAATCACGAAGTCGAGTCCATCGTCAAAAGCGATTATCCCCTCAAGCGCATCATCGTGAGCAATGAGGAAGCCGAAAGATTTTACGATGAGCAGGGGCTCAGCGATAAAAAGGCCATCCTCAATTACCGCCCCGAGAAGACGGTGCATCTATATGAATGCGATGGCTTCAAGGACTACATGTATAGCCATATGGTCCCAAGCACCGGATATTTGACCCGTTATAAGCTCCGGCTCTACGCCCCAGGTTTCCTCCTCCAATATCCGCGCGCGGAGTGCCGCGGCGAAATCCCCGAATTCGAGGATGCCCCAACATATAACCGCACCCTCAAAGAAAGCCATACCTGGGTTAAGACCATCGGCACTGACACCATCGCCAAAATTAACCAGGAAATCGAAACGGCAGGGCCGATTGAATTCATCAATGTCTGCGAAGCACGTCATAACCGCCAGCTCGCTGAACTTGGTCAACTCATCGAAGATGATATCGAGGATATCCGCCTCATATGCGTGGCGGGCCCCTCTTCCTCTGGCAAAACGACTTTTGCTAACCGCTTAAGGATTGAGTTATTAAGCCGCGGCATTCGCCCTATCCGTATCTCCATCGATGACTATTACAAACTCAAGAAGGATATCCCGCTTGGGGATAACGGCGAGCCCGATCTTGAATCGATTGAGGCGCTTGACGTAGCCACCTTCAACCAGAACATGCTTGACCTCATCAATGGAGAGACCGTGACGCTCCCGAAATTCGATTTCGAGCTCGGGAGAAGAGTGAACGGCAGAACCATCAAAGTCGGGAAAGAGGAGCCTATCATCATCGAAGGCATCCACGCCCTCAATGACGACCTCACGATTTCGATCCCGAAAAGCAACAAATTCAAGATCTTCATCTCCCCACAAGCCCAGATCAATCTCGATGACCATAACCCCTTGAGCCTCACCGATTTGCGGCTGGTCCGGCGCATCGTGCGCGATAAAAAATTCCGCAATTCCCCAGCGGAAGAGACTTTGAGCATGTGGCCCAACGTCCGCGCGGGCGAATTCAAATGGATCTATAGCACCCAAGAAGGCTCTGATTATGTCTTCAATTCATTCTTGCCGTATGAGCTCCCCGTCATGAAAAAATACGCGATGCCGCTTCTCACCGCCATCGATAAAGATAGCCAGTATTATCCTGATGCCCAAAGGCTATTAAGGATGCTCAAATTCTTCATCGACATGAGCGATGAATGGGTGCCAAGCAATTCCCTCATGCGCGAGTTCATCGGCGGCAGCTGCTACGCTGACGTATAACCTATATATAGATATAGCCGCCCCACAGGCGGCTATCTTTTATTCCATCGGCCCTTTAGGAGGGAGTTCGTCTTTCTTGCCCGAGGAGACGAGTGCCTCAAAGCGGGCTTTTTCATAGTTATAGGTAGCAAGGAGCTCCCCGTAATAGAGCTGCCTCATCGCAATATACCGATTTTGGTCATCTTGGCTCACCGTCGAGAGATACAACGAGGAGAAAATCTTCTCTAAGCGGAAGAAAGACTCGTAGAGATTTAGAATCGTGATGAGATAGAAATAGTTCTTCCTGCTATAAATGAGAAGAGGCGAGCTATGGGCGATTTCGCTGCTCATCTCGTAGACCTTTGAGTATTGCCTTAAATCGGCAAGACGCTCGACCCCATCGCGGAAATTCAGTTTGAAATCGGGGACTTGCTCGATATTCGGAACAGCATAAAGCCAGCCATACTCGATGTAGCGTTTCATGTCCTTGCTTTTGAGGTCGACTCTCTTCATTCCTTCTTTTATCTCAAGGAAAGTGGCATCGGTCTCTTCTTTATTTAAGCCTCCACGGAAAGCCAAAGCGTATTTAAGGTGCTTTAGGTATTTCTCGATGACGGGCTGCCCGTATTTGAGGAGAACCGCGAGAATGCTTTCATTTTCATGAAGCGTCCTCCAAGTCGAGAAAGCCTCGGTCTCGAATCCTTCCATTAAGAGATTGAGGATGCATTTCCCCATCGAGAAGCCTTTGTTCATGATATCGACGATGAGCGTCTCTTTGGGATCGCCCTGCTTATAATGGGAGAGCATCCCCAAAATGAAGTTGAGGTAAAGAGCGATCGTCGATATCTCCACGGAAAAGCGATTGGCGTAAGTCGAAGAGCGGTAATCGAGATGCTCATTGGTGAAATATTTATCGACCGCGATTGAGATAATCAAGCGCTCATAATTCTCATCGTTAAACAAAGAGGCCTCATCTTTCTCGGGGTGCGAGGCTTTATAGAACTGATGCTCGTTGATGATATAAAGGATAAGAGGAAGGGGATTAAGCGGCAATTTCGAGAGGAGGTCGCTGTTGGAACGAAGGTCGCTCGCCCCCTCCACCGCATCGGCGTAACAGCGGTAAAGGAAATCTTCCGCCCCCATATCAGGGAAGCGGATAGTGGTTAGATAAAGATGGAATTGCTCTTTGCTGAGTAGCTCTTTCATGGCCATCATTTTATCCTTCTAAGAAAAATAAGGCGAATAAATATCGGGCTCTCCTAGTAAAGAGAGAGCTCCTTCCTTTCATCGTAACTGAGCTTCCTATACTTCTCTTCATCAGGATCGATACATTCTTTATCTTCATATGGAAGATCGAAAGATAAAGCCATATTGTGGAGCTCGCCGAGTCTTTTAGAGAGCGGCAAAGCCGTCTTTAAACCAAAATAAAGGATATTCTTGCCTTCAAAAATCTTTGCAAAACCGCTTTGCTTTTTCAGCAATCCCTTAGAAAGCAAATCATCGCGAAGCGACATAAGGGCGCATAAACGCGAGGAATGATAGTTATTCTCGCTGAGCAAAGAAACGATCATAAGCGTCTCTTCCGCGACGATCGGGTTCAGCTCATAGGCGTAACGTAAATAAGATAGGGCAGCATCATCATAAGCAAAAGCAAACATATCGATGATTTCATTCACCGAATAGAATGAGCAATCTAAGCTCGGTATATCTTTCTTTAGGCCTACGAAAAAGGAACGGCTTTCCTCTTTCCCGATGATGATGGCCCCTTGGTATCTATTGAATAGACTCTCTTTATCGATCACACCTTGAATACCCTTGTGGCTTTCACGGCCATCTTCCAGCCTTTATAGAGCTGGTTGCTCTCTTTTAGGCTCATCGATGGGGAGTAGCATTTGGCCGCTTCTTTGTTGAGCTCATATATCTCTTCCATGCTGTCCCAAAAGCCAGTCGCTAAACCGGCCATATACCCAGCTCCTAAAGCGGTGGTTTCCACGCATTTAGGGATTCTCACTTCGCACTGAAGGATATCGGCTTGGAACTGCATGAGGAGCGAGTTGGCGCTTGCTCCACCATCCACTTTCAAAACCGATAGTTCGAGCCCCGCGTCTTTTTTCATGGTGTCGATGACGTCTTTCGATTGATAAGCGATCGAATAGAGGCCGGCTCTCGTGATATTGTGGCGGTCAGCGCCTCTCGTTAAGCCAAAGATCGCTCCGCGCGCTTCATCATCCCAATACGGGGTCCCTAAACCAACGAACGCCGGGACAAAATAGACCCCCGCCGTATCGGGGCGTTTTCTGGCGTACATCTCGCTGTCGCAAGAATCCTCGAACCAGCGCGTCTCATCGCGTAACCACTGCACAATCGCTCCGCCGATAAACACCGAACCTTCTAAAGCGTAAGTGGTTACGCCTTTGATGCGCCAGGCAATCGTGGTCAAAAGGCCGTTTTTGCTCCTGACGGCTTTCTCGCCCGTATTCATGAGCATGAAGCAGCCTGTGCCATACGTATTCTTGCTTTCGCCTTCTTTGAAGCAGCACTGGCCGAATAAGGCGGCTTGCTGGTCACCAGCCACCCCACATATATGGATATCGTCGGAGAAATAGGAAGCCACGCCAAAATCGCAACTATTCTCCAAAACTTTTGGTAGCATGGATGAAGGGATATCCCATAATTCCAAGAGCTCTTTGTCCCATTCCTGAAGGAAGATGTTATAAAGCATCGTGCGGGAAGCGTTGGAGATATCGGTGTAGTGGCATTTGCCGTTTGTCATCTTATAGATTAACCAACTATCGATGGTCCCGAAAGCGAGCTCGCCGTTTTCCGCTTTGCGCCGTGCCCCTTTTACGTGATCGAGGATGAAGCGGATTTTGGAGGCGCTGAAATAAGGGTTCATCCTTAAGCCGGTGCGGGAAGCGATTAATGTCGTGTGCTTAGACATCGCATCGCAGATTTTCTGCGTCTGTTTGCTCTGCCAAACGATGGCGTTGTAGATGGCTTTGCCGGTTTTTTTATCCCAGACCACCGTCGTTTCTCTTTGATTGGTGATGCCGATGCCATCGATCTGCTTCATGGTGATGCCGGCTTTGATGATGACTTCGTTCACCACATCCACCACGGAGATCCAGATTTGGTCGGCGTCTTGCTCCACCCAGCCTGGCTCAGGATATAAGCAATTAAGCGGCCGCTGGGCTTTGAAAACGCTTTGCCCTTTTTTGTTGATTAAAATGGCGCGGGTCGATGTCGTGCCTTGGTCTATTGAGAGAATGTACTTTTCCATGCGAGCATTATAAGCCTATTCAAAAGGCGCATGAAAGCGTTTTCATAAAGAAATACAAAGAAGTTAGAAATGTTTAATGACGGCTCTTGCTCGCTAAGAATCTTTCGATATCGTCTATTTCTTTGATGATGGAGCTCGTTAATACTTCCACTCCATCTGAGGTGATGAGCAAATCGTCCTCGATGCGGACCCCAATCCCTAGATTCTCGAAATATAAGCCTGGCTCATCGCTGATGATCATGCCGGGTTCCAAAGGTATCGTCTTTGAATCTTTGCCAAGCGGGTTGAGATACGGGTCATGGGTATCGAGTCCGATTAAGTGGCTCACCCCATGGAAATAGACATCGATTATCTCTTCTTCGCTCTTGAGGAGTCCTTCCTCAACGCAGCGTTTCGCCAAAAAATCGATGGTTAAGCGTTGCAAATCCCCAATCGTGATGCCAGGTCTAGCCTTCTCGATGACGAGCTTATTGGCTCCCAAAACGATGTCGTAGATGGTTTTCTGGATTGGCGAGAATTTGCCGTTAACTGGGAAGGTGCGCGAGACATCGGCGCAGTAAAAGGCGTTCCTGGCCCCTAAATCCATCAAAAGCAAATCGCCGTCTTTAAGAGTGGATAAAGGCGTTGGGTAATGGAGGCAAGTCGCATTAGCCCCACTTGCCATAATGGTCGGGAAAGCGAGTCCTTGATAGCCGTTCTCGTCATTGACCGAACGCAAGAACTCATCCGCCAAAACGTATTCTTTGACCCCAGGAGCCATCTTATTCAAGACAGAGGAAATGGCGTTTTTGGTGATGGAGATGGCTTCGCGGAGCTCATTCACCTCACTGCTCGATTTGCGGAGACGGAGAGTCGTGATCAAGGGATAGCAGTCTCTCACTTTCACCTCGGGGAAAAGCAAAGAGAACTGTTCTTTGTATTTCCTCGTGCTCATCTCATCGGCGATTTTGATTTCGCGGTCGAGATCGAGGTATAGTTCATTGACTTCGCCATATTGCCGGATGGAAGGGCTGAAGATGGCTTCGATCTTCGAAGCGATGGTATTGCTCAACAAGCAGTTATTGATGCCGCTTTTCGCACTGGCCTCAAGCGGAGTGAGGCGTTTGCCATACCATTTCTCTTTTTTCGCATCGTAAGGAAGGATAAAGAGGAATTCCTGCATCTCGCCATCGCTGTTAATAAGGAGTAAGGCGCTCCCTTCTTGAGCGATGCCGGTCAAATAGTAGAAATTCCGATTAACCTCAAAAGGCAAATCCTCATCGGCGCTCGATACTTTGGGAAGCCCGCTATAAAGGAGCAAAGCGCTCCCACTATCCATCAAATCGAATAGGCGCTCTCTGCGCGCTTCGAATTCACTTGCTGCTATCATCGTCTAACCTCCGCTTTATTTCCGTTTTCTCGATTTCGAGAATCTCTTCCTTTTTTAACCTTTCTAATAAAGGCATAAGTATCTTATCACTGCCCGTCAAAAAGAAAGTCACTTTCTCATCGAATTGAACATCGCTGAGTGATAGGTCACTTCGCTCAGCGATTCTCTTATAATATTCAAAAGAAGCATAATCCAAGCATAATTTAGTCTTAATGCCAGGCAAAAATTCGATTTTTGGAGGCGCTTTTGCGGTGATTTTGGCAATATCCCTGTAACTCTTGGTTAAACGCGAGAGCCCTAGTTTTGTGCCTCCAAAATAACGGACCACAATCAAAAGGGCGCGGTCAAGTCCTTCGCTTTTTAAAGCGCTGAGTATCGGGAATCCAGCGCTTTTGGAAGGCTCCCCATCATCAGAGCAATATTCATACGCGTCAAAGCGCACGGCATAGCAGTAATGCGTGGCTTTGGGGTAAGCGGTTTTGGCATCCGTTAAATAAGAATCAACATCCTCTTTCTTATCAAGAGGATGAATAATCCCAATGAAACGCGAGCCTAAAATGGTTATTTTCTCGACATGTGATGAAAGAACGCTGATTGAAGACATTTACGCAGTGGTTGGAATGCAAGAAGCGACATTCGCAAAGGAGAATGGGGTGAGTTCTCCACCTTTGTAGCCATTGCCATTAACGTTTTGGAAATCGTTCTGGATTTCAGGTGAAGATTCGCTTGGTGAAACGTACGACCACCCACCAGTGATTGAATATGAACAAGTCATTGTAACCGTGATTTTGGAATAGAAGTACAAATTCCAAGTCAACGCGTCATACATCGATCCCAAATAGAAGATATCGGTCAATAGTTTGAAATTGCTGTCGGTGATTACGTTGAGACTTTCGATTGCTGTTCTTGCGGCATTTCTCGCAGTAACATCAGGACCCGACGTTAAGGTTAAACTCGTAAGCACCCCGATATTATCTTCGATTGTCAAAAGTTTTCCCATCAATGATGAGATGTCTTCGTCAAGCAAATCATCAGCATAGGTATAGTAGTTAAAGCTGTCGACATGCAATCCTTTGGCGCTTCCTTGATGCTCCGAAACGACCGGCGAATTTTTATAGTCGGAATCTTTGGTAATAGATCCTCCTTTACTTACAGCTTCTGCTATATCTTTTTCAGTCGGCACAACATCCTTATTTGCCGTAGCTTTATTCTTTAGATTGTTGATCGGACTACCTAAATACGATCCGCCTCTAGCGTACTCATCCTGCACCTCGATTAGACGCGCGAGCATGCCGCTCACGATTAATTGACCGAAGGCGCTAGTTTTGCTTACTTTGCTTTCGTCTTCAGCGACCGTAGTGTCCGTTCTGTTCTTCGTAGTATTAGCCAAAAGATCCGTAAAGCTCACGCTTACCTGTTCTTCGGTATTTTTAGTAATTTGTGCCAGGAAGTACATCTTCACCGCGGACTTATCGATCGTGAATTTTACGTTTTCATTATTTCCAACGATTTCGTAAGTGCAATCAACTACTATATCGCCAGTATTCACATTATCAAACTTAATATTTTCAAGGGAATTAAGCGATGTTTCAGTATCATTCCCGACGATAATATCACTAGTGGCCATCGCTGGAAGGTTCATTCTCAAGAAATCGTCTTCATTTTGATAGAAATTGCTTAAGCGGTTATTATCTTCAAAAACATTATTTATATTTTCATAAGCGTAAGAAGCGCCACGCTTCATGTATTTGCCTAAATCAATGGCTGATTCCCCATAACTAAAGGAAAGCATGTTCGCGAAAGTGATGTCGCGGCTATGGAACGTGATATCGTTATTAGAAGTAGCAATCACAGAATCCTCATTAGTTTTGTCGTCAGTGCTAACCTTGTACCCAGTCTGATAGAAGCCATCGCCGGTATCAAGATACTGGATGGCACTTTTGATCATGCCTGGTTTCTGGAGTAATGTCACGAGTTCGGTACCACCTTCAAAATTCGGGTACGTTCCGTCATTCGCCGTCATGATTCCAATGGCAAAATCGACAAGACTATCAAGAGCACCGCCTTCTTTGCCCATTTTTTCTTCACTCACGAAATAATCCGAAGTATCGAAAGTAACAGTTACCTTTTTGATATTCGTGCCGTTAATCGTGACGCTATATGGACGAATCTCTGACCATTCGATAGTGCTCTTACCGGTCTCACTATCAATGTCCTCATCAATCTCTTTAGTTCCCAAATGTGAGGAATCGAAGGAGTATGTATAAGAAGCGACGCTATCGGCGACTATTTCCAATTTGGTGATATACCCGTAAAAAGAGTCAGAGTTCAAAGAATATTCACTCTTAGCCTCATCGAATTTAAAAGTCTTCGTAAGCGAAGTGAACGCGTCAAAGCTGATTCCGCTATTCATGAAATCTTGGATTTGAAGAGGCACAGTATCGCGGACAATCGATAAGTAATTCAAGGCACCGCAAAGCTCACCAAGATCTTTTATTTTGGAAGGATCCATATTTTCACCAACGAAATTGAACTTATCGTTATCGAGCGAGACACCGTTATCGAGCATATGTTGCGTAAAGGCCACATAAAGGAGACCACCACCTTCGCCACCAACGGTGAGGGCGTCTATCTCGTTTTGCCACTGGAAATTATCGAGATTGCTTGAATATCCCTTAATGTTCTCACCGTTATTATTATCTACAACAGTTCCGTTTTTTATGTATGTGTATAGTTTGTGCTCAGCGCTCTTGAAGCTGATATCGTAATTTTCACTATAGGCGTTCGTGGCCAATAGCGAATCATTGTAGAGTTTATACATCGTTTGCTCGAAGACGGTCATATCCGTCGTATCGTTTTTCGTCTCTTTATCGTTATCTTCGCTGATGAGGTATTTGCCTTCCTCATAATCACTGGACTCCGTATTGACGCCAGCCTTATTGAAAACCCACGAACCGTAAAGGCCCTGAAGGAGTTCTTTGATATCCAATATCCCAGCTTCATTAATCCCTTGGGTGGTTAAATTACCTAAAGTATCAGAGAGACCTTTTATGCGGCTAATGAGGGAGGAGAGTTTCTCGATTTCCGTATTAGGGTATTTGTTTGTGTAATTTGGTTTTGTCAAAGTAACGGTATCGCTATTCGCATCATATTTATAAACGAAGAATGGGTTAGCCAAAGACATCTTAAGACCCTCGACTGCGAGATCTTTTCCATTAACGGTCTTGTACAAAGCGTTGGGGACGCAGTCATAAAGAAGCTCATTACCATTAATCTCGGAAAGGAATGCGGCGAATTCTTCTTGCTCCAGTGCGGTGAAATCGCCACCAGACAAAGCTGTCATAATAGGATTGTTTTCCCCGCTTAAAAGCGTCAAGAATGTCTTCAAGGAATACGTATCGCCATTAAGAATCTCGACAGGTTCACGATCAAAGTCATCCGCGGTCAGGCTCTTAAAGATAGTTTTGACGTAGTACTCCGCTTTTCCTCGCGCTCCCCTTTCTTTTGTATAATATCCAGCTTCAATGTTGGCCTTATCCTTCGGCGAATCATCTAAATAGTAGTAATTCTTAAGTTGGCTATCGGTATCTTGGCTATCCCCGCCTTCGCTACTGCCGTCTTGGTTGTCACTGCCGCCCAAGAAAGTGCTCAAGAAGGATTGGAAAACAGTAAGACGACTATCTTCACTTATTTCATTTTCGAGCGAATTGAAAACATATGAATTAGCCATCGTCGCCAAAAGCTCGGTCGTATTCTCTGGATCGATATTATCAAGCGAGAAAGAAGCGCCTTCCTTCCCTAGTCCTGTTCTTTCGACGTAATAAAGGATGCGCGTGATGTTGCTGATTTCGCTCTTCACCTTGTCACTATTGAATTTACGGAGGTATCCGACGTTGGCATTCTCTGTCTCGAGTCCGCTAATACTGTCCCCACCTATAGCCTCGCTGATTTTATCTGGCAAGAGGTTATAGAAAAGATGCGAGCTATTAACTGCGTAAAGAATCGCGTCGAGATTGGCTTTGCGGATATCGGCATCAGCGCGCATATCTCCATTCTCATCAGTGAAGAAATTGGTCAAAGAGAAATTGGTGATGTCGATATCAAGTGACTTGAAGCCGTCGATGATGTTCGCGATTGCAGAAATCTCCTCATCGTAGTTTTCGACGAATGTGTTGAATTGATTCTCATCTTGTGTCGCAGCGTCATAATCTTTGCTTGGGCGAATGGAACCCACGTAATTTTCGCGGATATCGTTATAAACTTCATACTCTCCATCCTTATCTGTCCCATATATTCCAGTGTCATAGACAATCTGGGCCATCTCGCACTCAAAGGCGGTATATGTGACCGTATTTCCTTCTTCCTCGGCTTTTTCCACCGCGTTCTTGTTCAAGGTATTGAAAACGATGCTCTTAGCCATGTAGCCAAGGACCGGTTTAACGAGGAATTCGCCACTCGTGCTTGAAAGAGAGAAACCATCATCGCCGAAGCCGCCGCTCTCATCGATGATGCCGTATTTAGGAGAGGTGGCCGCACGCAAAATCCCCGTCAAATAGGAGAATTCCTGCTTTCGTTTTTCCCCGAAATTATTATCGTCGTCCTTCAATAATCCTTCATAGAGAGCATCATATGATTCCCAGATTTCGTCGATATTGAGATTGCCCACTTTTTCGCTCAAAGCGTAATCCCCATGCCCGCCACCGAGCTCAAAGGAAGCATCTTTCAGCGTTTCACCGATTTTCTCGTAGAAATGGTAGGAGAGGACGCGCCCGATCGATCTAGATTCCGCTAAAGCGTCAAGCAAGGCGCTGATGCCGTTCATGTTGATGCTCGCAAAATCGATCGAATCGCCTGAGAAAGCATCCATGCCGCCGAGCGATTTGAAGGCGGAAACGATGGAACCGAAAACCTTCGACTCATCGTCCCAATCCTCCGCATCAAGGTTTTCCATATCGAGACGAAGCTGCTCGCACTTGTTACTATCATCGCGGTCCGAGAAGAAAGATAGATTATCGCCCATGGAGTCGGTGAGTGTGTAATAAAGGAACTGACCAAAGTGATAAGAGGTAGTCCCATCCTCATTAGTCTCCTTAAATAGCTGACTGGAGCTTAAGCAAGAAAGGATTCCCGTCACCGCATCAGGATCGCTATTGAAGAGGTCGAGATTGCTGAGATCGCCAATTTGATCGGAGAATTCGATCAATTTATTGAGCGTTTCCCCTTCTTTTTCCCAAGAGATGACGTTATCGAAAGAGACTCCCTTCATCGCGTCTTCCGAAGAGCTCAAAGCGCCGCAGATCGTGTTGTTTAAATAGGTAGTGAAGATAGTCCGAAGCATCGTCGTATCTTCTAAAGGCCCAAGAAGCTCTCGGAAATCAAAGCCGAGGAAAGCGGATAAAGAAATGGAGGAGCCACCATTCAAAGCATCAAGGATGTTGCTGCTTGCCAAGCAATTGAGGATTTTGCAAAGAGCCACATTCTCATCACTGACATCGTTGATGAGGCCATTATAGGTATAGCCTTCGCCCAAAGCCGTCCCCAAAACCGTATTGATGAGGAGGCGGTAATTGTAATTGGGCTCATCTTGATGATTCGGGTTGTTATTGAGGATCTTGCTGGAGGAGAAAGCATCCAATAAGCGATATAGGCTTGAGTCTTTCGCTTTATATCCATACTCATCTAGAGGTCCGTCACTGCAGAAATTGGCTAGCCCTTTTAAGAAAGCGCTCGTATCTCCGCCGCTAGAAAGGGAGTCACTATTATCCTTTATATAGTTAAAGAGATCCTGGCAGTCCCGATACATTGCTAGCATCTTCCCTAGCTCTTCACCGAGAATGCTATTGCCGTCCTTATCAACGGGGCTGAAATTGAAGTCCGCCGAAGTGATGCCAAAGCTTGACAAAGCCCCATCGGAGCTCGTCAAAACGCCGGCGAAAAGATTCGGGATCGCTTCGCTTAGGAAGATAGAGTCATCAATCTTTCCTAAGGACTCAATCAAAGCATCAAAGATATCCGGATCGATATAGGCAAGCGATTTGCTCTCATCCGGGTTATAAGTGATACCTGGCATCGTATCGAGGTTCTTTAGTAAGTTCTTGCCAGCCTCGGTTTTCGCAAACGAACTGGCAACCGCTAGTAAATGCGAGACCTCTCCCTTCTCATTGACGAGGCGCTCATTGAGCGGAAGGAGATTGTCGTCTTCATCATAGAAGAGCTCTTCATTGACAGCATCTGTATTAACTTCAACGTTGAGCGAGCTTCCGAGCGTATCGCCGAGCATCTTGAAGACTTTCGGCATGGCGTTACAGATAAGAGAGGAATCAAGGAGGCAATCCTTATTCTCGCTTAAGCCGGTCTCTTCATCGACTTTAATGACACCATTCTCGTCTTCGCCCGTGAAGATAGAGACCACATCATCGATATTGTCCACCATCGTGGCTGTCAAAGCATTGGTGTCGAAACTGTTATTGAGGACGCCTTCCATGACCCCGCCGATGAAATCATCCGATATCCCGTCTAGGCGCGCCATAGACCGATAAATATAGCCAATCTCATCGGCCATATTGAGGGCGAGATAGTCTGGTGGAATCTCATCGGTCGTGACATTACGCCCTTTGGCTTCATCGTAAACGTAGTATTTCTCATCAACCGCGGGGAAGAAATCCACCAAAGACAAAGAACTAGAGGCCTCTTCGCTCGAAGCGGAATTGATGACGGTGTTGACGGCGAAAGAGATGAGAAGGTCATTGAATACCTTCCATTCGTCGTTATCGTTGCTGATGCGGGCGAAAGCCGAATTGAATTTCGCTTGGCTCTCCTCGCTGAATAAGCCCGAGGCGTTGCTTGCGTCGAAGATGATCTTATCATCGGTCGCATCGTAGCTTAATAAGCCCATGATGCCGCTTTGTCTGATATCGTCATACAAGCCGCCGATATTATCGAGGGTCGCGCTCCAATTGACCTGTGAATAGTCAATATTCCAGTTATTGCCGATATATTCCTCAAGCTCGTCCATATTGGTGAGGAGGCCGTATGCAAAAGGAAGTAGCCCCGTCACGATATCGCTCTTTGCCAAAGTGCTTATCAAAAGAGAGGGGTATTTGCTCGTGAGGAAAAGATACACTTTATAGTTGGTGGTGGCATTCTCCGAGAGGAGGCCTGACTCAACGACGATTGAGGCTAAACCGGCAGTATATTGAATCTCCTTGATGAAAGAGACCTCAAGCCCATTATCCCCGCTCGAGGATTTGGTGAGCCAGTTTATGAGCCCCTGGTCGAAACTGAAATTGTTCTCATCGCGCATGCCGAAGAAGGTTTTGGCGAAGACGCTGTCTTCATATGCGTCAACCACATCGCTGATGAGGCGATACGTTTCATTATTGGCCTTGATTTTCTCTTTCTCCTCACCTTGCGCGGTCGAGGTTTCAAAGCCGTGGACGATGCTATTGACGACGCTCGTAAGTGGAGCGATAGCCATGCACATACAAAGAGCCGAAATGAGCAAATCCTCGAAAGCGCTGACGAGCTTCCCCTGCTTATACGTCCTTTTCCTGATTCCCGCCGGGATGATGCGCTTGAAGGCGATATGCCAAAGCAAGAAGCAGAAGAAATTCACGACCGTCTCAAGGAGAAGGGCCTCAAGGAGGATCGTGATCCATTTCAAAGTCGACTTCGTGAAGGAATAGGCAAGATTGGTGATGCTCGTGGGGTCAGTGGAAGGGCTATAAGTCTGCATCGCCTGCTTGAAGAAATCGTAGAAGGTCTTCTCGACGGTTGAAATAGTGAAGGAGATCGTATCATCACCCAGCGCAAGGCTGCCGTCAGTTTTGCCAAGGATAGAGGCCAAATCGATCTGCCCAATGGAATTGGCGATGACCTCAAGCAAGGCAAGACCAAGGATGATGTGGATCAAAAAATAGCCTAAACGGTAAGTGCCATATCTCCACCCACGGAAAAGCCCACGGATAAAGGCAAAAACGAAAGCGACGATAATGGCGATGAAGGCCACTAGAAGCGCCGTATTCATTATGGAAACGATTTGCTGAGAATCGATATTTGCCAAAACTGATGGGATTTTCATAAACGCCTACGAAAAGTTTATAACTTTTATCGCTTAATTATCACCTTACGTTCCTTCGCATTTCAATTAACTTTTAAATTTCAGTTAGGAAGTTATAATTGCCCCTGTATGAGCAAATACCATTATCACAAAGAAAGCTGCCATAGCTGCGGCCAAAAATTCGATTCCGCCCTCATCGCTTGCCCGAATTGCGGCACTCCTAACGAAGATGAAAAAACAAGGCGTTCCTGGAAAGAATGCACCCCGGTTGGCCCCTGGCGAGAGCTCTTCTGCTTCCTGTTCGGCTTCTTGGGGCTCCAGATAATCCAGATAATCGTTCAATTGATCGTCACCCTCGTCGTGGGGAATAACCTTGCCTCCACCGGCTTAACAGGCAACGATTTGGAAAAAGCCATCTTATCTTTCCTTTCCTCAGGCAACGGTTTAGCAGCCATCTTCTTCCCAGTTTATTCATTGCTATTTATCGGTTTCATCATCGCTTTATGGAAATATCTTCCTCGTATCCTTGCAAGATTTGCCAAACCTAAAACGTATCTTGCGATCGTTTTCCTGATTGCGATATACGCCTTTGACATCCTCTACGGCACGCTTATCTCCAAATACACTGGAGGGCAAAACAACCAGAACCAGAGTAACGTCAATAGCATTCTCTTCGCTTACCCCGCTCTTTCTATCATAATCCTAGGTATCATCGGCCCTTTCTGCGAAGAATGCACCTACCGCCTTGGCTTATTCAACGTTCTCAAAAGATGGAATACCGTAGCCGCCTACATTTTGAGCGCCCTCATTTTCGGGGCCATCCATTTCAACTGGACGAATATCGGAAGCGCGATCGAGTGGCTCAATCTCCCTCCGTATATCATCTCCGGCTTCCTCTTCGCTTTGGCTTACGATAAATGCGGCTTCGGGGCCTCATATTTAGCCCACGCCCTCAATAACACCATCTCTCTCACTTTAATGATCATCCAAGGTAAGGGCGCATGAGCGAAAAAGCCCAGGTCATCGATGAATTTTATCTGAAGCTCATCGCTTTTCTTTCGATGGCTCTTGACCACATCGGCCTCTTTTTGGTGAGCAATTACGCCTCCACCACGACCTCTTTCCAGGTTGGGACCGTCTTTAGGATCATCGGGAGGCTCGCTTTCCCTCTTTTCGTTTTCTTCTTGAGCGAAGGATTAAAGCACACGAAGGACCGGAAAGGCTATATTCTGCGCCTCTTTTTCATGTGGTTTGGGATTGCCCTCGTGGAAGCTTTCCTTTATTCCTCCTACCGCATCGCCGAAGCCACAAATTCCTATTCTTGGATTGGGCAATTCGGGGGGATGGTAGGGAGCCAAGCCTTCACTGATTTATTGCTCTTTGCTCTCTTTATCTACTTCATTGAGCATCCAAACAAAAAGATGCGCTTTTTGTCCGTTTTGCCCGTTTTATATATCCTTGCTTCCTATGTCCTTGGGGTCATTGATAGATATGGAGGCACCACTTATCTATATTTCCCCGATTTCCTCCGCGCCGCCTACAACTTATTCGGCTTCCTCATCTTCCTCGGCTTCTATTACGCCTACAAAATCGCGGATATCTGGGTCGAGAAAGGGCTCATGCTCAAGGGTGATGATTTATCCGCTTATCAATTAACGCCTTCTTATAGGCGCCTCGTGAATACGATTGGAGTCACCATCTTTTTGATCGTGACCGTCATCCTTTGGGGCATTTCTTACCTCAACTGGCATTTCGATATCTATGAAAGCCCGGACACCAAAGTCCAGAATTACTGCTTGCTCGATTGCTTACTCCTATTATGCTACTCAGGCAAAAGAGGATACGACAGCAAGTGGTGGCGTTATTTCGAATACGCCTTCTATCCGTTGCATATCGCTATTATAGCGGTCGTTTTTGCGCTAATATTGCGCTGAAAAAAGGAGAATCAACATGGAAATCAATATCGTGAATATGAATGAATTCGAGGAGAAAACAAAAGAGGGTAAAGTGCTCGTGGATTTTTACGCCGTTTGGTGCGGGCCCTGCAATATGCTTTCTCCGCTCGTTGAAAAACTCGCCGATGAGCATCCTGAGATAACCGTTATCAAGGTCGACGTTGACCAAGCGAGTGAAATCGCCGCCAAATTCAATGTCTATAGCATCCCAACCCTCGTCTTATTTGAAAACGGCAAAGCCAAGAAGACGCAAGTCGGCTATCTCCCTGAGCCTTCTCTCCGCCGCTTCGCGGAAGTCGACTAGTCCGCATCTAGACGTGCGATTCCTTATTGCGGGAAGAAAGTGCCTATGGTATATTTCTAGGCGCTCGACTTGGACCATTGGTGTAGCGGTCTAACATGTCTCCCTGTCACGGAGAAGATCACGAGTTCGAATCTCGTATGGTCCGCCAAGCAGTCGCAGGTGTAGTTCAGTGGTAGAACACCAGCCTTCCAAGCTGGTTATGCGGGTCCGATTCCCGTCACCTGCTCCATTAATTCATCGCCTCGACTTAGTTGAGGTTTTTCTTTTATAAGGAGAAGAGAGAAATGAAGGATATCAAAGACATCGTCATCGCTACCAATAACGAAGGAAAGATGAGGGAATATCGGGAAATGCTGACACCGCTAGGCATCAATGCCCACAGCCTTAAGGAGCTAGGGATCGTCTCCGATGTTTTAGAAAACGGGAAGAGCTACGAGGAGAATTCCTATATCAAGGCGCTCGACGTCGCCAAGAAGACCTCCTTCACCGTCATCGCCGATGACTCTGGCATTGAAATCGCCTCTTTGGGGAATCACTTCCCTGGTATTTGTAGCGCACGTTACGCGAAAGGCAATGGCGGCTACCCAGCGACCTTCGAGAAAATTCTCGCTGCCTTAAAAGGCAAGGACAGATCAGCTGAATTCCATTGCTGCATCTGCTACTTGGAGAATGAGAAATCGGCTCCGCTTTATTTTGAAGGCATCTGCAAAGGGCATTTGCTCGAAGAACCGGTCGGCGAAGGTGGATTTGGCTACGACCCGCTTTTCCATCAAGACGAGAAGAATATCGATTTCGGCACCTGCAGCGCCGAAGAAAAAGACCACTGCAGCCACCGCTACAACGCCTTGATGAAATTCGTTTCCTATATCAAAGAAGCGTGAAGATCATCCCAAAGACGATCCCGGCTTCGCCAAGAAGATAAGTGAGCATGATATAGAAATCCCTGCGCGGGAAATCATGCCGGAAGATCGTGGTGGTCAAAATCAAATCGCTCGCGAAGAAGAAAATGCCACCGCATATCACGAAGATGTACCACTGCGGCCCAAGAAAATACAAACCGAGCACCCCGGAAGCGATGACGGCAATGAGAGTCGAGCAATAGAAAGTCCCGGATATCGTGAAGAGCTTGCTGTGCTTCGTGAGCCCCCAAATTGGAGCGATCACTAGTAAGCACGTCAAAACGTAAAAGGCGATCATCACCAAATACGACCACCACTCCAAATACCCTTGGCTAGAGAGATAAGCGATAGTCTGCGCGATATAGCAGAAATGGCCGAGCAAAAAGGACGATAAGCCAATGACAAGGCACTTTTTGTTGCTCTTATAAAGAAGCAATAAATCGCCGATTGAGCCCAAGAAGCATCCACAATAAATAAGAAAATGGTTCGGCAAGGCGATGGCAGAGGCTATACCTAGGAAAATAAGGCAGAACGGCTTTGAGATCCTTCGCGCTTTCTCCTTCTCGAAAAAGCCGCACATGATGTTGAAGAGGCTGCTTACCCCGAATAATGAGGCAAAGACCACAAAGGATATAAACTGCGCTTCATTCCCTGGCTCAAGCATTTCTATTCTCCTTCTTTATCAGCTTTTTTGGCGGCTTTTTTCTCCGCTCGGGCCGCTAATCTGGCATTGCGCTTATCGATTCTCGCGTTTTCGCGGGCCAAAGCAGCCTTGGCTTTCGGCGTCTCTTGTAGTTTCGCGGCGTATTCCTTAACAACGCTCGGAAGAGAAGCCACTTTCTCGGAGAAAGCGAAGAAAATCGGCGCTTTCGCCTTAACTTTCTTGGCATTCTCCTGCATATAGATCTTGATGCGGTCCCAGTCAACGACGAGCCACGACTCGGCCACCGCTTTTCTGATGCGGGTAGCTAGGTGCATTGAGTAGCCAAAGTCGAGAGTTAGGAGTCCCAAAGCAAAACCAATGAGCGTGGCATAAACGAGAATATGGCTCTCATCCATGATCAAAGAGCTCAATGAGACCATAAGCGGATGAATCAAGAAAAGATAGGCGGCTCCGCACGCTAGCCATATAAGGCTGAACAAAGGGCAGATAATACCTTGGATATTGCCCCAGCGGGAGGAATAATCCCAAAGCTTGATCTTCATGCCTTTGATGAAAATGATGCCGGCGACATACTCCAAAAGCGTCATGAGCGCGCCGATTGCAACAATCTCAACCGTGACGGCAAACCACGCGGGCGCGATCCACTCCTTCCAAGGGAGGGAACACATAAAGTAGAAACCGATGGTGCCAAAACCGTATAAAGGCAAAAAGGGGCCCGTCAAGAAACCGGGGTTCACCCACTTCTTCTGGCTGATGAAGCGGCGGAAGAAAAGCTCGATGAGCCAACCGATGAAGCCTCCGAACAAAAATAAAAAGGCGTAGCGGTAAAATTCCATATAAGCGATTCTAGCATAACCGACGAAAACAAAGCGCATATAATAGATAAATCATGGAAAAAACAAAGCTCCCGCGCAAAGAATGGGTTTCGATCATTTTGATTGGCTTCGCGGGCCAACTCGCCTGGATGATCGAGAACAATTACATCAATATGTGGGTCTATTCGCAGTCTCACGATAACGCCTACATTACCTGGATGACGATCGCTAGCGCCATCGCCGCCACCTTGACGACTTTCTTCATGGGGGCTTTAAGCGACCGGTTAGGCAAAAGGAAACTATTCATCGCCGGCGGCTACTCGATCTGGGGCATCACCGTTTTCCTCTTTGGGATGTGCTCATACAAAAACAGCGTCGCGATGTTCGGGGCAAGCGGAGCTGCGTTAGGAGTAGGAATATCAATGGTTGTCGTTGATTGCCTTATGACTTTCTTTGGGAGCAGCGCGAATGACGCGGCCTTCAATGCGCGCGTAACCGATATCACAAATGAGCAAAATCGCGGCAAAGTCGAGGCGGTTTTATCGATTTTGCCACTTATTGCCACGATCATCGTCCTGCTTGTCGCTTCTTTATTAGGCGCTAACGCCTCTCCTAGCGAGACCCAAAAGGCAGCTATTGAAGAGTTAGGTGTTTCCTCAGCCGATTATCTTGCTAAACCATGGCTCATCTTCTTCATCATCTTCGGAGCCATCACTTCCACTATCGGAATCATCTCCTTCTTCCTACTCCCGAAAGACGAAATAAAACCAAACAAGGAAACCAATTACTGGAGCAACCTCATCTATGGCTTTAGGCCAAGCGTCGTGAAAAAGAACCCGGATCTTTATATCTCTCTTCTTACCTTCATGGCCTTCAATATGGCAATCGATGCCTTTATGCCTTATTTCATGGTCTATTTCCAGAATTCGACCGAATACCATGGTTTGGCCATGACGGGTTTTTCTTTCTATATCCCTTTAGGCATCATCATGGTGGCGGCAAGCGCCGTTGTCGTCACGCTCGGTTTGACTATTTTGGACAAGTTCGAGAAATCGAAGCTTCTCCTTCCCGCTTTAGGAGTTTCCGCCATTGGTTTCCTCTCGATGTTTTTCGCCACCAATACGGTCTTTATCGTCATTGCTGGCATCTTCATGATGAGTGGTTATCTTGTGGGCACCGCAATCTGTGGAGCCATCGTGCGAAATGAGACACCGAAAGAGGAAGTTGGGCTCTTCCAAGGAGTCAGGATGTTTTTCACGGTCATGCTCCCAATGATTATCGGAAGCTCGGTGAGCGATGGCGTTATGCGGGCGGCTTATGGTACTTATACCGATCCGACTTACGGCACCACCGTGACCGCGCCGAACAAATACATGTTCATCGTGGCCTTTGCCTTCATTATCCTTGCATTTGTCCCTTCGATTTGGCTATTTCTCCGCAAGAAAAAAGAAGCGAATATTCAAAAATCCCTTTAATTCTCAATTATTTTCCAACGAACTTAAGCGTGCAATCGCCCATGATGGCGTCCTTGATTGAGGACGTTTTTCCTTTTAATTCGTCCGATAAACCAATATCAGTGTCTGAATAAGTAAGTTTCCAATCATCCTCATCAGTCGCTGAAGAGGGATTGTATTCATATTTTGTTTCGTTTCCCGAAGAATCAGTGGCCGAGATGATCTTCTTTTTTGCATTCGCCGTTTCTTCGGTCGTAACGTCAGTCGTATCATCGGTCACTACTTCTGATGTTTCATCAACCGTCTCAGTTGTCGTTTCTTCTGGCGTACTTTCTGATGTGCCTTCTGACGTACCTTCTGACGTGTCCTCTGACGTACTTTCTGATGTATCTTTTGTCGCTATCGTGAGCTTAGTTCCGTATTTGATCACAAGTGGGTCGCATAATTTGTTACCATCGGCATCAACGATCGTCACGGTGCAATCCGCGGAAATCGGGAAAAGGGAGAGAGGCGCGAAAACATAAGCATCATCCGGCATCGGCTTTCCGCGATAAAGATCGCTGATAGAATCGTCATCAGAATAAAAGCCCATCCATTTGCGAATTTTGTTATACGATATTTCGCTTTTATCAATATTTACGGACGTGCTATGACTACTTTCTTCCTGGCTTTCTGAACCTTGGGTTTCTTGGCCCTGGGTTCCTTGATCTTCGGTTCCTGAGTCTTGGCTTTTTTCTTCTTCCTTAAAAGTCAGCGTGTAATAGTCATCGCCTTCCGTGAAATACATCTTATGGGTAAAAGTCGCGGTAGTGGTCGCAATAGGTTTTGCTCCGGATGATTTACTGTCGTAAGAAGAATATATTTCCACCGGGAAATCGACTTTCTTTGGCTCAGAGTAATTGGCGTAAAGACTGACTTTCTGATTCAATGTGGCCATTGAGCCAATATAGTTCCATTCGCCATCGTATCCATATAAATCGAGGGTGTAATATCCATCTTCGCCCTTCGTGGAAATGTCTTCATATAACGATCCGGAAGAGACTTCGGTGACGGAAGTGCCATCGGTCAAATAAAACTGTTCGACGCTGTCCGGCTCGCCATACCCGTAATAAAACTCGCCGAAACTTTTGAATGGTTTCAAGCTATTACCGCCGCTTTTGAATCCGTATCCCAAAAAGTCGGTTTGATAACCATAATTCGATTTTTTGCTTGGTTCCGTTGGCATGGCCGGGAAACTGCCCCATGCATGTTTGACGTTATTGTCATAGGCGGTATCGCCATCTTTGATGAGCGAGCCCTCGCTATAGAAACGGGTGGTATAAGTGATGTCTTCTTCTACGAATTCGGCCTTCAATGAGCAATCGGCTTTGATGTTATTTCTATCAATGGTTTCGCCGATTTCAGGAACTGGGTGCTCGCTGTTATTATAAGCAGGAAGAGTCGCATCTACGTTTTCGTATTTCCCTTCCCATTCGGAAAAAACCCACCTTTTGCCAGCGGTTATCGTGAGATCACTTTTATGCGGCTTATAGTCATAAGCATCTTTCTCAGCGGGTTTTCTGACGGAACGCGATGGCTTGCCGTACGGCACATAGTCATATCCGACTTGTATGCCCGCATCATCGTAATAATCGACGACGAAAGAATATGTTTTGCCATCGCTTGTTCCACTATCATCACTGCTAGAGCCGCTGCATGAGCATAAAGAGGAAACGGTGGCCAATAAGGCAATAACTAGCGATGTTTTTCTTATTCCGTGGCGTTTCATATCCTTGATTATCCTTTTGCTTTGCCTTTAAGGCAAGTTATACCTCTTGAATCGGAAAGCATTTTATCGCCCTTTTCGCTTAACTTCGCGCAAAAATGGGAAAGAGAGTCCATCTTTCAGAAAACCATTTACAAAGTAAGCGCTTTCAGTATAATGTGATAGACCATCTATCATTTTAAAAGGCTTTCTATCATGACAACGCTGATGAACGTCAAACAAGATTACATCGTGAAGGTAAGCAAAGAGCTTTTCCTGACTGAAGGCATCGAAAAGGTCTTGATCAAGGATATCGCCGAGAAAGCCGATATCGGCGAAGCGACGATCTACCGTTATTTCAAGAAGAAGAGCAATCTGGTCATCCAAGTGGCCTTATTGATTCAGAAGGAGATATCCTCTCTCTATTTTTCCTTTGATGAAGGAGCAAGCGGAATTGAATCGATAAAAGGCTACTACGGTGCCTTTTTATCCGTTTTCCTCACCCATCAATCCTATTTCACCTTCCTTCAGGAACTGGATATCTACATTTTGAAAAACGACATAAAAGAGCTAGGAGAATACGAGCAAGGTATCGCCTCTTTCGGCCTCATTTACCAAAAAATGGTCGAGAAAGGCTTGAATGACGGCTCGATTAAGCAAGATATCGATTACGAAACCTTCTTCTATTCCTCCACCCACGCTTTGCTCGGCTTATGCGAGAAGCTCGCTTTAAGCAAAGCCATCATCAAACAGGACGAAAGCCAAAAGAAAAAAGAAGAGATTGAAATGCTCATCGGCAGTTTCATCAATTTCATCAAGGCTTAAAAAACATATATATAAAAGGAGATAGACAATGAAAAGACTATCGAAAAAGCAGATGTGGATCTTCGCCATCGGGCAGCTTGGCTGGAGCTTGCTCGGCGGGATCATCAACACGTGGCTGGTGACCTTCTATTTGCCAACGAAGGAAGATCTGGCTAACGGGGCGATCCAATACATCACCCCAGGTCTAGTGATCGGAGGAGTATTGACCCTATTAGGCCTTATATCCTTCATTTGCCGTATTTTTGACGCCATCACCGACCCTCTTGTCGCGAGCTTATCCGACCGCTCGAAAAACAAAAGAGGGCGGAGAATCCCATTCATGCAACTAAGTGCCATCCCCTTCTCCGTTTTGACGGTCGTGGTGTTCTTAGCCCCAGTCAATGAGATTTCCGGCATCAACTTCGCTTGGATTTTGATTTTCCTCATCCTCTTCTACGCCTTCATGACTCTCTACTGCACCCCTTATAACGCCTTGATCAGTGAATTCGGGAAAACGCAGGAAGATAGAATGTATATCTCCACCGCTATTTCTCTCACCTATTTCTTCGGCTTGCTTCTCGCTTATACTCCTTTCGTTTTCGCTGGTTTCCTCCGCGAGAGCCTCGGCTTTGCCTGGAGCTACCGTATTTGTTTTATCGTTTTATCAGTCATCGCCTGCATCTGCATGCTTCTCCCTTGCTTCTTATTAAAGGAAAGGGAGTTCGCGGATAACCCACCCGATAACACCAACGTCTTCAAATCGCTTAAAGCCACCTTCAAGAACAAAGACTTCCGCGTCTTCGTCGGGAGCGATGTCATGTATTGGATCGGCATCACCCTTTTCCAGACCGGCTTGCCCTACTTTGTCAAAATCCTCATGCATGATACCGATGGCTCTACCACCATGTACTACATGGGCGCGATGACCGTTTTGAGTGCTTGCTTTTATCCGCTCGTCTCCAAACTCGTCAAGAAATTCGGCAAAAAGAAACTCACTATCGCCGGTTTCTTCGGTTTAGCCGCCGCCTACCTTCTCGCCACTTTCTGCGGCTTCAACGGTATCAACGTCAGCTTCGGCGAATTCGATCTCTTTGGTATTCTTATCGTCATCGTCGCCGCTTTCCCGATGGCGCTGCTCGGAATTATCCCGCAATCAATCGTCGCCGATGTAGCGGAGTGCGAGGCTATCGAGACCGGCGAGAACCGCGAGGGCATGTTCTTCGCCGCCCGCACCTTCTCCATGAAAATGGGCCAATCGATCGCGACTTTGGCTTTCACCTCTTTAGCAATCATCGGAACACAGCAAAGCGCCAATTCCAATGACATCGTCCCAAGCGAGCTCGGAATGAGGCTTGTGGGAATCGTCGCCATCGTTTTCTGCGTAATTGGGGCCATCGTCCTCATGTTCTATAACGAAAAGGGCGTCAACACCACCTTGGCCAAAAGACAAAATGCCGTCGCTATGTCTAACGAGGCCACTAACGAGGAACCGACAAATGCTTAAGATCAAATACCTCCTCGACAATAAGGAAATAGAAAGCTCCGCAAGCGAAAACGAAGACTACAAAATCGAAGAGACGCGCGAAGGGAGCAGAAGCAGATTCGTTATCGTTCCCAAGAAAGAGATAACTCTTCTTCATGCCTATATCGATATCGACCACCATTACAAAAAGAGCGAATGCGTTTTCCTAAACGGCTACCAGTCCTGGACCGATACCCGCGAATTTGAAATCAATGAGCACGTCAAATCGATTGCCAAACTCCCTAACTTCATCCACGAAAGATACCATTTCTTATCCTATGGCGATGAGAGATTCAAAAAATACGAGAAGCACGTCCTTCATGGCTACACCTTCTCCTATATCCGCGATAAAGGAACAAACAAAGCCATTCTCTATGGCAGTTTAAACGAGGATAAGGCCTACCTCATCATCAATCATATGGTGAAAGAGGGTAAAACAAGACTCGAAAGTGACATTGAAGGACGCAAGATAAATGAGCCTTTCACGCTTTTCGATTACTTGACCATCGAAGGCAATTATATGGAGATAAGCAAGCAATATCTCCGCAATTTCCAACTGAAAAATACGAAATCCATTAAAGGATACACTTCCTGGTACAACCATTATCAGAACATAAACGAGGACATTATCCTTAAAAATCTATCGGCCATCGATAAGGAACATTACGACTTGTTCCAAATCGACGACGGAAGCGAAACCTATGTCGGGGATTGGCTCGATATAGATGAAAAGAAATTCCCGAACGGCTTAAAGGGAATCGTCGATAAAATCCACGAGAAAGGTCTAAAGGCTGGTATTTGGCTCGCCCCGCTCGTCTGCGAGACGAACTCTAAATTATTCTCCGAGCACAAGGATTATCTTTATTTGGAGAACGGCGCCCCGGTGGCGGCCGGATGCAACTGGAGTACCGATTACGTT
Source organism: Roseburia hominis (assembly GCA_963642055.1). Taxonomy (GTDB): domain Bacteria; phylum Bacillota_I; class Bacilli_A; order RFN20; family CAG-826; genus UBA4951. Next base: position 66,091 of record CAVIFQ010000003.1, on the reverse strand, counting down.
TTGGATATCAGGAAGAAAGAGGTCATCGATTACATCAAGAAATGCCTCAATTACTACATCGATCTCGGTTTCGATTTCTTCAAACTCGATTTCCTTTACGCAAGCGCCTTAATAAAAGACGAACGCTACACGAGAGCCGAATTAATGTCCTACATCATGGATATCCTCCGCTCGACTTTGAAAGATAAACTCCTTCTAGTCTGCGGCGTTCCTCTCTCTTCCTCTTTCTTGCGTGCCGATTATGCCCGCATTGGACCAGACATCTCCCTTATTTTCGACGATAAGTTCTATATGCGTCTCTTCCACCGTGAGCGCATCTCCACGAAGATCACCTTGGTGAATACTATCTATAGGTCCTGCATGAATAAGATATGCTTCTACAATGACCCCGACGTCTATTTGCTCCGTGACACGAATATCGAACTGAACGATAAGCAAAAAGAAGCTATCATCACCCTCAACCACATATGCGGAAGCGTCTATATGACGAGCGATGATGTCTCTAGTTACGACGAAAAGAAGAAGGAACTGCTGGAAAAATGCCAAAAATATGCTGGCAGCAAAGTCCTCGACATCAGGAAGAAAGGCAAGACAATCGACCTCGATTTCGAAAACGACAACAAGAAATACACTTTGAGATATTTGATAAGCAAAGGAGAAATAAAATGGATAAGACCTCTATAATCTTCGGCAACAAAATCGATGCAAAAACCATCAAAAATGCGAATAGAAGCAAAGAGAAATTCATCAAGGAATTCGGCGATGACTCCGAAAAGAACTATCATCTCGGTTTTACGAGCAACAAAACGCTTGAAGGGATAGGAGTTCAAGAGATCGTCTTCAAAGAGCAAGACGAGAAATTCGCCGATAACGCCCTCATCGTCGGCAATATCAGGATGGGTTTCGGGCATTATCGAATCTCGATCGCTCTAGCGAGCTGCGCGAAAGCCATGGGCTACACCCCGTATTGGCTTGATCTTGCTTCTTTTGATGCCACTGGCAGCAAAATGATCAGAAAACAGAACGACATGTATTCGCTCGCTAGCCGCATCTCCCAAAAATCCAAACTATTCAATCGATTGATCTGGGAACCGCTCAACAGCGAGGGTTTCAAGAAAATCGAATACAACGCCAAAGACCAGAAAAACGCTGAGCTTTTGGTGCCGATTTTCCGGAATATCCCGAAAGATATCCCTTATATCGCCACCCACGTTTGGCCTTCACAAGGCGCCATTCACGCTGGCATGAGCAATGTCTGCAATGCCATCCCCGATAACTGGCCCATGGCTCTTCATTTATCGGAAGGGGCGATCCATGCCGTCCAAACCCCATTCACTTATTACGGCTATAAAACGCTCGACGGTTTCTCGAAAAAAGAGCTGCACGGAATGAAGGACGAAGATATCAAATACGTTGGCTGCTACGTCGATCATGAATTTTTGGTGAATCTCGAAGAAGACAATAAACGCCGACTGAAGAGACTCAACGAGAAGAAACCGCTCCGCATCCTTTTGAGCGTCGGAGGGGCTGGCGCAGGAAGTGACCTCTTCGTCTCGATGGTGAAGTTCCTCCTCCCTTACGTAAAGAGCGGAAAAGTGTCCTTGTTCATGAATTTCGGCGACCACAAAGACGTTTACGAAATCGTCAAAAGCAAAGTCAAGGGTTTCGAATCGACCAATTACTTCGATGAATATGGCAAGTTCCTCTCTTTCGTCGATGAGATAAGGGATGGAGAAGCCAGCGGCATCTACTGCTTCTGCAATAAAGACATCTTTGAAGCCGTCTACTCGACCAATCTTTTGATGAGAGTCACCGATTTATTGATCACCAAACCAAGTGAGCTCGTCTATTATCCGGTCCCGAAACTCTTCATGCGCCATATCGGCGGGCACGAAGTCTATGGCGGAATATACGGAAGAGAGATGGGCGATGCCTTTAAAGAATGCCCGGACGAGAAATCGATTGAGCATGAGCTTAAATGCATCATCGAGGATAGCGATTTATTGAGATTTATGATCAAACGCATCGAAAAACTCAAAAATGAGGGCCATTACGATGGAGGATACAAAATCTGCGAAATCCTTAAGGAAAGGCAAACGAAGAAATAAGCGAAAGCTCGCTCAATCATTCGTGCTCTAAGAGCTTTAACGATGACTCGAATAAGGCAAGTGCTTGAAAGAGCCAATTTCACTGGTTTTACTTTGTAAAAGTGTGTTGCCCCAGCATTTCTTCAAGGGTATAGTTATGAAACGTAAGGACTTGACTTTGATATGAAGAAAAACAATCACGGAAATACGATACTCGTGCTCATAACGAGTTTGCTTGCCATCATCAGCATCTGCGTTCTCTTTGCTGACGCTTTCGGCGACGACGCTGGACCTGTCTGGGGAACGGGCTTTGAGACTATCTTTGGCTACGAAAGCCGCAATACGGTTTTCTGCACCGGCTTATTCATCGCTTTCCTCTGCGACTGTTTGGCCATCATCTTGCCGTTTGCTTCCTTCTTCGTTCCGGAGAAAGGGCGCTCGCCTTTGTATTTGCTTACGGCCGTTATAAGTATTGCCGGCGCCACCATCGTTTTGTTCGCCAAACCCTTATTCATCGCCGCCAATACCGGCAACATCTTCAATGGCGATTTGGGCACGGAAGTCAGCAATTCCTTGACGCTTGGCACCGCTTTTATCACCAATGCGGTCTTTATGTACGCCACTGCAGCGCTTTGCTTAATCGGCGCCTACGCTGGAAGAGGCAAGAAAAAAGACGAAGACTAATCCTCGTCTCTCTTTTTATGACTCACGCCCGGCTTCCATAAGGCCGGGTTTTCTTTTGCTTCGCTCCACCCTTTTTCTCTTAAGGCGAATACTACTGCTTCGGCGCACTTTTTGGGGTCTTTGTTTATCTCGCTCCCCCAGAAGCGGATGACGGTATATCCTTCTTTTTCTAGTTCCTCATTCACTTCTTTGTCGCGCGCGATATTGCGCTCGATTTTCGGAATCCAGTAATCAAGGTGCTTATGGAGTTTCTTCTTGTTCTCTTCAAAATTATACCCATGCCAAAATTCGCTGTCGCAGAAGACGGCGATTTTGTATTTTTGGATCGATATATCCGGATGTCCGTACACTTTGCTCGTGTTATGGCGGTATCGAACTCCTAAAGCATAGAGTTCTTTCCTTAAGGCAAGCTCAATGCCGGTATTCTTGCCTTTGATGCGGCTCATCACGCGCGAAATCGTTTTCTCAGAACGCTCTTTCATAGGCATAATCATACCTAAAAGTGTTATGGTATTCGCATGATTCTTTATCGAAAAGCCAGGCAAGATGATTTAGAAAGCCTAGGCAAACTCACGCGAAGAGTCGAGGGAAGTGTCAAATACGAAGGCATTATTTTTCCCATCCCCTCCTTTAGCCAAGAGCAGCTCAAGTCGTTTATCGAAACTGGAAAGTGCTACCTCGCTATCGAAAGAAGAGTGGTTATTGCTCTAGCGATCGTCGAAAAAGACGTAAGTTCCTATTTTTATCCTCTTAGCCACAATGGCGGAAAACTCATGGAAGTTATCGGCAAAACCGATTGGAAGATGAGCGAAGACGTTATGGTGCTCTCTTATCTATCCGTCGATCCGCTCCACCGCCATAAGAAAGTCGGACGCGAGATGCTTTCCTATATCGAAAGGGAATTTCCCCGCTTTTTGTTCCTTTCTTCCTTAGACCCGTCTAATGAGCGAGGAATCGAATATCTCCGCAAAAACGGCTACAAAAGAGTCGATTTAGAGGATTTCGAGTTCTCTAAAACACCTCAGCAGCTGCTTTTCAAACGCCTCTAATTAATGGCTGAACTGCGACTGATATAGTTCGTAATAGAAGCCTTTTTTCTCTAGTAATGATTCGTGATTTCCTTTTTCGATGATCTTCCCGTCTTTCAAAACGACAATCAGATCGCTCTTCCTGATGGTAGATAAGCGGTGAGCCACCACAAAGCTCGTCTTGCCTTTCATTAATTCATCGAAAGACTTCGAGAGAAGACTTTCCGTTCTGATATCGATGTTGCTCGTGGCTTCATCGAGAATGACGATTTCCGGAGATAGCAGCATGACGCGCGCTACGCACAAAAGCTGTTTCTCGCCCAAAGAGAGACCACTGCTATCGGTGATGAAGGTGTTATAGCCTTGCGGCAAGCGCTCAATGAAATCGTGGGCTTGCGCTTTTTTCGCCGCCTCTTTGACTTCTTCTAGGCTCGCGCCGGGTTTGGCATAAGCTATATTCTCGTAAACTGTGCCAGAGAATACCCAAGTATCCTGCAGCACCATGCCTAAATGCGAGCGGTAAGCGCTCTTCTCTAAATCAATCGTTGAGATGCCATTGGCGGTAAAATTGCCTTTCTGCGGATCATAGAATCTCATCAAGAGGTTGATGATGGTGGTTTTGCCGCATCCCGTAGGCCCAACGAAAGCGATCTTTTGACCTTTTTTGACGTCGAGCGAGAAATCATCGATGATTTTTCTACTCGCATCATAAGAGAAATCAAGATGCTCGGTCTTGATGCTTTCAATGGGGCCAGTGAGCGTTTCTCTGCCATCATTGACGTCTTTTTCGGCGTGAATTGCCTCATCAATGCGCTTAAAGGAAGCGAGGGCGTAGCTGATTTCGCTTATGACATCGCTGATTTCGTTGAAGGGAGCCATGTAGTTGCTCGCGTAAATGAGGAAGCTTGATAAATCGCCCACCAAGAAGGTTATGCCTAGATTAACGTCTTTGACGATGAAGATGGCGCCGACTGTGATGATTGCGGCATTGATGAAGTTATTCACCAAACGCGTTGAAGGATTGATGAGCGAAGCCCCGAAAGAAGCCTTGAAGACGTTGTTGCGGAAATCTTCGTTCAAAGAGGCAAAATCTTTTTCTCTCTTCTTACGGAGATTGAGGGTTGAGATAGCCTCGCTGTTATTGAGCGACTCAAGACCAAAGGCGTGGATTTTGCCAGCGCTTGCGGCTTGCGACTTGAAATATTTCGAATTCCATTTGCTCACGAATTTGCTCACCAGCATCGAAAGCGGCGTCAAGCCGACGACGAGGAGAGCCAAAGCCCAGTTGATGGTGAACATGAAAACGATCGTAAGAGCAATGGCGACGATCCCGTCAAAGAAAGCCGCCCCACCGCTCACGAGGCCGTTTTGCACATTCTCGACATCATTCACCAAGCGGAGAAGGAGATTCCCTTTTTCGTTCTTGTCGAGATAAGAGACAGAAGAATGGAGATAGCTCCTATAAACATCGTCACGGAGATTTTTGGTGATTTGTTGACCTACGTAGGCCGTCAAATAATCGAAGAAATACCTAAAGACGGTCCCAAGCACCAGGCAGATAGACATGATGAGGATATACTGTCCGAGCTTCGTGAAATCGACATTGCCTCCGCATTCCGAGAGGTAGTTGACGGCTTTTCCCGCCACAAGCGGAATGAAAAGCTTCCCGCCGATTGAGATGAGGGCGCAAATTAAGGCCAAGGCGATAGAGCCTTTGCATTTGGCTAAATATGGTTTAAGAGCACTGTACTTTTTCATCTGCTTGCCACCTGCATTTCATAAATATCACGGTAAATCTGGCATTCTTTGAGCAATTCTTCATGCTTGCCACTGCTTACAATCTCGCCCTTATCCATCACGAGGATAAGCGAGCAATCGGCAAGGGTTGTGGCGCGCTGAGAGATGATTATCTTCGTTAAGTCGGGCCGCTTCCCGATATTCTCGCGAACTTTTTTATCGCTGATATAATCCAAGGCGCTTGTGGAATCATCGAGAATGAGAATATCGCCACCCTTTAAGAGGGCTCGCGCGATAAGAAGGCGCTGCTTTTGCCCACCGCTCAGATTGGCGCCGCCTTCCTCAACTTCATGATCGAGGAAATCTTTATATCGGGAGACGTATTCGTAGGCCAAAGAATCCTTTAAGGCCACGACCATCTCCTCTTCGCTCGCATCTTCCTTGCCAAGGAGCAAGTTCGACTTTATCGTGCCTTTGAATAAAGATGGCTTTTGGCTTACGAGGGAAATCTCTTGGTGGAGTTTATCGATATCGTAATCCTTGATATCCCTTCCTCGGTATTCAATATGACCTTCAGTAGGATCGTACAGCCTCTCTAAAAGGGCCACGAGCGTGCTCTTGCCGCTGCCCGTTCCTCCGATAATGCCTATCGAATCGCCAGGGTAAATCGAGAAATTAAGATGCGAGACGGCGTTTTTTCCTTCGCCACCATAAGATAAAGAGACATCCTTGAATTCACATAACGGCTTTTCATCTTCATCTTCGACCTTCGCTTCTTTTGGGTCGTTGACGATTGATGGCTCGAGAGCGAAGAAAGCGTCGATTCTTTTTTTGCTCGCTTTCGCGCGGTTTAAGGACACGATCATTCTCGAGAACATCACTAAAGCATTGAGGACGAGAGTCAAAAATGAGATAAGGGAGACGATTTTGCCTGTCGTTAGCTCGCCGCTTTGGATTGTGATTCCTCCTAAATAAACAACCAAGATCATCCCGGCGTTCACGAAGAAGAAAGTGAGCGGATTGACGAAAGAATTAAGCCTTGCGATCGAAAGGGAACGTTTTTGGTAAGAGGAGCTGCAGTCGACGAATTTTCCCTCTTCGTAGCTCTCTTTGTTGAAGGCTCTGATCGGTCTAGCCCCCTTAAGCGTATCGCTGCCAAGCGAGGATATTTCGTCCAAATTGCCCTGCACAAGAGCGTATTTCTTGGGCGAAAGGATGATGACTGAGCCGATTACTAGACTGGAGAAGATCACGACACCGAGGAAAATGAGGCCCGCTCTCCAGTCGAGCAAAAAGGAAATGATGGTCGCCCCGATGATCAAAAAGGGCGGGCGGAGGAATAAGCGCATGAACATCATGACCCCGTTTTGCATCGAGAATGAGTCATTGCTGAGCAAGGTGAGGGCTTTGGGTTTCCCAAATTCATTCAGCTGCTTTTCGCTCAGGGAAGACATATGTTCGTATATCTCCTCTTTGAGATCGTGCCCATAATCGGCCGATACTCTCGCGGCGAAATACTGAGCCACCATCGTGACGCAGAAAGCCACGAAAGAAAGTAGGAAGAGCAGCAATCCGAGTTTAAGGACGTAATCGAAATCGCCGTTTTTGATACCTTTATCGATGATGAAACGCACGATGAAGGGGGTGGCTAGCTCAATGACGCATTCGATGAGTTTCAAAAAGGGGGCAACCCAAAAACGGAATGAGTATTTCTTTAAGGCCGATAAGGCCGTATGTTTTTCTTTCATGCTTTTATGTCTTCTTTCTTATTGCTTGCTTCTTCGCTTTTATCGTCGTTCTCGTTTTTGCTCTGGAAGAAAATCACCGAAACGACGGGCTCAATATTCTCATTTGACCCAAAGATGAAGTTCCATCCGGTCTCGGCGTCTCCTCCAATGCGGTCAAAGACGCGGTTTTTCCCGATGATGACATCGGAGACATCCTCGAACCGCCAATGGATGGCGCCTGGCATAAAGGCACAATAGAGATTGCCGATATCGATAATCAAAGGCGGCAAGGAATATTTGATATCGAACTCGAAGGAGCTTTCCTCTTTGCTGAAGACAGGGTTAGAGATAGTCATTTTCCCCAAAAAGAGGGAATTAGGGTCGGAAGAGAGAACTGAATCGGAGAAAGTGTCGTTGTCGAAAGCCGGATCGCCTCGAGAAAGATTCAATGTTTTCGCGGCCTCATCGATTCTTCTCTCGACATCGGCGAAAGCTTCTTTATCTTCTTCCAATAAATCCGACATATTCTCTTTGAGGCGATAAGCGAATTCGGAAAGAAGATAAAAACGAAGAGCCGTCGGGAGATCTTTCATTGTCCCTATCCCAAACTCATACGATAAGCCTAGGCGGTAGCATAAATCCGGGAAAATATTGACGTCTTTTCCCGTCGAAAGAGAAAAACGGTGATACGACTCATTCCAAACTGAAGCGAGCAAATCGAAAGCAAAAGAGGAATCGGCATTCACCCCCACTCCGTTCATATAGCAATCCGAGAAACCGATAAAGGCTTTAAGGCTTCCTAAAGCCACGCCTTTGGCGAAGGCCTCGTAAGCTCCTCGACCATCGACTTTCCCAGTCGCTCCATTCATGCACATAATGCCCATTCTCGCGAGCGCCTCGCCATCATCGTGCAAGGACGGAGAAGCGTAGTAGCCAAAAGCCGTTTTGGGGTCTTTTTCGGTAAACTCATCGCCGAATTCATATAAGAGCCCTAGAGAAAAAGAGGCATCCGCGTAGCCTTGCTCGGAAAGCAGAGCCAAATATTGAATATAAAGAGCTTCGTTGGCTATTTTATGCGTTATTTTCCCTTCTTGATAACGTTTGACGTATTTATAGGCAGCATCGGGGTTTTTGCTCATGTAGTCATTGCCGTAGAAAGCCAAATTGAGCTCTTTGAGAAGAGCTTTGTCCATTGGCTCACCGCCATTATCTCCTACAACAGCATCCATTCCGCATTCAGGGCAAATCGCGCTCATCCCGCGTTCATCATTCGCCCAGTCATTGACTAAGCGCGCATCATAAGTCTGCCGGCAAAAAAGGCAAGAACAGGTCTTGCTACGAAGAATCTCCACTTCGTTATCGTGGGTATGTTTTTGAATATCGAGAAGTTTTTGATCGATTGCCATGGGCTAACTATACCATAAATAAAGTGACGCGCGCATAGGCACATGAGCACGCGCGCGAATAGATTCGTTCAAAAAGGAAGCCCCAGTGAGGCTTTATCAAGGACTTTGTCGAAGTCGGTGCTCAGCTTGTAGTGAGACAAATCATCTTTTTTGATCCAAAATACCGAGCCTTCTTTGCTTGAAATAAGTTCGCCATCGAAATGGTTTGTGCGATATAAGACGCAAAGATGACGGACGTGCTCGGAAGGGATATTCCACTCGAAAGTGCCAACTTCTTCCAAATCGTAAATATTTAAGCCCGTCTCTTCTTTTATTTCTCTTTTGGCTGAATCGACAATCGATTCATCGTCTTCAACATGCCCTCCGGGAAAATTGATGCCAGGCCAATCGTTTTTCTTTCTCTCTTCGACCAAAAAGCTACCATCATCGCGATAGACCATGGTCATTGTCGTCAGAATAATCTTCGAATCTCTGCTCATGGCGATAATGATAAGCGAAAAAAGGTGCACTGGCGCGCATGACTTTCTAAAATGAGGCGGATGAAAATAACGCATAGCCACGAAATAGAAAACGCAATCAATAAATTGCTAGAGACAATGAACCGCAATGAGGCAAACGCCGATGCTTTCAATATCTATCTAAAAGCACGCGACGAGACGATGTTCTCAAGTTGCGAAAAAGCTTACAAAAAGTATGGTAATCCAAAGGCTTCATTCTTGTCTGAATCGAAGAAATATTTAATGAATTTAGGCGATTATGATTTCATTGATGAATCGAGCAATAAAATCAGTATCCTTGACCCGAAGGAGTACGAGAATGATCCTTACTGGAAAAGTATCCGTTTCCCTTCCTCGACTTTAGGCAGCTGGAAATTAACCTCTTCCTCTTACGCTCCTTTTGAAGGAATGCTGAGTGATGAAATAATCGTTAAAGAAAACGACTATTACAAAGAAATCAATCAATTGGGGTTCTTTTTGAGGAGATTTCGCTACATCGAGGTAATCCAAAATAAGAAAACGTGGATGAGCATAACCCCTCATGAAATCAACACGATGAAAGCCTCAATCATAGAAGCAAAAGGAAAAGTCATCACGTTTGGTTTAGGGCTTGGCTATTACCCATTCAGCGTATCGCTTAAGAAAGAAGTTGAATCGGTAACCATTATCGAAAAAGATAAAAACTGCATTGAATTATTTAACAAATTCATCCTTCCTCAATTTGAATTCAAATCGAAAATAAACATCATTGAAGCTGACGCTTACGAATTTGCCAAAACCATGAGAGATGGCTCTTATTCCTACTCTTTCGTCGATATCTGGCGCTTGCCTTTTGATGGGTTATTCTCCTATCTACGCTTTGTGCCCTACTTTGCCTCTTTTAAGAAAACGAAGACATCGTATTGGATCGAGAAAAGCATTCTCTCCCTCCTTAGAAGAGCCCTACTTATTTTGATCGATGAAGAATATAACGGCTCAAGCGATGAAGATTATCATAAATGCGCGAATGAGACCGACACTCTTATCAACGCTCTCCATTTTTGCTTAAAAGAGAAGAAAATTGCTTCTTCCAATGATTTAATGCTCTTATTAAGCGATGACAGCTTGAGGTCTTTAGCGGCCCAAAAACTCATCAAGTAACGCTCTTTTTGCTCCACCGCACCTTTTCGCTTCTTCCAAAGAAGAGAAATGTTCAACATGGAGATTAAGGTCGTGTTTGCGCAATATTTTTTCTAGCTCAGCGTAATCCGCGTCGTCTTTTTCGCTCCAGTCACGAATCTCCAAAAGCGTCTTCAGCCCATCATGCCAATCATCGAGCTCGCCTTTTTCCGCGCCTTCAATCAATAGGCCAAGGATAGTAGAGAAATCATGCTTCTGAAGCTCTGGCACAGCATCGCCATTCACATAATCCTCAAATAGCATTTCCCTTAAAACGATTTCTTTGAAGTAAGCAAATAGTTCGCTTTTTGAGGAACTTATCCATTCATTTTCCTCTTTTTCCTCTTCCCCGAAAGGAGAAGCGACAAAATGAGAGACGAAGAGGAATTCATCATTATCGCTGTGGCTTAGAATTTGCTTAGGATTGGATTTCGAACGTATTTCAAACCAGTTGTTGCTCATATTTATTGTCCTTTGTTTTTTATTGAGGCGTAGCCGTCTTCAATCGTTATGCCGAGCCTTTGATTGGCGTTGGCTTTCAATGCGAGTTCTAGATGTTTCCGGGATTTTTCTTTCAAGGTGGAGAACCCGAACAAGGAATTCACTTGTTTGCAGAGATCGATTGTCGTCATTTTTCCTTGTTCTAGCAAGATATCAGCAATCGCATTCCCGAGCTCTATAAAGGAGATATCGGTGATTTCGCGTTGATTCTCCTCGTTATTCAACCTGTAATAACGATACTCTTCCATCTTCCTTTCTCTGTCCCAATAAAAGATGGTTCCGCCTCTGATCTCTTTATTCGGCTCATTTATGTTGAGAGCCATATTGATGACATCGCGGACGTTTGATCCGATGCGGCTTAAACCATAAGCGTCTTTGATGCGTTCATTGAGAAGTTTCTCCGAAATCGGCGTCTCATCGTGAAGCACGTCGGCAATGAAAGCCCCAAGCATTCTCGCTGATGTGGCCTTATTCGAGAAATCTTCAGGAATCATCGGAGAAAGTTTTCTTCTACTATAAGGTATGGCATAAGGATGAGAAACGACTTCTTTCTTCGCGAAAGTGATAGGGTCATCAAATAAAGAATCGCCTTCTCTAGCAATTTTCCGATTGCCGTCGGAATTATTGATGGCGTTCACGATGTTCTTGATGACTTCTTGCGGATGGTCGAGATATTCAACGCTCCAAACCCAATACAAGTTCCAGCCTAGATTAGCTAAAATGCCCGGCTCAACGATATTGCGGTCGCGGCACGTTGGGGAAGAGCAATAGGAATCGCCGTCCACCAAAACGCCTAGCGAATAATGGTTTTTATCGCCGTTATCGCCAACGGCGACATCGACTTTAAAGGAAGAGGAGCCAATATTTGTTTCCGCGCGATAACCGAGTTTCTTCAAATCTTTCGCGATGAAATCGGCAACGCTTACTGACGGCAAAGAGATACGGCTAGCGATGTTATTCGGTAGGGATGAAAGGCCAGTCTCCGCGAAGAGCAAGAAGCTCCGTAAATAAGAAGCTCCGGCGTTTTTCGCTTTTTCAGCATCGATATCGGTTGGCTTCATCGAGGTGAAAACAATCATCTCTTCTCTAGCCCTAGTGATTGCAACATTAAGTCTTCTCTCGCCTTTTTCGCGACTTAAAGGCCCGAAGTTGAGCGAGAGTTTGCCGTCTTCTTTCGGTGCATAGGTAGTCGAGAAAAGAATGACATCGCGCTCATCACCCTGCACATTCTCGAGATTCTTCACGAAAATGTCCTCTCCACCGAGTTTGTGCCCTTCTCCATATGGCAGTTTCTTATCCAAAAGATCCTCGATGAGGTTTTGCTGAGCTTCATTGAAAGTGACAACGCCAATCGAATAGTTGGATAAAACCGGATCAGCCGATCTTCTTATTATCTCTTCGACGATCGCAGTCGCCTCTTTCCTATTGACGCCCCGCTTCATTTCGTATTTGCCGCCTACATAAACGCTCGATACTGAGGCCTTCTCGTTGGCGGGCGAAGGGAAAGTAATAAGGCTATTCGCGTAGAATTTATTGTTCGAGAAAGCGATGAGCGACTCATGACGGCTACGGTAATGCCAGGTAAGACGCTTCCGCGGAAGTCCTAAAGCGATGGCATCATCGAGCAAACTCTCCAAATCCTCCGTCATGCTGGATAGTAATGACGGATCAGAAGAATGACCACCGCTCGCCATGAAGAAATTGGATGGCGGCATCTGCTCTTGGTCACCGGCGATGATCGTGGTTTTGCCTCGAGCGATCGCTCCGACGGCTTCGCTTGTGGGGATTTGGCTGGCCTCATCGAAAATGACCAAGTCGAAATTGTAGGAATCGATATCAAGATATTGGGCAACGGAGGCTGGCGACATCAAAAAGCAAGGGCAGAGAGTCCGCACAAGCGTTCCGAAATGATCGAAAATCTGACGGAGCGAGACGCCGCGTCCACCGTTTTTGATGAGTTTTCTGAACTGATAAATCGTCGTGGAAGGCGCGCTTGCGCTCGAAGAAGGATATAGGCTCGTGATTCTAGAGACGGTCTCGACGATGCTCGTCTTTGAAAAATCATCGATGGCTTTCTTATAAGAAGCGATTTCCTCTTTGGTGTCTTTCGCGTTTATGGTCGATAAGCCTTTTTCGCTCAACGAATCGGAAAGTATCCGATAGGAAAGGGAGCAGATGTAGGATGAAAGAAGGGCGTCTTCTTTGATTTTGCCGTTGCGGTACGAATCGACTAATTCTTCCGGCGCCAGTTTCGAAACACGATCTAAAGTGAACAAGAGGTTCGTCCATTCCGAAAGCTTGCCTTTGCTGGAATAAGCATCGGTCAAAGAAGAAGAGACATGGAGATAGAAATCAAAGCAGTCCTCGTAATTTGAGAGATCAAAGCCAAATTTTTCTTTCAATTCGCCAAGTTTCTCTTTAAGAGCATCATATTGCGAGATGAACGTCATTCTGGCTTTAGCGAAAAGATATTCCCGGTTCACGGAAAGATGACGAATCGCATCGTCAATATCAGTCATCGTTGCTTGTTTCTCTAAACGGAAACCGTTTTTGATATCGATGATTTTCAAGGTGCGGTCATATCTAGCAATTTCGTTTTCGATATCAAGAGAGGAGCTGATGTGGGATTTTGAGAAAACGTATCTCACGTAGGGATCAAAATGCTCGGCGTCTTCTTCAAGGTGACGATATTCAATCAGCTTCTCGAGCGATTTCTCCAGCGTTCCTTTTTTCAAGGCTCGCTTGTCTTTCGCAAGTGGCTTCAAGCTCTTTTTAAGCGAGATCAATAAGCGATGCTTCTCGAATAAGCTGGCCCGCTTGGTTGCTCTTTTTTTGGCAAGAAGCGTCTCCCCGCTTTCCTTGAAGAATCCCTCTTCCCACAATTCGGAGAGCTCTTCCTTGATTTTGAATTTTTGGCCGAGCAAAAGCAAATATCCTTGCATTTCCTGCTTCTTTTGCACGAAAGTCTCATCACTCAGATAATCGAGGAAAAGGAGCGAATTACCCTGCAAAAGCTTGACGATTTCATAATATAGGTCAACGTTGTCTCTAGTTTCCGCTAAACCTTTATCTTTGAAAAAACAGTTATAGACGGCGATATGGAAGGCTTTGAGGTCAGCGATCAAAGAAGGGATTTTCTCGAATAAGGAGTCACGGGCTTCGATTGAATATTCGCGCGAAGAGAATGGCAAAAAGGAATTGCCGTAATATCCGCCGAGAGCGGAAGCTTGCATGCTGAGATTCGTGAGTTCCTTCTGAGCCGATTCAAAGTCGGTCGTCGTCAAAGAGGCAGCGTAATCCTTGCTTGTCTCATATGCCCCTTTATATTCAGCAAGTCTCAGATAATTGATGATGGCTTCGTACGGAGAGAAAACATAAGCTCCTTTTTGATGAAGCGCGTATAAGTCATCGTTGAGTTTGTTTCTTTTCTCATCGACTGACGATGACTGCGTCTCAAAATCCTGTGGGCTTTCGACTTGCCCAAGCTCAAGCATTTCCCCTAAAGAGGAAAGGACTTCGCTCTTTGCGGTATTGATAGAGGGAATAGTCAAACAGAATTTGCCGATTCCTAAAGCGTCCAATCTCTTTTTGACGACTTCGAGAGCCACTCCTTTTTCAGCGACGAAAAGAACGCTCTTGCCGTGGTATAGGGCATTGGTGATCATATTCGCGATCGTTTGGCTTTTCCCTGTCCCTGGCGGACCGTCCAATATGAAGGAAACGCCATTCGCGCTTTCTCTTATCGCATCGATTTGGCTTGAATCGGCGGGGAGAGGAATGGCTAAAGAAGAAGAAGGGGCCTCATCGCCGGTTTTCTTATCCGAATCAGCGTTTTGGGTTTCAAGTTCATTGAAGCCATCGACGAAAGAAGAGATAAGAGGATTCTGCATCATCTTCTCGCGGTGCGTCTTTATATCGTTCCACATCACGAAGCGGGCAAAAGAGAATAAAGACACGGAGCATGGCTCTTCAAGCACGGCCCATCCTTTGAAGGAAGCAATTCGCTCACGGATGAAATTGAAGATCAAACGGATGTCAGGCTCATTTTTGCTAGTTTTGGCAAATTCGCCGAAGACTGGCGAAAAATCCAAATCGAAGTTCTCGCGGAAATACTCAAAAATGGTCGTATTCAAGCCGAGATCATCAATGTTGTATTCCAAACTGAAGGATGATCCGGTCTTTCTTCTTGGTATCTTCACTGGCAAAAGGAAGAGCGGAGAATAAAGCGCGCCTTTCCCGTGCGCTGCCGCTTTCTCATTATCGAACCATTTGATCAAACCGATCGTTAAGAAAAGCGGATTGCACCCGCTTTCCTCAATCGCGGTATTCGCTTTACGGGCAAGGCTCTTCAAATAATCATCAGGCGACCCTTCTTTGGAAACAAAGCACAAAGTCTTCTTACCCAAATATTCATTGAAGCGCGATTTATCGGCATTGGAGAAATTCGCCGGCGTATTGCGTTCCTCTTTGATCGGTGAAACATCGATCGAGGATATGGCCGAAACTTTATTTGTTTTCGATAGAGTTGAAAGAAGCGCCTCGGAATCAAGATTCAGAACCTGCGGGAAAAGATTCGAGAACCGCATATTGATAAGGCGGTTGTTCATTGAAAGGTCGAGCAGCTTTTCCTCCCAATAATCGAATTTGTTCTTTTTGGAAGGAGCCTCGGAATCAAGATAACGGCGGTTTTCGACTTCAACGCGCGGCATCGAATAATCTTTCTTCGCGGAAAAATCCGGGAATTCGATTTTCGAGGTATCTTCCGCCTTTATCGGCGTTGGCAAGGGCAGGATATGCTCTTTCCTGGAAGCGAAAATATCCACGCCATATAAAAAGGAATGGTTGTTCTGAAGCGCAAGATAGCCTTCATTCACGGCGTAGGAGAAATCCGCATTCTTCTCTTTTGAGGCATAAACGGGGTCGATGAGGATAAGACGGTTGAAGCCTTTGGAGGCAAGATTCAATAATTCGGTGTCGTTATCTAGAAGCGGAGAAGAGGAAATCGACTCGTCCAGATAGACGCCTACTAAAGCCTTCTCACCTGTGAAAACGATAAGCGGACGAAGCGCGGCCATTTCGATTAAAGAAGCGAACAAAATCGCAAAATCCACGCAATTCGCCTCTTTTTTGTCCAATATTTGCCAAGGAAGGTCGATATTTTTAAGGCACATTATCGGCGAGGACGAACTGGCTGATAAAGAGATTTTCTCATTGGAAAGGGCTAGATAAAGAGCGTCAATCTCTTCAATGACCTTATTCGGATCGCGGTATGAATAGCCGGCGAAAGAGGAGTCGTATTTATCTTTCAAAAGCAAACCGGCTTCTTCCTTTATCGGCTGTAGGCTCTTATCGTCTGGAGTAACGTAAGAAGCAAGGAGTTCACGGACTCCGCTTGAATATAGGGCGCTTGAGATGTTATCAAAAGAGAAAGTGGCTTTCTTGCTCGCGATGATATCACCATTCCCATTCACCAAATCGACGATGAGTTCGCCAGGAAGAGAGGTAGATAAAGCGTATAGAGAAGCAAATTCGATTTCGCCGACAAAATGGTCTATCTCCGTCTTTTTGCCTTGCTCAAGGAAATCGATTTTGATGGGATCGATGGAGCAATAAGCCGGGAAAATAGAAAAGCGCAGGGCGCAATCGCGGAGGGAAGATCCGCCTTTATTGGTAGCCGTAACTCTTTTTATAAAGGAAAAGGAAGTGCTGCGCGTGCTTCCGTTTTCTCTCTTCGCGAAGAAATCGGCTTGGTAAGAGGCGTAATTCCAAGTCGGGGAAATCTCGATTCCGATGTCTAAATTCGATAGAGATGAAAGTTCTTTTCCCATAAGCGCATATATTATAGTTGAACGCGCTTATTAGACTAAGGCAAATTCGCATTTTTTTGGGTTCTTTTCTATATGCTTCTAGCTTATTTATCAATCCGCGGAATAAGGGTAAAATAACGAGGGATTTTTTATGCTTCATTACGAATTGACCAAACCATATATCGACTTCGTCTCATCATTGCCTTTCAAGGAAAGGGGGCAAGTTCTTTGGAACTCCCAAGCCATTCTTTCGACAGCCAGCGGCTATCTTAGGATGAAAGTGGCTGATATCGATGAGGAACGCTCTATTTTCCGCATCGCCGAAAACACCTATTTACTCGTTCATCTAAACTATTCTTTCGTTCGCTTGATCGATGGAGCGAAGACGAAAGAGAGCCCTACTTTCAAGAATATGGATGTAGAGCCCCTCATTAGCCCAACCATCAAAGAGCTCGTCGCCAAAGATAACGTGCCGTTCCCGCAAGATGAGCTCCAAGCCATCCTCGAGAAAAACTATTTCACCCCATGGTTCATAAAGCTGTTTTACTTTTTGCCGAAAGAAGATAGAGACAGCTTGAGCAAGAAAGAGGTTCAAGTTGAAACAAAAACAAAAGAAAACGAGGCGCTTCCAGCAAAAGAAGAGGCAAAGGAAGAGCAACCGCGAATCGAGAAAGTAGCCCCGAAGGCTAAGGAAGTGAAGACGATTGATCCTTTGGAAGTGCGCAAACCCAAAGTAAAAATAGCCTCTTTCCCTACGCCCGATTTCTCGAAAAAAGAAGAAAGCGCGGCAAAGGCTAAGCCAAAAGCCCAACGTCCGGTCGATGGAGCTGAGTATGAGAAAGCCATTTTGCTGGAACTGCAGAAAGCTTACGAGAGCCGCCTTTCCAAAAAGAAGACGATGAGCGCCCCTAAACTCAAGCACGTCAGATTCGCTCCTAAAGAGTTCGTCATATCCTACGATTCGAAAAATTCCTGCTTGGATTTATTGCTCCGAAGAACCAGACAAAACGGATGCCGCCTCTCTAATGACAATTGGCTCATCCTTTTGGCTAATACGGTCGATGAATCTTTCGCTAGAGAAATCGAAAGCCGCTACCCCGATCACGTCCTTTACACCGATAATCAAAACAAAGGCAAGATCGATATAGCCTTCATCGTCAAAAAGAACCGAAACGTCGAAGAAGCAGATGATGATTTAGGAATAAAGAGAGTCAAATCGAAAGTGGCATCCTTCAATAAGGAAATGCCAACTGGGGCCTACGAAAACATCGACGAAGATGAAATCGACGATCGCCCCCATTCCTCCTACATCAGGCCAGTCAAATCGAAAGTGGCGACTTTTGCGCCGATTTTGCCAGAAAATAGCAATGACGCCGATGATGAATTCGATTTCCAAATCGACGAAGACGGTTTTTTCTTTGATGCCCTAGATGAAGATATGAGCGGCGATGATTATGCAATCGCAGAAGATACCCCAAGTGAAGAAGAGAACGCTAAACCAGAACTAGCTTATCCAAAGCATTGGCACTGCTATCTGTGCGGCAAAAAGAAACTATATTCCGGCGAGCCAGCCGAAATCACGAAATTAGGGAACGGAAATACAATTTACCTCTGCAAAAAGCATCGAGGAAAAATATAAGACTACTTGATTGGTTTGACGTGGAAACGGCCGTAAACCTGCGATAAAGGCGAAAGCTCAACGAAGGCCGATGGGTCTTCTTTCTTAATCAAATTAAGCAATGGCTTGACCTCGTTATTGGAGACAACCATCGTAACGACATAACGTTTGCTGCCAGAGTAGACGCCTTTTCCTTCAACGATCGTCGCTCCATGCGGAAAGGCCTCAATCAAGACGTTCCCGATATCCTCATGCGAGGAGATAATCTCCAGCTTGACTTTTTTGTTTCGCAGATGGATTTTGTCGATGACAAGCGAAGCCGTTAATAAATAGAGCAAACTATAGAAAGCGCGGGCGATATCGTGAGCGATTTCCACTGAATCCCAGTGGGCTAGAGACATTGATAAAAGGGTGTAGCAAACCAAGGTGACGGTATTGAGGGCGGCACTGTAGAAACCGACCGCCGTGTTTTTCTTCGTGGCGATATAAGTTGCGATAATATCGACTCCACCCGTTGAAATATCGATAGAAAAGGCTAAGGCGCTAGATAAGCCGATACAGATTCCGCCAAAAAGGACACGTCCGATCAAGCCGCCGCCATAAGTCGTCACGAATTCAAACACTTCGCCAAAGGCTGGCACGGCCGATACGCTGAATATCCTGATGAACAAGGAAACTTCCGCTACATTGATGAGGCTGAAGATGGCGAAACGCTTGCCGATTTTGGTGAAAGCGAGGATAAGAAG
Organism: Roseburia hominis; assembly: GCA_963642055.1. GTDB lineage: Bacteria > Bacillota_I > Bacilli_A > RFN20 > CAG-826 > UBA4951. Next base: position 47,095 of record CAVIFQ010000003.1, on the reverse strand, counting down.
CGGCACATTCACGACGAAATAGATAATGGAATAGGCCAAATGCGTATCGTTGATTTTCCATCCGCATAGTTCAAAGAAGAGGACAATGACTTGGCTCACGCCGCTGATGCCACCAGATACGATATTCGGAGCCGCCATCGTGTGGCCGGCTGAATCGGTGATCAAATGACCGCTCACATCCATGAAACAGTTGAATCCGAAAGCGAAAACGAAGGCGCTTGCGGTTGACACGACTAAGATCCAGAAATACTCCAAACAGGTCTTGACGGTAGGGTGATCGTACAGCCAGTTTTTGATTTTTCCCCTGACTTTTAATTCTTCATCTTTGATTTGCATACAAGCAAAGATTATAGCGGTTTTCCTCCCTAAAACTATAAGAACTATCGCCACTTCCCATCATAGATGGGGACTTGAAATCGATTATTGCCACACTAAAGGGGCAATGCTATGATTATCGAGTTGATTTTTGAAGAGACTTTTTCGGAGGTTATATAGCGATGATCGTTCTAAAAGCAATAGGTGCCTTCTTCGTTAAAATATGGCGTTGGATAAAAGAAACCGCGTGGGTTCAGCCCTTGCTCATCGTCGGTGCTATTTTCGCCATCATTTTCTCGATCCCTTATATCACTGACTGGGTTTCCAGCTGGGGCTACGCCTCCACTGGCGCTTTCTTCAATTCCGCGAAGAAAAGCTTGGATGGCGAGGAATCCGCCGACTTCACCGTCGCCGATGGCTACATTTTGACGGAAGCCGATACGATTACCGAGAATATCTACACGAATACGAAATTGGCCTACGCCAATGATTACGCCAAAATCGATTCCACCGCGTATGGCGAAAAGTTCTTTTTCATCTACACTTCGAGCGATTGCGATGGCTGCGATAAAGCGGAAGATGGTTTCAAGTACTTGAGCGAGCAATGGGGAAGCAAATACCTCGCAAGCGATAATAGAGAGTTCAAGTTCTATACCATTTTCACCGATGAAGATTCCACCAATGACGATGATTATTCTGAGACTCTCAACGATACCACCGCTTTCCATCGTTATTTAGGACGTTATCTCGATTTCTTCAACATCACTTCGACAAAGCTTCAGGAAGCTCCGTACAAAGATAACGCAAGCCCTTCTGACGATAGCTATAAAAACTATGAGGGACCGGATTCCGCCAATTTCTCAACCCCGACCATTCTCTTAGTCGACTACAGCAAAGAAGCCGTCGAAGCTGGTCGCGGTGGCGTATGCGAAGTTCTCTTCGGCGTATCGGGCGACACTGACGCTGAAAGAGCGAAGAACCTCATCAATATGTGGAACCATCTTGATAGTGATACCCAAAACCCGTTCTCCGCTGTCTATAAATCCTAATTAAAAGCAAATCGCCGCGAGTAAAATCGCGGCTTTTTTATTTGCCTAACCTATAAAAGCGCCTCCATGAGGAAAGAGGCGCTTGGCTTTCTCTAATTATTGGTGAATCTACTGCTTCTTCTTTTCTTTGAGCATCTTCACGACAACCGGAGGGACGAGCGAAGAAATATCCTTCCCGCCATCAAAAAGCTCATTTATGGCAGTTGAGGAAATGAATGTCTCCTCTTTTCTAGACATGAAGAACACCATATCGATAGAAGGATCGGCAAATTCATTCGCGGCCGCCATCTGGAACTCGTATTCAAAATCAGTGACGGCGCGTAAACCACGGATAATATAGGAACTGCCTACTTTTCGGCAATAGTCAACGATGAGCCCTGGGTAAAAATCGACAGACACGTTTGGGTATTCTTTCGTGGCCTCTTTCATCATGAGCAAGCGGTCATCGACGGAGAAGACGCTTTTTTTAGCAGGATTGACCGCCAAAAGGAAAATAACCTTATCAAAGAGATTGACGCTTCTTTTGATTAGCTCGATATGCCCATTCGTGACGGGATCGAATGACCCTGGGTATACACCGATTCTCATATGTGTTTCCTCCAATATATCGCAACGTTAGTCCGACCGTATTTGTATGTTCTCACTTTCTCGAAGTAAGAGACATCATCAAATTCTAGCTTTCCTTCATACTCGAAAATAAGAATGCCTTCTTCGGTCAAGATATCGTGATTTTTGATGAAATCAAAGCAAAACCCATACGCTTCTTTGTCTTTATAAGGCGGATCGATGAAAATCACATCGTATTTTTCCTCGTTCGACAAGCATGAACGAAGCGTCTCTTTATAGTCGGCGTTTTTGACGGAGGCACTTTCGATACCGAGTGATTTCAGATTCTGATTAATCACGGAAACGCCTTCTTTGTTTATGTCTGAGAAAAGGCAAAAGGAAGCGCCTCGAGAAAGTAGCTCGATGCCCATCGCCCCACTGCCCGCGAATAGATCCATCACGCGCGCGTGCGTAATATAAGAGGATAAAGCGTTAGCGATCCCCAGCCTCACAATGGACTTCGTCGGGACCTCCAAATAAGAGGGCACTTCGATTTTTCTGCTGCGGTAGATGCCGCCACCAATAGTAACCATGCTAGTCAATCTTGAGGACTCTGCGCCTGAACGGGGAAAAAATAATGTCATCGATCTGCATATATAGATCGCGTACCGCAATATAAGCCTCGTTATATTCCTTCACCAACGGGAGGGAGTCCAATTCCTTTTTGGCCTCGAATAAAGCAAGTTGCGCCTTTTTGGTTTCTTCGCTATTTTTGCCATAGGTAGAAAGAGCGAAAGAATAAGCTTCTTCTTCCTCTTTTAATCTTTTCGAGAGCCTCTTTACTTCTTCATCTTCCGCGAGTTTCGCTTCGAGTTCAGATAAGCGAAGAATACGCCCATCGTTATCGATAGAAGCTTTCAGAGTTTGGAGCTCTTTGATGATTTTTTCTTCCATGACGAACGTATTATAGCAAAAAGTAAGTGCTTCTCGCGCGCTTAATCGTAGGAGTGCTACAATTACCGCATGCTGAAAATCACTAAAGACAACGCCACTTCCTTACGCGCCAAAAGCAAAGAAGTAATGGTTCCTGTTCCCGAAGAAGACAAGAATCTGCTCTATCAAATGCTCCAATATCTCAAGGATTCCCAGAATGAGGAATTCCGTAAAGCCCACCCGAAAGTACGCGAGGGGGTAGGTTTGGCTTCGCCTCAAGTCGGCGTCAATAAAAGGATGCTCGTCATTTATTACCCCGTCGGGGAAGACGAATACGTCCAGCATATGCTCGTAAACCCGAAAATCATCGCAAACAGCATCAAAAAATGCTACCTCCGCGGTGGCGAGGGCTGCCTTTCGGTCGATGAGGAACACCCTGGCTTGGTGCACCGTGACTACCGTATCACCGTCAAAGCGATTGAGGCTTCTACAGGCGAAGAAGTAATCATCAAAGCCAAAGGATTTGACGCCATCGTCCTCCAGCACGAAATAGATCATCTTGATGGCATTCTCTTTTACGACCACATCGACAAAAAGAATCCTGATAGGCCTTTACCCGGCGCCATTGCGATATGAAGAAAAAGACTCTTTTCGTTTTCTCTCTTCTTGCCACTCTCACCTCTTGTTCTCTTCCTAAGGAAAACGAGGCGATAGACCGCTCTATCGCCCAGTCTCTATCTTTCAAAGAATCGTCTTTCAAGATATTGCAATTGACCGATATCCATTTTTCCTCTTCGACCGATATCAAGCACGAAAGCGAATTCATAAGCGCTTCGGTTAGCTATGCTGATCCTGACCTCATCATGGTGACCGGAGACTCGCTTTTAAACGCCACCAAAGGCATCGCGGATGCTCTTTTCTCTATGCTTGATAGTTGGCAAATCCCCTACTATTTCCTCTTTGGTAACCACGATTTGCAGGGATTTTACAGTGAATCATGGCTTTTACGAAAAATCTATTCAAGCGAATTTTGCTTAAATTCGTATATGGGCGCAACCTCAAAATGCGGCCACAGCGACAGCGTTCTCAATCTCAAAAAAGACGATAAAACAATCTTCCAGGTTTACTCCTTCGATAGCCACAGCAACGTCAACATCGATGGCGTTTATTATTACGATTATCTGCGTGAAGACCAGATTGATTGGTATGTGAAAGAAGCCGAAAAAGCCAAAGAAGCAAATGGCGGTTCCTATATCCCCTCATTGGGCTTCCTCCATATCCCCTTATGGGAAAGTGTCGATGCTTATCTAAATAACAAAGAAGGCTTACTTGGCGAGATACACAAGAAATTCACCTATAAGAAAATTCCAGAACTAACGGAAAAAATGGGCGGCCCCATCCCTTTTTGCCCCGGGGTGAAAAACTTGGGATTCTTTGATAAAGCGAATTATCGTGGCATGAAAGGCATCTTCTTTGGCCATGATCACGACAATGACTGGGTTGGCGAATATAGGGGAACAGCCATCGGTTACGGAGTCAAAGCCGACCGCGAGCTTTTTTATGGCGTCTCGAATGCTGGCTACGATATGATCGGCGGAGCCGTCTATACCGTAAAAGATGACGCTTCTTATTCCATCAAGCACTTCTTTTTGGATTATGAAGATTATTCTTTGACTTACGAAAAGGAGATTGAAAGACCATGAAAAAGTTCTTCGCTCCCGTCATAGAGGTTATTTTGTTCTTTTTGGCGGCTCTCTCCTTTTTCCCTTTTATTATCGTGAGTGTCGATGCAGCCTCCGGCGTTTTCGTCACCGGATACCGAGCAATCCCAGCTGCTGTCGCCTATTTCATGCCGACTTATTTCCTTATTCTCTTTCACCGCTTATCGCACGCTCATAATGAGCAAGCTCTTCGCCATAAAGCCACGACTAACGGGGCTATCATCATCGGCTTATCTATATATGTGATCGCTCTAGATATCGCTTATTTCTCTCTAGGCGTTTTTCATGACCTTGTTGAAGGCGGTCTTGCCCCGCTTTTCCCTCTCGATAGTCTGCTCATCTCTTTATTAAGCTGCGCCATCGGGGCTTATTTGTATTTGCCAAGGGATTTAAACAGGATTTTCCTTATTACGGATTCAAGTAAAGCAAACAGGCCGTCGCGTTTCTTCTCCTTCCTCATGAAAGGAATCGGCACCGGTTTCTCACTCTTCATGGTCGGGGCTTTATTGTGGGGTTTATCCTTTTCCTACTGGGAGCATCCATCTTTCCCGAAAACCATCCCTTTCTTTATCGTCATGATCGGGATTGCCTTACTCCTCGCTTATGACATATACATAGAAAGCTACCCTCTTTTTTCCTTTAATAAAAAGAGGAAAGGCGTCATTTTATTCCTTTTGTCACTTTGCTTAATCGTAGGGACGATCGCTTCTCTTATCGTCTTTATTATGAATCCTGATATCGCCATCGCTGTATGTCAGCCCTATTTCCGATTTGATGCGATGGCGAGCATGAATTTGGCTCCTTTTGCTCTTTTATTACCACCATCTCTCTACTTGGTCTATCTTTGGATACGCTTCTTCTTGGATAAACAAACAGCGGACCGTTAAAAAAGCAGTTTTCATAGAGAGGTTACGATGAAACCTCTTTCATGGAAAATATCCCCTTTTTTGATGAAAACTCATTTTGATGTTGCTATATTAAGGCCAACAAAGTCGCCCATAAGACGTTGTCTATTCACGAAGGATCGTTATTTCTATGTCTAAATCAAGCACACCTATACAGATTTTTGCTCTCGGCGGCCTCGGTGAGGTCGGCAAGAACACCTATTGCTTTGAAAGCGAGCGCTCAATCATCATGATCGATGCCGGCGTCCGTTTTCCAGAAGCCAATTTGCCTGGCGTTGACTACGTTATCCCAGATTACACGTATTTGCGGAATAATCGCGGCAAAATCAAAGCACTCTTCATCACGCACGGCCACGAAGACCACATCGGCGGCATTCCTTTTTTGGTGAGAAGCGTCAATATCCCCGTGATTTACGCTCCGCGTCTAGCCGCTGCCCTCATTCGCCACAAGCTTGAGGATGCGCGCATCAAAGACCAAGTCAAAATCGTTGAGTATGACAGCGATACCGTCATCCGCGTCGATGATAGCTTCAAGGTATCCTTCTTCCGCGTCACTCACTCCATCCCTGATTCTTTCGGCATCTGCATCGATACGCCAGAAGGAAGAATCCTCGATACCGGCGACTTCAAAATCGATTTGACCCCAGTCGGCCCGAATTTCGAGCTCAGCAAAGTCGCGAAATTCGGCGATGAGGGCGTGAGTCTCCTTTTAAGCGATTCCACAAACGCCGAAATAGAGGGCTATACCCCCAGCGAGCGCCACGTAAGAAGCGGCGTCGAGGAAATATTCGACAAAGCCCCTGGAAGAATCATCGTCTCGACCTTCTCTAGCAACATCAACCGTATTCAGCAGGTAGTTGAGGTCGCCGTCGAGCATAACCGCAAAATCTGCATTCTCGGAAGGAGCATGGAGACGGTTGTCGGGATCGCCCGCGATTATGGCTATATCAAAATCCCGGATTCATCCATCATAAGCGATGAGAATATCCGTAACTACAAGAGCAACGAGATCTGCATTCTTTGCACTGGCTCCCAAGGCGAGAGCATGGCGGCTCTTTCCCGCATCGCGAATGGCGATCACAAAAACGTGCACATAAGTCAAGGCGATACTATCGTCTTTTCTTCCAACCCGATCCCAGGGAACGGCGCCCTCATCGACCGCTTGGTCAATAATCTCGTCAAGCAAGGGGCGGACGTTAAAACCAATAGCATCGCTTTCTCTCTCCATAGCTCGGGCCACCCGTCCAAACAAGAACTCCGCTTGATGCTCAAACTCGCCAATCCTAAATACTTCATGCCGGCGCATGGCGAATACCGCATGCTCAAATTGCACGGGGAAGTCGCCAAAGAGCTCGGCATGAAAGAAAGCAATATCTTCGTCTGCGGGAATGGCGATGTCTTGCAGCTTAAAGATGGCGTTGTCTCTAGAGGTGGCCATGTGCCAGCGGAGGATGTCTATATCGATGGCAATGATTTGGATGGCTTATCAAGCAGCGTCCTCCATGACCGCGAAATCTTAAAAAGCGATGGTCTAGTCGTCATTTTGCTATCGATGAACGAGAAGGGCGAAGCCACTCTCCCGCCGATTGTCTACGCCCGCGGATTCGCAAGCGGCGAGAACACCCACTTGATGCGTCACACCCAGCTTCACGCTGATGAAGCTTATAAAGCCGCGATTGAGCGCAGGGCCTCCATCGGCGAAATCAAGAGTGCCGTCAAGAATGAGGTATCCAAATACATTTACCGCAAGACCGAAAGAAGCCCGATGATCATCCCGCTCGTCCTTTCGAAGAACTAAAATGCTCATATTGGCCAGCAAATCCCCACGAAGAAGAGAGCTGCTTTCTCTACTAACGACTGAGTTCAAGGTAATCCCCTCTTCTTTCGATGAGCGCATCCTTGATTCTTCCTTCAATCCTAAAGACCTCGCCGTCGAGGAAAGCAAAATGAAGGCTTACGCTCTTTTTTCGCGTTACCCGAATGATGAGATTTTAAGCTGCGACACCATCGTGATATTAAACGGCAAAGCTTTAGAGAAACCGCTCGACGAAGCCGATGCCATAAGGATGCTCAAAGAAGAGCAAGGGAAGAAGCAAATCGTCTTAAGCGCCTATACGTATATCTCGAAAGAGAAAGAGATTTCGCATACCGTCTCCACCGAGGTCTATTTCAACTCTTTGAGCGAAGGGCAGATAAAAGAATACGTCAAAATTCATAAACCCTTCGATAAAGCCGGGGCTTATGGCATCCAAGATGATTATCCGCTCATCGAGAAAATCGTCGGATCTTATTACAACGTGATGGGACTACCCGTCGAAGATTTGAAAAAACGCGTTTTCACGCGTTAGGGAATATTTTCTCGTAGACTTCCATGGCGTTGCCTTTGATGACAAGAGTCAAACGGTCGCTCATCTGAATGAACCCGGTGACCCCCGCTTCGCGGAGCTTGTCGCGATTGACGGCACCGTAATCATTGAGTCTTAAGATGATACGACTGCCTTCAAGGGATTTCTCTTTGACGTTACTTGCTCCCCCAAGAGCCTCCAAATACAAAGAGGCAGTTTCTTCGCTGATTTCCTTTTTCTTGGGTTTTGAGAGGAAGCGTTTGTCGATGAAGATGAGAAGCGCGATGATGAGGGCTGCTCCTAGAGCGATAATCCACCAGATGTTTTTAAGCAAGAAGTCGGTATAGATGATAGGTAAATAAAAAGACATAGGAGTATAATACCACAAAGAGGAGCACGCTATGAGCAACGCAATCGAAATTGAAGCAAAAGCACTGGTCGGCAAAGCCGATTACGAGAAACTTGTAAACGCCTTCCATACCTATAGGCATTTCATCCAAACCAATTTTTATATCGATAATGATGAAGGATATCTCCGCAAGGAAGGTTTAGCCCTCCGCATCAGGGAGAAATACGGCCATTACGAGATGACTTTGAAAACCCCTCTTAGCCATGGCCTACTCGAGAAAAACGAACCGTTGAGCGAAACAGCATTCGACGAATTCACCCGCAAAGGCGTTTTCCCAGATAATGATCTCAAACGCTTTTTGACGATGCTCGATGTCGATGTTTCGACCCTCAAAGTCAAAACAAGCTTGACCACCAACCGTATCGATGTCCCCTATTTTGAGGGAAAACTCTCTATCGACGAGAACAACTACTCTGGCAAAAGAGATTACGAAATCGAACTCGAATACAATAACGAAGCCGAGGCCGAGAAACTCCTCCGCGAACTCTTCGAGAAATACGATATCCCCTTTGAGCTCAATAAGAAGACCAAAGTCGCCCGCGCTTTCGAAGCGCTCAATAGCAATCAATAACGATGAGGCTGCTCTTCATCCGTCACGCTGATCCAGATTACGAGCACGATTCGCTCACAAAACAAGGCGAGAAAGAGGCTATCGCTCTCGCCTCTTTTTTGCGTAACGAAAAAATAGATACTGTCTATGTCTCCCCTCTAGGCCGGGCTCAGAAAACGATGGAAGCCTATCTAAAGGAAATCGATTTTTCTTTATCCCCCACCACCGAAGATTGGCTCCGCGAGTTTGACGCGAACGTCATCCATGATGGGCGTCACAACGCTTGGGACTTTCTTCCGACGACTTTGGAAAAGGCGGGAGATGATGCTTATTCAATCGATAAATTCATTTCTAGTGTGAAGGAATATAAGGAAAGCGACTTCGAAGAAAAATACCTTCATGTTTGCGCCTCTTTAGACAAAATCCTTGCAGAAAACGGCTATCTTAGAGAAAAACACCATTATAAAGTCACGGAAAGCAACGAAAGAACATTGGCTTTCTTTTGCCATTTCGGGGTTACTTCGATGATGGTATCGCACTTAATAAACGCGAGTCCCTTATCAATCGCGCAGCACTGTTGCGCCGCCCCTAGTTCGATAACGACTCTTTATACCGAAGAACGGCGCGAAGGGATCGCCCAATGGAGAATGACATCTTTCGGCGATACCTCTCATCTAGCCTTAAAAGGAATGAAACCGTCTTTTTCCGGGCGCTTCTCCGAAACCTTTTTAGATCCTAGACGGCACGATTAAAGCGTTATCTCTTTTTGCTCACCTTTGACAATCGAGACGAGGTATAAATGGATTTTTGCTTTTTCAACGTTGAAAATGCGCGAGATATTGTCGGTATACACCGATAGCTGCTCAACGTAGGCCGGGTCATTTATGCGGCTCGTTTTATAATCGACAATGTAGTATTCCTCATCATGTATGAACAATAAATCAATTGACCCCGTTGAATGGGCGTTTGGATCATAGAATTGATATTCGGTGTGGATGATCGATTCCTTCGCTAGACGCATAATCGGCAAATCGAGCACCCTCTTGATGAGCCTTCTTTCATCGTAATCGGAAATAAAAGAAACATCGCCTGAAGCAATGTCCACCATCTCAAGATGGCGGTGAAGCTCGCTGCCTCTATCCAAAACGAAGGAAGAGGGAGCATCGCTATCGATGAGAGTGATTTTCTTGCTCGCGCGTTTATGCTGGGTGGGCATTAAAACGAATTCCCTTTCATCGACGCGAGGTTCCTTAAATTCAGGGATTTCCGCGACTTTTGTTTGTTCAGCATCCACATGTTCTTCAGCGAAAAAGACGCGATCTTCATAGCCTTCGTTCTCATAAGATGTATAGGCGATAAACCAAGTATCATCGAAGTAATGAGCTAGAGCTGGCAAAAAGTGTTTGCTTAAAAACAACTTCATGTCCTCTTCTGTCATCTTCTTGCTCTTCTTAACGAAGAAAAACTCGTAGTCGTTCGCTAACAGGTGGGCGATGGTATTTCTTACGAGCCATTCTTTGTTCGTCGACTTCATCAAGTTAGGCGAGAAAGAGATTGCTTTCTCCTCCCCCTCATCGCCTTCGCCATCATCATCTTCATCGTCTTCATAATCGATTTCGATATCTTCTTTTTTCTCTTCATTCGCGCTATTCAGATAAGCGACAAGAGAGGCAAAAGATGCGATATTTGCTGCTTCTTTAACCATTGGTAAAAACAAAGCGGCATAAATGCTGGCAAGTTCGTCGAGGTCAGTTATCTCTTTTATCTTTTTTAGATAATCTTCATATAAAGAGAGGCAGAAGAGATCAAGAATCTCGTTCTGTACCCTTAATGGGGCCTGTAAGCAATGCTCCTCCCCCATCTTCTTATATGCGCGGAAGGCGGAAAAAGAAGGCAAAGCGGAGAAAGGCAAAAAAACTGATTTGCAGTTTTCCCCATTTGCGAGAAAAGCCTCGTAATCTTTCTTTTTGATGATTCCTTCATCAATTTTTTTGGTGAAGTAGCGATCATTCAGTCTAATGAAATGAGGGCAACAATTGAGCATCGCGTATAGATTCTCTTTGCCTTTCTGATTATCGCCGACGATGACGATCTGATTCTCGGCTCGCGTCAAAGCCACATAAAATAAGCGCGTATGGTCATCAATAAGCGGGTCATTCTCGTAATTGGCCTTCTTTCGCGTCAACACGGTATCGGTTAAAACCGAATATTCATTAAGCGGCGAATACGGTTTAGTGGGCTCAAAACGCAAATACGGCAAAACGATGCCTTTATCCATCGAAAAAGAGAGGATAGAGGCGTTACGCATATCGCCTCGCCCCATGGAATTGAGAGAAACCGGCAAATAAACGATTTTGCGTTCAAGCCCTTTTGAGGCATGAATCGTCATCATATCGACCGCATCATCGCAATTGGTGAGGGTTTCGTTCTCGCATTCAAGCGAATGCTTATCCATTTCCGAAAGCATGCTCAAGAATTCTTTGATGCCGTTCCCCATCGTCTCGTTCTCGAGAATCATCTGGTAAAGAGAGTCAATTTTGGCGATGACGTTCGCCACTTCCCCGATTTTCGGCAAATGGTCGATAACATGGAACTCATCAATCAAAGCAAGGAAAACGTCGCTAGAAGGAGTGAGGGCATTTTTTCTGGAGAAACGCTCAAGCTCTTCCCATAAAGGATCGGACTTGATTTTCAAATATGGGTCTCCACCGTTTTCGTAGTGGAGCAGTTCGTATAACTTCGTGTCGGTGTATTCAAAGGCGTAGCTACGAGCGATCGAAGCGAATAAATGCCTGATATCTTGACTTTCGTCACCATTGAAATAGGCGTAGATGCGTAACAACGATTCGATCAAAATAATGGAATCGGTCTCACGCAGGTTATCGGAAACCTTTTTATTCAGCTTTATCCCGTTTTGCGTGAATATCTGCTCATACATCCTGAAGGAGCTTTTGACGCTCGAAAGAATGGCGAAGTCATTATAGCGGCACGGGCGGACGGCTTTTTCGGAGCGATCATAGACCAAATACCCTTCGCTGATTTTCTTTTTTATGTCTTCGACGATAATGTTTGCCTCTCTTGTTCTGCTATCGAGAGCCGAGCGCTTTTCTTTCTTGATCGCATCATTCGGCGTGAAGATGCGCGAAATGCAGAAATTATCGTATTCCTTGCCGTATAAGTTCACTTTATCGTCATAAAGAAGGTGCTCTGAGGGGTCGTTTTTGTAATCGATGAAGCCGTGATCGAGCCTCATGTAATATGAGCAAATGTAATTGATTTCCTGCAGCAATTTTTTCCCGCTTCGGTAATTGCGGTTCATGTTGATCACGCGATGCCCTGCTCCCGAAGAATATTGACGCTGCCTATTGCGGAAAAGAGCAACCTCACTGCCGTTAAAAAGGTAGATGCTTTGTTTCGCATCCCCTACCGCGAATAGATGCGCCCTGCTCCCATCATCGCGCTCTTTGAGAAGACTCGACAAGAGAGCTTCTTGCTTCGGGTTGGTATCCTGGTATTCGTCAACCATGATATAAGAGAAACGGTTTCTGACCTCTTTCGCGCATTTTTCGTATTTTTCATCGTTCATGAGCGCGAGAGCGAATTCAGCATAATCGGAGAAGGTGAAAGAATTCGTCGCTTTCTTGAAATCAGTGAAAATGGCATCGGCCTCTTTGATCATCTGGAGCAGGAAAATGATATCGTCGCGGTAATAAAGGACTTTTTCACGCTCGCTCTTTTTATCTAAGAGGCCTCTTATTGGCGCAAGAGCGGCTGATTTTGTTCCGAAAGCGGCCTTCATTATCTTCCAAGGCGCCTCTAATTGGGTTTTGCTGTCCTTTTCTAAGCCGGGAATTACCTTCTTGAAAAAGGCTTCGTTATCCTCTTTGAACGAATTAGCCTTCGCGACGAATTCCTCATCGCCAAGAGAAAGGAGCTCAAGGATTTTACGGTACATCGGATCGACGATACTATTCTCCGCGAAAGCGAAATTCGCGTAAGGGGTCTCCCAGAAGCCACGGCTTGAGAAAACTTCCTTGGCCTTCTCCACCGAATATCCTTCTTTGGAATAAAGCGGATAGAAATAATCGGCGAAAGCAGCCTCGTATATCACCTCTTCAAATTCGCTTTTAGAAGAAGAAACAAGTTCATGATACTTGGAATCGATGAACTCATCGCTCAAATAATGCCTATCGTAATCATTCAAAACGAGGTTCTTCTCAGGACGGCTGAGTTTATCGATGCTTGTCCACAAACTTAAGACGATTTTCTTTGTCTGAGAATCGTCTTTCATATCGAATTTCTTGATTATCGACAATAAGGATGCGGTTTTGCTGGGATTTTCGTAATATGAGGAAAACAAAGAGTCGATTATTTCGCTTTGCTTTGTTTTCGCAATCGTTTTATCTAGCACGTTCAAATTCGACGACAAACCAAGCTCGTTCGCGTACGAAGAGACAAGATATTGATACAAAGAGTCAAAGGTCTGAATGTGACTAGAGAGAAGCTCTCTGGCTTTCTCTTTTTCCTCTTTCGGGAATTTTGCGATGATGCGCTCCTTCATTTCATGAGCGGCATTGTTGGTAAAAGTAAGAACGAGGAGCTCGCTTGGATTGATTTCGCCTTTTAATAGCATTTCGCTCACGCGCTCAGAAAGGGTGTTCGTTTTTCCGCTTCCAGCCCCGGCGGAAATAAGAATGTCCTCTTGGCTTGAGGCTAAGATGGCATCCAATTGCTCTCTGTTGAATTTGGATTCATCGATCATCTTCCTCTCCTTTCCGGAAATGCTGCGCGATGATGCGAGAGAAATCCTTTGGGTCTTTATAGGAATCATGGTAACAAATATCGGCGTAGGCGCAGAAAGCGCAGGTAAGATCGGAGTTTTTGTTCGAGGCAGGTTTTAAAAGATCGTTCCTATTCGCTGGAGCAATCGGAAAATCGGCGTTCTCGATTTTTTTGATTGTCTCGATTGTGCTCTCTTTTGCTTCTTCGATAAGTTCAGCGAGCGTATATGCCTTATAGCCTTTTTTATCGGCGTTCTTGAGGACCGTTCCTTCGCTCATAGAAACAAAGCTTTGGGGGCTACGGAGAAAATACCCATCCCCTGTGCATACTAGACTCCCTTTATTTTCCTTATAGGCCGTCCGATCGGATAAAGACCAGAAACTATCCTCGTCCGAGGTTAAGCTCGCGCCAGAGAAAGCGCTGTTTTTATAAAAGGTCTTTTCGGAAAGAACGCCTTTATCGTAATAGGCTTTTTTAAGGGATGAGGCATACATTTGCTGAATTCCGAATCCCGCGAAACGGGCCCCAGAGACCATTTTTTCTTTTTCTTCTTCGTTATTCTCCAAGGCATATAGATAAAGAGGAAGCTGCGTCGAAGAACCTAAAAAGACGGTTTCAGGAACAAAAGATTCACTGCCCGTTTTGTAATCTATCACATAATAGAATTCCGGTTTATCCCTACCAAAAACAACGAGTTTGTCAATGTAGCCAACGAAATGGTATTTCTTATCGCCATCGCATAGATTCCATTCGATTCTTTGTTCGCTTTTTTGATCATATATATCGCAATATTCTTTCCAAGCGCGGAGTTCGCCGACGACTCTCTCCAAGTGCGGGCGCACAACCTCAAGGTAGGCTTTCTGAACGTTGCCCATCGTTTGCCCGCGCTTGAGCATCGCCTCTTCATATTCTCTTTCCCCTTCCTCAAAGGCTTTCTCAAAAGAGAAATCATCATCGTAGATCCCTTCCATCACCTTGTGAATGAGGGTACCAAGATCCATATAGTGAAAAGAGGAAATCGCGGTAGGGGTGAGCGAAGAATATAGATACGCGAATGGGCACTTGATGTATTTCTCGAGATTCGTCACCGAGTAGTGGCCACTTGTGAAAGGAGACACATATCCTTCGATTGTCTTGTAAGAATGATCGTAGGAACGATATTCCCCGATTGTCTTCCGACAAAAAGCGTCATCCATCTCTTTTGAAAAGAGGAGGTCGCGCGTTTTTTTAGTATAAACCCCTTCCTCGTTCCTGGCGCTCATCTTGACGGCTTTGCCTTTGTAAGTCGGAAGCTCAGCCATGAACTGCGAAGGATAGATTGAATCGTTTAGATGCTCTTCGGCATAAGATAAAAAGACAATATCGTTATAACGTAAATAGTTGAGTTTCTTCTCGCGGTCGAGAGAAGTGAGAACATAGCTGGGATTTGCGCCGATTTCACAAAGTGAGGCATCATCGAGGATGTTATTATCTTCCTTAACTTCGTAGAAAGACCCGGAAACGAAATCAGTCACGTAAACATGCTTATGAGGCTCGATGACGTATTTGTTGGTGAGAATGACACCCACAGGACTTTTACTCTCGCTCGTCGATAAAGAAGAAAGCATCTCAAGGAGCGAAGCATAACCCCTATCGAAAGGAATCTCGTTTAGACGGTAGAAAGATATGAGTTCCGATAAGGCTTTCAGGGCCTCGTTTTTCATCTCTTCCTCGGAAAAGCAGTCAAATGATTTCTCAGAATAAATCTCGCCGACTTTCCTTTTGACGGAAACTTCGCTCAAAAAAGGAATATCCATTTTCAGCAAAGAAGGCACCTTGAATAAGGATGAGCACAATTCGCAGTAGAACAAATCGGCGGTGTCGGCGATATGGATGACGATATCGTCGGCTTTTTCTCCGTCAATCATCCGCCGGCGAATATCGCTATAGACGTAAAAGAACTGCTCGAATTTGTTTTTGAATATATAAATCGGGGGCGCAGCAACCATCTCGTCGTTGCATTTTTCTAGTCCGAGATCAGCGAGTGTGATATCGCGATAAGGGATATTATTTATTTTCGCGAGGAGATGAAGTTCCTCCTCGTCTTTCATTTCCAAAAAGCATACTTCAGCCTTGTTTAGCTCGATAATCCCATACGGGTCAACGGAAATTAGACCCAGCTCCTTCAAGCGTTCAAAGATAGATGATAATCTAGCGTTTTCGCTCACATTGCCTGTCCTAAGGAGGTCAGCGCATTTCTTCGCTTGCTTGTAGCTATACCCAAATTCCACGATAAGCGTGGGCAAAGGGTCGGATTTATAGGAAAAAGAGCTTAAGGAAAGAAAGTCGCCCGGATGGATGATTTTGAAAGAAGCCGATGGATCTTTTTCCCTAATGGAAAGAAGAAGCGAATCGTATTCTTTTTCGGCCACGATGATCTTTTTTTCCATTTAATCCCCTCAGTCGTTCTATTTTACTTCTTTTCCCTTGAGAATAGAGACGAAACATAAGCAACGAAAAGAAAAACATACCAATGAATTTCATATTCATTGCGTTTATTATTTAGCCGGGCAAGGGGGAAAGAAGATGAGCGTAATAATGAAGGCCGAATCGCTGTGCAAGGAATTCGGCGAAGGCGAAGGCAAGGTCAAGGCTTTATCGGATGTCTCTTTTTCCATCGAAGAAGGGGAGCTAACGATTATCGTCGGCCCTTCTGGGGCTGGCAAAAGCACTTTGCTCAATCTCATCGGCGGGATGGATGCCCCAACGAGCGGCTCACTATTCGTCGATGGCGAGGATATCGCGAAATTCTCCTCTCACAAAAGAACCGATTACCGCCGCAATGACGTCGGATTCGTTTTTCAGTTCTACAATCTCATGCCCAATCTCACGGCTAAAGAGAACCTCGAACTCGCCACCGAATTAAAGAAAAACACCCTCGACTTGGAAGACACCCTTCGCCAAGTTGGTTTAGGAGAGAGAATGAACAATTTCCCCAGTCAGCTTTCCGGAGGCGAGCAGCAGCGCGTCTCGATCGCTAGAGCCCTCGCGAAAAACCCGAAAATCATCCTCTGCGATGAGCCTACCGGGGCCTTGGATTATGAAACAGGCAAGGAAATACTGTCATTATTATCCACCGCTTCCCGCAAAGAAAAGAAAACGGTCATCATCGTCACCCATAACAGCGCCCTCAAGGAAATGGGCGACCATTTGATCAAAATCAAAAACGGCCATATCGTTCTCGATGAGCACAACGAGCATCCGAAAGACATTAAGGAGATTGAGTGGTGAAAGCCTTCAGCAAAACCGTATTTCGGACTTTTTTCTCGAACAAAGGAAGATTCATCGGCAACTTCCTCGTCGTTTTTCTATCCCTTGCCATAACATCAGGTTTAGGAGCTCTCCCCTCTTCCTTCAAAACATCGTTTTTAAAAAACTATGAAGGAAGGAACGTGCCTGATATCACCGCCAAATTCGTGAAAGAAATCGATATGGACACTTCCATTTCCTTCGATTTCTCGGACATTGAAGAAATTGAAAGCGCTGAATTTTTCTCAAGCATCGATATTCAAAACGAGAACAGTGACAAATATTCCCGCGTCTATTGGCTCGATTTCGAAAACGGCAAAAACTGCATCCCGACCCTTATTGAAGGCACTTATCCAGAAAACGAATACGAAATCCTTGTCGAAAAAGGAAGCCTTAACCGCCCTTCGCGCAATATCGGGGAGAGCGTCTCGCTCGATTTATCTTTGCTTTTGGGCGAAAAAGGAACGAAACGAGAATACAAAATCACGGGTATCGTCGAATCGCCTCTCTATGTTTCCGTCGCCAAAGAGAGAGCGATGAGCGAAGAAGAAGCCTACGTCGATGCGATTTATTATTTCTCCACCTCTGCTTTCTCTGCTCACCCCGAGCTTTTACCACCCACCACCGACATTTCGATTGTCTTGAATATCGAGCACGATTATATGAGCGAAAAATACGAAAAAGACGTCAATGATATGAAAAGGAAATTCGATAAGATGATTACTCTTTACACAGGTGAAAAAGACGTCGTGGAGTATTTGACTTTGGAAGAGAATACAGCTTATGCCCTCTTCAAAAACTATAACGAAAAAGTCTCGCGCATCGCTTCCATCTTCCCTTTCTTTTTCATCGTCGTCTGCGCTCTCATCAACCTTTTGACCATCACTAGATTAATCAAAGATGAGAGGAGCGAAATCGGCTGCTACCGCTCTCTTGGGATAGGGAAGGGAGCGATCATCGCTAAATATGCCTCCTTCTCCTTTCTTTCTGTAGGGCTAGGATCGCTACTAGGCTATATGATTGGGACGCCTTTCATACCTAAAGTCGTCTTTTCGGCTTATAACGCCGTTTTCTCAATGCGCCCCTATCCAGTAAGTTTTTATAACCTTGAAGGCATTTTGGTTGCCTTGGCGACTCTTCTCGTCTCTTTGCTCATCACGATATTCGCGACTTTGCTCTATTTAAAGGAAACGCCCGCTTCTCTATTGAAGGAGAAATCGCCGAAAGCCGGCAAGAAAATCCTTCTGGAGAAGATCAAACCCGTATGGAACCGCACGCCTTTCTCCTACAAAAACAGCTTCCGCAATATCTTCAGGCACAAAAAGAATTCCTCTCTCACCGCCTTATCTGTCATCGGCTCCACCATTCTCATTCTCATCGGTTTTGCTTTGCTTGACGTATCGACGGCTTTAAAGAACGATGATCTATACGCCAATGTGGCCGACTCCATGGGCAATATTTCCGCCGTCATCATCATTTTCGCGATTTTGATGACGGTCACCGTCATTTATTCGCTCGCCAACATGAATATCCAAGACCGTCAGCGCGAACTCGCCACCCTCAAAGTGCTTGGCTATCACAACAAAGAATGCTCCTCTTATACTTTCAGGGAAATCATGATCATTTCGCTTTTCTCAAGCGCCATAGGATTACCTATTGGAGCGGGTTTGATCGCATGGGTTTTCTCTTATCTAGGCTTTGGCTCAATCAGCGATGTTCAATGGTACAGCTATCTCTTAAGCTTCCTTTTCGTGAGCATCGCCACCATCATCGTCAACCGCTTGTTGTTCCCGAAAATCAAGCGCATCGACATGAATTCATCCCTCAAATCGGTTGAATGAAAAGTTCGCAATCTCTTTTTGGTGGTATAATTGCCCTACTTGCGAAAGCAAACCTAACCATTTTATGGAAAGAGGAAAGAACCATTTTTACAATCGCGCGACCAACAACGCGCTCATCTTAAAATTCATCAAAGAGCATGGATATGCCTCAGCCACGCGACTGGCGCAGGAATATTCTTTGTCGAACACGGCCGTGAGTTGTATTTTAAGGCACCTAGAAGAAAAAGACCTCCTCCGCGAAATTAATAAATACACCAACGCCAGGAAAGGCCGGCGCCAAATCAATTACGCCCTCAATACCCGCTTCGGCGTGATGGTCATCATCAATCTCGAATATGGTTCCTATGAGCTTTCTTTTGCAAACATCAGGGAAGAAGTTCTCCTCAAAGAGCGATTCGATGTCGATTATTATTCCGAGGAAACGCTAGAGAATATCATCAACGAAATCCTGCGCTTGAGCAGATTCGTCGAGGTAGAAGGGGTTCCTTTCAGGCAATTCGTTATCTCCGTGCCAGGACTCGTCAACATCCATGATTCGAATGTCGATTCATATCTATTCGGCGATGCCCCCAACGAAATCAAAAAATGGACCGAAAGATTGAAGAGAAGATTCAGGGGCGCAGAAGTATTGCTCGGGAATGATATGAACCTCGCGATGTGCGGTGAGATAAGAAACGGATGCGCAAAAGGGAAAAAATCCGCGATTCTTTTATCCAACGAATCGACAATTGGAGGCGCGATTTGCGTGGATAATAAGCTTTTTCTCGGCGAAGATGGCTATGCTGGCGAGCTTGGCGACGTCCCCGCTTTCTTTGATGGGAGAATGATACCTCTTTTCTATTTCGCTTCGATCCAAGGACTCGAATATCACTTCAAAACGACGGGATTTGAGCCGATTTTTAAGTTATATAGCGAAGACAAAGAAGCAAAGGAATACATCTTAAGCACCGCGAAGGCTTTAGGCGCCACAATCTATTCAATTTCTCGCCTGCTTAATATCTCAAATGTCATAATATCCGGAAAAGCAACCGGGTTTGGCGAGGATTATATCAATGCGATTCAAAATGAATTCAATGATCCGCGGTTCCCAGCCACTCTCCTCGTAAGCCAATTAGGGAACGATGCTGTCAGTATCGGCGCATTGAGTGAAGGCGTGGCCGCTTTGCTCGACAGGGAATCCAAAAAAGTCTGGTAAAGAAAAGGCTACCTTGCGGGCAGCCTTCATTTTGCGTTCGTCTTTACTCTACTTGGCTACTGGTTCAGTCTCAGCCACGACTTCTTTCACTTCTTTTTGGTCGTTATTCAAGACCTGCAAACGCTGAGCGCGGCGCAATTCGCGTTCCTCATCGGCGTCCGTTTTCTTCGCGTAATGATTAAGGGTAATCACGGCTAGGACGGAACCGAGGAGAATGGCGAGGATGCCAAGCCAGCGGAAGGACAAGGAAGTATGCGAAAAGCTCATCCATGAGCGTTCGGCGATAGCGATGTAATTCTCGCTATAAACGCTCGGAAAATAATCGCTCACGATGCCAAGCACCAATAAAGTGAGCCCACCAACGCCGAATATCGATTCGATAACGATCCAAATCGTCTCTCCGACGGAGATTTTTCTCTTTGTCTTTTTCGCGACTGTGTTCATATCAATAACCAACTAATCGTTTTTTGCCAAAAAGTTAGGCTTTTGGCATGCCAGTGTGCGGATCAAGCTCGACTGGTTCTTCATTGCTCGCAGCATCATCGGCTTTTGGGGCTTCAGGGGCAGGAGCGGCAACATTGTCCGGTTTAATCTTGTTGTCATTGGCTTTCGCTTGGGCGATGAGCTCATTGATGAGAGGGACATAAACCGTGCGGAAGGCCGGTTCAACTTCCTTCACGTAATTGGCAATCGTCTGTTGCGTATCTTGGATGACTTGGCCGAAATTCTTGCCAGTAGGGAGATCGCGTCTTCCGGTCATATGCTCGACGAGATCGAAGATCTTATCTTGCATCGTCATGTAGGTATTATCGGTGAGTTTGGAGTTCGCGCGAACTTGGCTGAGCAAGTTGATGATGGCGCTGATATCGTTGCCGATGAATTTGCTGGCGGCGGTCTCAGCTCCATTAGCCTCGCGTCTAGCTTGGTTATAATCGCCAAACAATTTGACCAACTCATTGGTGAGAGTCATATAAGCGACGGCGCGATATAGTCTTTCTTCAGCCAAATCGACTTCTTGGGCCGCTTTGACGTCGATATTGCGGCTATGGGCATCGTTGATGATGCCGTTAATCATCGCTTCGACGTTCTCATGGATCGGCACAACGCCTTGGAAAATGGCCAAATGCTGAGCGTGATCGACGCGCAAGCCGTCATCGGCCGATTTCAAAATGGTGCTGTTGTCGCCATATACCTGGTCATACCAGTTACGGACCATGTCCTCGAATTTTTTGCCGGTTTCCGCGCTATTGTCGATGATTGAGCGGAGCGGAGTCGGCTCGTTGAGCTCTACAAGGACAGAGCGTTTCTTTTCGTTGAACAAAGCCACATCGTATTTGTCTTTGTTGAGTGTGTACTCCATTGTGTCGCGAACCACTACCTTATAATGGATCAAGGTGGTGATCACTTCGGAGATTTGATTCATGTTGTGTACCTTCTTTCTCTATGGTTATACGACTTATTTTGTCTTCTCCACAGACGGGTAGATGTATTTTTCCAAGTCGTAGAATCTTCGTATGACGTGAGCAGCGTGCTTTTTCACCGATGATGAGCCATGTTCTAGGCAGAAACTATTGTTCTTGAACTGTTCAAACATCGAAATGTCATTGCCGCTGTCGCCGACAACTATGACATTATCGCGAGGTATCGAGTTGTAATCAAGATAAAACTCGAGAGCTTGGCCTTTAGAGCACCCCTTTGGGGTGATTTCGATGGCCTGATTGCACCAGGAGAACTCCGCCTCAGGGAATTCCTCGCGCAGTATTTTATTGAGTTCTTTGCTTTTTTTGATTTTCGAATGGGTGATGCCAAGCAGCGTCATGAACTTGAACGTCTTGCCGCTGAAGATATCGTCATAAAACACTTCATTGCTCTTGATGGCGGGCTCGCGGTAAACGCCTTGGACCAACTGGTAGCACCAGAACATAAAATTCGACATGAATCCGTTGTCGCTTTTGGCAAGAACCATATTGTGCTCTTTCGACATCGAAGCAACGAAAGATGTCCCATATTCATCCCACATTTTGGAAAGGATTCTCATCGCATCCTCTTTTTTGAAGGTGGTCTCTTTGATGATTTTGCCACCGCTATAGATGAGCGCACCATTGCAGCAAATCGAATCCAGGGGTACGCCGATATTCTTCGAAACCTTTTGGCTGAACAGGGTATTGCGGGAACTCACGATCAAAAGTTTCCCACCATCATTCATGTAACGCTCAAGGAAAAGGCGGTTCTTCTTGCCGATCATCCTCAGTTTCGCTCGGGGATAGAAAAGAGTTCCATCCAAATCCGTAGCGATTACCATGTTCTTTTTCATAGCGGTCTCAATATACGCTAAAAAGGGGCCTCGAGAAAGCGATTAATGGCTAAAAGCAAAAGAAAAAGCCATAGGTACCCCCGGATTTCCTATGGCTATCGGCAACTTACTTATTTTCGAGTTTGTTCTCGACTTGGATGACGCCATATCCGCCATCAAGACGCTTATAGGCGACTGAGACTTCATCGTCATCGCTATCGAGATAGATGAAGAAGCTGTGTCCGAGCGCCTCCATGCGGGTGATTGCATCATCAAGCGTCATCGGATCAAGATAAATGCTCTTCGTTCTTACGACAACGTCTTCGCCTTCATCTTCCTCAGCCCCTTCGAAATTCTCGAGGGCGAGTGATTTGCCCAAGCCGAGCTCGTTTTTGTTGCGGCTCATTTTGGTTTTGAGCTTGCGCATCTGGTCTTCGAGCTTATCGATCGCCAAATCGACGGCGGCATAAAGGTCATTGTTTCTGACTTCCGTGCGGAAGTCCATTTCTTTCGTGAAGATGGTGATTTCGACTTTGGCTCCGACTTTATAGGCACTGACGACAGCACGGCAAAGCACATCGTCATTGATGACGAAATACTTGTCCATTCTGCTCAGTTTCTTTTGAATGGTGTCACGAATAGAATCGGTGACTTCGATGTTCTTCCCGATGATCTGGTATTTCATTGGTTATTTCCTTCCTTAAGGGATGTTCCCTTGTGATGTAATTCCATTTTAGCGAAATTCTGATTTTCGACAAGATGGATACGAAAAATAACCAGCGCTGTTCGAATGTATTTTTAAATTGTAAATTATTTGCCAAAGAAGAATTCGCGAAGAGCCGGTACTTTGTCGAGGTGCTCCCATGGCAAATCCAAATCAGGTCTACCAAAGCAGCCGTAATTGGTGGTGTCGCTATAAAGGAAGTTGGGTTTGGTCAAAGAGAATTGCTCAATGATTGAGCCTGGGCGAGCGTCGAAAAAGCGCTCAATCGCCTCAAGGATTTTATCTTCATCAACGTGCCCCGTTCCAAAAGTCGAGACGCCGATGCTCATCGGTTTAGCGACCCCGATGGCGTAGCCCAGTTGCACTTCCAAACGGTCAGCCGCCCCACTCGCCACCAGGTTTTTGGCGATATAACGGGCGTAATAAGAGGCGCTGCGGTCGACTTTAGATGGGTCTTTGCCAGAGAAAGCGCCACCACCGTGTCTAGAAGCGCCACCATACGTATCAACGATCAATTTGCGGCCTGTTAAACCGGTATCTCCCGCCGGACCGCCGATGACAAAACGTCCGGTTGGGTTGATCAAAATATCGAAATCGTCATTGAGATTGAACGATTTTGCCACCGGAATCATGATTTCGTTCTTGATGAAACTGCGGAATGAATCGAAATCGATATCCGGGTCATGTTGAACGCTCATGAGCATCGCCGCGATTTTGGTATTCTTCGGATCGGTGTAATCGATGGTGACTTGGCTCTTCATATCCGGACGAGCGCCGACAAATTTCCCTTCTTTGCGGAGAATCGTCGCTTTTCTCACGAGTTTATGGGCGATAGAAATCGGAAGAGGCATATATCCGCTTGATTCATTCGTGGCATAGCCAAACATAATCCCTTGATCGCCAGCCCCTTGCTCGATAACGCTTCCGCGATTGACGCCTTGAGCGATATCCGGCGACTGCTCTTTCACGCGAACATCGATTTTGCTGCTATCGGCACCAATGCCTAATTCTGGCGAAACGTAGCCGATTTTCCTTAAAACGCCGCGCGCGATGGCCTCGTAATCGACTTTGGCGAAACTCGTGATTTCTCCGCCAATCAAGATGTACTCGGTCGTGGCGAAAACCTCGCACGCTACATGCGCCGATGAATCGCGACGAATGATTTCGTCTAAGATGGAATCCGCGATCAAATCGCAGACTTTGTCGGGGTGTCCTTCAGCCACCGACTCGCTTGAAAAAAGCACCTTTTGTTGTCTCATATTTACCTCACTTGACGAAAAAACCTCCCACTTAAGCGGAAGGCTGCCAAGCTATCCCAAGAGCGTCGTTCCTAGAGTGGGTCTAGGCTATAGGCAAGCACTTACCTCGTTTTTTTGGAGGAGTTGCTAGCGATCTTTTTGAGCCTATCTAAATCGCTTCTTGACGTTCTCTTTTTCGTCGCCCCGTTATCATAGAGCAACAAGCATTAGGAAACAAGGGGGATCAGAAAAGGGGGATAAACCCCCTTTGCCTGTCGTTAATCGTTTTTGAGAGCTTCTAGAGCCTTGATGGCGTGAGATATCTGATCAGGGCAAGAAGTATCGCGATGGCCGCATTTGATTCCGGCGAGTTTTTCGGCGGCATCATCGAGTTTCATGCCAATGAGCAAAGCCGAAATGCCTTGAAGATTGCCGTTGCACCCACCGATGACCTTGAAATCTTTGATGATCCCATCTTCATAGGTGATGATCATCTCGCGGGAACAAACTCCTTTCGGAGCGTAATGGAACTCTTTTTCCATCGTTATTTGACGATTACGCCGAGCACCGGCTCTTTTCCGCCAGCATTGGCGGCGTTGCTCTCGTCGGTGTCGATATGCATATTGAGATGATACTTATCGGAAACGCGGATGACGGTATCACCGAAAATCGTCTCGCGCCCGTTACCTTTAATAAGAACGCGCACGATGTCGCCGTTTTTGACGCCGAAATTCTCCGCATCGGCCGGGGTCATATGGATGTGTCTTTTGGCGACGATGCAGCCTTCCGATAAATCAAGGCGCTTGCCGTTTTCCGGATTGACTAAGGCGATTGGGGCGCTTCCTTTGGTGTCGCCCGATTCGCGGATGGGGGCATTCACGCCCAAGGTTCTCGCATCGGTCAAGGAAACCTCGACTTGGTTGCCGCTTCTCACTGGTCCTAAGATGGAGACGCCATTGATGGCTCTCTCTTTTCCGGTCTTCGGATTGACTGGGCCGACGAGATTGAGTCTCGTGAAACTCACGAATTGCCCGGGCTGAGAAAGCGGGGCGCGGACTTTGAGTTCAGCGTGCTCGCCGTCTTTCGCATCAAGCAAATAATCAAGCGCTTCTTGCGTCACGTGGATGTGGCGGGCGCTGGTTTCAACTACGAATGTCTTTTCTTCCATTATTTATCTCCTCGTTGATTGACGCCGATATTATAGAACTCCAAACCGCTTTTTGTGAGGAAATAGGTGCCTCGCTTTGCGAAAAGCCACATTATCTCGCTGGATGAAGAGAAAATACCCCTAAAGAAGGGTGAGCGAAATTGGCATTTTTCCTCTACCCTTCGAAAGACAAAGTGGATAAACTAGCGTCGTCAAAAAGGAGGATATCCCATGTATATCGAAGATGATGAGAAAAATGCGCAAGATATGACTTCTATAGACAACGAGACCAGTGAGGAAATCAACGTCAAAAAGGTCTCGACAGAGGAACTTGAAAGCGCCATTTCAACCCATAATCGGGCCAAACTGAAGGAGATTTTCGAAACAGTCCCCGATATCGATATCGCCGAGGCTGCCGAAGAACTCGACATCAAAACGCTCATTACCCTTTTCCGCGACGTGCCAAGTGAGGCAAGCGCCCCTCTATTCGACGAACTGAGCCAAGATAAAAAAGAAGAGCTCGTGAGAGCCATGACCGACAAGGAGCTCGTAGCCCTCATCAACGAGCAATCGGCTGACGATGTGACCGATGCTGTCGGCGACATGCCCGCCAATTTAGCAAGCAGAGTCCTTCGCTTGGCGAGCAAGGACATGCGCGATGACATCAACGTGCTCCTTAAATACAAACCCGACACCGCCGGGGCCATCATGACCACGGAATTCTTGGAATTCAAACAGGGAGAGACCGTCAAAAAGGCGATCGAAGAAATCCGCGCGAAAGGCAAAGACGCCGAAACCGTCTTCACCATTTTCGTCCGCAACGAGAGACGGAAATTCGTCGGCACGGTCGACCTAGACGACCTCATTTTCTCTTCTGAAGATCAGAAACTCATGGACATCATGAACAAGGATGCCCCTTCTTGCCATTCCTCGACCGATAAAGAGGAAGTCGCCAATATGTTCAGACGCTATGACCTCAACGCCATGGCGGTTTTGAATGACGATGACTGCTTGATTGGTATCGTCACCGTCGATGACGCGGTCGATGTCATCACCGAAGAGAATAACGAGGATATCGCCCGTATCTCCAAGATGGAGCCGACGGAAAAGCCCTATATGGAGCTCACTATCTGGGATAATGCCAAAAAATGCTACCCCTGGATTATCGGGCTTTTGATCCTTGGCACCTTCACCACCATGGTTCTTAACCGCTTGGAGACCCAGCAGATTTTTCAAAGCCTTCCGATCCTTATCTCTTTTGTTCCGACTTTGATGGATACGGGCGGAAACGCCGGCGGGCAAACGACCGGCATGATGATTCGCTCTTTGGCCATGAAGGAATTCTCACCGAAAGAAACCATGAAAGTTCTCTGGCGTGAGTTCAAGAGTTCGATTTTGATCGCTTCTTTCGTCGCCGTTTTCGCCTTTATTTGGATCACCTTGGAAGAATACACTGGCATCGTAAGTGTTGGTTCCATTACCGATATGAACGGCCAGCAGTACGATTTCACCAATTATTCCGTCTGGACGGGTTTAGTCTTCTCCGGCCCTCTCGCTGGCGAATTCGCTATTCACGCCCTCACCTTTTCCGCTTTGGTCGCCCTTACCATGTTTGCGGCCATCAGCGTCTCGAAAGTCATCGGAACTCTCCTCTGTATGGGGGCCGCCGCCATCAAAAAAGACCCAGCTTTACTCGCTCAACCGCTTCTAACGACAGTGATGGACGTGACCACGCTTCTCATCTATTTTGCGATGGCTTGCCTCTTCTTCCCGAAGTTCGCGTAAATCGCGATTGCAAAAGGTCAATCCGCTAACTATAATTCATTTCGCCGCGGGAATGGCGGAAATGGTAGACGCGTACGTTTGAGGGGCGTATGAGGCAACTCATGCCAGTTCGATTCTGGTTTCCCGCACCAATGAATTATTGACCAATCAAATCGGTTGGTCTTTTTTCTTACTTAAGAGGGTTCACAAAAGATTACTCAAATCTATATATCCTTATATAATACCCAGGTATGGGAAACCTGATTGATTACTTGTCATGGAGAGGAAATTTAAGCTTTGACGCAGTCCCTTTTTGCGATATGGACTCGATGGTTTTATGCTCCCTTTCCTATATCGATTTCTCAAGCGTTTTGGCAAAAGAAGACAACATGAGCTTCGTAGAAGCCGTGAGTAAGCTCAAAGAGAAAGAAACGCCCCGTTTTTTGGCCCTTGATTACCCTTTTAAAAAGGAACTTTATGCCAAATTTTTGGAGGCGGTTTTGCAAAGCGTTCGTTTCAAAAACCTTGCAATTCACGACTATGTCGACGTTCATGATGAAAAATTAACCACGCAATTCTCCGCCGTTTCATTCACTTTGAAAGAGGGTGAAGAAGCTATTGCGTATCGCGGCACCGACGAGTCGCTCGTCGGCTGGAAAGAAGACTGCATGCTCTCCTTCATGAAAACGCCTTGCCAGGAACAGGCGCTTTCTTATCTTGAGGAAATGCTCTCCAAAACCAATAAAGCCTACGTCATGGGGCACTCAAAAGGAAGCAATCTTGCCTTGTTCTCCACCCTAAACTGCTCGAAAGAGGAATTAGACAAAATCGAGCTTATATACCTATTGGATGGGCCTGGCTTAAGCAAGGATGTTTTCCCTGAAGTCGCAACGCATCGCATCGATGATAAAGTCAGGGCTTACGAGCCTGAATACGATGTCGTCGCCAAGATCTTCAAAATGGATTTTTCCTCCACCACGATTCTGAAAAGCAGCGAAAGAGGCATCATGAGCCACGGCATTCTCAGTTGGCAAATCGAAAACGGCTCTTTTTCAGTGGCTGAGAAAAACGATCCAAACGCCGTCTGGATTCAAAGAACGCTCGATGCCCTTATCGAGAATCTGAGCCCCAAAGAAAAGGAATCATTCATCGACACAATGTTTGACGCCCTTTCGAAAAACGGAGCGAAAACCCTCTTTGAGCTTGGAAAGGATCCAGCAAAAACATTTGAGAATGTCTTGGTTAAGACCTTCCATGTCTCAAGGAAAAACGAGAAAGCAAGGCGCAAAGTAACCTTGTCGCTCTTTTTCGGTTCCTCTGTTCATGATTTGAAAAGCATTAACAAGATATCGGAATTCTTCTTGAGCAACATGTTCTATGGCCTTGTGATGATATTCTTCGGAATCATCTTCTTGGTCATTCCAAGCTCCGCTCTCCCTATTACCGCCACCGTGATCGTCAGCGCTTTGCTCCTTTTGGAACTCGTTTTGTGCATTTTTTATCTCATAAAGGCCAAATGGAATTTCAAAAGTCAGAAAATGAGGCTTTTGTTCCTGCTATTTTCCTCCATCCTTTATGGAGCTTTATGGGCAAAAGAGGGCAATATCGATTTCTTCGCCAATTGGTTCTTTGGCATTTTCTTCCTAATCTTTGCGATTTTGATGTCTGTTTCACTTCCAAGGACGAGGAAGAAAAGCCTCTTCGATTTCATCTGGAATATCGTCGAAATCGTCCTTTATTTTGCAATAGGATGCTACATTCTTTTCGCCCCTGAAAGATTTTTGGCGATTGGCACTTTCGCAACTGGCTGCGTTTTGGTCGCTGATGGCGCCATAAAAATCATCCGCTAGAAGTCTTTTCGTTAAGAAACATCGTTACTTTTGCTATATTTATTCATCGTATGGCCTTAATCAGCGTTGAGAATCTAACTTATAACTACAGCGACAAAGAACTTTACAAAAAAGTCTCTTTCAAGATTAACCCTGGTGAGCACTGCACGCTCGTAGGCATCAACGGGTCAGGCAAAACGACCCTCTTGAATCTTCTTGTCGGAGAGCTTTTGCCGGATGAAGGAAGAATCGTCTGGGAACCGCACGTAACCTATTCTTATCTCGATCAGCAGCTCAAAGTTAAGCAAGATATCACGGTCAGCGAATACTTATACGGGGTCTACGAGCATCTCTTCAAAAAAGAGAAACTCATGGAACAGTATTACGAAGAAGCAACAACGAGCGAGAATTTCGAAAAGCTCCTCGAAAAGGCCGAACGTATCCAAAATGAGCTCAATGATGCCTCTTTTTATGCTTTGGAAGAGAAAGTCGGGCGCCTGGTCGATGGCTTAGGTTTCCCAAAAAGCCATCTTGAGATGCCGCTTCGCGAACTCTCGAGCGGACAAAGAGAAAAAGCGTATCTAGCGAAGATGCTGCTTGAAGAAAAAGACGTTCTTTTGATGGATGAGCCAACCAACTTCCTCGATCAGAGCCAAGTCACGTGGCTCAGCTCATATCTTTCTTCTTACCCAAAGGCTTTCTTGGTGGTGAGTCACGATCAAGAATTCCTCCGAAAAATAGCAGGCGTCGTCTTCGTTTTGGAAAATGGAACCATCACCCGTTACAAGGGCGATTATGACCACTTCTTGTCTCAGCATGAGCTCGACAAAGAACAATATGCGAAGAATTATGAAGCACAGCAACGCTACATCAAAAAAGAGGAGATATTCATCGCGAAGCACATCGTGAGAGCCACCTCTTCAAAAGCGGCAAAAAGCCACCGCGCCCGTTTAGCCCATCTAGACGTGATGGAAGCGCCTGGCAAAGAAGAAGGACGGGTCCACTTCCTCTTCCCTTTCACTCACGATGTCGGAGAGCTTCCTTTGAAGGTCGAAATGCTCAATATCGGCTACAAAACCCCGCTGCTTGATCCGATTTCCTTCGTTTTGAAACGTGGCGAGAAGATTGCGATTTTAGGTCAAAACGGCGTTGGTAAAACCACGTTTTTGAAAACGATTTTAGGAATCATTCCCTCTTTAGGAGGCGAATATCATTGGCTAGAGGGCACCACCATCAATTACTTCAGCCAAGATGAAAAAATCGATCTTTCCTTAACCCCGTTTGACTATATCCACTCTCTTTACCCCTCGCTCAACAACACTCAAGTCAGGAGCGCCCTCGGGGCGGTCGGCGTGAGAAAAGAGCTTGCGATGAGAAAAATGAGCGAGCTTTCGGGAGGAGAAGTCACAAAGGCAAGATTCGCTGCCATGACTTTGAAGAAAACCAATTTCCTGGTCCTTGATGAACCTACCAACCACTTGGATCAGAAAGCAAAAGACGCCCTCTTCGAGGCTATTGAATCTTTTCCGGGCGGAGTCATCATCGTCAGCCATGAAAAAGACTTCTATGACGGGCTCGTCGATTATGAACTTTATTTCTAATTGAGACGCTCTTTTTTCCGGAATCCCAGCAAAACGAAAAGATAATGGTAAGGCCAACGCCTCCGCCAATACTCATAACCGAGTAGATCGCTGTTATATATCGCGACAATTCTTCGATAATTTTTATTGAGGTCAGATAAAAAGGAAGTCATCGTCTCGTAATCGCTTCCGGCTTTGATCCAGCTATTCGAATCGGCTTTAAAGCGCAATCTCTTCTCTAATTTTTGCAGCGAATCGCGGTAATAAGGGATATCAGCTTCCTTGATGCGTCCATTATTCAAGGACGCTACTTCGCGTACGCAAGCAAGATCTTCTTCCTCATATTCCATTTTCGCGTCTCTATAATAGGCATCAAGAGCGAGCAAAATCTCTTTCTTCTCACTGAAAACGATGGAAACGCCGACAATGCGTTTTTTAAGTTTCTTTTTGAAGGAATGGAGCAAGGCGAAGCAATAGAAAAACCCGATTAGATATAGGACGAGCATTATGGTTACAACTAAAGCAAAAATGCGCCAAAACATAACGGCAACTATTCTATATCCTCTTCGCTCCCTTTTGGGAAAAATAACGTCGATTTTTTGATGCCTCTTTTTCAAAAACCGCACAAAAGCGCCATTCTTTTCACGAAATTTGACGAAAACGGTAAAGAGTTTTACACTTATTTACCCTCTAGGAGGAAGAATAATGGCTAGAAAACCGATCGTTGCCATCTGCTACGACTTCGATAGCACTCTCGCAACCAGCGATATGCAGAATTTCGGCTTCATCCCAGCCATGGGAATGACACCAGCCGATTTCTGGGGCAAAACCACGGAACTGAGCGAAAAGACAGGTTTAGAAAGAACCCTATCCTATTTATATATGATGATGAAAACCGCCAAAGAGAAAGGCGTGAAGATGACGCGGGACTGGATGAGGGAAATGGGGAAAAGCGTTGAGTTCTTCCCTGGAGTCGAGGAATGGTTCTCGCGCATTAATTCCTTTGGCAACGATCTCGGAATCAAAGTCGAGCACTATTTAATCTCAAGCGGCAACAAAGAAATCGTCGAAGGCTGCTCAATCGCCAAGGAATTCCGAGCTCTATATGCCTGCGAATATCTCTTCGATCCAGTGACCAAAGAGCCGATTTGGCCGAAGCAAGTCATCAATTACACCCAGAAGACGCAGTACTTCTACCGCATCAGCAAAGGCGCTTACGACTTGAGCGATGATGTGAGCGTGAATGCGAAAACCCCACTTCACCGTATCCCCTACAGCAATATCGTCTATATCGGAGACGGGATGACCGACATCCCCGCCATGATCATCGCGAAAAATAACGGTGGCAAATCAATCGCGGTATACGGAAAGGGGAAAGAGGAAAAAGTTCAGGACCTCTACCGCGATGGGCGCGTCAATTATGTTTGCCCAGCGGACTACCGAGAAGGGAAAGAACTCGATAAAGTCATGCATCTCATTATCCAAGGCGTTGCCATCAACGAGACCCTCGGAAAAAGAGAGAACAAAAACAAATAAAGACGCAAAAAGCGCCGGGAGCGAATCACCGGCGCTTTTCTATTTCCCCTTTTTTATTTGAACCAGAATGGGTAGTCGAATAGGGCAATGAAAACGACATCAAGAATCCAGCCAACGGTCCCGCCGAACAAAATCCACAAGATACCGAGCACGAGCTCAAGGGTATTGTTGTGTTTGACGGCTTTCAAGATTCTCCAAATAGCCCAGGAAATATCGAGAACCGAAATGCAGAGCACAAGCTTAAGCCACTTCGGATTCTTTTCCATCCATTTGATATATGAGTCCATAAACACGCTTCCTTTCCTAAGAAAACAATACTATGAAGGGGAAAAGAATAATATAGGAAATCGAAAAAATGCCTTCCTAAAGGAAGAAGAAGCGCGAAGGCCCATGCACAAAAGAAAATATGCTAAGATAGAGCCCGCATGGAAAAAGAAACGGCTACCGCAATATTGCTAATGGCTGGAAAAGGCGAGCGCTTCAATTCGCCTTTCCCGAAACAGTTCATCCAAATGGGCGGACAAGAGCTTTTTCTTTATGCTGCCAGAACCATCGATTCCTCACCCTATATTTCCTCCATTGTCTTCGTCGTTCCTAAGAATTTCGAAAAGAAAACCGAGGAAATCCTCAAAAGAGCCGGCTTAACGAAAAATCGTCACATCATTTGTGGCGGAAATAGCCGTCAAGAGAGCGTCTTTTTAGCCCTCTCTTTTTTAGCTAACGAGAATATCGATGGTAACAATATCGTACTAATCCATGATGGCGATCGACCAAGCATCAGCGAAAAAATGATTTCCGAGAATATCCGCATAGCAAGGGAAAAAGGCGCTGCCGTTACGGCAATACCGGCCAGCGATTCTCTCGCTTTTTCGGAAAATGGGACTATACGCTCTTATCTTGACCGCTCAAAGATATATGCGCTCCAAACCCCGCAGACTTTCCGCTTCTCCCTGCTTTTGGAAGCAGAAAATAAAGCCAAGGAAAGAGAAAAGCTCTATACTGATGAAGGTTCGTTGCTACTAGGAGAATTAGGAATAGCCTCAAGCATCGTTATCGGTGAGAAAAACAATATCAAGATAACCGAGCCATTCGATAAAACGGTCTTTCTCTCAAAACAAAATTATGTATAAAGTCGGTGATATAACGGAAGGAACAATCGTGCGCGTTTACCCTCGCTACGCAATCGTCCTTTTTGACGATGGCGAAACAGGACTGCTACATATCTCGGAAGTCAGCAAAAAGTTCATCCTCAGTTTGGCCTCCTCTCTCCCCGTTGGGAGCATTCACAAAGTCAAAATCATCGATATTGACGAGAATAACCATTCAATCCGCGTTTCCAAGAAAAAACTCGGCGAGGGGCATAACCGCCACTACTTCAAAAAGAAAAAAATCCCTTCTAGCGAAGTGGATTGCTCGATGCTGCGCAACAATTTGGCAAAATGGGTGGAGGAAAGCCTTTCCTCCTCTCACGAATAAATAAGGAGAAAAATCATGATCATCAAATGCAAAGATGAAAATCTCGTAAACAAGGTAAATTACGGCGAATACAAAGAGAAAGTAGCCGAAATCGACGCCATGATCAAAAATGGAACGGGCAAAGGTTCCGATTTTTTAGGATGGGTCGACTATCCAATCAATTATGACAAGAAGGAGCTTGAGCTCATCAAAGAAAGCGCGAAATACGTCCGTGAAAACTACGATGTGCTCGTCGTCGCCGGCATCGGCGGAAGCTATTTGGGGGCAAGAGCCGCCATTGAAGCGATTAATGGACTATACGGCAAGAACAAACCAGAGATCATCTTCATGGGTCAAACCCTCGATCCTACTTATGTCTCACAAGTCTTAAGCTATCTAAAAGGCAAGAAATTCGCCATCAACGTCATCTCCAAGAGCGGAACCACCACTGAGACAAGCGTCTCTTTCCGTTTGCTCAAAGAATTGCTAGAGAAAAACGTCGGCGTCGAGATGGCTAGAAAATCGATCTTCGCCACCACTGATAAAGATAACGGCGCCCTTTTGACTCTCGCCAAAAACGAAGGCTACGTCCGCTTTGTCCTCCCAGCCAATATCGGTGGCCGTTACAGCGTTCAAACCGCCGTCGGTCTCTTCCCAATCGCCGTTGCTGGCATCGACCCTGAGGAAATCCTCAAAGGAAGTGCCGAAGCCAGAATCGACTGCTCAAATCCGAATATTGACGAGAACGAGTGCTACAAATACGCTTTGATCCGTCACGAGATGTACCAAAAGTACCATAAATCCGTCGAATTCTTCATTACCTATGTTCCTTCATTCGTCCAAATCGGGGAATGGTGGAAACAGCTCTTCGGGGAAAGCGAAGGAAAGGACGGCAAGGGACTCCTCCCAGCAAGCGCCACTTTCACCACCGACCTCCACTCGATGGGCCAATTCATCCAAGAAGGCACGAAGGTTTTCTTCGAGACGACTCTCCGCTTAAATAAACACCGCGATTCCTTGCCTTTGCCTCATGATGCGCAGAATCTCGACGGTCTTAACTATCTAGCCGGCAAAGATCTCGGCTGGGTCCAAGATAAAGCTCTTGAAGGGACTATCCGCGCCCACACCGACACTGGCAAAAACGACAACGTCGTCCTCGAAATGGAGGAAATGAGCGCACATAACCTCGGCTACTTCTTCTATTTCATGGAAAGAGCCTGCGCGATGAGCGCTTATCTCAACGAAGTAAATCCCTTCAATCAACCTGGCGTTGAGGTGTACAAACACAATATGTTCCACCTTCTTGGGAAGCCTGGATTCTAAAGGATTTATCCCACAAATCACAAGCCCTGAAAAAGGGCTTTTTTATTCGTTGACGGGCATAAACCTCAATGGTATATTTATTGGGCACGTTTTGCGGGCGCACTCTTGTGGATGCTTAGCTCAGCGGGAGAGCATCGCCCTTACAAGGCGGGGGTCACAGGTTCGAAACCTGTAGCATCCACCATCATTAGCCTTAACGTGCGGTGACGAAATCAGTGGGTGAATAGCGAAGTGGCCAAACGCGGCTGACTGTAAATCAGCTCCTCAGGGTTCGGTGGTTCAAATCCATCTTCGCCCACCATTCTTGGGATGTAGCCAAGTGGTAA
This sequence comes from Roseburia hominis, assembly GCA_963642055.1. Classification (GTDB taxonomy): domain Bacteria; phylum Bacillota_I; class Bacilli_A; order RFN20; family CAG-826; genus UBA4951. The sequence continues at coordinate 12,001 of CAVIFQ010000003.1, read as the reverse complement.
GGCAACAGACTTTGACTCTGTCATTCGCTGGTCCGATCCCAGCCATCCCAGCCATAATCTCCCGTTAGCTCAGTGGTAGAGCACTTGACTTTTAATCAAGGGGTCGACGGTTCGAGCCCGTCACGGGAGACCAACGAAGCAATCGCCTCCGGCGCGTAGGCGCATGGAGGCGTTTCTCTTCAAAAGCCAGATGCCCGAGTGGTGAAATGGTAAACACGTTGGACTTAAAATCCAATGGAGTTAAATCCTTACCGGTTCGAGTCCGGTCTCGGGCACCAAAAAAGATTATTACGGCCTCTTGGCCGTTTTTTTGTTTCAATCCCAAATTGGGCGAAAAATCGATTATCGGCGCAAAAAGCCATCGAAATTTTCGTTTTTCACTTTTATTTCTTCTCGAATTCTTTGGCGACTTCCACTAAAAGAGAGCGGATCGGAAGATGCTGAGGGCACGATTTTTCGCACTTGCCGCACTTAATGCAGTCGCTCGCCTTCCCGTTACTTTTCGTATAGACGTTTTCGTAGTAATAAGAAGAATTCCAATCTTTATAAAGACGATGGGTGTTCATGCAGGAGAAGAGATTGGGGATCGCGATTTTCTTCGGGCAGCCATCAACGCAGTAACGGCAACCCGTGCAAGCGATAAGATGCTTTGAGGCAAAGACCTTTCGCACTTCTTCAATTGCTTTCATCTCCTGGGCATCGAGCTTCTTGAAATCGGACATGAAGGAAAGATTATCTTCCATTTGCTCCATATTGCTCATGCCCGATAAAACCATGAATACGTTATCGAAACCGGCGGCAAAGCGGATGGCGTAACTTGCCTCGCTCCCTCCGTGAAGTTCCTTGATATAGCCTTTGGCATCATCAGGGAGGTTCGCCAAATTGCCGCCTTTCACCGGTTCCATCACGATGACGGGCTTATGGTGTTTGACGCAGACCTCGTAACAAAGGCGCGATTGGATGGCTGGATCATCGAAATCGAGATAATTGAGCTGAATCTGGACGGCTTCGATTTCCGGATATTCGGTCAAGATTTCATCTAGCACCTCAGCTTTATCGTGAAAGGAAAGCCCAACATGCTTAACTTTGCCTTCTTTTTTGAGGCGGAAGGCCGTCTCATAAGCATGGCAGCGCTTGTATTTCTCAAAGATCTGCTTATTTTGGGCATGCATGAGGTAAAGGTCGAAATACTCTAAACCCGTCGCCTCAAGCTGCTTTTTGAATAAGGGGATTATCTCTTCTTCTTTATTGAAACAGCTATTGGACAATTTATTGACGAAGAAGAAACTCGAACGCGGGTAACGCTTAACCAAGCAGACGCGTAGAGCCGTCTCACTTTGTCCCTCGAGATAGACTTTCGCCGTATCGAAATAATTGAAACCGCGTTCCATGAAAAGGTCGATCATTTTGCTGAATTCTTCATAATCGACTTTGCCTTCTTTAAGCGGCAACCTCATGCAACCGAAGCCGAAATTCTTCTCTACTTCCTCAAAAGCCTTCATTTTTTATTCCTCTATTCGTTCATGATAAATCCAAAACGCTCGACTATTGCTTCTCTTTTTAAAAAGGGTCCCTTCGTGTTTCCTCTCAAAATGGGAGGTGGGGCTCTTGGTCAAACCGTCAGGATTCCCATTCAAGATGGGCTTTCAACACAGGTTATCTCCAGTCAGGGCTCCTATTACGAAATGTAGGGGAACAATTTGGGACCCGCGCTCAAACGAGCAACTCCATTATACAGCATTTCCCTTCCTCGTTTACTCTCTTCATAAAACCCTTCAGTAAGGGCAATTCCTCTTGTTATCTTTCGCGCGCGTGCGAAAATAAGCGCAAGACGAGGGAAAACCATGAAACATAACCTTTACTTTGAAGCATTGCGGCCATATTTGGAAAAGAGGAGAAGACTCCGTTATCTCGTGAATCTCCTTTATTACGATTTGGCCACCGCTGCTCCCAATAAATCAATCGAGGATCAGTCCAACCTTTTGGCCTTTTACGATTCTTCTTTGGCCTCCATCTCCCAAGAGGCCTCCTTCAAGAATCTCGTGAAGCGCGGATTGGAGCAAAAAGGCCTTTCTCCTTATGAAAAACGCCTCTTCACTGTCCTCGATGATGAGATTTCCCTCATGGAAAAAGTCTCGCTCAAAGACTATACCTCAGCCAAAAAAGCCTTCAGCAAGAGCAATGAGATGTGGCGCTTATACCGCAATACCTCCGATTTTGAAAAGTGGCTCCCCTATTGGGAAGAATGCGTCAATTGGGCGCGCCTTTTGGCCAAAGCCCGCATGAAGAGCGGAATGAAAACGCCATATGATGCTTTGCTTGATTCCTATGAGCCGGGCGAAACGACCGAATATCTCGATTCTCTCTTCGCCCCGATCAAAAAAGCCATCATGAGACTCCTTCCGATGGCTATCTCCAAACAAGCTGCGCATCCTCTTCCGCCCATCAAGCCGATGCCGATCGCTAAACAACTCAATCTCTCTTATGACCTCCTTGATTTGATCGGTTTTGATAAAGATGGCGGCATGCTCAAAGTGAGCGCCCATCCTTTCTCAAGCGATATTTATCGTCATGATGCGCGTCTTACCACCAAATATCTCGTCAGCGATTATCGAAGCAACCTCTTCACCATCCTTCATGAAGGCGGACATTGTCTCCAATTCCAGAACAAGAGCGATGAGGAATACGACAATTTCGTCGAGAATCTCGCCACTTCCGCCAACTGCGAGACCCATTCTCGCTTCTACGAGAATCTCATCGGGCGGAGCGAAGAATTCGCCCCACGCCTCAAGAAATTAGTCGCAAAAGACCTCGATCCAGGCTTTGCGTATATGAGCGATGAGGACTTCTATTTGACCATCAATCACGTCGAACCAGGCCTAATCCGCACTGAAGCAGATGAATTGACCTACACTCTCCATATCATCATCCGTTACGAAATCGAGCGCGATTTGATAAACGGCAAAATCGAGTGCAAAGACGTGCCGGCTATCTGGAAAGAGAAATACAAATCGTACCTCGGCGTGGATGTTAACTCCGATAAAGACGGCTGCATGCAGGATATCCACTGGACCGATGCCGAATTCGGCTACTTCCCAAGCTACGCTTTAGGGAACATCTATGGCGCCGAAATCCGCGAGAAGATGAATGAAGAAATCGGCTTACTCGATTTGGTGCAGGCTGGGAAAATGGACGAAATCCTCTCTTGGCTCAAAGAAAACGATTTCGCTTACGATTACTTGACCCCGAACGGTTGGATTAAGCAGGTAATCGGGAAAGAGGCTTCCCCCACCGCTTTCATCAGTTATCTAAATAATAAATTCGGGAAAACGAAGTAGTGGAAAACGAATTCGGGAAAAGAAAGTTTTTTGTCGCGCTTGATGAGACTAGCCCTGCTTCCGTAAAGCGCATCCTCGAGCAATACGGCTACTCTTTTTCGCCGAATTTTTCCTTTGTTTCATTACTGAAGGAATTCTCATCTCTCCGTAACCGCATCTTGCAAAACCCCGCTTTTTCCTCTTCTTCCATCGAGGGGGCCATCTTGCCATTAGACAGTGCTTACGAAGAGATTGACGGAAAAAGCGTGCCGGCTTTTTTGCTAGAGAAGGATATCTCATCTTATCTAAAGATCGATGATGGGGTCAGTAAAGACGAACACGGCCTCAAAGTCCCCTCTTTCTCAAAAGACGAGCTTAAAATGCGCCTTGCTTTCGCCCATTTAAAGCAGTTTAAGGGAATTAAAATAAGGTCTTTTATCTATTCTAGCGACTCTTCGCTCATCAAAGCGGCCGTCAAGAAAACGCAAAACGTCGCCCGCGAAGCTTTGAAAAGCGGCCTAACCCCGATCATCGAGCTCGAGGTCGACACCCATATCGCCGACCGCGCGAAAGCCGAGAAGCGTCTTTTGGAAGAGTTGCTCAAAAAGAACGGCAGAATCGCCAAAAAAGGAGAAGTCATCTACCGCTTCTCCTACCCTCTGCTTGATCGTTTCTACGCCCCTTTGAGCGAAGAAGATGGCATCATCGAGCTTTTGGCCAAATCCGGCGACCTCTCAAAAGAGGAAATTGAAGCCAAAATCAAACGAAATCCCGAGCTCGTGCCCGCTTTTTCGCGTTTATTCATCAGCTCTTTGAAAGCCAACATGGATGAGAAAGAATTCTCCGAGGCTCTAGAAAAAGCCATCTCTTATTACGCAAGCATTTGAAAAGCGGGGCAATTTCGGCCCCGCTCTTTTTTAGAAGTTCTCGGCGTGATAGCCGTTTAAGACTTTCTTCAACGGATTGATGGTCTTTTTGAGCGTGCCTTCCGCAAACGGACTCTTTAAGCCAACCATCGATAGAAGCGTCTGGAATGGGTAATTGCCGCCCAATTTGCAAAGCTTCGTGTACTTTTTCCAGGCTTTTTCGTGATTCTTGCGGTCGAGGTTGAAGAACTCGAAGGCGCAGACTTGGGCCAAAGTGTAATCGATGTAATAGAAAGGCGAAGAGAAGATGTGCGTCTGGGTGAGCCAGCGGTGGCCAGAGAACAAGTATGGGCAATCCTTTTCGAGTTTGACTTTCCACGGGGTGTATTTCTCCTCAAGGCGGTGCCACTCTTCATCGCGTTCCTCTTTATTGGCGTTCGGATGTTCGTAGACCCACTCCTGGAACTCATCGACGGTCACGCCGTACGGCAAGAAGGAAATCGAATCGGCTAAATGGAGATAACGGTATTTATCAGGCTCAGCGAAGAAGAGATCCATATACGGCTCAGCGAAGAATTCCATCGACATGGAGTGGATTTCGCATGATTCCATCGTCGGGGCGCGGTTCTCCGCGACTTTGATGTTGCGCGATAAATAAGCTTGGAAACTGTGCCCAAACTCATGGGTCAAGACGTCGACATCGCCGCTCGTCCCGTTGAAGTTCGAGAAGATGATGGGGCAGCCATGGACTGGGAAATAGGTCATATATCCGCCCGATTGCTTGCCAGGTTTGGCGTCAAGGAACATCAAATGATGATCAACCATGAAGGAGAAGAAATAGGAAGTATCGCTAGAAAGGGCGTCATACATTTTCTTCGCGTGCTCGACTTTTTCTTCCGTCGTTCCGATTGGGGTTGGGTTCCCGCCTTTAAACATCACGCCCATGTCATAGACTTTCGGCGTTTTGATATCAAGGCGCTTGAACTGATCCCTCTTTAGTTTGTTGACTAGTGGGGTGACGACATCGTGGATTTGCTCACGGTAGGAAGAGACGAGATTTTGATCGTAATCGAAACGGCTCATGCGGATATAGGCAAGTTCAACATAGTTTTTGTATCCGAGTTTCTTCGCCATCGTATCGCGTACTTTCACGAGTTCTGAATAGATATCCTCAAGCTCATCGGCTCTTGTTTCAAGGTAGCCGTAATAGGCTTTCGCGGCCTCTTTCCTCGTTTCGCGGTCATTATCGATGAGGAATTTGCCCATCTGCGGAAGGTTGTAGCTATTTCCGCGGAATTCCACTTTCATCGAGGCAATGGCTGCTTCGTATTTCATCACCAATTCATTCTCTTTTTGGGCTTCCTCGACGATTCTTTCATCGAAGCTCTTCAAAGCGTATTCATACTTTTTGAAGAGGAAATTGCCAAGTTTTTTCTCTAAATACGGACGGAAGGGGCTTTCTAAAACAGCTTTCGTGAATTCTAATGAAGCCACCTGAATGAGCGGTAATCCTTCGTTTAAAGAATTCATCGCTTTCTCGTAAATGGGGTTAGTGGTCTCCAAAGAGAAGAGCACTTGGACGTGAGTGATATCGTCTTGGATTTTGTCGCTGTAGCGGCTCATTTTCTTGAAAGCGGCATAAGCTTCTTCTTCACTTTTCGCCCCTTTGAATTCCGTAGTGAGGGCGTTTAGTTTGCTGACGACGGTCGAGGTTTTCGGGCAAACGAAAGGCCAGTCCTCGAATTTTGCCAATTCTTTTTTCATAGTTCTCCTTTGTAGCGAATGATGTTTTTGTTCTCCTTTTCGAAAAGGGATTTACTCATGATTATTTTCGTGTTGGCGCGCTTTTCGCCTTCTTCCGTCAAAAAGATGGCATCATCGATTTTATACGCTTGACGTATCTCCACCATTCCTTTTTTGAGCAGATGCGTGAGACGAAGAGAAATCGTCCTTCTCGATAAAGAAGGGGCGTAGCCAAAGCAAGATAGATAGGCGACTGGGGAAGTTTCCCCATCCGCTTCGCCTCTTATGACTTTCGCTAAACCGAGCCTATTCACCAAGAAGCCTGCATCATAAAGAATCCTCAAAGCCCCGAGTATTTTCCTTTCCGCGTTTCTTACTTCATTCGCTTCCATAAAACGGAACAATTATAGAGAATGGGTGAAAAAAGGAAAGAAAAAGGGGAGTTTCTTACTAAGAGTAAGAAGGAGGGCAATCATCTTCCTTGCGAAGGAAGGGGCAGATAACTAGAATATGCCTTGCTATGGAAGAGACTATCGAAGAACAAATCGAAACCGTGCTCGACAAGGTGCGCCCTTTCCTTTACAGAGATGGCGGCGATGTCGAATTGATCGGCTTTAAAGACGGCATCGTCTATTTGACCATGAAAGGGGCTTGCGAAGGCTGCTCTTACGCTCTTGACGATATCGCTTCCGGCGTCGAGATCATCCTCTGCGAAGAAGTGCCAGGCGTCATCGGCGTAAGCGCCTCAGGCGAAGTTCCAGAAGACGTGAAAGAGGCCTATTTGGCGAGAAAAGAAGGCAAAGATGCCGAAGAAGCCGCCAAAAAAGAAGCGGAAAATCGAGAAATCGAGTTAGCCAAAAAAGGCCTATAGAACATATTTGTCGAATAACGACATCAAAACGCGGGCTTGAGGATACAAATAAAGATGGTCCCTCATCTCCGCTTTTTCTTTATCTCGCCCTTCGTAAGCCTTTTTGATGGCTTTCACGCCCTCAAGAAAATACGCTTCATCTATTTTCTCGTTGAGGTAAAAGTATAGATATTGGGCACATAGTGACGGCAATTCGTAAATAAGATAGGACTCTTCACCCCTATCGAGATAATGAGCGCCGATTTCAAAAAGGCGTTTGGGCAAGTTCCAGTATTTGACTTGCTCATCGTCTATTTTCTTTTGGAAAGGGGCGAGGCAGAGATCGATGGGCTCACTCTCATCTCGGTCTATTAAGCCATAGACGTAGAGAGCGCTCCTCATCGTGATGACGCACTTTGGGAAAATTGATGAGGCGAGCCCCAGCAAATCCATTGTTTTTCCTCTTTTATAAAAGGATATTTTCCTTGCGGTTAGACAAAACGTAGCCTTCGCGGTTATACACGTCGAGGCGGTTATAGCTGTATTTGCTGCCATCGGGTTTCAGCATGATGCCACCCGCTTCGCTTAAGATGATATCGCCCGCGGCAATATCCCATTCTTTCGTGTTCGCGCTTTTCCTGAAAGACAATTCGCCCTTACCTTCGGCGATGTAGCAGAATTTGAGGGCAGCTCCAAGCTGGACGATTGCACCTACGCGCGAACCTTCGTTCTTGATGGCCTCTAGCTCTTTCTCATTGCAGAAATTACGGGAAACATAGACAGTCAAATCATCGGTTTTATCGCTCACGTGGATGCGTACTGGCTCTTTCCCTTTTTCGAGTTTATAAGCCCCTTCCCCTTTAACGGCATAATAAAGAACGTTTTTCATCGGAATGTTGATTACTCCGACAATGACCTCTCCTTTATAGGCCAGAGCTATATTTGTGCAGAACTCATCGTCTTTGGAAACAAAATCCTTCGTGCCATCGACTGGATCGACGATGAAAAGGAAGTCCTTTTCCAAACGTGAGAGATCGTCTTTGCTCTCTTCAGTCAATAAGCCATATGTAGGGAATTTCGCATGAAGCTCTTCCCTAATCAATTTATCGGCGCCTTTATCGGCCGAAGTCACTGGCGAGTTATCGCTTTTTATTTCGACCTCAAACTGTTCAGCATAGACTTTCTTTATCCAGACCTCGGCATCGTAAGCTGCCTTGATCATCGCTTCTAATTCTTTTTGATACATAGTTAACCTCTTCGATATTATCCTTCCTTTTCGTTTCTTGTAAAGGTGCCTAAAGTGAGATAAAGGCACATTTTATCGCCTATTTTCAAGAAAAAAGACCCCCACACGACATCGCTGGGGGTTAATGGTGAAAAATGAAGAAACGGCTTATTTGTTGATGCCGAGGGATTCGATTTCCTCTTCCGACATCTTCTTCTCGTCGTCTCCCTCTTCTTCCTCGGAAAGCATATCGTCTTCGCCTTCCTTGATTTCGCCTTCTTCGCCTTCTTCTTCCGTCTCTTCTTCGCTCTCTTCGACTTCCGTATAGACGTCATTGACATCGATATGGACTTTCGCGTAGGTGTGGCGGGAGCGTAAATCCCAGGTATTGTCGGTCAAAGTGACGAATTTACCGCTTAATGATAAAGAAGTGTAAAGGCTTCCTAGACGCGCTTTCTTCTCTTCTTCAGTCATCTCGAGCTCTTCAGCGACTTTATCGGCAAGCTCGGCGAAGGTCAAACTGCCGTTGCTTTTCTCGAGGACTTCATATGCTTTTTCAATCATGCTTTTATCTAATTTCATAACGTTTCTCCTAAACTTCGGTTAAACAAGACATATCATACTAGCAAATCCAGCGATTTGCGTTCTTTTTTCTAGGCTTTTCCCTACATCTTCGTCGGGGCGCTGACGCCTAGCAGAGAGAGGCTGTTCTCTAAGACGATCATCGCGGCTTTCATGAGGGCGAGCCTACCGCCGGTGCCGAGGGTATCATCACGGTTGATGATCTTGGTGGCGGCATAATATTCATGAACCAATGACGATAGTTTTTGGATGTAACCAGCGACTTTATAAGGCGCGCGTAAACTTGCGGCGCTTTGGATTAAAGAAGGGAATTCCGCAAGTTGCTTCAAAAGTTCGGCTTCTTTCGCTCCACCTTCAACTCCTTTTAGCGTTGGATCAAGAGCGATATCGCTTCCTAACGATAACAAAGAATAGCAGCGAGCATGGGCATATTGAGCATAATAGACAGGATTATCTTTGCTCTTGCTTGTGGCCAAATCGTAATTGAAATCGAGATGGCTCGTGCCAGCTTTCTCCGCGAAGAAATAACGCACGGCATCGACCCCGCAGTCATTCACGAGTTCGCGGTGGGTGATGGCTTTGCCCGTACGCTTGCTCATCTTCACCTCTTCGCCATTCTTATAGACCCTGACGATTTGATAGATTTCGCAGTTGAGCGCATCAGCTGAATAGCCCTTCATCATGAGAGCGCTCTTCATGCGGTTGATGTAACCATGGTGATCGGCCCCGAGCATATCGACGAGGAAGTTATATCCACGGCTCATCTTGTCGTAGTGGTAGCAGATATCCGGCATAAAGTAGGTATATGAGCCATCGCTTTTCACGATTGGGCGGTCCTTATCGTCCAAAAAGGCGGAAGTTTTGAGGTATTTGGCCCCGTCAAGGACGTAAACATAGCCTTTATCCTCAAGCTCTTTGATCGTATCTTCGATTCTCGTTCCTTTGCGGATATCCGATTCATAGGAAATCTTGTCGAAATGGACGCGGAAATCGCTTAAATCCTTTTGGATTTTGCCGAATTCCGTATCGATGCCGTAACGGATGAAGAATTGGCGGCTCTCATCGTTATCCGTTAAATATTTATCGCCATATTTCTCCTTGATGGCTTTCGCGATGTCGATGAGATCGGCGCCGTGATAGTCATCATCGCCGAGCGTTTCGGTATTGTTGCCGAATAATTCGCGATACCTGATACCCAAAGAATGACCGAGATGAGCCACTTGGTTGCCACAGTCGTTCAAATAGTATTCACGGGTAACATCATATCCAGCGAAAGAATAAAGACTCGCGGTGCTGTCTCCTAAAGCGGCTCCGCGGGTATGACCTAAATGCAAATCGCCAGTTGGGTTGGCGGACACATATTCGATATTTACTTTGATGCCGTTTTTCTCGCCGCGTCCGTAGTTTTCACCTTCCTCAAGGATTTTAGAGACGATGCCTCCGAGAGATTCATGTTTCATGAAGAAATTGAGGAAGCCAGGCCCCGCGATTTCAAGGCGCTCGCAGGCATCGCAGGAGAAATTGCTCTCGATGAGTTTCGCAAGCTCGAGCGGTTTTTTGCCGCTGCTACGAGCAAACCTCATCGCCAAATTCGTGGCGTAATCCCCGTGTGAGCGATCCTTAGTGTTTTCGATGACGATATCGCTCTCTCTGATTGCTAGTCCGCTTTTATTCGCGGCCTCAAGCAGGGCTTTCCGTAATGACTCTTCACTTGTCATAATTCACTCCTTTTTCACTAACACGACGCTCGTCGCGCGAATCGCTTCGCCTTTTCCGACTGCGTCTTTTTTCTCATTTGTCCCGCATTTTATGGAAACGCGTTTCTCGTCGATTTCAAGAATCGAGGCGAGTTTTGCGCGCATTTTTCCAATATAGGGCGATAATTTTGGTTTTTCCGCAAAAATCATCACATCGATATTATTCACTGCAAAACCCTCTTCTTTTATTAATGAGAGGCATTTTGCAACGATTTTTGCGCTGTCGATTCCCTCGATTGATGGATCGCTCGGCGGGAAGTAATGCCCGATATCGCCAAGCGCGAGAGACCCCAAAAGGGAATCGCTCACCGCGTGGAAGACCACATCGGCATCGCTATGGCCGAGCAAACCGAATTCGCACGGGATTTCGACTCCGGACAAAATCAGTTTGCGGTTAGCGGAAGTCACATGGATGTCTTCACCTTGCCCGATTCTATATTCCATATTTAGACGTTGAAACGGAAGAAGACGATATCTCCGTCTTTCATCACGTATTCTTTTCCTTCGCTCCGCAACTTGCCGTTTTCTTTGACCGCTTCTTCGCTCCCATATTTCCTTAAGGAATCGAAATCATATATTTCAGCTTTGATGAAGCCACGCTCGAAATCGCTATGGATGATGCCAGCGCATTGCGGCGCGAGCATACCATTATGAAAAGTCCAAGCCCGGCATTCGTCTTTCCCGCAGGTGAAGAAAGTCGAAAGATCTAACAATTTGTAAGCTGATTTAACGAGTTTATCCAAACCGGATTCAGTCGCGCCCAAAGAAGCCAAAAATTCTTTCTTTTCTTCGACCGGCAGCTGACTTATCTCGTATTCAATCGCACAGGAAACCGGAATGCATTCGGCGTTCTCTTTCTCGGCGATCGCTTTGACAGTCTGATAATATGCGCAGTGATCTAAATCGGTGTAATCGCTGTCAGCGACATTCGCAACGTATAGAATCGGCTTAAGCGAGAGCAAGAAGAAATTCTTTTTCGCATAGGCGATTTGCTCTTTGCTGAGCCCTTTCACCATGCGGGCCGGATCGCCATTGCTCAACGTCTCTTTCAAAGCCGTGAGTATCGTCATCTCGTAGATGGCCGTTTTGTCTTTGGTGATTCTCGCCTTCGATTCGATTTTGCCCATGCGGTTGATGACAGCCGATAAATCGCTCATCGCCAGCTCGAGATTGATGGTTGAAATATCGTTGGCGGGGTCAACAGGGTCTTCGTTATAACGGAGAACTTGCTCCGAATCAAAGCAGCGCACCACTTCCACGATCGCATCGCATTCGCGGATCGCCGCCAAAAATTGGTTGCCTAGGCCTTCGCCTTTCGAAGCGCCTTTCACTAATCCGGCGATATCGTAAAACTCGAAAGTGGCATTCACTTTCTTTTTTGGGGACCACATATCCGTAAGATAATCGAGTCTTTCATCGGGGACGATGACGACTCCGGTATTCGGATCAATGGTCGCGAAAGGATAATTCTCAGCCAAAACGTGGGAATTGGTGATCGCGTTGAATAACGTGCTCTTCCCAACATTAGGAAGGCCGACGATGCCTGCTTTTAATGACATAATTCACCTCTAGCGGATAGATTATAGTATCTGCTGTTCCTAAAAGGGAACAAAACCGAAATGAATTTCGGTCGGAACTCGGCTCGGCCGAGTTTTTTTGCT
>CAVIFQ010000002.1:99490-105975 GCA_963642055.1 Roseburia hominis | reverse complement strand
GCCTATGATAATGCCATCAGACATCGTGGGAGACATACACGAAAGAAACACTACCGGCTTTTTGTTCATATTTTTTGGTATCTGTCGATTAACAACAAGACGCTTCTCAGCACACATAAAAAAGCATCAACATTTACTAGAAGTTCACTAGAAGTTTTGCTAGAAGTTCGCTAGAAGTTACGATAAAATGGGCTTTAGAGGTACTGCGTATGGGTTTACTAGAGCTAGGCATCAAAGAAGAATTCGAAACCAAAACGAACGATTTCAAGCGTTATCTCAATGGCGGCGATAAATCTTTCGGCTGGCTTAAAACGGTGGCAGGGTTCGCTAACACGAGTGGCGGGACGATGTATGTTGGGATCGATGATGATGGCTACTCGCTCATCGGCATGGACAAAAAGACCATCGATTCCCAGGTTCAGCTTTTCTTGCGTGAGAGTAAGGAACACATTCACCCCGAACCCAATGTCGATATCCGCTACATCGAGGTGAATAAAGAGGAAGAAAAATACGTAATTGAGTTCTTCGTCCATCTTTCCTCCTCACGCCCGGTGATTGTTTCTTATGGGGGGATGGGTTCGATTTTCGTCCGCGATGAAGGGAAATCCCGTTTGGCGACGACCGAGGAAATCCAAAGGATGGCCATTCAAAGCGCCTATACCGAGTACGACAACGTCTATTCCGATATCCTCTACAAAAAAGAGGATTTCAGCAAAATGCACGGGATTTACAAAGATAAAACAGGTAAAGAGCTCACGGAGAAAGAGCTTTTCAGCGTCGGTTTCTTTAACGATAGAAAGATTCTCCGCCACGCTTCGCTTCTTTTTTCTGACTCCTATAACGGAGAAGAGACCGCTTTATCGATCACCGATTATATGGGTTTAGGGAAAGGTGGCAATGCCTCAGTCGTGGAGCCACTATTCAAGGGCAATATCCTTGAAGCCATAACCCTAGTTCAGTCCTATTTTGAGAAAAAGGCAAAGAGGATGTATCTCAAACAAGCCTCTGGCGGGCTTGATTACTACTCTTATCCTCCTAGGGCGGTGATGGAAGCCATCGTCAATGCCTATGCCCACAAAAATTACCTATATGAGCACACGCAGATCGAGGTCAATATCTATTTGGACCGCGCGGAATTCGTCTCCCCTGGCTCAATCGTCGGTAGAGAGAGCTTCAATAAGCGGAAAGACCTATCTTCGCTCATCCCGATGAGACGAAACCCATTCATATGCGATGTTCTCGCCTTGCTGCACCTCATGGAAAGAAAAGGATCGGGGTTTGACAAAATCGAAAGCGAATATAGTCCCTTCCCCTCTTCTTTCCAGCCTTTTGCGAAAAGCAATGAAGAGTCCTTCACTCTTGTTTTGCCTGATCTTTCTTACCCGTATGGGGTGGCCGATGCGGATAATACGAACCTTGATTTGGTTTATCCGTCAATCCTCGCGGAGAAGTCATCCACCAAAGAAATACTCTCTTATTGCTATTTCGCAAAGCGTTCGCTTTCCGATATAGCCTCTTTCCTCGGTGTTGCAGTCTCTTCCTATTTACGTAACAACATTCTCGGCGCTTTGATCGAGCGTAACCTTTTAAGCAAAGAGAAAATCGGCAATAAAGAGTTTTATAAAGCGAATCCCCTCAACGTCAAAATCGGAGGCGATGGCAATTAAAAAGACGTCAACATTTACTAGAAGTTCACTAGAAGTTGCGGTTTTATCGAATGTTTTTCCGCTTCCTATTTAATGTCTCTTTCCGTTTCCTTGTTTTATAATCACTTATATGAACGAAATAGCGATCAACTTTCTAGGGGACTCCATCACTGAAGGTACGGGAGCGCCCACTCACGAATATTCCTATTCCGCCTTGCTAGCGAAACTATGTAAAGCCAAAGAAGGCAATTACGGCGTAGGTGGTAGCAGGATCGCCAAACAAAAATCAAATCATTACCCTTGGGATATAGGCGCCACCTTTGAAGAAAGGGCGCATTTTATGAGCCCAGCCGATTTCCTTTTCATCTTCGGCGGCACGAATGATTTTGGGCATGGCGATGCCGCGCTTGGGAAAATGGGCGATACGACGGCCGATACTTTTTATGGTGCTCTCCATTCTCTTTTCGTTTATCTTCTCGAGGAGAAAAAGTGGGCGAAAGAAAGAATGTGCTTCATCCTCCCTCTTCCTAGAAGCGATCAATATAGCCATCATGGCGATGGCAGCAAAGTCGAGGAAAGTGAACCTTTAAGTACCTACATCAAAGCGATAAAAGAAGTGGCTGCTTTATTTGATATTGAGACTCTATCTTTATCTCTTCCTGAACCGCCGCTTGGATTAGTAGGGCCAAGCGAATATTACATCGACGGTCTTCATCCCAACGCGAAAGGCCACGAATATATTGCCGAAGAGCTTTTCGCGTATCTTAAAGAGAAAAATATCCTGTCTCGATAAAACTATCTCTTCTTATGAACCAAAGAAGAGCCGAATTCCTTTTCGAAGCCATCATCAATCACGAAAGGTTTATGTTCGTCTTCCGCTTTTTTGATGGCTGCTTCTTCGATAGATAAAGATGAAATGCGCTTATTCTCAGTTTCTTTCTTTTTATCGTAATTGTCGAGGAAAGAATGCTCTTCATCTCCAACTTCATAGCCAAGAATCTTATCCAGCTGCACTTTGCTTGCGGAGGAGAAGATGTTCTTCTCCACGAACTCGCTGTAGTTCTCTTTGAGGTTTTTGATGAGGGCTTTGGTTTTCGCGCGTTGGCTTCCCCCGCCGCCGTTATCGCAGACGGCGCAGTTCTCGGTGAAGCGGCAAGCGCATTGAATGAAAGATAGATGGTTCTCGTTTTTGAAAGCGATGATGTCTTTCTCTCTCACGCGATATAGAGGCCTGATGACTTCCATTCCTTCATAATTCGTGCTCACGAGCTTTGGGAGCATCGTCTGGAAAGAACCGGCGTTCAGTATATTCATGAGCGTTGTCTCGATGACGTCATCATAATGATGACCTAAGGCGATTTTGTTGCAGCCAAAGCTTTTGGCTATTCTATATAAAGCGCCCCTACGCATCTTCGCGCACAAATAACACGGCGACTCCGTTTGCGAATTAGCGATTTCGAAAATATCGGTGTTCACGATCACGGCTGGAATCTCAAGCAAAGAGAGGTTCTTTTTGATCATCTGGAGATTGATGGGGTTATAGCCAGGATCCATCACAAGGAATTTGGCTTCAAAAGGAAAATCGCCATATTTAAGCAAGCGCTTGAAAAGAAGAGCCATGATCATTGAGTCCTTGCCGCCTGATATACAGACGCAGACTTTATCGCTCGGCTCAATCAAATGGTATTCCTTGATGGCCCTAGTGAAAGGACTCCATAAAGCGATGCGATAATCCTGCTGAAGCTTTCTTTCTAAGTCATCGGCGAAGGATAATTCGGGGCGTTTCTTATTTTCCATAGATAATCTCCTTGATGGCGGCTATTAAAGAGAGGACTTCCTCTTCTTTTGAAAGGGCGCAAAGCGAAATGCGGAAGCTGCTCTTAGCCCTATTCTTGTCGTGATAGACGCTCATGATGGCTTTTGAGGGGGTATTACCGATGGAGCAGGCCGCTTTATGAGAAACCTCGAAGCCTTTCTCATCGAGCCTTTTCACGATCTCCGCGCCCTTCATTCCCTCAATGGATAGATTGACCACGAACGGATTCTCGAGGAACGAGTTGATGCGGATTCTTTTATCGGCAGGGATAGAAGCAAGGAGCAAGTCACGAAGTTTGGAGGTTCTTTCGAAATTCTCTTTTTGCTCAGCTAGAGCGAGCTCAAGGGCTTTCGCCGTGCTCACGATTAGACCTGTTGGCGGAGTGCCACTTCGATAGATAGAGACGCTCGATCCGCCATTCATTAACGGCGATAAAACAATCTCTTTTCTTTTTAGCAAAATGCCTGTTCCGATAATTCCGCCAAACTTATGCGGAGAGAAGGAAATCAAATCAAAGGAGAGGAAATTGCAGGGAATTTTGCCAATCGCTTGCGTCGCATCCACAAGCAAAAACCCCGCAGTTCTCTCGCGGATTATTTTTTGAGCCTCAAAAACCGGCTGAATCGCTCCTAATTCGTCTTCGACATAGGATAAACAAGTCAAAATCGTATTTGAGGTCGCTTTTGCGGACAAATCGTTGAGGTCTATTTTCCCGTTCGGGCAAGATTTGAATAGCTCAATTTCCGCCCCGTCGTTCAATAAAGAGGAAAGGGTGGCATTGACGGAGCTATGCTCGAATTCGCTCGCGATGATTCTTCTCCCACTTCCTTCATATGAGCGATAAACGCCTTTGATGGCGAGGTTGTTCGATTCAGTGGCACCCGAAGTATAAACGACTTCATATTCCTCCTCGCTTAAAGAGAATAAAGACAAAATTTTCTTGCTCGCCTCTTCAATGAGAGCAAGCGATTTCTTTCCTTCTAGATGGAGCGAATTGGCGTTCCCAAACCTCTCACTTTCAACTTTCGAAAAAGTCGAGAGCACTTCTTCGCGGAGCGGGTAATTGGCGGCGTAATCAAAATAAGGCATACCTGGCTATTATAGGCTAGAGGAAAGCGGAGAGGCGAATAGACCTGCTTCGATGTTCTTTTTCTCCTCTTCTAGGAAGAAAGGCGCCATATATTGGAGGATTCCGGTGAAAAAAGAGCCTTCCGAAACGCCAGACGAATTGACTTTGATGCATTTTTCCGCCGTATAAGGCGTTTTCCCTTCCATCACCATTCTCGAAGCGGCCATCTTGCCGTTCGTCGATTTTTCTTCCAAAAGGATGATTCCGTCCTTCCCTTCGATGAGGAAATCGATTTCGAGGTGCTTCTCCTGATTGCCGAAATAATAGAGGGGAAAAGAGGCATCCACGATGAATTTCGCAAGCAGATTCTCATAAATCGCCCCTTTTCGGCTTCCGAGTTTCTCGTTTAAGAAATCGCTCGTCGTGGAAATGGGGAAGCTAGCCATCAATAAGCCAGGATCAGAGATAAAGGCTTTGAAGGAATGCTTCTCTTCATTGCATTGGAGCGGCTTTTCAATCGCCTTCACGTTTTTGACGAAGAGCACCAACCCTGCTTCCTCTAGCCAAGTGAAAGCTTGCTCATATTGGTAATATCGGGCTTTTTTCGAAAGCTCTGATAGTTTGAACTTATAGTTATCGTCGGCTCTGCCTAGTTGAGCGGGCAAAGAGGAAAAAACCTGATTGAGCTGCGCCTGCAGCATGTAATCAATTTCCTCTTCATCGTTTTCATTGATGAATCTGCCAAAGTCGGCCCGGTAATCATGCAATAGACTCTCCAGCACTTTCCGGGCTTCTAGATAATTCATGGAACTGCTTAAAAACGCCTCGACGGCTGAAGGCATTCCTCCAATAACGGCATAACGTTTTATCATCTCGCGGAAATAATGATCGAGAGCCGGAGACAATTCCGTTTTCTTGCTTGTCGCTTCTTTAAGAAGGGCGATCGTCTCTTCCTTGCAGCCCATTGCCCAAAGAAATTCCTCGAAGTCCATTGACCTCATCTTGAGGAATTCCTCATAACCCGTTGGAACCGGAAGCTTCTTTTTGCGGCGATAATTCTCCACTCCCAGTAATGAGCCAGTCGCCAAAACATCGTATCTGCCATCCAAGAAAAAGGATTTAAGAGAGCTTCTAGCTTCAGCGCAGTCGCCTATTTCTTCGAATATGAGGCATGTTTTATGCGGGATGAAATGCTCAGCAGGAAAATACGGCTCCAGACTAGCGAGAATTTCATCTACCACGAGACTTTTCTTGAAGCAGAGCCGAAGTTCGGGGCGATGCCTGAAATCAAGGGTTATGGCGTTATCGTAATTCTCTTTGGCAAATTTATTGACGATATAGCTTTTCCCTACTTGCCTAAGTCCTTCCACCACCAGAGGCTTATGCCCTTCTTTTTCTTTCCATTTCCGTAACTGCTCATAGGCCTTGCGCTTGAAATCCATAGACGTTGCCTCCACCTCAATAATACCATATTTCTTCGTTTTTTGCATATTTTGCAATTTACGAAGTTCGTTTTTTGCATATTTTGCAATTTACGAAGATTTTAGAGATTGTAGGAACCAAATAAACTGCAGCGGTTTCCAAAGCTTTTTAAGTCAATAGATGCGGCGTCATAAACGTTTAATAAGAGGAGGGCTTCTTTAATGGAGGAGGAAAAAGGCAAAATCAATTGAGGAAAACACCCCCTTGTAGTAGAGTTTCTTTTGCTTTCGTAAGAAAGCAGAGAGCAGAAGCATAATCAAACAATGGCAAAATACGCAAAAGCAAAAAAAGTTAATCAAAACAAAAAGAAATCCCCGAGCGTTTGGAAGAAAATCTGGGGAGTGGTGAAAACCATCTTCTTAAGCCTCTTCAGCAACGATACATGCGTTGATGGCAAAAACAAAAAATGGTACTGGGCCGTCCCTATGGGCTTAATCGCCGTCATCATCGCGGTCATCCCTCTAGGCGTGTC
>CAVIFQ010000002.1:40719-99216 GCA_963642055.1 Roseburia hominis | reverse complement strand
CCAGTGGTCACCACCATCGAACATTGCTGCGATCTCACAGTCTACTATTTCGCCGATACCGAGAATTTCGATACCCTTGTGACAGCCACTCTTAAAGGAGCCGACGTCTTGGGGAATGAGACTTATTCGGTCAACGCCTTATTCTTGGGCCAAGAGAAATTCGTCCTTTACAAGAAACCGACCGCTGCCACTTCCGTCGTTGCCAAAATTACCGGATATTACGATGGCGTCAGCTTCGATATGAAGGATTTGACGAAACAAGATAGCCATGGCAATAGCTACAGTGTCGCTAGAAGCGCCGTCACCTCTGGCAATAGCTCTCTTTATATCACCGATTCCTTGAATGCCTGGAAAACATTCTTCAATGATGCTTGGGATAGCCAAAGAGTCACCAACGGCTGGGTCGCAAGCGGCATCTGGATGGGGGTTTACGCCGGCACCACCATCGTCATGGGCTTCCTCATCTGGCTCATGTGCAGAGGCAGAGACAACCCATATCGTTCCTTGAATCTCTGGGATACGCAGAAAATCGCCTACTGGAGCGCCTTATGCCCTGCCATCATCGCGATGATCCTCGGCTTCATCTGGACAGCCTATGTTCAAATGTACTTCATCTTCATCTTCGGCTTCCGCATTATGTGGATGAGCATGAAGACGCTTCGCCCATATCAACAATAAAAACCGATATTCATGAGCATCGGAAAAACCGATGCTCTTTTTGTTTACTGTGAATATTCGTCAATCGCCGTAATCGCTTGGGCGAGAATCATCGATCCAGGTACAGCCAAGAGGATCAGTGATATCAGTCATTTCTAGATATATGTAATCAGGCGAATTGATGAAGGGGTTCTCGAAATCGGCCGTGAAGACGACTTTTTTGTTGCGCTTAATCTCGAAATCGATGCGCTCGAGTATCATCTTCAAGCACTCTGGCTTTTTCTCTTTATATCCTATTAATAAGGTATAGAAACCTGGTTCAACGAAGAAGGAATTGCCTTCCTCGTCTTCGTAATGATGGCATAAGGGGTTGAGGGGGCTAGGAATCGATTTGTATTGATTAAATTCTTCGTAGAGCATATATTTTGCCACTAAATATACACTTATTCGGAAACCTAAGAAAGAAAGGAGGGGTTATGAGCGTTGATCCAAAGAAAATAAAAATCGTCTTTACCGATATCGATGACACGTTGTATTCGCATAAGAGCAAACGCGTGCCAGAAAGCGCGATCGCGGCGGTGAAGAAACTGCAGGCAAATGGAATCAAGGTCTTCCTTTGCAGTGGCCGAAACTACTATCTTATCCGCAAAACCGGAATACTTGACCTCATTAAGCCAGACGGCATCGTCATGATGAACGGGGCCGCCACCATCGTCGGAAACAAAACGATTTATAAGTACCCAATACCCCAAGACGTCGTCTCGGCGATGATCAAATTCTCTTATCGTCTCAAGTTCGGCTTGACCCTCATTGAGGAAAGCGAAGGCCATATCAACTATATCGATGACCGCGTGATTGACGCGCACGCCAAATACGGAACGCGCTTCCCGCAACCCCGCAAATTCGAGATCCCTTATGATAGGACGGTTTATCAAATGATCGCTTTCTGCGACAGCTTCGATGAATCGCTCTTCCTCCCCCACTTGCGCGACTGCAAGGCCGCTCGATGGGATGAATACGCGGTCGATATCATGCCAAAAGATAGCGATAAAGCCAAAGGCATCATGGCGGCGCTCGAATATTTTGGCTACAAAGCGGAAAACGCCATGTCCATCGGCGATCACAATAACGATATCGATATGCTTCTATTCACTGGCATCGGCGTAGCGATGGGAAACGCCATACCAGAAACGAAAAGCGTGGCCGATTACGTCACCACCGATATCGATGATGATGGCTGGAGCAACGCTTTCAAGCATTTCGGCTTAATCGATTGAGTTATTTATCGTAAGGTTCGTGACGGAGAATCTTAAAAGAGCGGTATAACTGCTCTAGCAAAAGTACGCGGGCAAAGCCATGGGTGAACGTTAGTTCGCTCAAAGTCAAAACGGCATTCCCGCGTTTTTTCATTTCTTCGCTTAAGCCAAGGGAACCACCAATGACGAAGTTCACTTCGCTTCCGCCTCGTACCATCCAATTATCGAGAGTTTCCGCAAGAGCGGATGAAGTCATTTGCTTGGCCCCTAAATCAAGCAAAACCACGAAATCGCGAGGTTTCAGTTTTTGCAAAATCCTCGCGCATTCCCTCTCTTTTATCTCTTCCTTCTGCGTTTTGGAGGGATTTTCGATGGTTGGCAAATCCGGGAATTCGATTATCTCAATATCCGCGTATTTGCTGAGTCTTTTTGAAAAATCTCCGCAAGCTTCGCGTAAATAGGCGTCCTTTAATTTCCCGATGGCGTAGATTTTTATCTTCATAAATCCCCGCCTTCGATCATCTTGTGCTGGTTCAGGCATTTGATGGTAATAGAGGAAATATCAATGCCGTTTTCCTCAAGGATTTTTCGATAAGTCAATAAGGCGACTTCCTCGCTGTTGCACTCTTCGCTCAAATGGGCCAAATAGATACCTTTGGTATTGGGACCAATCAGTTTACTCATGTATGTGGCGGATTGCTCGTTCGATAAATGGCCTTTATCGGAGAGAATGCGTTTCTTTAGACACATCGGGCGCGAGGAATCCATGAGCATCTTTTTATCGTGATTGCTCTCGAAAATGTAGTAGGTCTTATTCTTTAGCAGCTCCAAATTGCTCTTCGATAGGACTCCGGTGTCGGTGACGTATCCTAAGGACTCATCGCCATTGATGATGAGGTAATTGGTGGGATTACTGGCATCATGGGAGACAGGAAAAGGATAGATATAGAACGATCCTAGATGAAAGACTTCATCATCGGAAAAGCACTCCGCTCCTTCTAGAGGGGTGAAGCTGCTGCAATAGACCGGAATCTCCCTATCTAGCAAAAAGCGAACGCCTTTGATGTGGTCGGTATGCTCATGGGTGATAAAAGCCATTTCGATATCGTCGACTTTTTTATCGATATAGGAGAGTCCTTCTTTTAAGCGCGTGAAAGTAAGCCCCATGTCGATCTGAAAGAGGGTATTTTCATCATAAATGATGGTGGCATTGCCTTTAGAGCCACTCGCGATAGAGAGAAAACGGATCATCTTAATCTACGGGATTGACGTTGATATCCCCGTTCATATTCGCCTCTTGGCGCTGCATCTCAAGAGTCGGGTTATCGAAACGCTGATAGTTTTTGGAGAAGAGCAAAGTTATATTGCCCGTCCTTCCGTTGCGGTTTTTCGCCAGAGCGATATTGATGAGAGAGACGCTGCCTTCGTCTTTGCCTTTCGCTTTGGCTTGGTCTACCTGGGTTTGGAGGGTTTTGACGTAATCGCTTTCGGTCGCCCCTTTGCCTTTGACGTCCTGATTGAGGTTCTGATAGTAGTCTTTCCGGTACATCAAAATGACCATATCGGCATCTTGCTCGATGGAACCCGATTCCTTTAATTGCGACATGCTCGGGACTTTGGATTCGCTCTTATCGACGTCACGGTTGAGCTGGGCCAAGACGATGACTGGTATTTTCAAGCTGCGAGCGAGCTCCTTAAGCGTTTTGGTAACGACGGCGATTTCAAGGTTTCTCGAATCGTATTTCGTCTCGACGCCGATGATGTTCAAATAGTCGATGAAGATGGCGCATAAATCCGGGTGTTGCTGCGCGAGTTTGCGGCTTTTGGCGATGATATCGCCGAGTTTTTGGTTCGGGGTATCGTCAAAATAGAGCTTCGTGGCGGCGATTTCATCAAGCGCGGCCATGACTTTCACGCTTTCTTTGCCAAAGAAATCGCCCATTTGGATTTTCTCCAAAGAGACCATCGATTCGGCGGCGCATAAGCGCTTTGTGATATCTTCGCTCGGCATTTCGCAAGAGAAGAAAGCCACGGTTTTATCTTCATGGACGGCGGCGTTATATGCCAAATTGATGGCGAAAGCGGTTTTACCAACTGAAGGGCGGGCGGCGATGACCACTAGACTCCCTGGTTGCCAGCCATGGGTGAAATCGTTGAGCATCGTATAGCCAGTATCAACGCCTGAAAGCCTTTTATTCGCGCGGTTTTTCTCTAACTCAAGGCGGATTTTGACCGCATCTCCGACTTCTTTGGCGGTTTTAAAACCCCCGACGGCGCGGGAAGAGGATATCTGTTCAAGCTCCATGGAACAGGAGTTGAGGAAATCGCCGATGTTCTCGATTTTGCCTTCCCCGTATTCCTTTTTGATCTTCTCGATCCGCAACAGGTATCTTCTTAAGACGCTTTGATCGCGGATGATATTGACGTAATGGTCGATATTGCTCGGATTGATGGTCTCATCGATGAGCTCGAAAAGATAATCGGGTGAGCCAGCCTCTTCTTTGAGTTTGGTCAAAACAAGCTGGTCATTGACGGTCTGCGCATCGATTGGGCTCCCTTTCTCGGCGACTTCTTTCATCGCTCCGAAAATGAGCTTGTTGCGGGGATCGACCTCGCTCCAGTCATCTTCCGTAAGAGCCGCAAGCGCGACTGAAGCAGCGGCAGAGGAGACGAGCATCGAGCCTAAAACGCAGCGTTCAGCCGTGACATTGGAAGGCAAAACGAACTTCTCGGCCATTATTTATCCTCGCTGATGTGCACGTTGACGGTTCCAGTGACTTCTCCTGCGCTTCCCTTATATAAAAGGATACGGAGGCGAGTGTAACCAAACGCATTGGCAGGATATTTATCGATGAATTTGCGCTTATCGATTTCTATCCCCCACTGACTTTTCAAGCCTTCTTGGATTTCTTTGGTGCTGATGGTGCCGAACATCCTTCCATCGCTTCCGGGTTTTACCTTGAATTCGACATTGATGTGCTCAAGGCGAGAAGCAATTGCCTCCGCCTCTTTCTTGAGCTCATTTTGGCGCACTTCCTCTTCGGCGTTTTGGCGCGCTAAAACCTTCTGGCTATCGGAAGTGGAAACAACGGCGATGCCGCGCGGTATCAAATAATTTGTGGCGTAGCCGTCACTGACATTGACCGTCGCGCCTTTTTTGCCAAGACGGTCATCTTTAAGCAGAATGACTTTCATGTTATTTATCTCCTTCAGTATTCACGCTGTTGCGGGCAGCTTCTAAGTAATCTTCAAGCGTATCGTTGAGGATATTTTTCACCTTCTCGATGGTGCTGTTTGGGAAGACGGCGGCAGCCATCGTGAAGTGGCCTCCTCCACCCATCTTCTCCGCTAAGAGCTGGACGTTGATGGTGCCATCGCTTCGGGCGCTCAGTTTAACGGTCTTCTGATCGATTCTCCCGATGACGAAGCACGCGTTGATGCGCTTAAGCTGTAATAAGCTATTGGCGACTTTCGAGATCGTGGCAGATTCAATGTAGTCATCTTCATCGGCTGTGCAATAAACAATGCCATACGATGGGCTCACCATCGAAGAAATGATGCGGTTGATGAGGACGTACTCTTCATATTCATCTTTCAAGTAATCATCGGCTTTCGAGTTATCGGCGCCATAATTCTTGAGAATCTCGGCGGCCTCGAAGGTTCTCATGCCGGTCGATTTGCTCTTGAAGTAGTTGCTATCAAGGAAGATGCCAGCAAGCATCAAAGTCGCAAATTCCGGCGACATCTCGATGCGCGGGTTCGCGGTGGCGTAACGAATCATCATCGCGAAGAGTTCACTCGCGCTGCTCGCGCTTGGCTCAATATAGGTCAAAACCGGACGCTCGATGAATTCGTTACTTCTCCGGTGGTGGTCGATAATGATGATCTTTTGGGCCTTCTCGAGAATCTTCGGGCACATCGTGAGCTTCGGCACTGAGACATCGGTCACAATAAGAAGCGAGCTGTTTTTGATTTCGCTGACCGCATCTTCAGGGCTGATCGTCATCTTATCCAAACGCTCTTTCCGGAACGCTTCTTGGAAAGCGATGCGCGTCTTCTTCTCGGCTTGCTTCGGGTTATAGATGATTTTCGAGCGCTTTTTGCACCAATCGCAGATAGCCATGGCTCCTAAACAAGAGCCAAGGGCATCCATATCTAAATCGGTATGGCCCATAATGTAGACACCACTCGAGCTTTTGATGAGCGAAATGAGAGAATCGGCAATCGAGCGCACTTTGACTTTGCTCGTGGATTCGAAAGCGGCACTTTTGCCGCCAAAGAACTTAAGCTCAGCCCCGTATTGGCTCACGACCGCTTGGTCTCCACCACGCGATAAAGCAACATCAACCGCACTCGTGGCCATTTCGTTAAGTTTACCAACATCGGGGAAATCGTGGGCAAAACCCAAAGACAAGGTGAGAGGGTTCTCTTCGCCTTTCCCAGCCGCGCGCACCTTCTCAAGGACGCTGAAGCCATCCTTCTCGAGTTTATGGAGCGAGGAGAAATTGCAGACCGCAAAATAGGTATCGTTCCTGACGCGGCGAAGCAAGACGCCGAAGCTGCGGAAATAATCGGTGATGACGTTTCTGATTTTATTCACCATATCGGCCGATTCGTCAGTCTCGGAGGCGACATCGTTGAAGTTGTCGATCATGATGATGCCAAGCACCAAAGCCTGTTCTTGCGAATAATTGACGATGTTGTCGTATTTCGTGGTGTCTTTGAAAATGAATAAGCGCGGCTCGCTTAAATATTTAACATCAAAATTGCAGCCTTTTATCTCTACGCCGTGCAGCACTTTATTCGCGGGCGCATTCACGAGGTCTTTCAAAACCGGGAGCCAGTCGTAGATGCTCATATCGACAAGCTCGATATTTCTCTCTTTGAAGAGGCTGTTGTTCCACATGATGACGCCATGCTCATCGACAACCACTAGACCGATTTGGCCAAAATCATAAGCTGCTTGGATATCGGAGCTCACCAAAGAGGCGGTTTCGATATCGTTTTTCTGCCTCATGTGGTTGATTTTCATGAGGGCGAACCAGAAATACAGGAGATCAGCAATCGCCAAAACGGAAATGCCGAGCACCAAATATCCGGTGGTCACATAACTCTTGAAAGAGAACCAATCAAACCACCAGAAAAGGCAAGCGGCGACGATGATAATCACTTCAATGAGCGCGGTTACGAGGATGGAAATACGAAAATTCTTAAGGACTTTGCTCATAATGGACTCATTATAGTCTTTCTTAGACTATAAATTAAAACAAAATAGAGGAGGTGTCTCTTCTATAGAAGGCCATATGGAGAAAACAAGAAAATAAGGTAAAGGACAACAACCGAGATCTTGCAGCCTCTTGAATAACAACCTATACATGGCCGTATAACGCATTCATGGTCTCACTTTCGCTGAGTTTCCCCATTTTACGTTGGTGTGACTGGGGCTTACCGCTATCAACAATCACGGAAACCGCAGGAAAAACCTACCGAAGTCATTCATACGGAGTTTCCCGTTTTCTTTGTGGCCTTCACCCTTTGATTAAGCCCAAAATTTACAAAAAGCGTTTGTTCGCGTATATTGGGTTTTGGCAGTTTATCCACTCAAAAAAGTGGGATAGCGCGCCAAAACGTTGGT
The DNA here is from genome assembly GCA_963642055.1 of Roseburia hominis. Taxonomy (GTDB): domain Bacteria; phylum Bacillota_I; class Bacilli_A; order RFN20; family CAG-826; genus UBA4951. Next base: position 91,668 of record CAVIFQ010000002.1, on the reverse strand, counting down.
TGCGGTATCGGTTTTGGCGGTTTATCCCCGTTTTTTGTTGAAATATGTTCTAAAAAATAAATAATGGGATAAAGGTATTTTGCAAGGAGGATCGGTATGGTTGGAAGAAGCAAGGAAATCCAGGAACTGAACAATCTCTACAACAGTGGCGGAGCCGAATTCGTGGCAGTCTATGGAAGGCGAAGAATCGGGAAGACCTATTTGATAAATGAGGTCTTCAATGGAAAATTCGCTTTTAAGCACTCAGGAATCTCCCCAATTGAAGATTCAGACGTTCTCAAAGGGTCCAGCCCTTTAAAGGATCAGCTTAAGAATTTCTACAATTCATTAATCTTATCCGGGATGAAGCCATCGAAGTGCCCCTCCAATTGGATGGATGCCTTCTTGATGCTCGAACTATATTTGCAGAGTGTCGACGATGGGTCGAGACAATTGATATTCATCGATGAATTGCCTTGGCTTGATACGCCAAAATCGGGATTCATGAAAGCTTTCGAGAGTTTTTGGAACAACTGGGCGTGCGCTAGAAAAAACGTCATGCTGATTGTCTGCGGAAGCGCAACGTCGTGGATTAACGACAAATTGGTGAATAATCACGGCGGCCTTTATAACAGGTTGACCCGCGAAATAAAACTAGAGCCCTTCACACTGAAAGAATGCGAGGAGTATTTCACGAATAAAAACATCAAATTATCGAAATACGACATCGTTCAGGCCTATATGATATGTGGCGGAATCCCCTACTACCTAAGCTATTTTTATAACGCATATAGCCTTGCTCAAAATATCGATTCCTTGTTTTTTGAGAAAAACGCACCGCTTAGAAACGAATTCAATCGATTATTCAATTCGATCTTCACAAACCCAGAATTAATGAAATCGATCGTAAGATGCATTGGGAGAAAAAGGATTGGCTGCACGAGGAACGAAATAACTGAAGCCTTAAAGATCAGCTCGAACGGGAATTTGACTGAAGCTCTCGCCGCCCTGATATCAAGCGATTTTATCGTCAAATATACTCCTTTCGGCCAAAGGAAAATCGAGTATTACAAATTGATCGACCCCTACTGCATTTTCTTTTTGAAATTCATCGATGGCTCAAATCATTTGCCAGAGGATTTTTGGCTATCGAATCTAACAAGCCAAACAGTCGTATCATGGAGAGGAATCGCCTTCGAAAACGTTTGCTTCAACCACATCAAACAAATAAAGAATGCACTTAAAATTGGTGGAATCAGCAGCAGCGAATCAGCGTGGTCAAAGCCTCAGGATGATGAGGATGGCGCTCAAATCGACATGATTATCAAACGACGCGACAACACCATCAATGTCTGCGAAATTAAGTTCTATGCATCGGAAATTTTGATAGACAAAAACCTCGATAAAAAAATACGGTTCAGGTCCTCTTTGATAGAGAAAGAGGCACCAAAAACCTACACCATCAAAAACACTTTGATTACGACTTTAGGGATTGTCCCCAACGAATACAGCGGCATCTTTTCAAACGTCATCACTTTAGACGATCTATTTGCGATATAGCCAAACTAGCAGCGCAGTTTTTTAGATACGAACCCTCGATCAAACGTCTTATTGCTTACCTCAAGCCTTTGAAAGACTCAAAAATTAAGTCGTTCAAGAACCGCCGGCAAACGCAAAGGGAAGACAAACGAATTAACTATCATCACAAAGAACGGATACGTGGTCACTTACTATAAGCCTACAGGTGAATACGGATACTTCAAAAAACAGCAAAGTAAATATGGCAAGGGAGGAAAGAAGAAATGAAAAAATTCAAGCCAATGATTTGCCCAGTGTGCGGAGAGATGTACTTTTCCGAACCAAATAAGGGCGATTTGTATGAGGAAGAACTGGATGAGTATCTAAATGGAGAGGTCTATTGCCGCCATTGCGGATGGGTTTACGATTTGGACCAAACCGAGAACCCAGATTCTCATGACGGCTTTAACGAGCTGTCTCTAAACGAATATAAAAAGGCTTTTGAAGAAAAGGTAAAAGAATACCCCGATTACGACTATTTCGAAGAGAATAAGCCCGCGCCGGCACCACATAAATGCCCAGTATGCGGCGAATACGAGTTCGAAGACGAGGCCTGTTATGACATCTGCCCGATATGCGGTTGGGAAGATGATGGATACTTTGAGGGCGGAGGCGCTAACGAAATGAGCCTAGAAGAAGCACGCGAGGACTTCGTCAAGAAAAGACAACTCAATCCAAAATACCGAAAATTCGAGTAAAGTTAACTTGCGTCTTAACGTCCCGATATAGCCTCATAAATCTCAGGTTTCATCGGCGTTAAGAGAGTGTGCTATTCATACGAAAAGAGATCAAACCGCGAGATTCGATAAAGTAAACCTCTTTGAGCTTCTCCCGATTTGGTCTTTTTTCTAATGAGATTTATGGGACCAGCGCCTTGGCCTTAGGCTGAAATCATTCGAGCGTTTTATCGACATTCAGGAGGAAATCGAAGAGACCAAGCCTAAGGACGCCATCATCATCGTAATAGCTGCCTGAAGTGTATTTGCTGATGATAATCCTTTGGAATCCGTCTTTGATCTTCTTGAACGATTCTTTTTCTTTCCTTGTCTTTTCCTCGTCTTCCAAAAGCAAGGCGGATTGGATATAGAAACGCCTCCCGTTTTTTTCGCAGACGAAATCTATCTCTCTGACCACTTTAGTTGGTTTGCCGTTTACCTCTTCAACGCTTTTCACAACCCCGATATTGGTGAGATATCCTCTTGAAACGAGTTCGTTGTAGATAACGTTTTCCATGAAATGCGGCTCTTGGTCAAAGCCTTTGAAAGAGGAGGCCGCATTTCTTATCCCCATATCGGTGAAATAATATTTGCCGCTTCCGCCGATTATGTCTTTGCCTTTTAGATCGTATCTTTGAGCAAAAGAAACCATGAAGGCGTCTTCCAGATAAGATATGTATTTCCTTACTGTCTCTGGAGATGGCCCGCCTTTGGTCTTCGATTTGAAAGTATTCGATATTTTGCTTGGATTGATCAAAGAGCCCACGCTTGAGGATAAAAGGGAAGTTATCTCATCTAATGACGATTCTTCTCTTAAACCTCTTCTCTCCTTTATGTCTTTTAAGTAGGTGGCGGAGAAAACCTCGGAGAGATATTGCCTTTTTTTGGTTTCGTCATTCTCAAGCACGCAAGCAGGAAGGCCACCATATCTGATATATGAATCCCATAATGAGAAATCGTCGATGGCAGACGGAGTAATCGCTCTTATCTCCGAAAAGGAAAGCGGATTGACCCTTATTTGCCATCCTCTGCCCCTGAATTCGGTCGCGATATCGCTAGAAAGCATATGGGAATTGCTGCCGGTCACGAATATTTCAACGTTCTCCCAGCTTAGGAATTCATTCAAGGCATCATAAAAGGTCAGCACCTCGCCTTTGACATACGGGTTTTCCTTTTTGCTCACTAGCTGTATTTCGTCGATAAGGAAATAGTTGGTCTTGCCGTCTTTTATCCTTCTCTCTTTGAAGAAGGTGACAAATTCATCCAAATCGCGATACTTGGCGTTGCTATAACGATCCAACCTAAGTTGGATGATATGGTCCGGGGACACATTTGAGTTCAAAAGCCAATCGGTGAATATCTCAAACATCAAATAAGATTTTCCAACTCGGCGTGGGCCGGTGATTATCTTCACCATCCCGTTTCCGATGGATGAGGTCATCTTATCCAGGTATTTTTGTCTTCCGATTCTCATATCAAACACCTCTATCTACATTTTTGGTTGGTTTTAACCTTTTTTGTATATACCGATTATAGCACATCATCAATCCTATATGTTTTCTATTTACAAATTCGGTTGGCTCCAACCTTTTTTTGTAGATGCACCAACAATAAGGTGATTTTAAATTCTGGCGCCAAAGAGAACCGTTCCCTTATCTGCGTTCTTGTAGAAAATCGCATTCATCGATTTTGTTATTGGGTCTTGAAAAGACGCTCAATTTCAAATTTTAGACACATGTTGACCACCAATCGACAAAAAGGTAGAATTCTTCCAATTTGAAGACAAATATTGGCCAATTTGCCATAAATTTGGTATATTGAGAGTCGCCAAAAAGGTAGAATTCTACCAAAAATGAGAAAATCATGATAATCAGAAGACCAAAATATTTGAAGCAACTGATCGATAGCAAGGAAAACGGTTTCCCTAAAGTAATAACGGGAATCCGAAGGTGCGGAAAATCGTTTTTGCTCAAAAATCTGTATCACGATTATTTGTTGTCGATAGGCGTGCGCGAGAGAAACATCATCTGCATTGAGCTCGACAACGTCGAAAATACGGCCTACCGCGATCCTTTCGCGCTCAATGAATACGTCAAAGGAAGATGCCAAGATGGCGTAATGAATTATGTATTTATTGATGAAATTCAATTGGTCAACACGTTGGTAAACCCAATATTCACCGAAGGAAAACGCGTTCTTGCCGGTAAAGGCGACCAAGACGTCGTCGGATTCGTTGAGGTTGTATTGGGTTTATCAAGAAAGGAAAACATCGACTTGTACGTTACCGGGTCCAACTCGAAAATGCTCTCGAGCGATATCATCACGGAATTCAGGGACAAAGCCACCAATATCCATATGTCTCCTCTTTCGTTTGAGGAATTCTATGATTTCAAAGGCGGCAATAAAACGGAAGCCCTAGAAGAGTATTTAAAGTATGGCGGCATGCCTTTGGCGGTAGTCAAAAATAGCGAAGAAGAAAAAAGAAATTACCTAGTAAATTTATTCGATACGACCTATTACAAAGATATTTTGGAGCACAACCACCTGAGCAAAACGGAATCGTTGGACGAGTTGTGCTCAATATTGAGTTACGAATGCGGGCAGCTTATCAACTCAGAAAAGCTCGCCAACACGTACAAAAGCAAGAAAAAAGAGCCGATCAGTAAAGAAACGGTCACAAGATACATAAACTTTTTCGTCGATGCTTTTTTGCTAACCCCAGTAGAAAGATATGACCTCAAGGGCAAAAACAAAATAGGCGCTTTGAGAAAATACTACTTTGTCGATAATGGCTTAAGGAACGCCAAATTGAACTTCTCCTCAACGGATGAAGGCCAAATGCTGGAGAACCTCATTTATAACGAGCTCATTCATAACGGATACACCGTAAACGTGGGCGTATACGAGAAAGTCGAAAAAGACATAAACAATGCCAGCATAAAGAAGAATTACGAGATCGATTTCGTCGCGAAAAAAGGAACCAGGCAGTATTACGTGCAAGTTTCCTCTGATTTTTCGAGCAAAGAAACCAGAAACAGAGAACTAAAACCATATATTTCTCTTAATGATCAAATAAGGAAAGTCATTGTCATAAATAAACCAATAAGCGAAATAGTTGATGAGCATGGGTTTACCATAATCGGCGCTTTGGACTTTATCTTGAAATTCATCAAGTAGCGTCACTGAACAAACCAAAGTTTCTTCGATATCGGAAGTCTTGAGTTTGGTCTCCGTTGATTGTGCCTATACTTTGCGCAATAGCAAAGACATCGTTGCCAATTTTCGACAAATATTCAAATTCATTGGCTATTCATGCCTCTAAAGCGGACTAATTGAGCGTTTTCATCAAATTAGTCCGGTTTAGAATGTCATTTTTTCAGGAAAACGCTCCTTGTATAACCGCTCGCTTCAGTCATTCAGCGCTTGTTTGAACATCGAATAAAACAAAGAGATCTGTCGGTCGGGAAGAAAAAATCGATGCTGAAAAGAGGCAGATACAGGCGTGTATAGATAGGAAGCGTGGTCAGCTATATCTGCCGATAGCAATGGCCGGCAGTTGAAAAATACGGCTCCATGTTTGGTTCTTTCGAGTATATCGCCAGGCCATGAAGCTGGGGTTGGTCGATTGGATCGTCAGTGTTCATTTCTGAGTCTCGCAAAAAGGCGGCCCGCTGCAATGGGCCGCCCTTATTTGATTCATAAGGCCTTTTGATTGCGCTTCCTTAATGCGGGAGCACATTCATAATAGGCTATTTAGAAAACCGTTATTAGGCTGCTTTGACCGTGATTCCTGGCCTGACGCCGCCATACCTTCTTGAATCGACTTCCCCCGTAGAGCTATAACCGTGATAGGCATCGACGTAATAAGCCTTATTCGAAGTATACGCATCTGGCGAACGCGTCCAATAATAGCCATTCCGATAGCAGGAGTTTTGGCTGCTCTCGATGATCGTTCCGCCTGCTACAGCGTAGTCCGTGACTTTGGCGTCTAACGAGAATTTGGCGTTTTTGTAGTCTTGAACGCTTAAAAGATAGACATAATCAGACGTGCTGCTGCAGGCGTATTGATTTGTTTTCTGCCCAGTCGTCTCGGCCGAATTTTTCACAGTGACTTGTTGCAGCTTGCTAGTGATTGGGAAGGCCAAAGATTGGAAATCCTTGGTGAGCCATCCTCTGATCTCCGAATATTCGTAATTGTTCGCGTAGTGCCCATTTTTCTGACCGCTATAGTATTCGTTGTATATATGCGTATCGAGAAGCATCTTTGAAACGAGCGAATATTGATTAGAGCTGGATGATACAACGGTCCATTCGATGGGTTCGACTTTGAACCAATATGAGGTGCCGCTTGCGATCTCCGTCCCGTCTTCGAAGGTGTAGGAACTGCCAAAGGGTTTCGCTTCTTTCTTCGCGTAGTAGTTGTCATTTAAGAGATACCAGCCATTTTTATCAGGAGAAGCCAAAGCGTCCAAAGAGGTCAGCAAAGAAGAATCGGAAACATAGCTTTGAGGATATTGCCCATAAAGCACGGAATCGATATTGACGCTCGAAGAGTCTTCAACATCTTCAGAATAGCCGCAGACATCGCAAACCTTCTTCACCCCGTTAGAAGAGTTCAAATCCAATATGTTCCTGAAAGCGTGATCGCTTTTCTCAACTTTCTCCTCGCATTCAGAGCAAGCGTACCAGTGGCTCGTCGTATCGCTTGAGTAAGAATCGCTCAAGGTATGACCATGGGGCACAGTCAATGTCTCAGCCCCGGCGCTGATCTCATAGGTAAAGGTATAAGTGGTTTTGTTGTTGTATTTGTCCTTATCAAAATAAGACCTCACCATCTTGGTAACCTTCCCGTTCTCGAAATAAATATTCCACGACTCTACGCTGCCACCTTTGAAAGAAACATCGTAATAGCAATCATACTCTCGGTAATAGCGGTAAGTGTTGTCGACACTAAGCCTAGAGGAGAAGAAATAAGCGTTCAGGTCAAAGGGGTTGAATTGATCAATCTTCTTGTTAGTGTCCTCTCTTTTCACCCAATACGATTCGTCTTCCTTGTCTTTCTCGGTTTTCTTGGAGTAGACATAATACTCCGCGTCGCTATTCTCGCCTGATTTGGTGTAATAGTATTCGTAATAGTATTCGTTCGTGTATCCAACACGTTTCTTTTTTGAGTAGACGATATCTCCGTTTTTGACGTAAATATCATCATTATCGGTGAATGTGGCGCCGGAGCTACTGTCCCGGTGATCCGCCTTGTAAGTCAAAGTGAAGTCGCCTTCGAACTTAAATGCGTTCGCCCAGTCTTCATCGCTGACGCCCGTGGTGTAGCTCTCTTCATCTTTGACATAGCCGCAGTACTCGCATTTATAGCCCTTCGTCCCGGCCTCCTTTTCCGTGGCTTTCTTGATCACTACCTTGTGGTCTCCGAAAGTGTGAGGTTGCACCTTCTTCTCGCCGCAAGAGCATTCGACCCAATGGTTGTTCTCGTCGCTTTGATAGCTCCCGAAAGAATGGACGTGGGCGCTAGAGGTGCTGGAGGAGGTTGGCTTTTCCTCGGATGAAGTGCCTCCTTGGAGATTGCAAGAGCCCAATGCCATTGCTAGAAACGTCGAAACGCCTAGACCGAACAAGATGCTGTGTTTTGTTTTCATGTTTTCTTATTCCTTACTCCTTATTTATGCGGAATTAGGAAAAGATAAACCAAGAAGCGCTAAAAAAGTGCCAAAGCCAAAGTGGGTTTTCAAAGAAAACGCTCTTAGCAAGAACAAGGGAGACATTCATGCCTAGTTCCCTCAGCATAAATGTAAAAGCAGGAGCTCTCTAAAGCATTCCCCACTTTAAAGGGGCGACAAAAGAAGCAACGACGAAACAAATTAATGAGCCAAGCCTTTCCGCTCGGCGAGGATATCGAGTTCCATCTGGTAGTCCAATGCCCAATCGTAGCTCTTGCAGAAGATTCCGTTGTAATTGCCTTCTCCCGTCTTGAGAAAATCCCAGTAATCGCAGTGGATGCGGCTTTTGAGGAGAGTGAGTTGGGCCCTAGAGAAGTTCACGCAGTTGAAGTTGTATTCGCTTAAGGTCTTCCTTAGCCGCCACACCGCGTCGCGGTAGAGCCTTTTGGCGTTGTCCAAAGGGACGTCCGGCCAAAGCTGGGAAATCGCATCGCTCATCTCGAGGATTTTGCCGTTATAGGCGATCAGCAAAGCGAAGAGCTCCTTGGATTTCGCGCTGGAGAAGCGGATGGGCTCCCCCTCGAGGAAGCAGTCGAAGCTATTGAACATCTTCACCTCCATGTAGGAGCAGCTGTCGCTAGCCAAATCAACGTATCGCTTCACGTCCAAGAAGGTATAGGGCTTGTAGATAAAACCGAGGACGCTTGATTTTATCTCTGGAGGTAAGTCCTCTTCCGTCAGTTTGATCCCGGTCACGAAGACGATCTTCATCTCTGGGCGAATGTCGAGGAGCTTTTTGGCGAGGTCGATCCCGTTGATCCCCGGCATATTGATGTCGATGAAAGAGGCGCTCACCTCATTATGATTCACGTAATCCAGAATTTGTCTCTCATCGTCTTTGAAAAATCTGCATTCCAGATTATCCAAGGAGACGATCTCCTTCAGAAATATCTGCAAGGAGGAGATCTCATCATCCACCGCAATCACTTTCATGTTAGGCCTCTCTTTCCTTGGGGATAGTTATCTTCACTTTTGTCCCCTCATTAATCGCGCTTTGCACTTCCACTGTGGCGCCTAGCAGCAAAGCGAACCTCTCTCGCGCGTTCTTGATGCCAGAGGAATTCTCTTTGACCTGCTTTGAGGAGAAACCGACCCCGTTGTCGCTGATCTCCACATAGATTGCTCTATCGTCTTGGTAGGTCGATATCGTGATGCGTCCACCATCTTTCTCATTCACTTTGCTATATTTGATCGCGTTCTCGACGAAGGGCTCAATCGAGAGGACGGGCACTTCGAAATCCTGGGCGTCGATGTCATAGAGGATTTCGAATTGCTTCTCCGTCCTCAGGTTCTTAAGCTCCACGAAGTTATAGACGTTATTGAGCTCATTCTCGAAGGAAATGAGGTTCGAGGACGAGGCATCGACGGCGTAGCGGAGATAATCGGCGAGCAAAGACACCGCCCGGTCGCCCGTCGCTTCGTCTTGGTGGTAGAGGGTTTTGATCGTCCCAAGGCAATTGAAGACAAAATGGGGCTTGATCTGATCGCGTAGGACCAAAAGCCTCAAATCCTTGTTCTGCAGCTCAGACTTCAGCTCGTTCATCGCGCGGCGGTAAGTCCTAACAATGAAGGCGACATAAATCGCAAGGAACAAGACGACGACAAGGAAAAGATAGGCCAGCGATATCTTGGATGGGGAAAGGGAGAAGAAACTAGAGTAAGAAGAGACGATGCATAGTTCCATCCCCAAGACGGAATAGAAGACGCATTTGGTGAAAATCCCCGTGATATCGAGCTGATTCTTGAGTTTGGAGAAGTAGCTGGTCTTGATCATCAAAGAGATATAAGCGAGAGCACAAACCCCGTAGGCGATGATCGGCATTCTCAATGGGATCAAAGAGGCGTAAAGAATGGTGGCAACCACCGCGGAAATCGCCCCCAGAGCAACCAGTTTGGGCTGGAGTTTTGATCGATAGGTGTATTGGAAGAACTGGAGGACAGAAAGAAGGAAGAGACAGAAGAAAAAGAACCCGAGAATCCCGAAAATGGAGGGAGGCAAGAAAAAGTTGAAACTCATGAGGATGGAATTCATCAGGGGCGAGAAAAGCGCCATGAAGAAGAGGGAGCCCGCCATATTCACCGTGTAGATCGTGGAGTCGTAGATCCTGAAATAGGAGACGAGCTCCACCACGAATAAAGCCAAGTAGCAGACGAGGACGATATAAGAGAGCGAAGTGACCACGTTTTGCTCTGAGTCATGGTAGGAGATGTTATAGAACTTCGGCACGAAGGAGAGTCCTCCCACGAAGTTATATCCCACTTCGATGATGACTTTGACCTTCCCGCTCTTCTTTGCTTCGTAGACCTCATCGGTCTCGTAGGAAAAGCCCAAGGAGTTTTCAGAAAGGCTCTTTCCCACCGTTCCTGCGCCGGCGATTTTCTCTCCTTCGACGTAGACAGCGAAAGCGACCTCGACTGGCTCTTTCCTAAAAGTGATCTTCGTTCCGGCGGAAAGCTCGATTTGGGTGAGGTAAGAGGCGTATCCATAGAAAGGAAGGCTATCGCCGCTTTTGTCTTTCACCCCAAACCAGGCATGAGGCAAAGCGATCTCTGAATCGGGCTCTTTTTTCGATAGGTCAACCTGATCGCTCACTAGAAGCGTGTTGTAATAAAGCTCGTAAATACCAGTCGAGCTCTTTATGACCGTCTCTTCTTCGCTCGGGCGTGCGTTATCCTTAAGGGAGGAAATTAGAGCTGAAAAAGCCCCCCCGCGAAAAGGAGGACGTAGAGAGTGATGCACAGGATCAGGGATGTGAGCTTAGCCGGGCTCTTCGGGAAATCGCCTTTCCTTTTCCCAGACCTAGCAGCGTTAGCCTCATCGAGCTCTTCGTTACTCATTTTCGAAACGGCCTTTTTCATAAGGGAATTATAGCAAAAGCATCGATGAAATATACGTTTTCTGTGTATCTCTCACTGATGTTTCCTACTATTCCAAGAACGGATTGCGGGCTCGTTTCTGAGTATAGATAAAAGAAAAAGATCTATCGGTTGGGATAGGTCTTTTCGGTTTGAGATTAGCTGAGATTGCTTGTTGTTGCGCGGACGTTGTCTCTAAGTTTGGAGACTTCAGTCTACGCAATCACAATTGGGCTATTTCTGTCCAGCTTCAGGAAGAAGGCCCATGAAACGGGCGTTCTTGATGGCACGGGCGAGCTCTCTTTGATACTTCGCGCAGGTGCCAGTGGCGCTGCGAGGAGCGATCTTTCCGTCTGGATTGATGAATCTCTGAAGGAGCTCAACGTCTTTGTAGTCGATGTATTTGACGTGATTCTTTTTGAAATAGCAGACCTTTTTTCTCGGTCTCATTTTCTTATAAGCCATATTACTCCGGTGTCCTTTCTTCTATTGATACTTAGAACGGCAAGTCGTCATCAACGACGTCAATCGAATCTAAGCCTTCCCCCGTTTGCGTCTGCGGCGCTGGTTCATTGCTGGATGAATCGGCGACGAATCCGTTATTATCGGTGACAGCATTGCTGCCTTTCGGCTCGAGGAGTTGGAAATCGTCGGCGACGATATCGGTGGCAGTTACCTGCACGTTATCGGTGCGACGGGTGTACTTTCTTTGGGTGATGCGCCCCTGAACGGCCACAAGATTGCCTTTGCGGGCATATTTGCCGACGAATTCGGCACTTTGACCGAAAATCGAGCAATTCATGAAAACGGTTGTTTTCTCGCCGTTTGGGCCTTTGCGGTTATCGTCACAAGCAATCGTGAAGGAAGCGACTGAAAGGTTCGATGGCGTTCTCCTTAATTCTGGATCGCGGGTTAGGCGTCCGATCATCACAATTCGATTAAGCATACATTATGACCTCCGTTAATCGTGGTTTAGTCTTGATCAACAGTGACCAAATAACGAATGACGTTGCTGTCGAGTTTCGCCAAACGCTCAAATTCATTAAGGGCGGAAGACTCAGCGGTAACCTTGATGATTACGTAGTAGCCTTTCGTTTGCTTATTGATTGGGTAGGCGAAGTCTCTTAAGCCCCATTCTTTCGTATTGGTAACCTTGGCTTTGAGGCCTTCAAGGATACCTTGGAGCTTAGCGATCTCATCTTTGCGAGCGGACTCTTCAAGGTCAGCGCGCAAGATGTACATGATCTCATACTTCTTCATTTTTGCACCTCCTAGTTTCGGACTCTGGGCCACCTCGCGATGCGTGTGGCCATAAGAGTGTGTGCCTTAATCCTTCCTTAAGGCGGTCATAATTATATTATGAGGTCACTGGCATAGCAATTAGAATCGTGAGGGTCACTTTTTGCCTTCCTAAACCATTAAAGGCAACTTATGCTCGCGCTTCTAAATGAAGATGGTCTCCTCTCATCTCTAGCAACTTTTTCGCCTTTTTACGAAAAATTCGAGCGATTTAAGCAAAGTGTGCTAAATTTTCGGTATGAAAATCAAAACACACCTGTATCTGGCCGGCGGCGCCAGCATTCTTATCAGCGTTGCTAGCTTATTCGCCATGCTTCCTTTAAGAGCGACGAGCGCAACGAGCAAAGGGGCTGACTGGATGAAAAATGTCGATGGTTCCTCTTCTCTCACTTCTATCTCGCTTCCTGGATCTCACGATACCGGGGCCTTCTATTCGATAGGCGATGTGGCGGGGAAATGCCAAGACTTATCGGTAAGCGAGCAGCTTGAGGCTGGGGCCCGTTTCTTTGACATCCGCCTCCAGCAAAAGAACAATTCCCTAAAAGTCGTTCACGGAATCGTTGACCAAAAACTAACATTCGCGGAAGTCCTTTCTTCTTTCTCGTCTTTCCTTTCGAATCACAAAAGCGAGGCTTTGATAGTCTCCATCAAAAAAGAAGAGAAAGACGTAAGCTCCACAACTACGTTCGATGAAGCATTGAAGACATCCTTATCACCATATAGTTCTATTTGGAACACGTCAGGGGTATTGCCTTCAACGCTTGATGAGGCTAGAGGAAAGATTTTCCTTATCTCTCGTTACGCCGATTCGACGATCGGGCTTCCGGCATATAAAGGCTGGCTCGACCCCTCAAGCGAAGAGGCCGGCAACACTTTCGACATCGCCGAGAGCAATCTTCACGTGCAGGACCACTACAAACTAAAAGACATCGCCGTTAAACAAGATGAATTTAATAAATGCGTGGCTTTTAGCCAGTCGAATAAAGACGTGATTACGCTCAATTTTGCTTCTTGCTATTTCACCAACGGATTTCCGCCAACATACGCGGGAACTACGGCGAAAATAATGAATCCGTGGTTGGTTGAGAAAATCAAAAATCAGCGCAATTTAGGCATTATTATTTGCGATTTCGTCACTTCTTCTTTGTGTGAAGCCATTTATGCGAGGAATTTCCAATGAAAAAGGCCGGCAAGATAATTTGTTACGTTTTTGCAGGGATTTTGCTTGTTTTGTCTCTAGCTTTCATCGTGATTGAAGGACGCACTTTATTTAGCGGAGATTGGATGTTATTTGAAAATCAAGTCAACGGCTTTTTCCGTTATTTCTTCCGCCTTTTGGTCGCGATATTTGTTTTCTCTTCAGCCTTCATTTCTTGCTTTGCGTTGCGGGCGAAAGCCTCTCTAGCGCTCCGTATCTATTTCTATTTCGGGGCAGTAGGGACATTCATATCCTCTTTAATCATTTCCTATTTCGCCTCCAATTCGATGGATCTCGCTTTCCGTCTCATCTCGGCTTGCTACTTCCTTGGTGCGACCTTGGTGTTCGCTGGAGCCTACAAAGAGATTAAGAGCGCATCGAAAAAAGAGAACGCGAACTGACGTTGAAACAAAACATTGGCATCCCAATATGCTTTATAGCGCAGGCGTTTATTCTTTCTTGCCAAACAATCCAGTTATGGAAGAATCGCTAAAACAAAAAAGTAGACGTTGCGCAAGTTACTTATAAAATTTCTTGTTAATTACCCAATGGCCGTTAGAGCCATGACCGACGTAATGCACGTTTGGCATGTCTTTTATATGACGTTTGATTGTTCTCGAACTCACTCCTAAAGTCATCGCTATTTTTTCGGTGCTGATTTTTGTATCTTTGCAAATCAAAGAAACGATCTGCTTTTTTATTTTCTCTTGAGGGACATCGTGAGTGACATCGCGAGGGACATCGTGAGTGACATCTTGAGGACAGCTAAAAGTGGCATCGTTAGTGGTGTTTTGAGGGACATCGTGAGTGACACCTTGAGTGACACCTTGAGGGACACCTTGAGTGACACCTTGAGGGACATCGTAATTCAAATTAGGCATAATGGTAGTAAATTGGTACCTATCAGAACGAAACGTTGGCTTTTTGCTTTCGACATAATTGATTTGCGATTCGTAACCACTGATTATTTTTTCAAAACCGCTCCCTTTGCGTTCCATATACCCCAGTCGATTGAGCACATCGGCAAGCACTGGATTTCTTCTAGTCGATGGCACAGTAACGGGATTTCGTTCTTGAATAACAGAGCCATCTGGCATCCCGCCAGGAGAGCAAATTTCTATCCGATCATCATAAATATCAATGTGAACCTCGCTACCATTAACTAGGTAGTCACGATGAGCCAAAGCATTAACTAGAGCTTCGTGATAGCTTCGTTCGACATAATCTGGTAATTCTTCCCTAGAAGTAGACGTCTTTCGCCACATAACACGAACATTTCTTCTAATGAACGCTTCTCCATTCTCTATTAGAGAAATAATGCTGCCTGAATATTCGGCATCATCCAGCGCATCCATAACACCGGCGCTTTTATCTAGCCCATTCCATCTTGTGCAAAAAAGACGAGACCACCTAATAGGACTATCGTCAGCAATCAAGGCGCCCGTATTCGTCAAAAATCCTTGCCCATTCACAAGACCAAACGACAACAAATTTTTGTCATCTAAACTGCTGCCTGTCCATCTTTTGTATCGTTCGCGAAGTTTTGAAAAAGCATAATCGTTTGCTTTGTAGTCTGATATCTGCGAGTCATATGAGGTATTCTTACCACGCATTACTAAATTTTTCAGTTCTGTCGCCGTTGCTTTGACGCTTTCATTTCCAATGCGAACGAACGCTTCATATACGCCATCTCCAGTATAGTAATATGGAGTTTCTTCGCCTTTAGATATGTCCAAAAGAAGCAGGGTTTTCCCTTCGCAGGTTTTTTGGAACAACAAATGAAACTTTGGAACAGGTTCCAGCCTTGCTTTGATAATTTCGCTGATTTTCTCTGCGTCAATTTCTGGGGTAGATAACCCTATGACCTGATTATCATTTGAGACTCCGAAAATCAAGACACCACCAAACGTATTCGCAAAGGCACTGACGCTCTTACACCAGCTTTTAGGTTTGTTAACTTCCAAAATCGCCTTCTTTTCATACTCGGTTGTTTTGCCAATCAAATCCTTTATGTTGATATCTGCATTCATATCGCATTCTCACTTTCGAAACAACTTTATGGGCCACCTCAGTATACCGTAAAAACCGCTCTTATCCGCAGTGTCCGAATTGAACCTATATAAGCGCGTTCTTATATCAATGCGTCAACAGTTGTTATTGCAAATGGATTCGATGATGCGAGCGCTAAAAGACAAAAAACGCCACACACCATGCAGCGTTTTTGCTTATCAATATTGCTTAGAATTTATTTTTCCTGCGTTTTCATCGTCGGGAAGAGAAGCACTTCCCTAATGGTGTCTTCTTCCGCCATGAGCATGCAGAAACGGTCAACGCCTAAGCCAATGCCACCAGCTGGAGGCATGCCGTAATTAAGAGCGTCCAAGAAGGAATAATCGATCTCGTTAGCCTCATCATCGCCCCTATCGCGAGCGGCCATCTGGGCCAAGAATCTCTCTTTTTGGTCAAACGGATTGTTGAGCTCGCTGTAGGCATTCGCGAATTCCGTCCCACCGATGAATAACTCAAAGCGGTCAACGAAACGTGGATCGCTCGTCTTTTTGGTGAGAGGCGAGACTTCGATTGGATAAGTATGGATGAAGGTTGGTTGAATGAGCGTCGGCTCAACGAACTCGTCGAAGAAAGCCTGCATGATATAGCCGGTGCTATTCCAGCTCTTCTCAAGCGGTACTTTGTGCTCTTTGGCAAGTTCAACCGCCTTTTCAAAAGGAATATCCTCAGTGAAATCGATGCCGGTTTTCTCTTTGATGGCCTCAGCCATTGAAATATCGGCAAAGGGTTTGCTCACATCGATATCGTTATCGTGCCAATGGAAGACGCTCTTGCCGACGACTTCGTTCGCAATGTAATGGAATAAGCCTTCAGCCCATTCTTTCATCGATTGGAGATCGCCGAAAGCTTGGTATAGCTCAATGGTGGTGAATTCCGGGTTGTGGCGGTTATCGATGCCTTCATTACGGAAGATACGCCCGATTTCATAAACGCGGTCAATCCCACCAACCATGCATTTCTTCAAATTGAGCTCGGTGGCGATTCTTAAGTAAAAGTCTCTATCTAAGGCATTGTGATGCGTGATGAATGGACGCGCGGTGGCCCCTCCCGCGATTGGAGAAAGAACTGGGGTCTCTACCTCAACAAAGCCACGGTCATCGCAGAATTTGCGGATGCCTTTGACAACGGCTGGGCGCAATAAAGCGTTTCTCTTCGATTCGTCATTGATGATCAAATCGACATAACGGTGGCGGCAGCGGTCTTCTAGATCCGTTAAGCCATGGTATTTCTCAGGGAGAGGTTTTAAGCATTTGGTGATATGGGTGTAATGCGTTACGCGGATGGTGAGCTCGCCGGTTCTTGTGAGCATAAGCGTGCCGCGTAATCCGACGATATCGCCCAAATCGGCCAATTTGAAAACGCTGTAGTCATGCTCGCCGATGACATTCATTCCAATCCAAGCTTGGATGTTCCCGTATTCGTCTTTGAGGTTGACAAAGCTTGCCTTGCCCATTCTTCTGATGGCCATCAAACGTCCAGCAACATCGACCTCGACATTTTTGCTTTCAAGCTCTTCAGCGCTTAAGCTGCCATATTTGGCCCTGATATCCTTGATCTGGTCTTTCCATTCGTAGCGCGCTCCATAAGGATCAACGCCGAGTTCCTCATACTTTGGGAGCTTCTCGCGTCTTGCTTGCTCTTGATCGTTCAACACTTCTTCCATAACTAACCTCGCTTAAGCCCTAGTAGTCTAAGCCAAAATAGCCTCAAAAGAAAGAGACGCTTAAGCGTCTACGTTTTGGCCTATTTTCTCTTTTCCAAAAGACATTCGAAAAAGCCTCAAGCATTTTTCTTCGTTCTTCTCTTTCGATTGTTTATCATTATCCGCAGTGAACGAAATAAGCATGGATAAAATCGAAAACGAGCATTTTGAGGGAGAACGCGCCCTTTTCAAAACACATAACAAAAACATCGATAATTGCCTCTTTGATAATGGCGAATCGCCACTCAAAGAGGGACGAAATCTCAAGATAACCAACTGCGTCTTCGGCTGGAAATATCCGCTTTGGTATGGCAAAAACATCGATGTTTCCTCCTCAAAATTCTTGGAGATGGGTCGAGCTGGTATCTGGTATACGACTGATTCTTCTTTCTCGAATCTCGAGTTCATCGCGCCGAAAGGATTCAGGCGCTCGAAAAACATCAGTCTTGATAACGTTAATTTCATAAACGCCAGCGAAACCCTTTGGTGGTGCGAAAACGTGAGGATGAGTAACTGCAAGGCCACTGGCTCGTATTTGTTCATGCAATCGAAAAGCATCATCGTGGATAATCTCACTCTCAATGGCGATTACGCTTTCGATGGGTGTGAGAACATCCTCATCAAAAACAGCGTCCTCCATACCAAAGACGCTTTCTGGAACTGCAAAAACGCCACCATCGAAAATTGCGTGATCGAAGGAGAATATTTAGGCTGGAACAGCGAGAATCTGGTCTTCATCAACTGCAAAATCAAATCGCATCAAGCTCTTTGCTACATCAAAGGATTGAAACTCATCGATTGTGAGATGAATGACAGCGATCTCACTTTTGAGTATTGCTCCGATATCGATGCCGTGGTTCTTTCTTCGATCGACTCGGTGAAAAACCCGATCTCGGGAACCATCAAAGTCGATGAAATAAAGGAACTTATCAGAGATGATGCCTTGCTTAACAAAGAAGACACCAAAATAAGCGTGAAGGATGAGGAAGGCCACTACCATGAAATTTGATTTTGACAAAATTAACGATCGCCGCAATACCTGCTCTTCGAAGTGGAACGTTAAAGATAACGAATTGCCGCTTACGATCGCCGACATGGATTTTGAAACCGCCCCGGCGATAAAAAATGCGATCATCAAGCGCGCCGAATCTGGCATATACGGATACACGGAACCTGGTGAAGATTGGTATGAGGCTTACGTCTCCTTTTACAAGAGACGCCACAACTTCACGATTGATAAGGACTGGCTATTATTCTCAACTGGCGTTGTCCCCACCATTTCTAGCAGCGTCCGCAAGCTCACCAAAGAAGGCGATTACGTCGTGGTGACCCCGCCTGTCTATAACATTTTCTATAACTCAATCGTCAATAATGGGCGCAAGCCTTTAGAGGTCCCTCTCTTAGAAAAAGACGGGCATTACGATATCGATTTCACTGGTTTAGAGAAAGCTTTCAGCGAAGAAAGAGCGACCTTGTTCATCCTCTGCAATCCCCATAACCCGGTTGGAAGAATATGGAATGCGGACGAATTGAAGAGAATCGGAGAACTTGCGAAGAAACACAACGTGATTGTCTTAAGCGATGAAATCCACGCAGAAATTACGCGCCCTTCTCTATCTTACGTTCCTTTCCTTTCTATCAATAATCTAAATAAAGAAGTCGGTTTTGCGGCGATTTCCGTCACAAAGGCCTTTAATTTAGCGGGAATACAGACTTCAGCGATTATCGTTCCTGATCCTAAACTACGAGCGCTTATAAATAGGCAAATAAACACGGATGAGGTGGCGGAAGGAAACGTCTTCTCCTATTTATCATCCGTCACCGCCTTAAACGAAGGCGAAGAATGGTTAGACGAGATGAGAGAGTATGTTTTTTCTAACCGCGATTTTGTCGAAGGGTATATTCGCAAAGAGATTCCGCTTCTAAAGACCATCAAGGCCGATGCGACATATTTGCTTTGGCTCGATATCAGGGATTTAACCTCAGAAAGCGCCGGCTTCGCTGAATTCTTGCGCAACGAAACGGGGCTGCTTCTTTCTAAAGGCGACGTGTATGGCGCCACCGGCAAGGGCTTTTTACGCATGAATCTTGCCTATCCAAGAAGCGTTCTACTTGATGCTTTAAATCGCCTACAAAATGGCGTGGAGGCTTTTTCGCACAAGAAATAAGCCTTTTATCTTTGCTTACTAGACCAATATACTTTTATAAATCACGAGCGAGGTTTCGAAAATGAGCGAAATCAGAAAATACATGGACGATTATTTAGCAAGAGAGATCGAGACTCTCCGCAATTTGAATATGGATGAGTGGGAAGAGGCCTGTTCTTGCCTCCTTCGCCATTATGAAAATGGAAGCACCATCTACTCAATGGGCAATGGGGGCAGCGCCTCCACCGCTTCGCATATGGTCTGCGATTTCAATAAGGGCATCTCCTGCGATTTGGAAAAGCGTTTCAACTTCGTGTGCTTAAGCGATAACTTGCCAGAGCTTATGGCTATTGCAAACGACATCGGCTACGAAAATGTGTTCCTCTACCCTCTTACCAATAAACTCAAAAAAGGCGATTTGATAGTCGCTATATCTGGGTCAGGCAATAGCAAAAACATCATCAAAGCCTGCGAATACGCAAAAGAAGTCGGAGCAGAAATCATCGGCATCACCGGATATAACGGCGGAAAACTCAAACAAATCGCCGATTATCACGTCGATGCCAATATCGACGATATGCAGATAAGCGAAGATATCCATTTGATCTTCAATCACATGATGATGTACACCCTTCATTCTTATCTGAAAGAAAAGGAAGGAAAATAATCGAAGACATCAAAAAACCTCCGGTGGGCTGTTGCTCCTGGAGGTTTTTCATTAGGCTTTGAGTTTATTTGATGAGCCGGTATAAAGCTGGTAGTACTTGCCTTTTTTGGCCATCAAATCGTCATGAGAGCCACGCTCAATGATCTTGCCTTGATCAAGAACCATGATGACGTCGCTATTTTGGACGGTCGATAAGCGGTGAGCGATGACGAAGACCGTGCGGTTTTTCATAATCGCATCCATTCCTTCTTGCACCAATTTCTCGGTGTGGGAGTCGATGGAAGAAGTCGCTTCATCGAGAATCATGGCTGGCGGATCGGCTACGGCCGCTCTAGCGATCGCGAGAAGCTGCCTTTGCCCTTGCGATAAAGAGGCGCCGCCATTAGTCAAAACCGTGTCGTAGCCATTCGGCAAGAGCTGAATGAAGGAATCGGCATTCGCGAGTTTCGCGGCTCTTACGATATCTTCATCGGTGGCGTCAAGATTGCCGAAGCGGATGTTCTCTTTGACGGTTCCCGTGAATAATTTCGTATCCTGAAGAACCATGCCAAGAGACCTGCGCAAATCGGCTTTCTTGATCTTGTTGATATTGATGTCATCATAACGGATCTTTCCGTCTTCAATATCGTAGAACCTGTTAATGAGGTTCGTGATCGTCGTTTTGCCAGCGCCAGTAGGCCCAACGAAGGCGATTTTTTGGCCAGGCATCGCGTACAAAGTGATGTCATGAAGGATGATTTTATCCGGCGTATAGCCAAAGTCGACATGGTCCATCGTGACCTTTCCTTCAAGCCACTTATAAGAGACTGTGCCATCACCGTGTTGGTGTTTCCACGCCCATTTGCCCGTTCTTTCGCTCGTTTCGACTGGGTTGCCGTTATCATCGGCTTTCGCGTTGACGAGTTCGACGTAACCTTTATCTTCCTCAACTGGAGTATCGATCATGTCGAAGATACGCGTGGCGCCCGCCAAAGCGAGAGCGACGACGTTGAATTGTTGCGAGATTTGGCCGATTGGCTGGACGAAGCTTTTCGAGAAAGAGAGGAAGCTGATGATGGTATCAACGCCGACGATTGTCGCCCCAAGGATACTGATTGATGGGGTGTTATTGACGATCATGATACCGCCGATAAGACCGATAATGACGTATTGCATATTGCCAAGTTGGTTGACGGTTGGCATCAAAACGTTACCGAATCTATTCGCTTTCGTGGAGAAAGTGAAGAGATCATCATTCAGTTTGCTGAACCCTTGGACATTGCGGTCCTCGTAATTGAAGACTTTGATGACCTTTTGGCCTGTCGTCATTTCTTCAATATAGCCGTTGGTTTTGCCTAAAGCCATTTGCTGCTCGACGAAATAATGAGCGCTCATTTTGGCGTAGTATTTGCTGACGAAGAAAATAAGGACGGCAAAGCCAATAACCACCAGCGTCAAATAGACGTCAGTCAAAAGCATGACGATGAGGAAGACAATCATGCTGACGAAGCAAGAAAGCATCATCGGGAGGCAGCGCGAAAGCATTTCGCGGAGAGCATCGACGTCGTTTGTGTAGACGCTCATGATGTCGCCATGCGTGCGGGTATCGAAATAGGAAACCGGCAAATCCTGCATGTGGGCGAAAAGATCGTCACGGATTTTCTTCTGCACGCCTTGTCCGATGCGGGACATGAAGAAATTGTAGAAATAAGTGGAGAGGAGGCCGACGAGGTAGACAGCAATCATCACTACGATGATCGTTCCGAAAGTCATACCGAGATATTCGTGACTCCAGAAATCATCGAATGTTCTTAAAGTTCTGCCATCTTCTTGGAGCAAGTACTGCCCAACCACAATTTTGCCGATGAAATAGCTGCCAATCGCGTTCGTGCCCGTGCTTAAAACTACTAAAATAGCGACGAGGAAGAATTCGAAAGGATAGTACTGGAAGACGTATTTCAAAAGTCTTGCGACGGCGCCGAATTTGGCTTTTTTGCTGACATTAGACATATTTCTCGCTCCTTTGCCGCGTAAGTTATTGCCTTTCATCGAAATCACCTCCTCCGCCGAGTTGCGAATCGTACAAGCTCTTGTAGATCTCGCAGTCTTTTAGCAAGCTCTCGTTATTGCCTTTGGCGACAATCTCGCCTTTGTCCATGACCACGATCTGGTCGCAGTCTTTAATGGAAAGAACGCGCTGAGCGATGATGATCTTCGTGATGTCTTTGCGGGTATTCGCTAGACCGCTTCTGATCAAAGAGTCGGTGTGGGTGTCGCAAGCGCTCGTCGAATCGTCCAAAATGAGGATTTTCGGGTTCTTTAGAAGCGCTCTAGCGATGCATAAACGCTGCTTTTGGCCGCCCGAAACGTTCGTGCCGCCTTCATCTAGCATCGTGTCTAGTCCTTTCGGGAAGGATTTGAGGAAGTCGGAAGCTTGGGCCAATGAACAAGCCGTCCAAATCTCTTCATCGGTGGCATTCTCATTGCCCCACTTCAAATTGTCGCGGATAGTGCCGGTGAATAAGGTGTTTTTCTGCAAAACCACCGCCACGGAATCGCGAAGTTTCGTCAAATCGTAATCTTTGACGTTGTGCTCGCCTACTCTGACCTCACCTTCGCTCACATCGTATAGTCTAGCAATGAGCGAAATAAGGGTCGTTTTGCTTGAGCCAGTCGAACCGATAATGCCTAAAGTCGAACCGGAAGGAATGGTCAAATTGATATTCGAAAGCACGTTTTTCCCCGGGACGTAGGCAAAATTGACGTTATCGAACTCGATATTCCCGTCTTCGATGGTCGTAAGAGCCTCTTTTGGCGAAACGATGTCCGGTTTTTCATCCAAGATTTCGTTGATACGCTCGACGCTGTTTCTCGCGATAGTGATCATGACGTAGACCATCGAGATCATCATGAGCGAGTTGAAAATCATGAAGACGTAGGTGAATAAGCTCGATAAATCGGCGGTCGACATGATGCTGCCGCCGGAGGAGACAATCAATGTCGCACCAAAATAAGCCAAGAGGAGAAGCGCGGCGTCGATAGCGAGGTTCATGATCGGGCTATTGAAGGCAAGAATGCGCTCAGCGAAGGTGAATTTCTTGTAGATGAAACCAGAAACATCATTGAACTTCTTCTTTTGAAGATCCTCGCGGTTGAAAGCCTTGACGACTCTGATCCCGTCAACGTCTTCCTGAACGCTTTGGTTGAGTTCATCGTATTTGTCGAAAACCTCAACGAAGGTCGGGTGTACTTTCTTGGCGATATATAGAAGCAAGAAAAGGATGATAGGAATAATTATTAAGAACACCCAGGAAACGCGCCACTCCGTGATGAAGCACATGATGAGTGAGAAAAGCATGAGTAGTGGCGCTCTGACCACGGCTCTGATCGCCATCTGGAAAGCGTTTTGGACGTTCGTGACATCGGTGGTCAAACGGGTGACGATAGAAGCGGTCGAGAACTTGTCGATGTTCTTGAAGCTATAACGTTGCACGGTGTTATACATCTCTTTGCGGAGGTTTTTGCCTAGCCCCGCGCTGGCGCTCGCCGCCCAATACCCTGACATGATGCCAGTGGCGCAGGCCACGATAACTAGACCGGCGATGATGCCGCAATAAAGGTAGATGCCGTTCATGTCGTTATTGTTGATGGCCGTCACCAAATAGCTCATCATGAAGGCCACAAGCACTTCGCAGATGCTCTCGAAAATAACGTAAATCCACGCAAAAACGGTGTCTTTTTTGTAATCTCCGATAAATAGAAGCACTTTTTTAAAGGCTGAACCAGTCTTTAGAACCTCTTCCTTTTTCTTTTTTATCTTGCTCATATTTTACCTCCAACATTCTTCCTTATCTGTTCGCACACGCGAATGAACGTCTCTTTATCCTCTTTGCTTATCCCTTCCTCAATCGTCGGGATAAGGGAGAGATAGAACTCCTCGAATTCCTTGTGGCATCTTTTGCCTTCATCCGTCAATCTGATGATTTTTCTTCTTTTGTCGCTGATGTCGACTTCCATCACGATGACCTTTTTCTGCTCGAGATTGGAGAGAGCCTCGCTGATGGTGGCTTTCTGAAGATGAAAATGCGCCATCAAATCGCATGCTGAAAGTCCCTCGTGGTAGTAGATGTAGTTTGCAAGGAGACCCTCGATGCCCGTCAAATGGTTAGGAAGATCGCTATTGACCTTCCGATCGATGAACACTTTGATGTCGTGATGCGTCCTTCTTATTTCTGTTCCTATTTCCGTTTTGTATTCCATAATTAGTTCGAAGCCGAACTATTTTAATGGGCATTCAGAAATGTGCAAGAGGAAAATGCTTACAATTCACCACGATTTTTAATGCTTGAGAAAACGTTCTTCAAATCGTCGTAGCTTTTGACGTTCATTGAGATGGCTTGCCTTATCTTTTTATAGCCGGGGAAGCCGTTATAGAAATGCGGAATGATGCCTCGCGATTCCATCACGCCGACCTTTTCGCCCTTGCTAGAAATGAGCATCTTGGCGAACGTCTCAGCCCATTCGTTAGCCTGAAGGACGCTCGGCGGCTCTTTGTATGATCCAGTCGATAGATAGTCATTGATGTCGGTCACTAGATTCGGCTTGCCCACCGCCCCTCGAGCGACCATCACAAAAGAGGCTCCCGTGATATCCATCGCTTTTTTGGCAGCTTCCGGAGAAAAAATATCGCCGCTGATCGCAAAAGGGATATTCACATGCTCATTGAGCTTTGCCATCTTCTCGTAATGCGCCTCGCCCATATACATCTGTTTGCTGGTTCTCGCGTGAACCGTGAATAAGACACATCCTGCATCCTCAAGCAATTTGGCGACAGTGAAAACATTGATCGATTCTTCGTCCCATCCTAGACGGATTTTGGCCGTCACTGGCTTAGAAGAGGCCACTACCATCGCGCGCACGTATTTATATAAGGTATCAGGACTTTTTAGCATCGCGCTTCCCGCCCCGGTCTTCGTGACTTTATGGACGGGGCAGCCTAGATTGAGATCAAGAAAATCATATGTGGCGTTCTCTTCCAAAATAGAGATGGCTTTTTTGGATATTCCGATATCGCTCCCGAAAAGCTGAAGGCCAACCGGACGATCGATTGAAGATGTGGC
The DNA here is from genome assembly GCA_963642055.1 of Roseburia hominis. Classification (GTDB taxonomy): domain Bacteria; phylum Bacillota_I; class Bacilli_A; order RFN20; family CAG-826; genus UBA4951. Next base: position 66,625 of record CAVIFQ010000002.1, on the reverse strand, counting down.
GAAATATTCGTATGTGCGTTTGTTGCCATAGGCTAAACCGCAGTCGCTTATCATCTCGCTATAGGAAAGAGCGACTCCAAAAGGCTTCATGAATTCGCGGTATGGGAGAGAGGTGATGCCAGCCATGGGCCCGAGAATCACTTTGCCATCTATTTCAACGCCACCGATTTTCATAACGAGAGACATTCTACTATTTCATTAAAAAGAAAGAAGCCCGCGATTGTGCATCACAGGCTTCTTCTTTGTTACTTAAGATGAATCGAATCGTCGTCCTCCGGCGGAACGTCCTTCTTAGGCTTTCTCTTTCTGCCAGGTTTCTTCTTTTCTTCGGTCTTTGCTGAAGATTCATCGTCTTTTTTCTCTTCAGCATCGACTTTAGCAGGAGTTTCCTCGCGATTAATTTGCTTAGTTAGATTAGAAGATTTGGCGATTTCCGCCGCATCTTTTTTCTCGTCTTCGGAAACATTCACCTGATTCACGGTTTCTACTTTCTTCTCGGTGAGCTTGCCGTTTTTGATAAGCTCGTCGATCTCTTCGGCTGTGATCGTTTCTTTCTCAAGGAGAGTCTCCGCGATCAAGATAACCTCTTTCTTATGCGCAAGGAGGATTTCTCTTGCTTGTTTATGGCATTCCTCAACGATTTGGCGGACCGCCTTATCGATTTCGTAGGCCACTTCAGAAGAGAAGTTCTTGGAAACATTCGTGTAGTCTCTACCAAGGAAGACGCTCCCTTGGTCTTGCTCATATTGGATTGGGCCAAGTTCGCTCATGCCCCACTGAGTGACCATCGTTCTAGCGATTCTCGTGGCTTGCTGAATATCGTTGCTCGCCCCTGTCGAGACATCGTCGAAGAAAATCTCTTCGCTCGTTCTTCCACCCAAGAAGCCCGTGATTTCGGCCAAAAGTTCGTTTTTGGTCAAGAGGAATCTATCATCTTCAGGCGTCATCAAGACGTGACCACCGGTTTGCCCGCGTGGGATGATCGTGATTTTTTGGACTTTGTTGGAGTGAGGCAAAACAAGACCGATGACCGCGTGACCAGCTTCATGATAGGCATCGACGCGCTTCTCTTGGTCGCTCATGCCTTTGCCGGATTTGGCTGGTCCAGCGATTCTTCGATCAATCGCCTCATCGATTTCCGCCATCGTAATGGTGTCTTTGTTGAACCTGACGGCAAGAATCGCAGCCTCGTTCAAGATGTTATCGATATCGGCGCCAGAGAAACCGACCGTCCTTTTCGCCAAAGCGCCAAAATCCACGGACGGGTCGACTTTTTTGTTTCTCGCATGCACTTTGAAGATGGCTTCTCTGCCAGCGCGGTCAGGCAAAGAAACGGTGATGATGCGGTCAAAACGTCCTGGACGGAGCAAGGCTGGATCAAGGACATCGTCTCTATTGGTCGCGGCGATGACTAAGATTCCGGCATTGTATTCAAAGCCATCCATCTCAACGAGAAGTTGGTTAAGGGTTTGCTCACGCTCATCATTGCCGCCGCCTAAACCAGCGCCTCTTTGACGTCCGACGGCATCAATTTCATCGATGAAGATAATGCAAGGGGCGCTTTGTTTGGCGCGCTTGAACAAATCGCGGACACGACCAGCGCCAACGCCAACGAACATCTCGACGAAATCAGAGCCGGAAATACTATAGAAAGGAACGCCCGCTTCTCCCGCCACCGCTTTCGCCAAAAGGGTTTTACCGGTTCCAGGATTGCCGATGAGCAAGACGCCTTTGGGGAGACGGGCGCCGAATTTGCTGTATTTTTTCGGGTTTTTCAGATATTCGACAAGCTCGACCATTTCCGCTTTTTCTTCATCGCATCCAGCGACATCAGTGAAGCGGACTTTGCTCTTATCTTCGCGACGAGCCGGCGATTTATTGAAATCGAGGGCTTGCCTGTTGCTGCCATTTACCGAGCCATTGAGACGGACGAAGAAGAAGATGGCTAATAGGGCTGTTCCACCCAAAAGGATGATGGTTGGTCCCCAGGTATCCCACCAACTGACGCTGAAAGCATCGTTGACGGTGTAATAAGCCGTTTGCTGACTGCCCAAAACCCCGATTTTGTTCGTCTCTTCGACACGGTTCATGAAGACTTCGCTCCACGTCATTTCCACGGTTTCGGTTGAATAGACGGGTTTATTCGTTGTTTCGTCAACGGACAAGAATTTATAGGCTGGAATAGTGTTCTTGCTCCAGTCATCGTTTTCCAAAATGACCTTGTATTTATATTCGGAGCTTGTGTTCACGTGTCTAGCGACGCCAGTGACGGTGGTTGCGCGATATCCTTGCGAAACCTCGACCGATTTTAAATAAACGCCATCTTTGCTATCGGCATTGAGGCTCGATTCGTTGACTCTCAATAAGTCGGGCAACTGGCTTTTATTCCAGACATAAGGTGTGTTCAAAGCGTTCTGGAGCCAGAAAACGATGAGCAAAACGATCGTCAAGCCGATGAGTAAATACGGCATGATGTAGGCCCATACGTTGCGTTTGTTTTGGTTGTTGTTGTCGTTCATTGTTACTTCCCCTAATTGCTCACCGCCATATTAACGAGCGGCGAGGCGTTTTTGTTGGTTAGCTATCCTATTTCTTGGATGATAAGTCTGGCAAATGCAGCACGAGTTTCGAGGTGTGGTATTCCTTGAAGATTTTATGGAATCGCGGCACGTAGACGATGCTGCTGTCTTTATTGACGAAGACTGGCCAGATTTCGCGATATTCCCTAGGCATGTTCTCGTCTAAGTAGACTCTCCGCAAGGAAACGCGATAGCCGCGATAGACGTATTCATCGCCCGGCAGCATCGTGCGGATAGTCAAAGGATAGTCATCATCCTTGATATTGCGGTCAGTGGCCCCCATTGAGAAATCGAGTTCGAATTCATCGGTTTTGAGAGTGCCTGGCGCATCAAGTCGATATGAGTAGCGGATTTTGTCAGGATCGACCTCGACGCTTACGGTGTCATATTCCTTAACAAGGTATACATTGCCTTTGATTTGGTAATTCATCACGGGGTTATGGTCGAGCAGCATTTCGCGGATTTCATTGGCTTGCTTACTCTTCAGCGTGATTTTGATAGGCGATTTATTGGAGATGAATTGGGATAAAGTGGCGAAGAATTCATCTTTTGGCAAGGCGATTAATTCCCTGACTCCTAGCTCTTCCGACATTTCGGCTTTGCTCGTCAAATCACCGGCGAAAGTGGTTTTTTCGCTGTATTCCTTTTTCATTTCTTCGATTACGCGGTCACGGTCCGACTCGTTCATCCGCTCAATCTCTTGGCGAATGGCGCTTCTTGTGTGCTGATGCTCGTAGGTTGACATGTGCTCACTGTAAGGGACGTTCGCGCGGCGGTTATGCTCCAAAATATCCTCGCGGCTGAAATTCAAAAGCGGACGGATGACCACCATTCCTTCAAAGGTCGATAATGGGGAGAAGCCGTATTTGTCGAACTTATGGCCTATTTTCTTCGCGGTTAGATAAGTTTCGATAATATCGTCCTGAGAATGAGCGATGAGAAGGCCATCGGCGTCGTATTTCTCGTAGATTTTCTTGAAGAAGCCGTAACGAGCTCTTCTGGCCCAGTTTTCGAAGTGATCGTCTTTACCAGTCTGATCAAAATCATTCGTGTCGAATATCTCAAGCGTCAGACCTTTCGAAGCGCAGTAATCGGTGATGCTCGCCTGCTCTTGGTCGATGGAGTCATAACTGTGGTAATTGATGAAGCAGACGACAGGCTTGATGCCACGTTCTTGCACCAAATCGAGCAAGCACATCGAATCTGGCCCATAAGCACAGGCGATGATATATTTCCCGTCGACATTCAAATTCAAGAAATTAGCGCTCATAAGATTTCTCCTTTTTATAGGGTTTCTTCGCTCGTGATCTCAAACATAAGCGCGGCTTGTTCTTTGTTTGCGAACGGCCGAATCTCTTTGACGAGCGCCTTTACCCTTTTCTTGCCCAAAATAAGCGTCAGCGTATCCCCCACCTTGACTTCGCTCATGGCTTTCGCGACTTTCTCGTTGATGAGAATATCGCCGTCGTCACAGAGGTTTTTGGCGGTCTCGCGCCGTTTTATGAGCCGCGATACCTTTAAGAATTTATCAATTCTCATAACGATGATTGTACCACTAATTATTCTTATTTCTTAAGAATAAAGCGTGGATTGTCTTCGCGATGCTCTCAAGTTTGTCAATCCATCCTTCCGTCTTGTTGAGCCTAATGCGCAGTTTCTTTTCCAAAAAGCTGACGGAAATATCCTTTAAAAAGGGCGTCAATGCATTGAAAAGGGATAGGCCGATACCATCAATTCTCGAGAATTCATCGGACAAAATCATGTCTATTAAGCCATTTTGCTCTTGAGTGCTATTAAATTCCGGGCCGTTGGTCAATAACTCGATTCTCGTTTTCTTGATGAGGAGTTCGACTTCTTTGGGGAGAGCGCCATAAACATCGCGCACTTTCTTGGTGAATCTCGTCAAATCAGCCTCGCTAGTTGCATCCTCGAGCTCTTGATAAAGAGCGATTTTGTCGCTTGTGGAGGCATAATCATCAGGAATATAGGCGTTGATAGAAATAAATGTTTTCGATTTCGGCGTCTCTTTTTTCTTGCCAGTCGTCTTTTCCTCGATTGCTTCATGAAGCATTTTCAAATACAAATCGAGACCGATGGAATCGATGAAGCCTGCTTGTTCGGGCCCCAACATATCGCCAGCGCCCCGGATGAGCAAGTCGCGTTGAGCGATTTTATATCCGCTTCCCAGTTCAGTGAATTCTTGAATGGCCTCGAGCCTTTTTTGGGCTTCTTCGTTCATGTTTTTATTCGGTTTGTAGCACAAATAGGCATAAGCGATTCTATCGCCGCGCCCTACGCGACCCTTAATTTGATAAAGCTGCGATAAACCGAAATGGTCGGCATCCTCGACGATTAACATATTCGCGTTAGGGACGTCGATGCCGTTTTCGATGATCGAAGTGGCGACAAGAACATTGATATCGCCATCGTAAAAACGTTCCATGGTCTCTTCGATTTCGCTTTTTTCCATTTGCCCGTGCACTACCCCGATTTTGGCATTGGTGAGAGCTTCCGATAATTCCTCGGCTTTCGCGTAAATCGAGTTCACTTTGTTATGGACGTAAAAGACTTGACCATCTCTAGACAATTCGCGATTGATAAGTTCATAAATCGACCCACGATTATATGGCGTTACGTATGTTTGGATAGGCATGCGGTTATTCGGGGCTGTATTGATTTCGCTGATGGGCCTAATTCCGACAAGCGACATCTGGAGGGTTCTTGGGATAGGTGTGGCCGACAAAGAAAGCACATCGACGCTGTTTTTCATCTCTTTGATGCGTTCTTTTTGCTCGACTCCGAAGCGCTGCTCCTCATCGATGACGAGTAAACCGAGATCAGCGAAAGATATCTCTTTGCTCAAAAGGCGGTGCGTTCCGATGGCGAGGTCGATTTTTCCTTCTTTGAGGGCATCGATGTTGGCTTTTTGAATTGAAGGGGGCACCAAACGCGAGAAAAGAGCGATATGAATGCCAAAAGAGGCAAAACGTTCCATCGCCACCTCATAATGCTGCCTCGCCAAAAGGGTGGTTGGGCAAAGAAGGGCGACTTGTTTATGGGAGTCAATGGCTTTAAAGCAGGCGCGGAAAGCGACTTCCGTTTTTCCAAAGCCGACGTCTCCGCAGAGGAGTCTATCCATGACGTCGGGCTTTTCCATGTCGGATTTTATATCATCCACCGCTTTTTGCTGGTCTTTCGTCAAGGAATGTGGGAATTCGTTTTCGAACTTAAGTTGCAGTTCATCATCGGGCGGATAAGCGAAACCAGCGATTTTCGCGCGTGTGCCGTAGAGAGCGATGAGGCGGTCGGCTAGCTCATTGACCCTTTCCTCGATTTTCTTTTTTCTCTTTTTCCAATCATTGCCATTGAGATTAGAAAGTTTCGGGGCGACCCCTTCTCTCCCACAGTATTTCCTCACAAGGCGGAAGCGCTCAAGCGGCACGTAAAGAGTTTGATTCCCAGCATAGGCGATATGGAGGTAATCGCAGTGGATTCCGTTGTTTTCCAAGGTTTTGACACCCAAAAATTGCCCGATTCCGTTGAATTCATGGACAACGTAATCGCCAGGCTTCAATTCTTCATAAGTCCGCAAAATCGTGGCGTTTTTAAAGCGGGCGGTGTAACGGCTGTTGCTGGCTCTTCTTCCGAATAGCTCGGTTGTCGAAATATAGGCTATTTTGGCCTTTCCTATCTCGAAGCCGACATTCAAAGAAGCATCGCTGATGCCGATTTTCCCTTTTGGTAGATTGAACGAGGTGACTTTTTCGTAAGGGATATTCGCTTCATCGAGCATCCTCCCAATCGTTTCTCTTTGATGGGCTTCAGGCAAAGCGATGACGACTTTATCTTGCATCGAAAAATAGCTCTCGAGCGTCGGCATGATCGAGTTTATCCCGCTTCCGCTTGGAACGATCGGCATGACGTTCAATTGATAGGACGATGGGTCTTTCAGGAATTTCTCGCCAAACGAGACTTTTTTCTTCTCTACGATGGCTTCGTCTAACGCCATATAATTGCTGAGACAAGATAAGATTTGATGGTCCTTGCTGAGTTCACCTAAATATGAGGAAGCTTCTTGGCGGAGCGTCTCATAAGTAGAGGAAAAATCATCTTTGTCGGTGATGAATATGTCCACCGGGTCAAAGTACTCAAGAATGGAATGGGCTTCTTTTAAGGAAAACGAGTAATACCTATAAAGATTGGGCCTAAACGAGCGCGACTTGATGGCGTCAAAATCATTGCTCACGTTGATATCCAAGGCATCTTGATCGGAAGGAGAAAGATGCTTCTTCTCTTTTTCTAATTCCTCTTTTGCGCGCTCAAGGAAATCATCAATTTCTTCATCGGAAAGGAGCATATCCGAGGCTGGCAAAATCGTTACTGAGTCAATCTCCTTGACGCTGGATTGGCTGCTGATATCGAATTCGCGAATCGACTCGATTTCATCATCAAAGAACTCGATTCTGCAAGGATATACTGAGGAAACGGAGTAAATATCCAGGATGTCTCCTCTAGAGGCGAATTGCAGAGATTGATCGACTTTGCTGACACAAGTATAACCAAGCCCAATTAGCGAGGATTTCAAACTTTTGAGGTCGATTTTGCCGCCTTTTTGCAGTTTGATTATCGATTCATTGAAGCGGGTTTTGCTAGGTAAATAATGGAGAAGGCCTCCTAAATGCGTCACGAGGATTTTCTTGCCTGGCTCAAGCAGTTTCCCCATCGCGTAAAGGCGCTGGCTCAATAAATCGCCGCTTGAAGAGATCGCTTCCGCTCTTAATAGCTCATCAACCGGAAAAAAGACAACCTCGTCTTCGGGAAAGAAATTCAGCAAAAATTCATAAATACGCTGAGCCGAGTAGAGATTGGTGGCAACGATGGCGTAATTGTCTTTTTTGCGAGCAAACAGTCCTCCGATAAGAAGGCTTGTGCCCGTTACATCGTTTACGACGAAAGGCCCCTTCTCTTGGTGGAGGGGGGAGGGCGGCAAGTATTTTCCTAAGGTATCAAATAAGGTGCTCGTTAGACGTTTCTCCTTTTCGACGAATTGTAGATGCTGCTTGCGTAATCAAAGCTATGGGTAACGATGTCGCGTAACGCTTTAGCGGCTAAATCAGTCGATTCTTCAAGCGCCACGAGCTCTTCACCCTTCACTTTCCCAAGGACGAAATCGACCGCGTTTTTATGGGGCGGCTCGCCTATTCCGACTCGAATTCTCGCAATATCTTCGGAACCAAAATTCTCAATGATGTTCTTGATGCCGTTGTGCCCGCCGCTCGATCCGTTTTTCCTTAAGCGAATCGCCCCAACAGGCAAAGCCATCTCGTCATAGACAATGACGATGTCCTTTTTATCGATTTTGAAATAGTCGGCGAGGGGTTTCACGAATTCGCCGGAGAGATTCATGAAAGTCTCTGGTTTCCCAATGATGATTGGCTCATTGAAGATGGGGTTTTTGACGATGCCGTAAACGCCTTTGAAACCACTGCGGTCAAAAGAAGCGCCAACCATGTCGCTGAATTTATCAAGTACCCAAAAGCCCATATTGTGGCGGGTTGACTCATATTCTTTGCCTGGATTGCCAAGCCCAACGAAAAGTTTCATGTTCTATTTGTTTTCTATTGGCGCGTTTTGGATGGAACGGATAACTGTGATGATGCGCTCGATTTTTTCGCTGTCATAGTAGTCAAGCGGCGTATCCAAAACATTGACGAGCATCTTTTGCTCATCGGTGGCATCAGGGCTATTCGCGATCATCTTGATCGAAGCCTTCATCATCATTTTTTGGATGAATTTGAGCTTATTGAAGGAGAATGATCCGCGAACTTGGTAGTAACGGATGTGGTACGGGCTTAGATAGTTGCGGTCAATCAGCTCTTTTCTGCCTTTATCGGTCGGAATAGACATGCCGCAGCTAAAGACGATGACGTCTTTGTCTTGCAGGCGATTCTCGTAATCGTAAAGGAAGTCGTTTATCCCTTGGATGGCCCCATTATTGACCCAGCCGCCGAAGACGACGATTTGATATTCATCGATGTTTTTCCATTTGAATTTCTTGATCGGCATCGCCGTTCCGTCGATTGCGTTTGCGATATCCTTCGCATATTTTTCCGTCGAGCCGCAATTGCTCTCGTAAAGCACCAGTGTTTTTTTCATGCGGTTAGTTTATCACAATCATCTATCGAAAAAAGAAGCGTATGTAGTACAATGGACGGCATTATGAAAGCAAAAGATTGGTTCTCCGATTTAGCGAGAGGCGCAACACTCGGTTTAGGCATTTTGCCAGGCGTGAGTGTAGGCACCATCGGCATAATCGTTCATGTTTACGACAAGCTCATCGACTCAATTGACGGGTTGCGCCACAAGTTTGGGAAATCTTTCTGCACTTTGTTGCCTTTGGCTTTAGGATGTATCATCTCCGCCGTCGTCCTTCTCATTTTCTGGCAAAAGGTCGCGCGCGTTTATTTTCCTTTTATCATGATAAGCGTGCTGGCTGGCATCGTCATCGGCAGCTTGCCCGTCATTTTGATTGAACTCAAAGGTGAAAAAATAACGCCTATCGCCATAACTCGCGTCGGCATTGGTTTCCTTGTTGCCGCCGCGATTGGCGTCATGTCGTTCTTGAGCGCCAAATTCTCTTGGAGCGTCTTCTCTTTCCAAAGTGCCTTCATGAATCCTTTCTCCTCCTGGTGGATTTTCTTCGTCGTCTTCATTATCGGTTTTGTGGCAGCGGTCGCTTGCTTGATCCCCGGCATCTCCGGCTCGATGGTTCTCTTTATCTTTGGTTTATATAACCCTGTTGTTGGAATTTTCATTTCCGAAAGAGACGCCGACGGCAATATCCTTTATCCCTCGATTTTCGAGGACCATTCGCGAATCGGCTCCGGCATCGTGCTTACTTTGGTTCTTTTGGTAGGGATTTTGCTTGGTTTCTTCGCAATATCGAAAGCCATGAAATCGCTTCTTGCGAATCACAAAATACCGACCTTTGAGGTCGTTTTGGGTTTCGTCACGGGAAGCGTGGTTTCAATGTTTGTGAATAACGATATGTACAGTGTATACGTTACGCCGGCAACTTCCGCGTGGTGGCAGTTCCTTATCGGCGCCATACTCCTCTTATTATCAGCATCCTTGATGTGGTTTTTGATCAAACGCGAGCAGAAACGCACCTTGGGCGCTGAATAAATCTTCAAATATATCTTTTCTAAAAGCCGACCATAGACGCATCTACTGAGAAAGGAGAATGGTTATGCCTAGGTCTTTTGAAGCAAACAAAAACATAAGGCGGCTACGAAAGAAAACCATCGCGGAGGCGGCAATGAGCCTATTTTCCGTGTATGGATACGAAAATGTGCACACGGAGCAAATCACGAAAGCCGCTCACTGCTCGCACGGGCTTATGTATCGATATTACATGAACCAAAAAGACGTTTTCTTGGCGGCGGAGAGAAGCGTTTTGACGAGAGATAATGGGAAGTATCTGATTCCTTTCAAAGCCTTGAGCGATAAACCTAATGGCAGCGGAATCATCGACATCATCGATTTTTTCGCCATGATATGCGATGCCGAGGAAGACGTCGTCCGTTACTACGCGACGCTCGCTCATGATGATTTTGAGTTCAATTCCGTGCCTTCTTCTTTCTACGACAAATCAGATAAGCTGATCTTTCGCCAAATGGTGGAAGAGGGCGTCAAATCGGGGATCATAATCGACGTTGAGCCCGGCGACATCGTGAATTTGCTTTGCGATTTCTTGACTGGAAGACTCTCCAGGAGATTGAGGCTTCAGGGGAAACAAATACCGAAAAGCCTTTTCTCTTTCCTCATAAAAAATCGATAAATGTTCAACTTGCCCTCGTCTAAAGGTATCATCTACCCATGGATATAGGCGAGGTCAACAATCTACAAACCGATAACATCGCCACAAACTTCAACGCTTCCCCAAATAACGTTGAAACATCGGACGAACTCTCGCTCGCCGAGAGTTTTTTCGCTAAACAAGATACGAATTATGCCACGAAGAAAAGGGAGGACGACAAAAACAAGAAAACCGTCACCACTCTTACTTTGGGGGCAACGGCCATCTTGAGCACCTTTATTTTCGCAAACTCCTATTTGCCAACTCTCCCGAAAGTCAATGACATCTCTCAAACAATCGTTGAAGGGAGTCTTCAGTATTCTTTTAATATCGTAGGCAACAAAAAGTACGCTTTGACTTATCTAGTGTCCGTCAATGATGAGACATTTTATGAAACTGATGTGAGCGAAAATGCCCATTACGAGGGCAAAGTAGATATCGCCAACTACTTACTTTCCATGAAAATCAGCACATCAATCACAGCTCGTTTCTCCGACTACCGCAGAAACGTTGGTGAATACATTATCCAAGGAGGTTCATTATGAAAAGACCGCAAAAAATCGACCCAAAGGAGGCGGCATTAAACGCCAAAGACCCTTCATCTTTTCAGCAAATAATGGATGAAGAGAAACAAATCGTTCAAGAGCAAAAAGCCGAAAAGGAACAAAAGCGTAAGAATTGGTGGAAGAGCAAAACGAAGGCTCAAAAGACCAATTTCATCGTCTCCATTTTCGTCTTCGCCATAGCCTTATTCGTTTTGAATTTCTACATATTCGCCCGTCAATTATTCGGCGATGAAATCGGCGATGAGCTTTTTGGGGAAGGGGTCGTAAACGGCTTTGCTTACTTCGCTAAAATAGCTCCGGCCGAGAATTGGATCGCGACCATCGTGACCATCGCCATTGGTTTTGTGGTCGCGTTTATTTTGAATTTCCTTATCAAATTATTCACTTTCGGCGGAAAGAAAGGAAAAACGGTCGGAAGCCTCATCAGGAGTCTTGTCAAATACATCATCGTATTGATAGATGTAGCGAAGATACTCACTATCTGGGGCGTTGATATCGCCAGCATTTTGGCAGGTATCGGCGTATTGACCCTCATTGTCGGTCTTGGCTGCCAAAACCTTATCCAAGACGTCATCAGCGGACTCTTCATCGTCTTTGATGATTTTTACGATGTAGGCGATACCGTCATTATCGATGGCTTCAGAGGAATGGTGAGCGACATTGGCTTAAAATCAACCAAAGTATTGGATTGGGGAGGAAACGAAAAAGCCATCAATAACTCCACCATTACCACCGTCACGAATCTCTCAAGAGGACCCAGCCTTATTTTCCTCACCGTCAACATCTCTTACCGTGAGGATCTTGAAAGAGCGGAAGCCGTTATCGCGAATTTCCTTCCGGAAGTGAAAAAGCGCATCCCCGCCATCACCGACGGTCCATACTACAAAGGCGTTTCTGGTTTCAACGGATACGGGGTTGAGCTAGGTTTCCTTTGCTGGAGCGATGAAGGCGACCGCTTCCAGGTGACGCGCGACCTCAACCGCGAAATTTACGTGGAACTAAAGAAAGAAGGCATTTTGGTGCCGTTTCAGCAAGTGACAGTCAATGCTCCGATGGAAGAGAAAGACTTCAAGAAAGCGGATGAAGCCGCCAAAGCCAAATCAAAGAAGATAAACGAAGAGAATCGCCCTCAGAAAGAGGCTCCGAAAAAGAAAACCTTCGCCGAAAAGACCAAAGATGTTTTCTTCAACACCGCGAACGGCAAATAAAGAATCTATCCCTGGTATTTTTTGCCGTACTTCTTAATTGAGAAGTAGATATCTTTTAAGGAAGGATACATCTTTTCGTAGCAGTGCTCGAAGAGATAATCGTATCTTTCTTTATTCTCTTTATTCGGCTCGAAGGTTTTGCTGACCCTGACCATATTTTTAACGGCTTCTTGCGGGGATTTATACTCGCCAATCGCCAAAAACCCTGCAAGAGCGGCTCCTAAACTGCTGGTTTCGAAAGTTTGGACCCTGGATACCGGTTTTCCCAGTATATCCGCGGTAATTTGACAGATTTCGTCACTTTGCGAGCCTCCGCCGCTGATGCGAATTGCGGGGATTTTGTGATGGATTTTCTTCTCGAAATGCTCAAGTCCTTCGCGGAGAGCATAAGCAATACCCTCAATAATGGCTCGATAAACATGCTCACTCGTTATGGCATCGGAGAAGCCGACGATCGCGCCTTTCGCAAGAGGACGCGCTAAACCTGGACCCCAATATGGCTGAAGGATAAGGCCATCGCATCCCGGTGGAACTTGATTGAGGTTATCGTTGAATTTGCTCGTCAATGAATCGGTGGAAATCATATCTTCGATTTCAACGCCGCCGAATTCCTTCAAGAACCAGTTGATCATCCAATACCCACGGTAAATCTGGATATCCATGTTGTAATAAGAAGGTATGGCTGAAGGATAACCCGGGAGGAACGGTTCCGATTCGGTGTAACGTTTTCTCGTGGTCTCAACGGTTGAGGCGGTGCCGTATGAGATGGCGGCGCACTCATCATCAATGACTCCAAGCCCGAGCGTTTCGCAGGATTTATCGCTCCCACAGGCATACATCGGAAGGCCTTCTGGCAAACCTGTTTTCTTTGAGGCTTCTTTACTTATTCCGCCAATCAGAGAACCTTCGGGAACGATTTCGTTGAGCCAACCATTCTTGATGCCGAAAACCTGACCTTGGAAGTGACGCTCAACGTCTTTGTACCAGCGCCGATGCTTGAAATCGATTGGATAATGGCCCGCCATATTGCTTGAGCTATCTTTCATCTCTCCGGTTAGCAAATAGATAAAGTAGGTTGAGACAGGGAGGAATTTATCGATCTTCGCGTAATTCTCGGGTTCGTTTTCCTTAATCCAGTTGGCGACGGAACGCCTCCTATTGAAAACGATGGTGTCAGTTTTGCCAACGAGTCTGAAAATGGCTCTTGAGGAAAGAGGCAATTTCTCTTTGCATTCAGCCATCCTCTGGTCGAGCCAAAGGATCATCGGGCGAATGACTTTCCTATCTTTATCTAAGAGTACGGCGCTGTCGCGGAAACAGGTTAAGGTGATGCCTTTGAGGGACGCTACCGCGGAAGGGTTATTTTTCACCAAACGCTGCGTGCACTTGCACAAGCATTCAAAATAATAATTAGGATCTTGCTCAGCAAATGTTGGCTTTGTGGAAAAATAAGCTGGCTCATATTTTTCTTTTTCCATGGCGATGACTTCGCCGTTTTTATCGAAAATGCCAACGCGGACGCTCTGCGTGCCAAAATCCATCGTCAATATATAAGGAGAATCGCTCATAAATAGAAACCTCGGGGCTATTTTAGCACGTAAAAACAAGCGTATGTGCTATCATATCAAGGCGAAAGTTACCCCTTTATTATGATTATTTCCAGAGCCCCATTCAGAGTAAGCTTCTGCGGCGGAGGAAGCGATATCCCCTCATTCTACGAAAAGCATGGTGGCTGCGTTCTCAGCACCTCCATCCGCAAGTACATGTATCTGTCAATCCAGAAAGCTTTCAACGTCGATACGATTACCCTTAAATACTCGCAAACCGAGGTCGTAAATGACCCTCATCAGATAAAACACCGGATCTTCAATCAGGTTTTCAGCGATTTCGGCATAAAAGGAATCGAAATCAGCTCTATGGCGGATATTCCCGCTGGCACTGGCTTAGGCTCATCTTCTTCTTTCACGGTCGCCTTATTGAAACTCCTATATACCTACACCGAAAGGCCCGTCTCCACTTACAAAATAGCCAAAGAGGCGTGCGAGATTGAAATCAATAAATTAGGGAATCCAATCGGCAAACAGGATCAATTCGCCGCCGCTTTCGGGGGACTTCGCTTTTACGAGTTCCTTCCCGATGGCTTTGTGAAGGTTGAGCCAATCGTCATGCGCCACGAATCGCGGCAAAAACTGCAAGACAATATCCTTCTTTTTTACACTGGCTTGACCCACAACGCCAACGAGATTTTAAAAGAAGAGACAAGCAATCTTGCAAGCGATGATGACAAGATTGAGGCGACGAAGAAACTATGCGTCTTAACTAGAGAATTGAAGACTCATTTCGAGCAAAATGACGTTGATGCTTTAGGTCCGATTCTCAAAGAGAGCTGGGAAATCAAACGCAACCTCTCAAGCGGAATTAGCAACCCCCTCATCAATGAACTATACGAAAAGGCGATGAGTTGCGGAGCCACGGGTGGAAAACTGCTCGGTGCAGGAGGCGGTGGCTTTTTGATGTTCTATGTCCCGACTGAAGGAGCGAAAGCAAAGATCAGAGAGGCTTTATCAGGGTATCAAGAAATGCCTTTTGAGCTCGACCAAGCCGGAGCCTCAATCATCTTCATGGAGTAATATGGAAGCACTTATCCAAGCAGGCGGTGCCGGCACTCGCCTTAAATCCATTACGGGCGACCTCCCAAAACCAATGGTCAAAATCAACGGGAAGCCGATTCTAGAATGGCAGCTCCGTTCACTTGCTCTTTCCGGCATAAAAGAGGCGGTCATCGTCATCAGCAAAAATGGCGATTCCATACCTACTTATTTTGGTAACGGTGAGAGATTTGGCTTATCAATCCGCTACATCAAAGAAGAGCAACCGCTTGGCACGGCTGGCGCTTTGGCCTACCTCAAAAACGATTTCACTGAGGACTTCTTCGTCGTTTTCGGCGATTTGATGCTTGATGTCGATTGGGGTAGATTTTTATCTTTCCACAAAGAGAAAAAATCGGCGCTTACTTCCTTTGCTCACCCCAATAGCCATCCTTTCGACAGCGATCTTCTTGTCGTTGATGAAGACAGCAAATTATTGTCCATCGACAGCAAAAACAACGTTCGTGATTATTATTACGAGAATCTCACCAACGCCGGGCTATATGTCGCTAGCCCGGAAGTATTCTCGTTTGTGGACGAACCACGCAAAATCGATTTCGAGAAAGACCTCCTTTCCGCTTTCATAAAAGAAGGTAAGGCCTATGCCTATAGAAGCAGCGAATACGTCAAAGATTGCGGCACCCCCGAGCGTTTCTCCGCCGTCAATCAAGACTCTATAAATGGCATTATCTCCGCAAAATCCCTGCGAAATAAGCAAAAAGCGCTTTTTTTGGACCGTGATGGCGTCATCAATAAATTCGGCGATTTCGTCGTCAGAGAGGATATGCTGAGCTTATGCCCAAACGCTTCCAAAGCCATCAAACTCATCAATGATTCATCATATTTGGCGATTTGCATCACCAATCAACCCGTCATCGCTCGAGGCGAAGTAACTTTTGAAGGATTAAGAAAAATCCACAACAAAATGGAAACACTTCTTGGAAAAGACGGGGCCTACCTCAACGACCTTTTCTTTTGCCCCCACCACCCCGATAAAGGATACGAAGGCGAAGTAAAAGAACTTAAATTTGACTGCTCTTGCCGCAAACCGAAAATCGGGTTGCTCCTCAAAGCTCAAGAAAAATACAACATCGATTTTAGAGAGAGCTATTTTATCGGTGACACTTGCCGCGATGTCCAAACCGGGATCAATGCGGGCTGCAAAACCGTTTTAGTCACAAGCGGCGACCCCATCCCTACAAGAGCTTATGGGGAGGCCAAAGCCGATTACGTCAAAAAAGACCTTTACGAGGCCGTGAAATTCATTCTTGGCAAGGACGAAAACTGATTTAAGACACGCCGCTCGATGCGAGAATGCGATTATCCCTTTATATAACTAAGTAGGGCAAGCAAGTCTTTCCTTTTGCGATGCCGTTTTTCCTCGCTCTTCCTCTCCGCAAGAAGAGCCCCTCTCTTTTCTACCTTTTTTCTTCTAAGAAGAAATGACGCGTGCTAATATTTAACGCGTCAGGGCGCTTTCGGGCGCTCATTAGATTGTCATTAGGAGGACAATATGGCAGAAAAGAAGTACGTTTACTCCTTCAAGGAAGCTCACGAAGGCCACTTAGGCAAAGAGATCCTTGGTGGAAAAGGCTTCGGTTTGGCTGAGATGACTGCCGCTGGAATCAACATTCCTGCCGGTTTCACTATCTCCACTGAAGCTTGCAATCTCTACTACGAATCCGGGAAGAAAATCCCTGATTACGTGTGGAATGATATCGTTGCTCATGTTCACGATGTCGAAAAAACCGTTGGCAAGAGTTTCGGCGGCGGAAAAGGAATGCCGCTCCTTGTCTCGGTCCGTTCTGGCGCTCGTCAATCCATGCCAGGCATGATGGATACCATCCTCAACCTTGGTTTGAATGATGTGACCGTCAAAGAACTCGTCGATGCCACTGGCAATGAGCGTTTTGCTTGGGACAGCTATCGCCGTTTCATGCTCATGTTCACCAACATCGCCAAAGGCCATCCAAGAACCGAGATGGACGCGATGCTCGACAAAATCAAAACCGACAACGGCTACAAGCTCGATACCGAGGTCACCGTTGCTCAACTCAAGGATCTTGTCGCCGCTTACAAGGTCTACTACAAGAACGTCTTCAATGAGGACTTCCCAACCGATCCATACGATCAGCTTAAAGAAGCTGTCGCGGCCGTCTTCCGCAGCTGGGACAACCCACGCGCGAACGTCTACCGTCAGATGAACGGTATCCCATATGAGTGGGGCACTGCCGTCAACGTTCAATCCATGGTCTTCGGAAACATGGGCGAAGATTCCGGCACCGGTGTCGCCTTCTCCCGTTCCCCAAGCGATGGCACCAAAGAGATCTATGCTGAGTTCCTTCCAAACGCCCAAGGCGAAGACGTCGTCGCTGGCGTACGAACCCCGCTTCACATCGATGAGCTCAAGAAGAGAATGCCAGACGTTTATGATCAGTTCACCAAGACGATCAAAAACATGGAATCCTACTTCAAAGATATGCAAGACATGGAGTACACCGTCGAAAAAGGCAAACTCTACTTCTTGCAAACCCGTAACGGCAAGAGAACCGCTCGCGCTGCCTTGAAGATCGCTTGCGACCTCGTTGACGAAGGCTTGATCGACGAGAGAGAAGCTTGCTTACGCGTCGAGCCAAAACAGCTCAATGACCTTCTCCACCCGACCTTCGATGAGGCCGATTTGAAGGCTCACGATGCCGTTATCAAAGGCCTTCCAGCCTCTCCAGGCGCTGGCACTGGCCAAATCGTCTTCGATGCCGATACCTGCAAAGAATGGCATGATGCCGGCAAGAAAGTCGTTCTCGTCCGCGCCGAAACCTCTCCAGAAGACATCATCGGCATGGTCAACAGCGAAGCCATCCTCACCGCCCGTGGCGGTATGACGAGCCACGCTGCCGTCGTCGCCCGTTCAATGGGCAAATGCTGCGTCGCTGGCGCTACCGAAATCGTCGTCAACGAAGAAGAGAAGACCGTCAAAGTCGGTGACAAAGTCTACCACGAAGGCGATGTCCTCTCCGTCAACGGCACCACTGGTTTAGTCTATGAAGGCGCCATCAAGATGGTCCCAGCCGATTTAGGCGGTGACTTCGGACGTTTGATGGGATGGGCTGACAAATATCGCCGTCTCAAAGTCCGCGCCAACTGCAATACCCCAGAAGATGCTCACAACGCCCAAAAATTCGGCGCTGAAGGCATCGGTCTCTGCCGCACTGAGCGTATGTTCTTCGCCCCAGAGCGTATCCTTAATATGCGTTCGATGATTCTTTCTGACACCACCGAGCAAAGAGAGGCCGCTTTGGAGAGAATCCGCCCATTCTTGATGGGTGACTTCTACGATATGTACATCGCTAACCCAGATAGCCTTGTCAACATCCGTCTCCTCGATCCGCCACTTCACGAGTTCTTACCAGAAATCAGCGATGAAGCGACTATCAAAGATATCGCCGATAAGCTCAACGTCACCGAGCAAAAGGTCAAAGATCGCATCAACCAACTCCACCAAGCCAACCCAATGATGGGCTTCCGTGGCGTCCGTCTCTGCGTTGCTTACCCAGAAATCTATGCGATGCTCGCCCGTGCGATCATCCAAGCCGCCATCAAAGCCAGCAAAGAGCTTGGCCACGATGTCGAGCCTGAAATCATGATTCCTCTCGCTGGCGAACTCAAAGAGTACAAATTCGCCAAAGACGTCGTCGTCAAAGCGGTTGAGGACGAAATGGAGAAAGAAGGCAAGACGCTCGTCTACCATGTCGGTACGATGATCGAAATCCCAAGAGGCGCCTTACGCGCTGGGGATCTTGCCAAAGAAGCGGAATTCTTCAGCTTCGGCACCAATGACCTCACGCAGCTCACCATGGGCTTCTCCCGTGATGACAGCGGTCAATTCCTCCCGTTCTACTACGATCGCAAGATCTACGAATTCGACCCATTCCAGACAATCGATGTCGAAGGTGTTGGCGAACTCGTGAAGATTGCCTTCCAGCGTGGACGTGCGACTCGCCCAGACCTCCTTGTCGGTGTCTGCGGTGAAACCGGTGGCGATCCAGCCTCCATCATCTTCTATGACGAAGTTGGCTTGGATTATGTCTCCTGCTCGCCGTTCCGTGTACCTCTCGCAAGACTTGCGGCTGCTCAAGCCAACATCATCCACGAGAGAGCCAAAGGAAACAAATAAGCTTTGCTCCTAATTGAAAAGGCGCCAGAAATGGCGTCTTTTCTTTGTTTTTGGAGGTTTTTTAACACTCAAAGTGATACTTACGCTCGCTCTTTAAGCAGCTGGTTGGCTTTCCTTTTTGTAGAAGTGGGCCTTAAGCGAATAGAAGACGATCAAGCTTATGAAGGCACCAGTCGTCACATCGGAAGCGAAGTGCGCCCCAGCGATGACGCGCGAAAGCATAACGGTCAGCAACCAAGCGTAGCAAATGACGCTGACGATGATTTCTCCAAGCTTTCTGTTTCTTCCAAATTCAAGAGGAAGCAAAGTCAAAACGATAATACAAGCCGCGTTAGCGGAATGCCCAGAAGGGAATGAATCGTTTCCGCTCCACCAGTTCGGAAGATACCATGGGTAGAAACCATCGTATGGCGGAAGCAAGTCCCTCATGCGCGGGCGCCCCCAAGCATATTTAAATAAATAGGTAATCGCTTGTTCGGCCAAAATGACAATGATGGCGATAATGGCGATGCGCTTTAAGGACGCACCGTAATTTTTGGTGAGCGCTTTCGTCCCGAAGAAAGAAAGGGCAGCAACAGGAAGCATGAAAGAAAAGCCGTAAATGAGCGCACCTTTGACTTTGAGGTAATTCAAAACGAAGAACACGCACAAGAACGAATAGGCGAGGATTCCAATCACGGAAATAACGGCAATCGTGATGTTTAAGCCTTTGCTTTTCTTGCTTCTCGTCCAAAAAAGAACGTTGAAGCTCATCAAAGCGATCAAGGTGAACGGGATTTCCGCGATAGCCTCGAATATTTTGGCGAATAGACTCTCTTTGTTATATAAGGCAATAGAGATATTCAAATCGTAAAAAGCGAAGCAAATCATCGCCGTAACGTAGATGACGATGAGCGATATGAACGGAACGACCTTAAGCGTTTTCTCTTTCATCTTTTTTATTCCTTTTCGTTTTTAATCGAATATTTGTATTCGCCTGGGCCAACCGTTTCTTTTCCGCTTGGCAAAATGATTTCGGCACTCGTATTGGAAGGGATGCTGATTTCGTAAATCGTCTCGTCTTTCTCTTTTCGCCAGGCGCTTTTCACCAAACCGTACTGACTTTCGTACTCAAGCCTAGCGTTAACGAAAGAGCCGCCTACTTTCGGCGCGATCAAGAATTTGTTCTTTCCGGTTACGTTAATTCCGCACATCTCTCTGAAGAGCCATTCGCACACTGCGCCTTTGCTGTAGTGATTCAAAGAGGCTATGCCTTTATCGGGAGTTGAATTCCCTTCCCAGGCTTCCCAAACCGATGTTGCCCCGTTTTTTGGCATATAAAGCCAACCAGGCATCTTCTCGTTTTCGAGGAGTTTATAGGCGTATTCAAGGTTTATGTCCTCTAAAACAAAGAGGATCATCGGCGTGGATAAGAAGCCTGTCCCGATTCTCCAATCATAATTATCAAGGGCTTTGATGAGCCTGTTTTTGGCAAACTCTTTTTGCTTTTCGTCGAGTAGGCCCATATAAAGCGGCCTCACGAGTTTAGCCTGCCTATCGGTATCGAGAGAATATTGCGGTTTAGAGACGTACTCTTGGTAGGCTCTTTTTGCGCCCTCACTGTACTCTTTGATTTTCTTAAGGCGAGGATCGTCGTTTTTCTTAAGTATATCAGCCACTTCAAGCACTCGATGAAGCGTGAAATAGGTGTAAGCCGTCGATTCTTCAGGGTGCGGCGCCGCAAAATCAAACCATTGAAAAGCCATTACGTCGCTTGGCTCGGCCCACTCACCATATGATTGCCCGCAGTTCACGAAGTACTTGCGATTCTTATGAGAAATATGTACTGGTTTGGCGTAAACTCCACCCCATTTCCCCGCGCGCCTAACCATAAAATTGGCGTATTTAATAATGCCTTCGTAGTGTTCTTTCAAAAGGCGGTCATCACCATAAACATGGTAAAAATAGAGAGGGATATAAACGCCTGCGCATGCCCAGCCGACTGAGCCATTCATCGTCCACATGAACCAATCCTCGTGGGCATATGGCGCGATTTGAGGAAGGCGTCCGCTCTTCCACTGCCTATCGAAGATATCGCGAACATGCTTTCTCGCAAAAGCGGCATAATCAACCATATAGGAAGCGGTTGGGAAGAAAATCTCGCTGTCGCCAGTCCAACCCATTCTTTCGCGGGTGGGGCAATCGGATGGGTAGTCGGTTGAATTGCTTTTAAGCGACCACATCGTATTCTCATAGAATTTGTTCACGAGCGAATTCGAGCATTCGAATTTTGATGTTGAGGCGAAGCCGCTGTAGACGGCGATAGACTTGAAATCATCTTTTTCGAAAGGAACGTCGGTATCAATTTGGGCGTATCTAAAACCGCCATAGAAGAACTTTGGTTTGTATTCGTTCCGCCCTTCTTTGCACGTATAGTCTATTTCCTGAAGCGGCGATTGTTTTCCTTTGAAGGTGCATTGAATATTCTTCAGCGTAAGCTCGCCGTTCTCATCAAGCATCTCTCCTAGAGTGATATGGATATGATCGCCAGCGTGCGATAAAAGTGAGAAGGAAATATAGCCGGAAATATTCTGGTCAAATTCCAAAACCTTCTTCCCTTTAGGCGTGATGATAAGTCGCTTTGGCGAAAATATTTCGTTTTCTTTTACCGAAAAATTGTTAGAAGAGGTCAGATTTGCATGGTTTTTGGTAATTTTCGCCTTTTTGGAGAAAGATGGCTCTTTTCTCGCATCCACTTTTTCTCCGTCTTTAAGATCAGCGAAAAGAATGGGGCCATCATTAGACCAATCCCAACTATCATCGGTAACGATAGTGGTCTTGCTTCCGTCTTTTTTGGTGAGTTCGAGTTGGGCAATCAACTTCGTTTCAGTTCCGTAAGTATTGACTCTTCCTTTAGAGCCGCTTGAGCCTCGATACCAGCCATCCGCGAGCTCGACGGTAATGGCATTTTTCCCTTTAATTATGGAATTGGTGACATCGTAAGTCTGATATTGCATTCTCTTGCGGTAATCGAAAGCGCCTGGCGCGAACACAAAGTCCCCGCATCTCTTGCCATTGATTTTGGCTTCGTACAAGCCGCAGGCGGTGATATAGAGTCTCGCGCTTAAAACATCTTCAGTATCGAATTCTTTCCTGAAGCAATCGACGGGGTAGCGGTTCTTCTTGTTAACTTTGTAATTCCCGGCAATCCATTTGGCTTTCCAGTCACTTTGCTTTAGTAACCCCATCTCAAATGAGTTGACCTCGCTCCACTCCCCTTCCTGACCGTTTTCGTCATAGAGCTTGATCTTGTAATCGACGTGAGAGCGAGAAGAAAGAGGGAAGGCGACATCATAGAACATGTCATCGCTTTCGATTTTCTCTGTCGTTTGCTTTTCGCCATCGACAGTGAATTCGATAACGAAGGCGCTTTGCTTTTTGCCGTCAGCGCAATTCCAACTGATGCGTGGATTTACCGTATCTATACCCAAAGGGTTCTTCAGGTATTCGGTTCTGATTCTTATGGCTTTCATTTTTATGACCTACATTATTTGGATGAGGCCGCTAATTCGGTTTGAATCTTGTCGTAGTATTTCTGGCCTTTTTCTTTCTCGATTTCCCAAGCTTTTTCTTCACGCGCGAGCTTCTTGGCTATTCTTTCATCGCGTTTGGCTTTCTGCTCAGGGGTGAGAGCCGCTAATTTCGCAGCCGCTTTAGCCTCTTTCTTGGCTTTTTTGGCAGCTTCTTGTTCGTCTTTTAAGTGTTTCTTTTCTTCGTTTTTCGCTTTTTTGGCACTTACTTGCTCATTGTGCTTTTGAACCTCTTTCTCGTAATCAAGGCCTTTCTTCTCGCACTTCGCCTTAAGGTTTTCCAAATAAGCGTGCTCGTTTTCCAAAAGGAATCTTTCTTCATCTTCCTTGGCTTTGATTTCCGGCGCGACCCAAGTTTCGCCACGTGCTTCCGCTGTGGCTTTTTGGCGTTCCCTGATAATGACGAGTTTCTTGTTCACCGTTTTCTCAACGCCCAAGAAAAGAAGGAGAATTACCAAAGCCGCACCAGTGAAGACCTCTAAACCAACGAAGGAGAAGGTGATGACGCCTTTAACCGCCTCACTTTGAACATAAGCGATGGTTTCCCCGCCGCTTATTGTCGGGGCTTGATAGCCAGCTCCAGCAAGCAAAGCGTTGAAGATGCCTGTCATTACGCCAATCAAGGCCGTTGCGATGACGTTATAGACGGACATTGCTAAGCCATCGCACCGGACTCCGCTCTTCCATTCCAAGTGATCGAGAGTATCGGCGAATAAAGCCATAAACACGTATGCTGATGGCAAACCGCCGATATTCTTTATAAATTGTCCAATCAGGACGATAACCATGTTTGTTGGAGCCATCCAGCAAATCGCGCTTCCGATTGCATAAAGAACAAACCCCCACATCGTAACGGTGCGTTTGCCGAATCGTTTTGCAAGTGGCCAAACCACAAAGATTCCTATACCCATCGGGATACCGCCGATGACGGATACGAGCATCTGGGTAGTACCATCGTTATAAGTTCCCAAAACGTAGTTGCAGTAATAGACGAGACCGAGATTTTTGAGAGATGTGCCGACTGTGTATATAAGGAAATAAAGGAAAATAATCCACATATACTTGTCGCTGAACACGATTTTGAGCTGCTTTGAAAACGGCACGCCTTTTACGGTGTTGTCGCCTTGTTCTTCGCTTACTCTTTCTTTTGTGAAGTAATATTCGAGGAGAGTAAGAGGCAAAGAAAGAATGCTGAGCACGCTCATGACGATGATCCAAAGCGATTTATCAACACCCAAAATAGGCATAATGACGACTGGGAAAACAAGCGCGACTATGATGCCGCTCATCATGATGGAAGCGATTTGATTGAAAACCGATAAGCCACCCCGCTGAATGGTGTTTCTTGTAGAAAGAGGAACCATTAAGTTGTGGCTCATGTTGTAAATGGTGTAAGCAAAAGAATAGAAGAGATTGTAGGAAACCATAATCCAGATAACTTGGACTGTTTCGTTTCCTGTCGGAACGGTGAAAAGCAAAACGCCGGTGATTGCTACTAAAGGCGCGGAAAGAAGAACCCATGGCCTAGCTTTCCCTTGTTTGGTCTTTGTCCGGTCAATGATGTAGCCCATTATGACGTTAGTTATGGCATCGATGATTTTCGAAACGATTGGGAAAACAGTGAGGAACAACCCTCCCCAAAGACTCGTAAGATTTAAAACGTCGGTGTAATAAACATTCAGGTATGTTGCAAGGACCGCATTTAATAGCAACGCTCCGCATGGCCCAAGCAAATAGCCTAGCCATTTTTCTTTCGCCGTAACGTTTTGAGAATGGACTCTGCTGTCGAAGAATCTTCCGCTTAATGCTTTGCTGCTCATTTTTTATTTCTCCTTTTTCTCATCTTTTGGTAATTTCGGTGCCTTGACTGAGGTACAGAAGTGCTTGATGCCTTTTATGATGTGCCCATTGGATAGGCTCGCCATGCCTTCTGCAATGTTGTATGGGAAGCTTTTCCCTGCTGACATAGACATCGTGATCAAGGAATTGCTATCAAGGATTCGCCGGAGGAACAACGCGCCTTTGATTTTGTTATCACGCTCAACCCCTTCTGGCATCTTCTTGGCTTTTTTCATATCCTTCTTCGCAACTCCAAGAACCGCGTCATAAAGAATTTTCCCGAAGAAAGTTTCTTTTAAATCAGTGAAGCGACTTTCCAACGTTATCGGTTTACGGCTTGGAATTGCAGGGATTTTCATATCGAAGGCCGTTTCGTAGGCTTTATCTGTAATTTGTGAAATATCCCCTTTACCGTAAACTTTGTTGGTCTCATCCGAGTACGGATGTTTGGCGTTTTCACCCATGATCTTTATCGTTTTCGAGCTCAAGACAGTCTCGGAATCTTCGCAGAGCTGGAACTCATATTCGCCGTCTTCAAGAACCCATCTATTCTCTTTCACATTCCAATAACGAAGATCGTCTTTTTTGATGGTGATCATTACCTTTTCACTCTCACCTTTCTTCAAATAGACCTTCTTGAAGCCTTTAAGTTCCCTTTTGGCTTTGAAGCAATCGTTGTTTGGCGCGCTCACATAAACCTCAATGACATCGGCTCCATCGAATTCACCGGTGTTTTTGACTAAAACGCTGACGGTTATATCGTTTTCGGTTTCTGTGACGTTAAAAGATGAGCGCTCAAAACTGGTGTAAGACAAACCGTATCCAAACGGGTATCTGACCGCTTTATTGGCCGTCAGATAATATCGATAGCCAACGAGAATACTCTCTTTGTATATTTCGTTTATGCCTTTCGCGAATGAATCGCCAAAAGGCACGTCTTTATAGGACAAAGGCCAACTTTCAGCCAGCTTTCCGGATGGCGTTTTCTCGCCATAAAGGAGTTTTCGCAGAGCCTCGCCACCAGCTTGGCCTGGAAGATACATATTCAAAATCGCATCAACATCGTCAGCGAAAGGAATTTCAAAAGGCGAGCCGCCATATAAGACAACAACCACTTTCTTTTTGAGAGCTGAGATAGCTTTTATTAAAGCGAGCTGGTTTGGGGGTAGTTCCATGCTCTCGCGGTCACCGCCCTCGCTTTCAACGTAATCAGTGAGTCCCAAAAAGACAACGACGGTCTCATACCCTTCAGCCACTTTTATGGCTTTATCGATCAATGCTTGATCAACTGATGTCTCGTTCTCTTTGTATCCTCTTTCATAAACGAAAGGAACTTGGTCCTCAACGAAGGCTGTTTTTGGCGTCGATAAGGAGGTTGGATTTATCATCGAACTTCCTGAGCCTTGATAACGCGTTTTTTCAAAAAGGTCGCCAATCACGCATATCTTTTCGGATTTTTTGAGCG
>CAVIFQ010000002.1:0-40709 GCA_963642055.1 Roseburia hominis | reverse complement strand
GCAAAATGCCATGATTTTTCAAAAGCACGGCGGAATCAGCGGCGATTTCTTCCGCTAAAAGGGCATGGGATTTGAAATCGCATTCCGCTTTCTTTTGGTTTTGATGTTTGTTCACGAGTTTTAAAACGTTCGTGACCGCTTTATCGAGATACTCTTCTTTGAGTTCCCTATTTTCTAATCCCTCAACGATCCATTTTCGGCAGATACCAGTATCGCCAGGCATCTCTAAATCAACTCCGGCCTCAAGCATTGCGAGGCGGTCATGCGTGCCGCCCCAATCCGTCATGACCAGTCCATTAAAACCCCATTCCTCGCGGAGGGTGTCGGTCAAAAGCCATTTATTCTCGCAACAGTATGTTCCGTTTATTTGGTTATAGGAGGACATTACGCATTCTGGCTTGCCTTCTTTTACGATTATCTCGAATGGTTTCAGATATATTTCGCGAATCGCTCTTTCATCGCACACCGAATTACCCATGAAACGATAATTTTCACTGTTGTTGAGCGCGAAATGTTTGACGCAGGAAGCAACACCTTGGCTTTGGATTCCCTTAACTTCGTTACTGGCAAAAAAGCCGGCTAAAAGAGGATCTTCCGAATAATATTCAAAATTCCGACCCGCCAAAGGGTTTCTTTTGATGTTGGTGCCGGGCCCTAAAACGACACTGATTCCGTAATAATTGCTCTCTTCACCCATCGCTTTCCCGATTTTAAAAGCGTTGTCGGGGTTCCAGCTGGAAGCGACGGTGATGGCGGTAGGAAAGGCGGTGGCGGGGGCGCTCCCCGTTACGCCATTATCCCCTTTCTCATTTTGGACCCTCAGCCCGTGCGGGCCATCAGACATCCGAATAGAGGGTATGTTCAAACGTGGCACCGGATTCGTGTACATAAAATCGGTACCCGAAACCAAAGCCGCCTTTTCATTGGGCTTTAAATCTCCCAAAAGCTTTAAAACATCATCCATAAGTGGCAGAGCTCCTGCTTAGACTGTTTAAACCATTATAAGAATGGGAATCGCATTGTCTTGCATAATTGTTTTATAGATGTTACAAATGTTCTATCTTTCCTATGAACAACGTTGATTTCCCCTATTTATGCTCCGCGATTGGAGGTTTGTCCGGCATTCCCATCAGAGTTTTCCATAATGATGAGCAAATTTACTATTACTCATTCGTCAAATTGCCAAAGGATCCTTTATTACCTTATATAAAAGAGGTTTTGGGCATTGAAAGCCACGTTGGTTATTTCATTACGCCGTCTTTTGATTATTACGGAATCGTTTCAAGCAATGGCTATAAAATCGTCATTGGCCCGTCTCATCAAAGTGTCCCGTCAAACCAGGAAATAAGAGAGCAAGCCTTTGAAATCGATGTTGAGCCGGATGATCTGGATGAGTTCATGCTCGGGATAAAAAGCATTGTCTGCATGCCTTTAGCGAGCGTCCTCCAAATGCTTTGCACGATCAATTACGCCTTGAACGGCGAAAAAACCACGCTTGAGGATATTTCTATCGTCGAAGAAGAGCAAAAAAGCATCAAAAACGATTTGGAGTCAGTTGACGCCAACAAAAACATAGATGAGATGGCCTCTTTTGAAAACAGTTCCCCGCACAATACGATGTTTGTGGAGCAGACAATCGCCAATATCGTAAGAAAAGGCGATACGGCGGCTTTGCGTAACTGGATCAACAACGCTCCGGCCGTTAAGGGCGGAACCCTTGCCAAAAATCAGCTTAGGCAAATGAAAAACACCTTCATCGTAACGGTGACTCTCATTTCCCGCGCGGCGATTCGCGGAGGAATGGACGTGGATGAAGCCTTATCTTTGTCAGATTCCTACATCCAAAAGTGCGAACTCCTTTCCAATATCGAAAGCATTGCCAATCTTCAATACAGAATGGTTTCCGATTTCACCGAAAGAGTCGAAAGACTTCATAAAGCAACCTTGAATTCGAAGTTTGTGATCGAGGTGAGCAATTATGTGCAAAAACACATCTCTGAGCCGGTTGATGTCAAAGCGCTGAGCAAAGCCATGTTCTTGAGTCGCTCCCGCTTCAGCACGAAATTCAAAGAGGAAACTGGCATCTCGCCATCCGAATTCATCATGAAAGAGAAAATCGAGGAGGCTAAACGACTGATCAAATACACCGATAAGCCTCTTTCTTCCATCAGTGACTATCTCGGATTTTCCTCTCAGAGCCATTTCTCCCGGACATTTAGAAAATACGCTGGTTATTCGCCGAACGAATATCGTTTAAAGCACAACGGATAAAGGTTTTATTCTTCGCTATTTTTCTCCATGGCTTTCGTCAAGGATTTTAAATCTAACCGCATATCGAATTTCTCATCGATTATTCCGGCTTTTTTGTTTCTGATGAAGACAGTTTTATTATCTTCGATATGACCAAAAGGTATTCCTTTTAGTTCGATGACGCCGTCACTTGTCAAGGTACCGAGTTTGCTGCCGCCAAAGAAAATGGAGGCATTACTTCCGCGGCTTGCGGAAACATAGCCAACACGGTTATCGTCCACATATACGTCATGTCCGAAAATAGCCTTGAAATCCATGCGAATATTATGAATTGTTTTGACGGAAATTGGGAATTTCTTCGAGTGAAGGTTAAGCCCCGATAACCTTTGTCACAATGGCCGTATAGCCTTTCTTCTCGTAGATTTTCGCTGCTTCTTTAAGCGACTTTATGTCCTTGCTCAAAACAAAA
Source organism: Roseburia hominis (assembly GCA_963642055.1). Lineage (GTDB taxonomy): Bacteria > Bacillota_I > Bacilli_A > RFN20 > CAG-826 > UBA4951. The sequence continues at coordinate 37,990 of CAVIFQ010000002.1, read as the reverse complement.
CAAGCGCTACCTGAGCCAGTCATTAAAGAGGCAGTCAACCCGCGATTTTTCATATCGGTTACGATATCGCCGACTTTTGGCAAAATCTTTTGGGCAGGAGCGAATAAATCATTATGCATCGAAGCGCTCAAAAGTTCGGTGTTGCTAGTCTGAAGAGCGCTCACGACGTCTTTTGTTTTTATCTCTTCAGTGTTTGCTGGGAAAGAATCATAGGTGGCATAGACCTCTTTCGTGCTCAGCCCTTCCTTTGGCTTGACCAATAAACAGAACCACTTCTCTTGCATTGGGAATGGTGATATTTTTTCGCCGATCCCTGAGACCACCGCTGGTTTGTTCTCGAAGAAAAAAGGAACATCGGCGCCGATGGATAAGCCTATCTCGCGCAATGTCTTTTCGTCAGTGTTTAGGTGAAGGAGTTTGTTGATGCCTTGAATAATCGCAGCGGCATTGCTGCTGCCACCGCCTAAACCGGCAGCATAAGGTATTTCTTTATGGATTTCGATATTGAACTGCTCTTCAAAATGGAAAACATCCCGCATGGCTTTCAAAGCCTTCATGCAGAGGTTGTGGCGATTGTTCGCTAAACCGATATCGTCGCAAGTGATGAATGAATCGGGGCTGTTTTTCAGTTTCGTTAGTTCAATGACATCATGAAGCTCTAGAGGCAAAAAAACCATCTCAAGCTCATGGTAGCCGTTATCTAATTTATTGAGGATACGCAAAGAAACATTAATCTTGGCGTAGGATCGTAGTATCAAGGTGTTCCGTGCAAATAGCATAAACGCGAGAAAGATAATACTACCTATTTATCGCAGTGCAACTAGCCAAAATGGACAAATATCCATTGATATCGATTTCTTCCGGTCTCTTCTTAGCGTCAATGCCGGTTTTAACCAATATTTCCTTGGCTTTTGTTTCATCTTTGAGATACGAAGACAGGTTATTCAAAATCGTTTTCCTTCGATGAAGGAACAAAGCGTTCGTGAGGCGATAAAGCTCTTTTGCGGTTGTAATAGAGGCCTCTTCTTTGAAAGAGAGAGTGAAAACAAGCGAATCCACATGCGGGGCTGGAGAAAAAGATGAACGCGGCACCACGAATTCTCTGCGTATTTTCGTGCGATATTCAATAAGGATTGGAAGAGGGCCATATCCTTCTTGTTTTGGTTTGCTCGATAAGCGTGAGAAGACCTCTTTTTGGACCATGATTGAGGCTTTTTGGCAGTTACTGCCATCTAAAAGAATCTTCTCTAAGAGAGATGAGGTTATGTAATAAGGGAGATTACCCACGATTTTGGTAAATGGTGCCATATCAAATTTCAAGGCGTTCGCTTGAATGACGCTGATGTTGGGTTTATCCGAGAAATCTTCTTTGAGTTTGGTAATCAAAGCCTCATCAATATCGATGAGCGTGATAGGGCAAGAGTAGGAAGATAAATAAAAAGACAAAGAGCCGGCCCCGCTTCCGATTTCAAGAACGTTATCCCCTTCATTGATATCGAGAAGATCCACAATCGCTTTGGCGGAACTCCGATCAATGAGGAAATTTTGCCCGACTTCATGTTTCGCTAGAAGTTTGTATTCGGCGATTTTCTCGAAATAATGGTCTTCATTCATGCAACGCGTCCTCCAAATCTTTTCTGCTTAATCCAAGGGCTCTGGCTCTTTTTAGGAGCGTTTTTCCATTCGCGTGACCTAGGTGCAGCTTTTTTCCGACAGCTTCTCGCTTATAGGAGGAGTCGCCTTGGCCGAGCAAGCCTAAATCGTATAAATCAGAATAAGATAAAGCGCTCTCGTTATCATAATCTGACGGAACGAGATGGCTAAGGGCTTCCAAAATAACTTCCTTGCTTGATTCGGCCACTCCAACTTTGTGGCGTTTAATGGCTTTTTCTTTTGGGATAAAAGCATGAAGCAGTCCTTCAACGTTCTCATTGAGGATATCACGGATCCTTTTTCCCGGTGAATCGGGGTCAGTCAAGACAACGACATCCCTCTTCTTTTTTGCTTCTTTAATGTAGTTTATTGTTTCACGTGAAACTTCAGAACCATTCGTTATTTCAATGTCAGCATCCAAAAAAGACTCGATGAGGTCTTTATCGCTCTTTCCTTCAACGACGATCAAAGCCGGATATTTGCTCATGATTATGGCTCCACGTGAAACAAACGCTTGGTGTTTTGAAGGATGGCTTCAGCGATTTTCTCTACGCTTGTTTCCTTAATTGTAGCCATTTCCTTAACCACTTCTTTTACGTAAGCTGGGTGGTTTTCTTTTCCGCGATATGGTACAGGTGGCAAGTACGGGGAGTCCGTCTCAGAGAGCATACGATCAGTAGGGCATACAGCGACGCTTGCCTTTGGCGTGAGTGAGTTTTTGTAGGTTATTGGACCGTCAAAGCCAAAATAAAGGCCTAATTTAGCAAATTCCAAAAGCATTTCGGGCGATCCGCTGTAGCAATGGAGAACCCCGCCGGCTTTTGGAGGATGTTTCCTCAATACATCGAGAGTGTCTTTGGCGGCTTCTCTTGCGTGTATGCTTACTGGCAAATTAAGTTCGTTGGCGATTTCTATTTGCTTGATGAACCAGCGTTTTTGCCTTTCCTGGTCCTCTTTGTTTTTGTACCAATGGTAATCTAGACCGATCTCGCCAATGGCGATGACTTTGCTATCTTTGGCGAGTTCTTTGATATCGTCTAGCGCCTCTTCGGGGGCTTCTTCGATGTTTTCTGGATGGTAACCGATGGCGGCATAAACGTCCGGATATTTCCTAGTCAAGCTCAAGGCGTCAATGCTGCTTTTGAAATCCCAACCCGGAACGATGAAAAGCCCAACGCCCGCTTCTCGTGCCTCCGCGATAATTTCATCGCTTTTCTGAAGCAGTTTTTCGTCATTGATGTGGCAGTGAGAATCGATAAGTATCATTTTCCTACACAGAAGCGAGAGAATATCTCATCGGTGAGATCGGTAGTCGCTTCTTCTCCCAAAAGTTCTCTAGAAGCATTATAAGCGGCGCTCAAATTAACGGAAATTAAATCGATCGGAAGATTGTTCTCGCAATCTTTCATGGCCTCTTCCAGGCAATTATCGATTTTTCTTAATAGACCAAGCTCACGAACGTTGCTCAAAGACGGATTTGTAAAGGCGTCTTCTGATACGCCTAGCGTTTTGTATATGGTCTCTAGCAAGGGCTCGATATCGCCTTTTTCAGCCGAAATATATATCTTCGAGTTATCTTGCGTATCGATAAGATCAGACTTGTTATAAGCGATGATGACTTTTTTGTCCGCGCATTCGTCTAATATCGCCTGATCGCTTTCTTTTATGCCTTCTCTCGCGTCCACAAGAAGGATGACGATATCGGCTTCGGCGATCATCTTGCGGCTTCGCTCAATGCCGAGGTTCTCCAAATCGTCAGTGGCTTCTCTGATGCCAGCCGTATCTAATAAATGGAGCGCGATTCCGCGTAAATTGATGTCGCCTTCAACAACGTCCCTTGTCGTTCCGGGGATATTGCTAACGATGGCTTTGTCTTCGTGAAGGAGAGCGTTCAGCAAGCTTGATTTACCAACATTCGGTTCTCCGGCGATAGCGACTTTCACGCCTTGTCTAATTACGATTCCTTCTTCTCCGCCTTTGATTAACCTTGCAACTTCCGCCCGGATTGGCTGAATTGCGGAGATAATGGTGTTCACGTTGGTTTCTTCAATGTCGGTGTATTCCGGATAATCGATATTCACCTCAATCAAAGAAAGAAGGTCCGCCAAAGACTTTTTGAGTGGCGCAATAAGAGCGCTTGTCTTTCCTTGATAAGACATCAAAGAGAGGCTTTTGGCTTCTTTAGTCGTGGCGTTGATTAAATCGTTGACTGACTCAGCCTCAACGAGATCCATTTTACCGTTATAGAAAGCGCGCATGGAGAATTCGCCACGCGTGGCGTATCTTGCGCCCCGCTTTAAGTAGCAGCCGATAATCTCATTGGCGATTAAAAGACTGCCATGGCAGCAAATCTCCACCACGTTTTCGCCCGTCATCGTTTTTGGCGCTGGGTAAGCGATGAGAACAACGGAGTCTATATCTTCTCCGCCATCGCTTATATTACCAACGAAAACGGACCTCTTTTGGAGGCCCGAAATCTTATGGGCAAATATCTCATCTGTGATAAGGAAGGAATCGTCTCCGCTTACACGGATGAGATGAAGCGCGCATTTAAGAGGGGCAGTAGCTAGGGCAACTATCACATTCCCCATAAGGAAGTGGTTATTCCTTTCTCATTTTGCCAGAGACGGCATGAATGCGGATGCTTCCGCCTTGCGTTTTCACAAGACCCTTGGCATAAACGATGGCTTGCTGTTGGGTATCGAAGAGTTTGATGGCTCTTTCGCCAGTCGCGAGCTTAACTTGCCATTTCCCGCTTGGCTGCTTGCTGATGTGATAGACGCGAGGAACGGATCTATAGGTTGATTTGGCTTCAGCCTTTCTTTCGGCTGCTTCTTCAGCCTCTTCATCACCGTTGTCAATCTTGATATCGATGCCTTCGGCGCGAGCTTTATCACCCTCTGTTTTGAGGATAATGACCTTCTTGCCGGTTTTCTTCGGAGCGGAAGTGGTGCTCTTGGTGGCAGGTTTAGCAGTCGTCTTAGCAGGAGCGGCTTTGGTAGTCGAAGTGGTGGCAGCCGGTTTTGCTTCCTCCGTTTTTTCGGTTGCGGCAACCGGAGCTTTTTCTTCAACTGGAGCAGCTTCAGTCTCAACTGGGGCGGCTTCTTCAGCCGGAGCGACGGTTTCAGCTGAGGCTTCTTCCTTCACTGGTTGCTCTTCTTTGGTTGCAACATCCTCGAGTTTGGCTGGAGCAGCCTCTTTTTCTTTAAGGGCGCATTTTCTAACAAGAGCGCGGAGAGCGAACATAACAAGAGTGGCAAGCCAAATACCGACAATGCCTCCGCCGATGACGCCAATCTTGGCCTTTATATCCGCGTATGTGTTGAATCTGAACAAGGCGTAGACGAAATAATCTGGCAACGCTCCTTTTCCGGCGGCCACGAAGAGGTAGACATAGGCGACCATGAATCCCATGTAAAGAACGCCAGGGACGAAGCCCCAAAGCACGTTGATGAATTTGACTTTTGGATCCAAGGAGAAGAAAAGGTAATCAATGATGATGAGAGCTGGAGCGACGACGCTGAAGAATAACGGGCCATGCCAGTCAAGCAAGAAGCTTCTGTAGAAGTTGAAATCAACGCCTTGGAAAGCGGTGACTCTTCCTCTTATATAAGCGTAACCAAAACTATCGATTAAGAAGAATTTCGAGGCAGCCGCAAAAGCAACGCCAGCCGAAATCATTTTCACGATGGAGACCCATTTCGCGGTCGTTTTGTTCTTGGAAAGGCAAACGATATCGGAAATGATGCTGATAATAGCAACGATAAATCCAAAAATCCCTGCAAGAACCCCGAATTCGAAAAGATATCCGAGTTTTGAGCCGTTTTTCCCAATCAAAACCCCGGCATAGGCTTCATTCATCGGCAAGAACCCTAAGATGATGTTGGCGGTGGCAAATCCGATGGCCGCAACAATCAAAACGTTCAAGACGATGGAGACGATGTAACGTCCTTTTTTCATAAGTTACCTCCATTCGCAAAAACTACGTTTTTTGCGTTAACGGTAGATAGTATAGCCCAACAAAAGAAAGAACGCACAAAATAATTGCATTCTTACGGATAAGATTTTTTCTTTTTGGGTTGTGGTGTTTTTAACGTTTAGTTTTTTCTTAGGTTTTACCAATATATTTTAATCAATTGTAAATATTTAAGTTTTTTTCGTTTGTTTGTGAGGCATCAAAAAATATGTAACAAAAATTTTAAAAACGGTGAAAATTCGTAGATCAAACATTGAAAAAAGGCGCCGTTTCCGGACGCCTGTTTTTTCATTGTTTATTAGTCGACGTATTTGATGGAGACGGCGCGATTGCTTCCTTCGCCTTCACTTTCCGTTTTGATATGTTCCATGCCGTTGAGCGTATTGTGGATGACGCGTCTTTCATCCGGAGTCATCGGATCGAGTTGAACGTCGATATGGCTCTTCAGAACTTGGTTCGCGGTCCGTTTCGCCAAATAAGCGATACGCGAATACTTGTCTTCTTTGTAGCCGCCGACGTCGAGCAATACTCTGTAACGATGGCGGAAGCGGTTAGAGACAGCAAGGCGAACGAGCTCGTTGAGCGCTTGCAAGGTACGCCCAGCCTTTCCAATAAGGACCGGGTTGCGTTTGCTATCGAGCGACACGTGAATGATGTCATCTTCAACCGAGCCTTCAGCGGTGGCTTCGATTCCGAGAGCCGCTAAAGTTTCTACTAAATACTTCTTCGCATATTCGGCGGCGTCATCGATTGTGTAAACTTCAATCGTGGCCTTTTTGGAGAAGAGTCCTTTCTTTTCCTCTATTACCTTATATATAAGGCGTTCGGCTGGAGTGCCAAGTTCCAAACTTGCGCTCTCTAAGCACTCTTCAACTGATTTGGCGGAATATTCCTTCATTTCTAGCTACCTCTTTCTTTCTTGTTTTTTCTTATTTTTGACTTTGCCCATAATGTATTGGGTCAAAACAGTTTGAATCATTGAAATAACGGCACCGATCGCCCAGTAAACGCCCATCGCGGCTGGCAAGAAGAAGCCCATGATGATCGTGAAGATGAGCATGCCGTAGGTGATCCACTTCATTTGGGAAGCGGTTTTGTTCTGCGCTGGGTTCTTCGAAAGCTTCGGTGTGTCTTTTTGTTTACGCTTGTTGATCCACTGTGGGAGCATCATCGCGAAGAATTGGGCGGCAGCCATAATAATAAAGAGGACTAAGGCCGTCCACCAACCGCTCGTATTGAGATACCAGGTTCCGGAAACGTTGAACAAAGCGCTTTGGATGCTATCGGAAAGACGCAAGTTGAGGAAAGCGCCGCTAGAAAGAACGGCACTGCCCTGGAGAGCGCTCCAAACCGAGATGAAGATCGGGAATTGAATCACCAAGGTCAAAATACTTGAGAATGGAGACACCTTATTCCTCTTATATAAAGCCATTTGCTCTTGCTGGAGACGGCTTTGCTCGCTGCGGTTGGTGTTGCTGTTCGGATATTTGGCTTGGATTTTCGCAAGTTCTGGCTGCAGGGCCTGCATTTTCTGCTGGTCCATCGTGCCTTTGAAGGTCAAAGCAAGCAAAATAACGCGAACGATGATGGTGACAAGGATGATTGACCAGATTTGGCCAACGCCCGATAAAGCCGGGTCCATTGAATAAGCGAAAGTGTCCACCATCCAGGCGACTGGGTAAACGATGAGTCCTTCAAGGAAGCCTTTGCCCCAAGCGTAAGAGTAGCTCTTGCCCTGGATATTGACTTCCCAGTTGCTCTCGTTTCCGTAATGGCCGTATTTTCCATCACGCGTGGCGACGCAGCTGCGGAATGTATCCATTTTGCTGTTCATCGTCGATTGGTAATAGCTGGCGAATTCAGTCGTTGGGCAGTTGCTGTACCCTAGACTCGGGTCGTCGGAGTTACGTAGTTCGTTGGTCCACAAATTCCAGTTGTACCAGAATTCGTCTTCGCCTTTAGCGTTTTTGCCCAAGAATTTTTCGTACCCGAATTCGCGGAGGATGCCGTAATTGACATCGGCAGCGGAATTACTCTCGCCATCGCTGTCATTGACGGTGAAAGGATTGACATCGAGCGCTTTTAAGTCGCTGGTGCTCGTGATTACGCGTCCATTGACTTCGTATTTCGCGCTGATCGCGCAGTTTACGGCGTTCTCCAAGACTTTTTGGTCGAGGGCGATAAAGTATTCCTGCGACGGAATGGCGTAATTCTTCGATTTGGCCCCGGCGATGATGGTTTTGACCAAATAAGTGCTCTTTTTCGACGTGAAATTGCCAGACGAATCGACTGGTACATAAGCGTAAAGGGTATCGTTGCCCTCAAAGACGGGGCGAGCGACATCTTGATAATCGGTTGGGATTTCGTCTTTGTCGCAATAAACGGTTACGCCTTGCTCATATGGATAGGCAATATTGGCCTTATCGGTAATCGAGCAGAAGTTTTGGGTGCAACCAGTCAACAAAAAAGCCGTGCCCAAAATTCCAAAGAGCCCGATTAATCTAATTTTGTTATTTTGTTTCAATGCCTTAATCTCCGATCTTCCCTAGATTTTCCATTAATTCTTTGGTGTTCGAAGCGAATTCGTCCGTTTTGTAAGACGCCCGAACGATGATGATTACATCATACGGTTTATTCATCTTTAAACCGGATCCAACCATCGCGCGAACCTGCCTTTTGATGCGGTTTCTCGTTACGGCATTCCCGTTTTTCTTGCTGACGGAGATACCGATTCTCGTTAAAGGTTCTTCTTTGACGCTGTAATAAATGGAGAAGTGTTTGCTTTTGACGGCGTGAGATTCATGAATGATGGTATCGAATTCTTGGTGCTTCCTCACTCGATTGAGTCGTTTCATAGATCCCAGTCAATAAAAGTGGTGAGGTTTAGTCGGCGATTTTCGCGCGGCCTTTGGCCCTGCGGCGAGCGAGCACTTGACGGCCGTTGTGGGTGGCCATTCTGGCGCGGAATCCCGCTTTGTTGCTGTGTTTTACCTTGGAAGGTTGATAGGTTTTTTTCATACGCTTTCCTCCGAATCTGACGTGCGTGCGGATAGATTATAGGTTTTTCGATTTTTCTAAGCAACGGAAAATATACGCATACGCGCGCTTGCGAAACTAGCTCACACCGCCGTCGAAACAACGGTAAAACGGTGGAAGCGGCCCGAAAAAGTGTTGTTGATTATTTTTTCACATTTTGTGGAATGTTGGTAAAACCATTCGACAGTGCATCGTGTTTTACATAAATTGTAAATGTGATGAAACCCCTTACATTGGATACTTTTCCACATTGTCCAAAATCAATTTAGTTATCAACAAGTTTTCCACATTGTTGAAAGGTGGAAAACTCCGTAAACCCACCAAGCATCGCCTTTTTCAACAAAGAGAAATGTGGAGAAAATAATTTCATGTTTTTAAGGCGTGTTTTTCCTATCCGCGTGTGCTAAATTTTTAGGCGTTCTTTTATGGAAAAAACCGTCAGTGAATTGACCCTCTTGTGGTCTAGGATTCTCGAAAAAATACGCACTAGCCTTGGCGAGGAGGGCGCATCCGTCTTTGAAGTGTTCTTCAAGGATACCTATATCGTTAAAATAGCCGACAATAAGTTGATTATTTCGGCCAACTCCTTGGTTGCCGAAAATTGCCTGAATAAAACCTATAAAGCCATGGTGGACGAAATCATCCACGACTCGCTCGAAAGCAATTACGAAGCCGTTTTCGTTTTCCAAACCGAGGACCTCACCGAAAGAAAAGAAGAGAGCAAACCGGCTTTCTTCGCCTCTAGCAAGCTCAACCCATCATATACCTTTAATAATTTCGTCGTTGGGCAAAGCAATCGCGAAGCCTACCAAGCGGCGCTTATGATCAGCAAAAACCCCGGCGAGCTCTATAATCCTCTTTTGATATATAGCAACAGCGGACTCGGCAAAACCCACCTTCTCCACGCAATCGGGAACTCGATCAAGAACTCGATGCCGAATAAGCGCGTTCTTTATGTGACTACGCAAGACTTCTTCGATGAGTATGTGAACTATGTCAAAGGCGAGCGCGGTGACGAGAATTTGAAGACTTTTTTCAAGAATTCGGTCGACGTTTTGCTCGTCGACGATATCCAGATGCTTGTTGGCAAACGCAAGACCGAGGAGATGTTCTTCAGCATTTTCCAGATGCTTTATTCCTCTGGCAAGCAAATCGTCATCACAAGCGACCAGCACCCCTCTTGCTTAGATGGACTCGACGAACGCTTGAAAAGCCGCTTCACCCAAGGGTTGCCCTTATCGATAAACCCGCCGGACAAGGAAACCTGCGAAGCTATTCTCAGGATGCGCATAGAGGCCAATAATCTCGATGTTTCCCAGTTCGACCCGGAGGTCATCTCTTTCTTTGCCACCAAATTTTCCAATAATGTCAGGGAGTTAGAAGGCGCGCTTAATCGGCTTATCTTTTACGTCGTGAATGTGCGGCCGTCTCAGCATATCTCCCTCGATCTAGCCATCGATTCGGTGCGCGGCTTGATTGACGTGAAGACGGACGAGGCGAATTTATCCATCGCCAAAATAATCAATGTGGTCGCGGACTATTACAACCTCTCGCCGGCCCAAATCACCGGGAAAATCAGGACGAGCCAAATCGCGCTCGCAAGACACATCGCGATGTACCTCTCCCGCGACGTGCTCGATGCCCAATACGTCAAAATCGGAGAGGCTTTCGGCGGCAAGGACCACGCAACCGTCATGAGCGCCATCGCGAAAGTGGGCAAAATGTTGAAAACCGACAAGGAGCTCGCCACCGCCGTAAACGAAATTAAGGAGCGTTTAGGCAAGAATGCATCTAATTCTATTAGATGAGGTAAATTGCGTGCTATAATAACGAGAGTCAGCGACGCGAAGAAGAAAAGTTATCCACATATCCACACCGGTTTATTATTACTATTACTAAAAATACGAAAAACAATTCAAAGACAGGAGACGAGAACACATGCGCTTCACTATTGAGAGAAACGAATTTCTAAAAGGCCTTACGATCGCAAGCAGGGCCATCGGCAGCAAGTCGACCAATCCAGCGCTCCTTTGCTTTAAACTCGACGTAACGGAAAAAGGGCTCGAGATAACGGGTTCTAACAGCGACATCGCCATTTGGACCTTGATCGAGCCAGTGAAAGGCGATAAAGAAATCCTGCGCGATTTAATCCCTGGCGCCGTCCTAATCAACGCGTTCACCTTAATCGAATTCACAAGAAAAGGCGAGGGCGATGAGATAACAATCGAAGTCATCGACAACACCGCAAGAATCTCCGTCGGCAAACTCTCCGTCAACCTCGTCTGCATGGATGGCGATGAATACCCGAACATCTCTTTCGCGCAAAACGCCACACCCTTCTCCTTACCGTGCTCAGATTTAATTCAACTCGTTGACCAGACTTCTTTTGCGGCCCTCACGAAAGACACGAGGCCGATTCTCACCTCCGTCAACCTTCGCGCCGAAAATGGCACTTTGACCGCGACAGCGACCGACAGCGCTCGCCTCTCCCGCAAATTCGTCAACGTGGATGGCGATCTCCGCTTCAATGTCAACGTTCCTGCCAAAACCATGTCAGATGTGACGAAACTCCTCGATCCGGGAAGCGAAGTCGAAGTTTCGGCTTCCGCTGACAAAATCACGTTCAGCTTCGCGAACACGATCGTTTCTAGCCGTCTCATCGGCGAAAACTACCCGGTTTCGAGCTCTATCATCCCGACCTCGTTCAACTACTTCCTTGAAGTCAACTCTCAGCAGCTTCTTTCCGCGATTGACCGCGTCTCGATTCTCTCTCAAAACGCCGTGCCGGTCGTCAAGCTCTCGATGAGTGAAGAAGCGGTGGAGGTCTCGACCGCCAATCAGCAAACCGGTTTCGGGTCGGAGAAGCTAAGCACCTTCACTTTCAATGGCGATTCCATCGAAATCGCCTTCAACGCCACCTTCGTCGCCGATGCCGTCAAAGCTCTCGGATGCGAGGATGTCCAAATCTCCTTTATCGGCGAAATGAAGCCCTTCGTCATCAAAAACCCCAAAGATGACTCCGTCGTCGAACTCATCACGCCTATGAGGACGAGATAGGCTAAAAAAGCCAAAATAAAACACTGTAAAAGGAATGCTGAAAAGCATTTCTTTTTTTACTACTAAGTAGTAAAATCTTTTCATGGGCATTTTTAACGGTACACCATCAACGACTGAGGTCTCCATCGTCAGCGAGTACATAACGCTTGGCCAATTTCTGAAGTTCGTTCACTTGATTGACGAAGGCGGGATGGCCAAAGCCTATCTAGCCACCCACGAAATCTTCGTGAACGATGAGCTTGAGGCGCGGCGCGGACGAAAGCTCCGTCCTGGGGACAAACTCCTCATCGCCGGTAATAGTTACCTCGTTGTAGCGAAATGATCTTAACGCGCCTAACGCTTCGCTCTTGGCGGTCTTACGAATCTCTCGATCTCGCCTTCGAAAAAGGGTTAACCCTGATAGAAGGTAATAACGGCGAGGGGAAGACCAATATCGCCGAAGCCATCCATTACCTCTCGTTAGCGAGGAGCTGGCGGAGTGATGATGAGGCCCCGCTCATTAAGACGGGTGCCGAAAATTCTATCGTACGCGCGTATGTGCGAGAAGGGGAATTGAACCGCGTTGTGGAAATCCGCCTCTCGAAAGAGGGCAAGCGAATCCTGCTGAACGATAAGCCCATAAAAAGATTGAGCGAGCTCTCCTCGGTCACCAACGTCCTGCTCTTCTCGCCGGAAGACACAAGGCTATTCGTTGGCTCACCGTTATCGAGAAGGAGCTTCCTCGACGTCTCCATCTCCAAAACCGACCAGGCCTACATGAGCCTCATCGGGAACTACCGCCATCTTCTCCAAGAGAGGAATGCCGCCTTAAAAGCCGACAAGAAAGACATGACGCTTATCGATGTCTTGACCGAGAGGCTACTAGAGACGGAAAAGCCGATTGTGGAGAAGCGCGAACGCTACATCGCCTCGCTTAATGAGGAACTACCACCCCTTGCTGCGCGCCTATTTGGCAAAGAAACCGCCCTCAAAGTGGTTTATAAGCCCTTCCTACAGCCGGATGAGAAATTCATCGATGATGGCAAAAAGGCCTACAAGAGGTGCTTAGAAAGCGATTTGATACGCAAAAGCACGTCGATTGGCGTCCATCGCGAAGACTTCTCGCTCGAATTGAATGGGAAGGATGTGGGCATTTATGGCTCACAAGGCGAAAACCGTTTATCCGCCATCACCCTCAAGCTCGCGCCCTACTTCTTAATCGAAGAGCCCGAGAAAAAACCCATCATCGTGCTCGATGATATCTACAGCGAGCTCGACGAAAAACACGCGAAGAACCTCTCATCGCTCCTCTTGGAGCTCAATCAGACGTTCGTCACCGCCACCAAATTAGATATTCCCGGCGCTTCCTATGTGGATGTCGCCGATCATATAGCCAGAAGGAGGAAATAACATGGCCAACGAAGAAAAAAACCTGCTAGACGAAGCCGCGAAAGACGTGGGCGTCAGCAAAGCCTCTTTGGAAGAGGAAGAAAAGAACACCTATACCGCGCTCGATATAAAAGACGAGAAGGGGCTTGAGAAAGCCGATGCTTCCTATACCGCCGAGAACATCCAGGTTCTTGAAGGGCTCGAGGCCGTCAGAAAGCGTCCTGGCATGTATATCGCCACGACCGCCGCGGCTGGCCTTCACCACCTCGTCTGGGAAATCGTCGATAACTCCATCGACGAGGCTTTGGCGGGCTACTGCACCCATATCGAGGTCAGCATCAACAAAGACGAAAGTATCACCGTCACCGATAATGGCCGTGGCATTCCAGTCGACATCGTCAAGAAATCGGGCCTATCGGGCGTAGAGACCGCTTATACGATCCTTCACGCCGGCGGCAAGTTCGGCGAAGGCGGAGGATACAAGGTTTCCGGCGGCTTGCACGGCGTCGGCGCCTCGGTCGTCAACGCTCTTTCCTCATGGTGCGAAGTCGTCGTTAGGAAAAACGGCGGCGTCTACAAGGTCTCCTTCGAGAACGGCGGCCACATTAAAGAGCACCTCAAGAAAATCGGAACCTGCGGAGAGGATGAGCATGGCACAAGCGTAACCTTCTTGCCCGATCCATCCGTCTTCACTGAGACGACCCACTACAACTACGAGACCATCAAGAACCACTTACGTCAGATGGCTTTCTTAAATGGCGGGGTCAAAATCACTTTGACCGACCTCCGCGGCGAAGAAGCGGTCAGCGAAGTCTTCGTTTATGATGGCGGTATCAAAGAGTACGTCGCCTTCATTAACAGCGCCAAACTCCCGATCAACAACGAAGTCATCTACTGCCAAGGGGCGGAAGAAGTCACCTTCAACGATGGCAACAAGGAGCGCATTTACGCCGAAGTCGCTCTCCAGTGGACCGATAGCTATAACAATGACGGCGTCTATTCCTTCTGTAACAACATCTCGACTAAAGAAGGCGGAACGCACGTTGAGGGCTTCAACTTGGCTCTCAACCGCACAGTCAATGACTATGCTCGCCAATTCAAACTCCTCGATGAGAAAGACCCGAACTTCACGACCGACGATTGCCGTGAGGGTTTAACGTGCGTCATTTCGGTGAAGCACCCGAACCCACAATATGAAGGCCAAACCAAAACGAAGCTCGGCAATAGCGAGGTTCGTAAAATCGTTTCCACGGTCGTCGGACAGCAATTAAAGGAATATTTCCTTGAGCACCCTGAGCAAGCCAAACTTGTGATGGAGAAGGTCCGCATCGCTTCCCGTTCGCGTCTTGCGGCTCAAGTGGCCCGCGAAAAAACCCGCAAATCCCCGCTCGATATCACAACTCTCCCAGGAAAATTGGCGGATTGCTCAAGCAAAGACCCAACGCTCTGCGAGCTCTACATCGTCGAGGGTAACTCCGCGGGAGGCAGCGCCAAAAACGGCCGCGACCGCGAAACCCAAGCCATCCTTCCGCTACGTGGAAAAATCCTCAACGTTGAAAAAGCGCGTGAGGAAAGAATCTTCAAGAACGCCGAAATCGGTAACATGATCACCGCGATCGGCGGCGGTATCCGCGAGAATTTCGATATCAGCAAAATCCGTTACCACAAAATCGTCATCATGACCGATGCTGATGTCGACGGCGACCACATTCGCATTCTTTTGCTCACCTTCTTCTATCGCTTCATGCGCCCATTAATCGACGGCGGATACATCTATATCGCTCAGCCACCGTTATACAAAATCGACTACAAAGGGCAAGCCTATTATGCCTACAACGATGACCAGCTCGAGGTTCTAAAGAAACAGCTTCAACTGAAATCCGGCTACCCATTCCAGCGTTATAAAGGACTTGGTGAAATGGATGCCCAGCAGCTTTGGGAGACCACCATGGATCCGAAAGTCAGAAAGATGATCCGTATCACGGTCGACGATGCAGCGAACGCTGAGCGTGCCTTCTCCGAACTCATGGGGGATGATGTAATGCCGCGTAAGCAGTTCATCGAAAAGAACGCGAAATTCGTCACGAATCTCGATATTTAATGACAGGAGGTACTAGCAATGGATAACGAAGAAAAGAAAACCAACGAGCCGATCGAAAATGGCTCTGACGAAAAAGATGCCGATATCATGGCTTCTGTCGATAACCGCTACCACGACAAAATAGATACTTCCGCTACGGCTGGCATTGTGCCAGGGCTCGTGGACCGCGAAGTCACAAGCGAAGTCGAGACGGCTTTCTTAAGCTACTCGATGTCCGTCATCGTCTCTCGCGCGATTCCTGATGTGCGTGACGGCTTAAAACCAGTTCAGCGTCGTATCATCTACGGGATGGACGAAGCCGGCATGCAGCCAGGCAAACCATACAAGAAGAGCGCCCGTATCGTCGGTGACGTCATGGGTAAATATCACCCTCATGGCGACAGCGCTCTTTATGGCACCTTAGTCCGTATGGCCCAACCCTTCTCGATGCGTTATACGCTTGTCGATGGGCACGGAAACTTCGGCGATATCGATGGAGATGAAGCAGCCGCCATGCGTTACACCGAGGCGAGAATGAACCGCCTTTCGGTCGAGATGGTCCGCGACATCAACGAGAACACCGTCGATTTCGTCGATAACTATGACGGCACGGAAAAAGAACCTGCGGTTTTGCCGTCCCGTTTCCCAAACCTCTTGGTTAATGGTTCTGAAGGTATCGCGGTCGGTATGGCCACCAACATGGCTCCGCATAACCTCACCGAAGCGATCAATGCGGTGGTCGCGATTGCGAAAAACCCCAATCTCACCCCGCTTGAGATCATGCAAAACTATCTCCATGGCCCAGACTTCCCGACCGGTGGCACGATTTTAGGCCGCCAAGGTATCTTGGAAGCTTATGAGACTGGCACTGGAACCGTCACTATCCGCAGCAAATTCCACATTGAAGAGCTCGAAAATGGCAAATCCCGCATCATCGTCACGGAAATCCCTTATCAAGTCAATAAGAGCGCGATGATCGTCGCGATGGCCGCTCTTGTCCGCGATAAAGTGCTCGACGGCATTACCGATATCCGCGATGAATCGAACAAAGAAGGCATCCGCATCGTCATCGAAATCAGACGCGATTGCGTGCCTGAGGTTGTCGCGAACAACTTGCTCAAACATACCCAACTCCAAATCAATTTCGGCATTATCAACCTCTGCCTTGTTGATGGGGCTCCGAAAATCCTTCCGATTACCTCAATCCTCAATAATTACATCGATTTCCAAGTCTCCGTTTTGACCCGCAGGACCAAATTCCGTCTCGACCGCGACAGCGCTCGTGACCACATCGTCCAAGGTTTGATCAAAGCTCACGACAACATCGATGAAGTCATCCATATCATCCGCGATTCGAAAACGGACGAAGAATCAACCAAGCGCCTTTTCGATGCGTTCGGCTTCTCCAATGCGCAGACCCAGGCGATTCTCGCGATGACTCTCCGCAAACTCCAAGGCATGGAGCAAGACAAGCTCCAGGCTGAGCATGCCCAACTTGTCGCCAACATCACCGAATACAATCGCCTCTTATCAACCCGCGACAATATCGTGGATTTGCTCATCAAAGAGCTCGAAGACGTCAAGAATCGCTTTGGCGATAAGCGTCTCACCGATATCAGCGACGAAGCCGCGAATATCGATAACGAAGATTTGCTTCCAAAAGAGAACATCGTCGTTCTTCTCACCAAAAACGGCTATATCAAGAGAATGGGCGAGGATACTTTCCGCACCCAAAACCGCGGTGGCCGTGGGGTGAAAGGCATTACGACTGGGTCTAATGACCACGTCGCTTTGATGGTTTACGCCAAAACGCACACCGATATCCTCTTCTTCTCCTCTTATGGACGCGTCTACCGCCTCCGCGGATACCAGATTCCGGATGCGGCACGCGATGGGAAAGGTATCCCGGCCATCAATCTTTTGAATTTGGATCAAGAAGAAAAAATTGTCTCCATTGTCCCGTGCGACGATTACCCAGATACCGATTATCTCTTCTTCTGCACGGTGAACGGCGTAGTCAAGAGAGTTTCCCTTAAGCTCTTTGAGTCCATCAACAGCAACGGCAAACGCGCTCTCGGGCTCAAAGACGGAGATATGCTGCTTGACGTCAAGAGAACAGATGGCAACTCTATCATTGCTCTTGCCTCCAATAACGGCAAAGTCTGCTCCTTCCACGAAGATGAAGTCAGGGCGATGGGCCGCGATGCGGCTGGCGTCAGAGGCATGAATCTCGATGATGGCTCGGTTTTGGTTGGCATCACAAGCTCCTTAGAAGGAGACCGCATCCTTGTCTTATCCAAACAAGGCCAAGGCAAGATTTCTTATGCCAAAGACACTGACATCCCGCAAGAAGATGGCTCCATCCGCCATTATGACGGCTACCGCCTCACTTCAAGAGGGGCGAAAGGCGTCCTTTCCCTCAAAGTCACCGATAAAGGCGGTGAACTCTATGCGATGAAAGCCGTCAGAGGCGATGAGGATTTGATGGTTGTCACCAATAAAGGCATTGTCATCCGCATGCCGATCGACCAAATCAAGGTTGCGGCGAGAAATACCCAAGGCGTGAAGATCTTATCGCTCGATAAAGGGCAGTACGTCGCTTCGATTGCCATTTTGCCTCACGCCGAGGAAGAAAGCGCTGAAGAAACTACGCCAGTCGAAGATGAAGTCAATCCGGCTTTGCTCTCGCAAAAAGAGACAGTCGATGAAAGCGATGTTGTCACGCCAGACAATGTCGACGACATCAAAGACGACTCTTCATCCGATGACGATTTATAAAGGAAAATGAAGCCGTACATCTACTTTGAAGAAAAAGATGAAATTTCGTTCGAGGGCGTCCGCTTAAGGAAAAACCTTAAGGGCGCCCTTGAGCTAGCAGGGGTTAACTATGCCCCTTCTTTTTTGGCTATGCCGGATATCCTTCACGTTATCGCCACGGTGAAAGAGGCGATAATCGAGGAGGCTAAGGAGATTGGAGCGAAAATCGTCGTGAGTGCTTTATACGGCTCACGCGATAAAAGCTGCACCTTTTTGGAAAACGGCAAAAACGGGCCTGAGTTAACCAAAGCCGGAAGCAAAACGCTTGAGGCGGCGGATTTAATTTTCGTGCCAAATGAAGCCTGCAAAAATTACCTTATCGATGAAGGCATAGAGACACCGATAACCGCGTTGACGCCAGGGGTGAATCTCAGCCGGTTCGACAATGCCGACGATGTGGAAAAAGAAGTTTTTTCAAGGTATTCCTCGCTGCGTGAAAATCAAAAATACATAATTTCATGCGGGGATTACAAGGATATTGAGGCAATCAGGCGTTTAAGCGCGATCGCCAAAGAGTTCCCGGAAATCCGCTTTTTCTACTTCGGACTCAAAAACGGGAAATACGCTTCCGCGAATACCAGAAGGCGTTATTCCCTCATCTATGGACGCAACATCACCTTCATGAGTCTCGTGGAAGATGACGTTTATCGAAGCGGGATGAGCGGGGCTCTCGCCTATCTCTCATTGTCCTCTCTCCCTGACTTCATCCCCACGCTCGAGGCGATGAGCGCGAAAGTGCCGGTTTTCGAAATCGCGAGAAATAGATTCGGGAACCTATCGATCGATGGACAAACTGGCAATGTGTGCGAGAACGAGCGTGAAATCGCTGAGCGCCTTACCTTGTTATGCCAAAACGAGGGAAAGCCTACTATAATCGAGGCGTATGATTATGCCAAAAAGGCATCACTCCGTGTTTTGGGCGAAAAACTCGTCCGAAATTACGAATCGATATTGAATACAAAGGAGCAAGAAAATGATTGACGCAAAACTCATTGAGGAAAAGCCGGAATACGTAAAAGCCGCTTTAGCGAAAAAAGGATGGGATTTCGACCCAGCGCCTTTATTGAGCCTTTTTCAAAAACGCCGCGCTTTGCTAAAAGAAGTTGAAAGCAACAAAGCCGAGCAAAACAAATTGAGCGCTTCGGTACCGATGAAGAAAAAGGCCGGCGAAGACGTTCAGCCGATTTTCGCGCAGGTCAAAGAACTCGCGAAGCAAAACAAAGAAAAAGAGGCTGAGCTAGCGGCGGTCGAAAGCGACATCAAAGCCCAAATCGAGGTTCTGCCAAATATGCCAGACGAGGATTTGCTCGCCGGCGGGAAAGAGAACAATCACCCGATTTATCATTTCGGCAAGGAGCCGACTTTCGATGGATTCAAGCCGAAAAACCACGTCGAATTAGCGGAATCACTTGGTCTTATCGACTACAAGAGAGCCGCCAAAATCTCTGGCACCGGTACCTGGATCTACACTGGGCTCGGCGCTCAACTAGAATGGGCGCTCCTCAATTATTTCATCTCCACCCATATTGGCGATGGCTATACGATGATTTTGCCGCCTCATCTTCTTAACCTCGACAGCGGCTACACGGCTGGTCAATTCCCGAAATTCAAAGAGGATGTGTTCTGGCTTGAAGGGACTGAGCCAAAGAAATTCCTTCTTCCGACCGCCGAAACCGCGCTTGTGAACCTTCACCGCAACGAAGTGCTTTCCATTGACGATCTCCCGAAGAAATATTTTGCTTATACCCCTTGCTACCGCAAAGAAGCGGGGAGCTACCGCACCGAAGAAAGAGGCATGATCCGCGGTTATCAATTCGATAAAGTCGAAATGGTCCAATATACGACGGATGACGGGAGCGATGCGGCTTTCGAGGAACTCGTAAACAAAGCCAAGAGACTCCTTGAAGGTTTAGGCCTTTGCTACCAACTCGATAAACTCGCGGCTGGCGATTGCTCACACTCGATGGCTCGTACCTACGATATCGAGGTCTGGATCCCATCCATGAATATATATAAGGAAGTATCGAGCGTTTCCAATGCCCGTGATTATCAGGCACGCCGCGGTATGATCCGTTACAAGGACCACGATGGCAAAATGCATTTCTGCCACACGCTCAACGGCTCCGGCTTAGCGACTTCCCGCGTTTTCCCAGCTTTGCTTGAGCAAAATCAGCAAGCGGATGGCTCGGTCATCATCCCAGAGGTCTTGCGTCCATTCATGGGCGGAATTTCCGTGCTAAAACCTGTCGAGAAAAAATAAAAAAGCCACTATAATTAATGCGCCATCGCGAGGAGAGGGTGAATAACCAGGTCAGGACGGGAACGTAGCAGCCTTACCTCACTGTCCCCTGTGCGGTGGTTTTTTGCTTAAAATAACCCCATGAAAGAAACAGAAAACCACGAATTCTATATGGAAGAGGCGCTTAAAGAAGC
Organism: Roseburia hominis; assembly: GCA_963642055.1. GTDB lineage: Bacteria > Bacillota_I > Bacilli_A > RFN20 > CAG-826 > UBA4951. The sequence continues at coordinate 17,570 of CAVIFQ010000002.1, read as the reverse complement.
CAAAAAGGCTTTTTCCTGCGGCGAAGTCCCGGTTGGGGCGATCGTAGTCAAAGACGGCGAAATAATTGGGCGAGGCCACAATGAGCGCGAAAGCAAAAACGACATTTCCTCGCACGCTGAAATCGAAGCCATCAAAATGGCTGAAAAAACCCTTGGTCGATGGTCTTTAGAAGGATGCTCGCTCTACGTGACGATTGAGCCGTGCCTTATGTGTTCAGGCGCCATCAAACAAGCGAAAATAAGTTCGGTGTTTTACGGGGCCGATGACCCTTCCGTCGGAGCGGTAAAAACCCATTACCATGTTTATGATGATCCCTCCATCGAATATAACCCTTTAGTCTATTCTGGTATCCTCGAGAAAGAGTGTGCCGAATTGATTCGCCTTTTCTTCGCCGAAAAGCGGAAGAATAAAAGTGATATTTAGACAAAAAGTCCATTTTATACAGTGTTTTAAAAATATTATTTTTAATCGGTGAAACCTAACATTTGCAATGCTACACTTTCCGCATGCTTGAACTGATCCACATCAAAAAAGATTATTACGTAAACAAAGAGCCCTTCCCGGCTCTTAAAGACGTATCTTTGGCTTTCTTAGATAAAGGATTCGTTTCTATTCTCGGCCACTCAGGGTGTGGGAAGACAACGCTCCTCAACATCATCGGTGGACTTGATCATTACACTTCTGGCGATTTATTAATCGATGGGAAAAGTACAAAGGACTTCGTCGATTCGGAATGGGATGCCTACCGCAACGAACGCGTTGGCTTCGTTTTCCAGTCTTATAACCTCATACCTCACCAAACGATTCTCTCTAACGTGGAGACGGGATTGATGCTAAACGGCGTTTCCCGCCAAGAGAGAAAAGATAGAGCGCTTAAGGCTCTTGCTGATGTGGGGCTTGCTGATGTCTACAAGAAAAAACCGAATCAGCTTTCGGGTGGGCAAATGCAAAGAGTCGCTCTCGCTAGAGCGCTCGTCAATAATCCTAAAATAGTTTTGGCGGATGAGCCAACAGGTGCGCTTGATTCTTCCACTTCAAAGCAAGTGATGGAGCTCCTTAAAGAAGCGAGCAAAACAAGGCTCGTCATCATGGTCACCCATAACCGCGACCTTGCCTATGAATATAGCGATCGCATCATCACCATGAAAGACGGGGAAATCGAAACCGATTCCGATCCCGTGCCGCTCGTGGATGAATCCAATTCACCGAAAGAGATAAACAAAAAGACCTCGATGAGCTTTTTGACGGCTTTAAAATCGTCATGGGCAAACATCAGAACGAAGAGAGGGCGCACGGTTTTGACCGCGATAGCCTCCTCTATCGGCATTATCGGCGTAGCCCTGGTTTTGGCGGTCAGCAATGGCTTTTCGATGTATGTGGACAAAGTCGAAAGCGGCGTTGCCGGCTCTGTGCCTATTTCCATCACGCCAGTCACTTATACATACAAACAAATTTCAAACGAAGATGACGTGATTTATCCAGATACGGAAGAGGTGAAAGTGTACGATATGTCGGCCTCTTTGATGAGCGTTCACCAAAACCGTTTCAGCCAGGATTATTTCGACTATATCGAGAAAACGAAAGAAAAAGGCTGGGCGAGCTCCATTATGTATAACCGCCAGAATCTTTCTTTCAATTTGCTCACCGATAGCCCAGACGATGATGGCAGCGTCATGTCCATCAATCAGTATCGCTCGGCTGGCACAACGGGGAGCGCAATTTCGAGCGTTACAGGGCTACCGACCACCATCTTCCATGAGCTTTATGGCACGAGCGACGAGATGAGCAAGTGGTATGACTGCATCGGCGGGAGAATGCCGCAGTCCAAAGATGAAATCGTCTTAATCACCGACCGTTACAACCGCGTTGAAAAATCCACGCTGAAGAATCTTGGGATTATTTCCACCAACAGCCAGAAAAAATCCGTTTCCTTCTCCGATATTCTCTATAACGAAAAGACGGGGGAAGGCAAAACGTACAAGGTTTATCGCAACTCCGACCTTTATAAGAACACAGAATATAAAGAAACCACCGTCGATTCTTACAAAATCACGGATATCGACCTTGAGAACTTGACGATAAACGGCGAGAAAAGCGAAACGACCATTCGTTATTTCGCCTCTCAACCAAGTACGAAATACGTCTATAACAACGACGACTTATTCAATCCGGTGAAGCTCAAGATCGTCGGTATCCTTCGTCCAAGAGAAGATTCCTATATTTCGCTTATGCCGTCTTCTTTAGGATATTTATCGGGACTTAAGGACTATCTTGCCGATGATGGCGTGAATATCGATAGCTCTGATCTTTTAAAAACAACGCACGAGCGCCTTTTTGAGGCCGTCAAAGGCAACGTTTATTTCCGATATGACGTCGATGAGGACGGCAATCAAACCACGAATGATGGTTTATACAAACTGAACGCGCTTATTAAGGAATTCCGCACATCTTATAAACTCGACGAGATTTTGGAACGCTTCAAGGAAAGTAAGAGTTTGAGCGAGGAAGACACAAACACTTTATCGACGCTTTTCACGAACCTCTCGTCGAATCTATCCTCTTGCTTGTCGTATCGAGATTATTGGGGGAACAGCAGCAACAAAGGCGGCGTCCCCAATTACACAAGCTGCTACTACTTCCTGAATCACTGCCAGAATGTTGGCTGCGACCTCCTTCAAAGCGAGGTCGAAATACCCTCTTTCTCCTCTTCGTCTTCTTCCAGTTTGGTGGTCTCCTTGACGGCTTTGTACCTGAAAATTTCTGACCCGTCTTTCTGGAACGACATCAGCGATATCGATCGCACTGACTGGTGCCTCATTGATTATCTCGCTCTCCAAAACAATTTCTCCATCATCACCTCTGTCCTTATTTTCCCGGCCTCTCTTACCACCAAGCAGGCGTTGACTGATTATTTATCAGCCTATAACGAAGGCAGAGACGACAGTGAAGCCATCGTTTATAGTGACGTTATGGGCACATTCACCGAGTCTTTGGGTATTTTGATTCAAGTAATCAGCGCCGTCTTGATTGTCTTCGCTTCCATTTCCTTGGTGGTCAGCTCAATCATGACAGGCATCATCACTTATGTTTCAGTCGTTGAAAGAACGAAGGAAATCGGCATTCTCCGCGCTTGCGGGGCTAGAAAGAAGGACGTTGGTCGCTTATTTGAGGCGGAATGCGTGATTATCGGCGGAATGGCTGGTTTAATCGGCGTGGGCTTCTCCTGGATAGCCTGTTTCCCCATCAGCGCGATCATTGATCACCAATTCCCTGGCAACGGGCTTGAGCAAATCGCCTCTCTTTCGCCCCTCCATGCTGTAATATTAATCGCCATTGCTATCGCTTTGGCATTCATATCGGGCCTAATTCCTGCTCGCATTGCGGCGAAAAAGGATCCTGTCACAGCATTACGAACGGAGTAAAAGATGACCAAAGAGAAACTAGTTGCCGAATTAGAGAAAGCCGAAAAATACAGCCCAGACTACAAAGAAGGCCTTAACGAAACTCAAGTCAAAGCCCGTCATGAGGCTGGGTTAGTGAACAAGACCCCAAAAAAAGTCACCAAATCTTATTGGAAAATATTCACCGACAACTTCTTCTCTTTCTTCAACACCATTCTTTTCCTTATCGCCATTTTGATGCTGAGCGGCGGCATTTTCGAAATCAAGTACTATAGCTTCCTCCTTGTCCTTTCTTTGAATATCGGCATTGGGATTATCACTGATGTCCGTGCCCGTAGAATGGTTGATAAGCTTCGCCTTATAACTGACCCCAAAGCGAAAGTCGTTAGGGGCGGAAAAGAAGAGGAAATACCAGTCGATCAGATAGTTTACGAAGATATCATGATCCTTTCTCCTGGAGAGCAAATCTGCGCCGACGGCATCGTGGTGGAAGGTTCTCTCAAAGCCGATGAATCGCTCATCAGCGGCGAGTCCATCGCCATCGAGAAAACCGTTGGCAGCCAAATTTATAGCGGTTCATATGTAAAAAGCGGCAAGGCTTATGTATGCGTAAATCGCGTCGGAAGCGCGAACTACGCCGAGGATATCCAAAGCAAAGCCCAGGAATTCCGTCGGCCCAAAAGCGAACTTAAGCGTTCCTGCATCCGTATCTTCATGGTGACGGGTTTCTTATCGATGCTTATGGGGCTACTTGAAGCAGCCACCTATATCGCGAAGTGTTTATCATCCAATGGCTTTTCCCGCGAAAACTATTACGATTTCACCAAAATGATCAGCGGCTCGATGGTCGCGATGATCCCAAGCGGTCTTTATCTATTGGTGTCTTTGACTCTTGCCACTGGCGTCATCGCTTTGGCGAGAAAGCACATGAACGTGCAAGAGCTCTACTGCATCGAGATGCTCGCTCGCGTCGATGTGCTTTGCTTCGATAAGACTGGGACCTTGACCGATGGCACGATTGTAGTCGATAAAATTCATGTCCTTGACGAAAAATATGACGAAGCAAAAATCGCGAAAGCCATCGCTTCCTTAGTGAAGGCAACAAAAGACGAGAATGGCACCGCGAAGGCCATCGCCTCATCTTTTACTGATGCGCCATTTGAACCAAGCGCCTCTATCCCCTTCGATTCCGAATACAAATACAGCGCCGCGAGTTTCACTGATGAAGGCACTTTCATCATGGGGGCGTATGGATTTATCGAGAAAGAAAAAGACGAAAAAGCGGAAGCTCTTATTGAATCTCTTTCTTCCAAAGGGCTTCGCGTTTTGGCTCTCTATCACAATGATGAAAAGATAGAAAACGGAAAAATCCCCGGCAAAAACCACCTAATTGGTTTGATTTCGTTTACTGACCACATCAAAGAAGACGCGAAAGCCAATATCGAATGGTTCAAAAAGAATGGCGTTCAAGTGAAAGTCATCAGCGGCGATAACGCGCTTACGGTTGCTCATATCGCCGAGGAAGTTGGGGTGGAAAACGCCAGCAATTACGTCTCTATGGACGAGGTCAAAGACGAAGATATTCCTTCGCTTGTGGAAACTCACAGCGTCTTCGGGCGCGTGAAGCCAGAGCAGAAGGCTCTCATCGTTGAGGCGCTCCAAGCCAAAGGACATAAAGTAGCGATGACGGGGGATGGGGTCAATGACATCATTGCCCTTAAAAAAGCGGATTGCTCAATCGCGATGGCTAACGGGTCGAGCGCCGCCAGAAACGTCGCCCATATCGTCAGCATGGATAATGATTTCTCCAAACTCCCCGATGTTGTCGGTGAAGGGAGAAGAGTCATCAACAACCTTCAAAGAAGCGCCTCTTTATTCTTGGGCAAAACGACTTTCGCGGTTGTCGTTTCCTTTGTTTTCCTGATTCTCAGCTGGTGTGGGAAAGGCGGATACCCTTTCTCGACGACCAATCTTTTCGTCTGGGAACTATGCACCATCGGGGGTGGCGGATTCTTCCTTGCCCTCCAGCCATCAAACGAACGTCTCTCCGGTTCTTTCATGAAAAACGTTTTGGCCGCCGCTCTTCCAAGCGGCCTTATGGAGATTCTATGCGTCGCCATATGCTTTGGAGCCTATGCCATCAATCCAGAGTTTATGTCTTATCGGGCTGCCGTAATGTGCTCGACGATCGCTTTCACCATCATGAGCTATCCGATCCTTTTCCGCATTTCCTTGCCGCTTGATAAATATCGCACCTCGATTTTCCTCTTATTGCTTGTCGCTGGCGGAGTGTTCTTCTTGCTTGATTTCGTTATGCCGGGGAAGGCTATTGAAGGAGGAACCTCAAGCTTCTTGCTTGATCTTGATTACAGTCTTATGAATCCATCCTTAGGATTCTTCATATTCGGGCAAATCGTCATTTTGACCGCCTTATATTTCTTTATCGATTGGATCATAAGAAAGAATTTCACCCATTTGGAGATACTTAAAAAGAAAGAAGGAAGATAGTATGAAAATCAATCCAGAAGTAGAAAAAGCCCTCAAAGAAGGAAAACCGGTCGTTGCTTTGGAAAGCACGATTATTTCGCACGGAATGCCATATCCGAAAAACGTGGAGACGGCCTTGCTTGTGGAAAAAACCATCCGCGACCACGGAGCCATCCCCGCGACGATGGGTATCATCGAGGGAGAACCGATCATCGGGATGAACCCTGAAGAGATTGAGGAGTTTGGCAAAAGAAAAGGCATTGCCAAAGTGTCTAAACGTGACCTTCCAATCGTCATCGCCAAAAAAGAGTGGGGCGCCACAACGGTAAGCGGAACCATCCTTATGGCCAAAAAAGCCGGGATTGAGGTATTCGTCACCGGCGGAATCGGCGGAGTCCATCGTGGAGCTGAGACCACATTCGATGTTTCTCGTGACCTTTATGAACTCGCAAGCGAACCAGTCACTGTCATCTGCGCTGGGGCAAAGGCGATTTTAGATATCGCGAAGACCCTTGAAGTTTTAGAAACGCAAGGTGTCACCGTGCTTTCGTACAAAAACGAAGATTTTGCGAATTTCTATTCAGTTGATTCTGGATATAAGGCTGATTATGCCTTCTCCTCGCCATTAGAAGCTGCGAGCATTATCAAAGCCAAGCGCGAATTCGGCCTCTCTGGCGGCATTTTGATTTCCAATCCTTGCCCTGAGGAAGACGCTTTGCCTCACGACTATATCGATTCGATTGTCGCTGACGCCGTGAAAGAAGCCGAAGAGAAAGGCATAAACGGGAAAGACGTCACGCCGTTCTTGCTCAAACGCATCGTGGAGCTTACGGGCGGGAAATCGCTTGAGACGAATATCCGTCTAGTGATCAACAACGCCATTCTTGGTGCAGAAATCGCGAAAGAATACGCCGCCTTAAAATAATGACTACCGAAGCCAAATTCAAAAGAGCCCTCAAAGAGATGATGCTGAGTAAGCCTTTGAGCGAAATCAACGTCACCTCTTTATGCGAAGTCTGCCACTGCCATCGCCAGACTTTCTATTACCATTACCAGGATATCTATGATTTGCTGGCGGCCATTTTCCTTAATGAAGAAGTGGAAGGACTCACGCGCGGGAAAGACGTGAACGACGTTCTTTTGGCGGTGCTTCAATACTGCAAAACCAATTTCGTCTTTCTTCGTAGCTCCTATAACAGCGCTGCGAGTGATTTGGTCGACGATTTCATTTATAGCAAAGTGGCCACGCAGATAATCGCCATCTTTAACAAAAAGAATGACGATGAGTTAACCAAGAGCGGTTACCGCAGCTTGTCGCGCCGCTTTTCGCGCATCGTTTCGGATGAGTTTGGCTACTATTTCAAAAACGTCAGCGTCACGCCGGGGCGTTTTGAAAAAGCCATGAGGAAATTCATCACGAATGCCACCGCGATTCTTTTGCCAGCTTTAAAAGAACTCAGCAAGGAGGAAAGCAAGAAATGATTGATTTCGATTTCGTTTCACCAACCAGAATCATTTTCGGAAAAGGTAAAGAAAATGAGATAGGCGAGATTTTAAAAGGATATGGCTTTTCGCGCGTTTTGCTTATATACGGCAAAGGCAGCGTCATCAAAAGCGGTTTGCTTGCAAAAACCCTGTCAAACCTCGATAAAAATTCGATTTTCCACGTAGAACTAAGCGGAATCCCCGCAAATCCGAGTCGTGAATATCCGTTAAAAGGAGTGGAAATTGCGCGGATTAACAAAATCGACTGCATTTTGGCTTTAGGCGGAGGCAGCGTCATTGACGCCGCTAAATCCATTGGCGTTGGCTACTATTACGATGGCGATCCCTTTGATTTCAATTTGAAAATCGCGACGCCAAAGAAGAGTTTGCCAGTCGGCGTGATTCTCACTATCGCCGCCGCGGGAAGCGAGAGCAGCAATTCTTGCGTCATTCAAGATAACGACACGAAAATAAAACAAGGTTTCAATTCCGATATCGTTAGACCTCTATTCGCCATTGAAGACCCTGAACTGACTTATTCGGTTCCTCCATTTCAAACAGCCTGTGGCATCGCCGATATGATGATGCATAGCATTGAGCGCTACTTCAATGAATCAGGGCCATATCAGCTTTCCGATGATTGGGCCTTGTCATTAGTAAAGAAAGTCATGGAAGCTGGCAAGAAAGCATATGAAGATCCAACCGATTACGATGCGAGGGCGGCTTTGATGCTCTTTTCTTCGCTTGCTCACGATGGCCTTACTAGCATTGGCAAGAAATCCGTTTTCGTCGTTCATCCTTTAGAGCACGCTCTTTCTGGGTATCGCCAAAATATCACGCACGGCGCTGGGATTGCCGTCACTTATCTAGGCTGGGCCAAATATGCTTACCCTTTCATGAAAGAGAAATTCGCGAGATTAGCCCGTTACTTGTTCAACATAAATGATGAAGACGATACAAAAGCGTCTATAATAGGCATCGAATCCATGAGGGACTTCTATAAGTCTATTTCTCTTCCGGTGAGCCTAGAAGAGCTTGGATTAAACGAAAACGATATCCCTGCTTTGGTGAATCTGGCGACAAAGGGAGGCACACGTGTGGTTGGTCTTTGCCCTCAGCCACTGGATTCGAAAGCAGTTAATACCATTTATTTTAATTGCCTTCGTGAAAGGAGTTTTTAATGAAAAAGAACGATACGATGGGATATGTCGCCTATCTCTTGATGCTTGCTTTGGCCGTGTGCGTTGGTTTCTTCGTCCTGCGCCCTGATTTCAGCGCCGGCTCTACTTATTTAACGATCAGCCCCTACATCTTGGTGCTTCTTGCTATCCTAATCGGCATCGTGATCACGGGCGTGATTCTCGAACTCGGTCACTTGCTCGGTGCGAAAATTGGTAAATACGAAGTCACGGGCTGGGTTTGCCTTGGTTTAGGCATGAAAAAGAAAAAAGACGGCAAGAAAAAATTCTATGCTGGCAATTACGATGGCCTTACGGGCGAAACCATCGTCACGCCGATTGACACCAAAAAGAGCAATCCGCGACCAATCATCTACATGGGTCTTCTCTTCCTCTTCCTTGAAATCATCATCTGCGTGGTGATGCTGGTTTTGGCTTCCTCGTTTATCAAGAATGGCGAAACCTCCTACTACTGGCTTAAAACCTCGAGCGAGGTCGTTTTGACGGTTGCCGGAATGGTCTTCCTTTATGATGTCTTCCCTTCTGCTCTCGATTCGAAAAACGATGGGTATCTCATCACGATCCTCAATAACAAAACCAATGTCATTGCCTATAACGAGATGCTTTTGGCGGAAGATAAGCTCTCTAGAGGCCTCCCGAAAGGCGATACGCCGGTTTACGATGAAGTCACCGATTTCACCGCGGCCGTCAACGATATAACGCTTTACGATTATCTAGATAAAGGTGACTATGCCGCCGCTTTAACGATTGTTGAAAAAACCCTTGCTTGCGAGAAGAAAGTCTCTACCCCTGTCTTCCGTTACGCCGAAGCGGAGAAAGTGGCCATCATGATCGATACTTTGCCGCTTGAAGAAGCGAAAAAGTATTTCATCGCCTTGCCGCTTGATGTCAAAAAGCATATCGCTTCTTTATCCAACGCCCCATCTGTCCGCGCTTATGTGCTGGCTAACGGCTTGATTGAAGAATCCATCGGCGAGACGGAAGCCGCCCTCAATAAGACGCACGATGCTTTCCGCAAACTCCCGAAAGAAAAGAAAGCGGTGGAGAAAAAGCTTCTGAAACTCGCGGTGGAAAAGGTATTGACCGCCCATCTTGACTGGGATTTCTCCGATTATGGCTACACCATCAATAAAGATGAGAAAGTAGACGCTGCGAAGACGGAGACTGCAAATAAAGAGGAAGTCGTGACGGCTTCTGAAACCAAAAAAGACGAATAACAACAAGGGTTCAAAAATCCCATAAGAAAAAGGCCACAGATAATCTCCGTGACCTTTTTTGATTCTGTTATTACTTTCCGCCAATCGACATCTTCTTGATAAGCACATCGCCGCAAGCAATCGAGTTGATGCGGAGGACGACGTTATTATCAAGCGTCTTGATGTTATTGAGCATCTTGAGCAAGTTGCCGCTTAAGGTGATGAGGTTGAGCGGTGTGGTTAATTTCCCGTCTTCGATCACGAAACCTTGAGCTTGGCAGGAGAAGTCGCCGCTTTGAGGGTTCATGCCCGTCCCTAAGCCAGCGATTTCGGTGATATAGACGCCTTTCTTGACTGGCGCAATCATCTCATCGAAGCTCTTTTTGCCGCCTTTGACGATGATATTGCCATAGCCAACGCCGATTTTCCCGCCGTGCCACTGCCCGTTTCCGGTTGACTCGACACCATCCTTTTTGGCGGTCTCGCGGTTATGGAAATAGGTCATAAGAACACCGTTTTTGAGGATATCCTTATTCTTTGTGGCCACGCCTTCATCATCGAAATAGGAGAAGAAGATGTTCTTTTGAAGCGGTTTCTCGGAAATGCTCAATTTCTTCGAAGCGACTTTTTGGCCTAATTTGCCAATGAGGAAGGAGCTTTGCTTTTGGACTTCTTCCGCCGAGGCGCTGGAGAGGAAGTAATTGACTAAATCCCCGAAGACGTCATTTGCGAGGACCGTTGGGTATTTGCCGCTTGTAATGGCGTCGCCGCCGAATTTGGCAAGGGCTTTTTTGGCTACATCAGCAACGAAGGTATCGACATTGAAGGTGCCGATATCATTTCCGAAAACGATGTCGAAGCCGGTTTTCACTTCTTCCTTGACTTTGGCGACAACGCCAGCGTAGATATAGAAGTAATTGGACTTCTGCTTCAATTTGAGGCCATAGGAATTATAGAATTCGCTGCTGGTCTCACTTTCGTTATAGACGACTTCCGAGACATCGTTGATACGTTTATCGAAAGCGAATAAACGATTCTCAACGTCTTTTATGAGCTCGATTTTCTTCTCGATCGGAGTGGCAGAAAGCGATGCTGAGTAGACATTTTTCTTGTGGTATTTCTCACTTCCGACGAATAAGGCGGCCTTTTCCTCTTTTTCGTTCAAGGAGGCGCCTTCCTTTATTCCTTTAATTAAGAAGGAGAAAGTGTCTTTGCCGAATTCCTCGGTGCGGCAGCTGCCGAATTTGCCATTATAGACGCCACAGGCCATGATGCTCTGCGAAGAGTTGATGGAGTAATTGTCGATTTCGTGATGAAAGAGGGAAACGGAAGTCGATTTGCTTTTCGAAATCTGGAGCTGAGCGGCCTCTAGACCCTCTGCTTTCGCGAGTTCAAAGAATTTCTTGATGTTCATTTGAGTTTACCTCCTCTGCCACCGACGGTGATTTCTTTGATGCGGATCGTTGGCTGACCAACGTTCACCGGGACCGCACCGCTTGAAGCGCCGCACATCCCTTGGCCAAGAGCCACGTCATTGCCAACGCGGTCAATGTTCATGAGGACTTCTTTCCCACTTCCGATCAAGGTGCATCCTTTGACCATTTCCGCGATTTTGCCGTCTCTAATGATATAGGCTTCACTGGCGCTGAAATTGAATTCGCCGGTCGTTGGCTCGACGCTTCCGCCGCCGAAGTTATACACGTAAATCCCTAATTTCGTGTCTTTGATGATATCTTCCGGCTTATCTTTGCCCGGAGCGATATAGGTGTTGCTCATTCTGGAGACTGGCTCGTAACGATAAGACTGCCTACGGCTGGTGCCATTGGCTTCCATCCCTAAACGGCGGCCATTGAGTTTATCGATCATGAAGCCAACACAGATGCCGTCTTTGATGAGCTCGTTCTTTTGGGTTTTATGACCTTCGCTGTCGATGTTGTTCGACCCCCATTCGTTGGGCATCGTGCCATCATCATACGCGCTGACGATGGTGGAAGCGATTTGCTTGCCTATCGAATCGGAGAAGACGGAAAGATGCTTCGCCGTGGCGGCTGCTTCAAGGCTATGTCCGCATGCCTCATGGAAAACGACGCCACCCCATCCGTTTTTGATGACGACGGGGAAGCGGCCGCTCGGGCATTCTTTGGCCGAAAGAAGCATGATGGCTTTTTTGCCAGTGTTGGCTGAGATGCCTTTATAATCCAGCTCATTTTTGAACCAGTTCCAGCCAGCGCATCTCCCTGGACCCTCGAAATAGGTTTCGATTTGACCGTTTTCCATGGCGACAGCCACGACCGTCAACCTTCCTCTTTCTTCGGTATTCGTGTAATGATGCGCCGTTTCGTTTTCGGCATTGTAGATTTCAAAAGTACGGTAGGTGCTCAAGAAGCCGTTGATGACGCGCACGATGCGTGGATCGTCGCCTTTTGCGGCTTTGTAGCACTCTTTGAGATAGCTGACTTTCTCACTTGATGGGACATCGAGAAGATGGTCGCTGATCTTATTGATGATTTTCACTCTTTCGTTCTTGATTGAGGTGACGGTGATAACTCTCTCACCGGAAAAAGAAGCTGCGAGGCTATGGGCTAAATCAAGCAAGCTTTTCGCGCTCAAATCGCTTGTGTAACCGTAAACGCTCCTCAACTCCTTTAGGATTCTAATTCCGACGCCGAAGCTGTTGTTGTTCGTCACGCCCTCGACTTTGCCATTCTCCAAACTGATATTGTTGGTGATGGTTCTTTCGAGATAAATTTCGGCATAATCGCCGCCGGTTGACAAACATTCGTTTAGGACTTCAAGCGCCACTTTTTTGGATATCATATGTGGTTACCTCCTAACCAGATGCCTACATTAGCACGCCTCCATTAATATTTCACTTTCAATAATTGAAAGATGAAAAAAGCCGAAACGTGCTATATTTAAGCGATAAAGAGGGACGTTATGCCAAAACTGTTTTACCAAGGACATGCCTCTATCCGTATCACGACGGATGAGGGCAAGAATATCTTCATTGACCCCTATGCTGGAGAAGGGTATAAAACGCCAGCCGATTTGGTGCTCATCACCCATGAGCATTATGACCACAACGCGATTCATCTCATCAACATGGGTCCGCGAACGGTTGTGATTCGCGCCTCTGACGCTTTAGTGGATGGCGTTTATCATGAATTCGATGTTTGCGGAGTGCATATCAAAGCTGTGCCGGCTTACAATTCGCACCACAACAAAAGCGAATGCGTTGGCTACATTTTGACCGTCAATGGGGTGAAAATCTACCACGCTGGCGATACCGATTTCATACCGGAAATGAACGATTTAGTGAAAGAAAACATCGATTATGCCTTGCTTCCTATTGACGGGTTCTACACAATGACGCCTCTTGAAGCCTCAAAAGCCGCGATTGCGATGAAAGTCAAACACATGATTCCGATCCATATGCATCCGGGAATGGATTTCGATATGCAACAGTGCATGAAGGTGAATGCCCCGATGGCAATGCTTGTGCGCGTCAATGACCTCATCGATTTGCACCACGAGGGAAAAGAATGAGATACGTCAAAAAGATCCTTCATTACTTCCTTTTCTATGTGGCAAGCACCCTCTTCGTTTACTTCCTTTTCAATGCCGCGATGAGCCTTCCTACCGGCGACGCCCTCAATCTCACTCTCGACTTCTTGGGCAAGAAGGTTTTCTTGCCTTTCCTGTATTCTTCCTTTTGTCTCCTTTTGGCCACTTTGAGCCAGATTAAGTTCCTCAAGAAAGAAGATAGGACCGAGACAATGATTTATTCCTGTTTCAACATTATCTTCTTTTTGCTTGTGATATCGCTTGGGATTGTGCTTCTCGTCTTAGGGAAGCGAAAGGCCTCTTTGCCTTTGACTATAACCGCGACCGCCTTCCTTTCTTTCGGCGGGCTCGAGCTCATTTACTCGGTTTACTCGCTTATCACCTTGAACAAAATCGAAGACCCGATCATGACGATCGAGGAAAAAGAAACGGGCGAAAAATAGAACGTAAGCGCCGTTTGGGGAGCGTCAAAAATTAATTGCAACCTCCCACCCTTTTTCGTATCATATTGCGCGTATCTCTCTGTGCGGCGATGACCGTACGGCGAAAGGAGTAAACAAAATGAAGAAAGACATTCACCCAGAGTACCATGAATGCACGGTGACTTGCGTCAGCTGCGGAGCCACATTCAAGACCGGTTCGACCTTAAAGGAAATCAAAGTCGATACCTGCTCAAACTGCCATCCATTCTACACTGGCAAACAGCGCTTCGTTGCCGCTGATGGTCGCGTTGACAAATTCAACAAGAAACTTGCCAAAGCTGCCCAAAGCAAAGCCGAAAGCAAATAAGAAAGAAATAATGATAGAATGTAGCCGCGTTTATCGCGGCTTTCTTTTTGAGGCAATCTATGAGCAAGAAATTTTATATCACCACTCCTATCTATTATCCGAGCGCGAGGCCCCATTTGGGCCACGCCTACTGCACGACTCTTTGCGATATCATCGCTAGAGGGAAGAGGATGAGGGGATTTGAGACATATTTCCTCACCGGGTTAGATGAGCATGGCGAAAAAATCCAGAAAAACGCCGAGAGCAAAGGCATCAGCCCGCAAGAATTCGTCGACGGCGTCGCCAAAACCTTCACGGAGCTTTGGTCGCTGCTTCATATCTCAAACGATGACTTCATCAGGACGAGCGAGCCTCGCCATTATTTGACGGTGCAGAAGATTTTCCAGAAGATGCAGCAAAATGACGATATTTATCTTTCTAGCTACAGCGGCTGGTACTGCGTCCATGAAGAATCCTATTGGACGGATACGCAGGTTGGCGAAGACCATCTTTGCCCAGAATGCGGAAGACCCGTCGAGAAAAAAGAAGAGCCAGCCTATTTCTTCAAATGCTCGAAATACGTCGACGATTTGCTTTCTTTTTATGATGCTGATCCGAAATTCATCACGCCGGTCGGAAGAAAAGCCGAGATGGTGAATAACTTCATCAAACCAGGTCTTACTGATCTCTGCGTTTCCCGTACGACCTTCACTTGGGGCATCCCGGTTTTGGGCACGGAAAACCACGTTGTTTATGTTTGGCTAGACGCTCTCACCAACTACATTACCGCTTTAGGGTATCTCCAAGATGACGATAGCAAATTCCAGAATTTCTGGAACGATGCGGATACGGAAATTGTGCACGTCATCGGCGCGGATATTACTCGTTTCCACACGATTTACTGGCCAATGTTCCTAAAGGCCCTCAATCTCCGCGAACCGAGCCGCGTGTTCGTGCATGGGCTTCTCATGATGAAAGATGGGAAGATGAGCAAGAGCAAAGGCAACGTCATTTATGTTGAGCCGCTCGTTGAAAGATATGGGGTCGACGCCGTGCGTTACTTCATGGTGAGGAACGTCATTTTCGGACTTGATGGAAAGTTCACCCCCGAGGATTTCGTGGAGGCCGTCAATGTCGATCTCGCCAATAGCCTTGGTAATCTCCTCAATAGAACGGTCTCAATGATCGAAAAATATTATGGCGGTGAGGTGCCCGCTTATGAGGGCGATGTGACGCCGCTAGACGCTGAGCTTCATGAAGCGGCCTTAAAGACCATCGAATCGTATGAGGTTTTATCGGACGATCTTAAAGTAACCGAAGCTTACGCGAGCGTGATGGATCTCGTCTCTAAGGCCAATAAATACATCCAAGACAGTGCCCCTTGGGCTCTAGCGAAAGACGAAAGCAAAAAGAAAGAACTTGCTAGCTGCATGAACCATTTAGCGAACGTCATTTATATCGCTGGCACGCTTTTATCACCTATTTTGGTGGTCAAATCCGAAAAAATATTCGACCAACTCGGGATTCCGGCCGAATTGAGAAATTATGAATCCATGAAGAAATTCGGTATCGTCTCAGGCGTGAAAGTGAATAAAGGTGAACAGCTTTTCCCGCGTCTAGACGAAGCGAAGGGAGTCGAATATATCAAGTCACTTATGGCCGCGCCGAAAGAGAAGGCGGCCGCTTAATGAAGAAGAACTCGTTCCATAAAGAAATAGTGACCGGCGAATGCGTGGACCTTTCTTATGAAGGGAAAGGCGTTTTCAAAAACGGCAAAAACGTCATTTTCGTCAATGACATCTATCCTGGCGAAGCAGGCGAAATCGAAATCGATTATAGGCGGAATGGCCAGCTTTTCGGGCACGTGAAGCACCTCACAAAGAAGTCAAAAGATAGAGAAGAGGTCCGCTGCCCCTACTTTTATCAGTGCGGTGGGTGCCAATTTCAGGATTATGCCTACGCTGCTCAACTTCTCTATAAGCAAAACAAGGTCAAAGAGCAATTCCGCAAAATCGCCCATATGGATGTGAGTCCTCTTCCGACTTTAGGGATGGATAAACCTTTCAATTATCGGAACAAGGTTCAGCCTCTTTTGACACAAGACGATAAAGGCAATATCTATTCCGGATTCTACAAAGAAGGGACTCACGTAATCGTGCCGATCGATAAGTGCCTCATTGAGGATGAAAGAGCGACGAAGATCCTTTCTTCGATCAGGAAACTCATGAAGAGCTTCCGCATCGCCCCGTATGAAGAGGATTCAGGATATGGCATCATGCGCCACATTCTCATTAAAACCTCTTATTACTATCCTGAGATCATGGTGGTGCTTGTTACCGCCGTCGATTCTTTCCCTAGCCGCAACAATTTCGTAAAGGCCCTCATTAAGGAGTGCCCCGAAATAACGACCGTCGTTCAGAATATAAATTCAAGACACACATCGGTTGTTTTAGGAGAAAAGAGCCGGGTTTTGCATGGATTAGGCTATATCCAGGATACTTTATGCGGCGTTCATTTCAGAATCTCCGCAAAATCCTTCTATCAGACTAATCCCGTGATGACGGAAATCCTCTACAAAACCGCGATGGATTTCGCTTCTTTAAGCAAAAACGACGTAGTTTTTGACGCTTATTCAGGCATCGGGACGATTGGTTTAATCGCTGCAAAAGACGCAAAAAAAGTGATTTCCGTGGAGATAATCCCCGAAGCTGTGAAAGACGCGAAAGAGAACGCGAAATACAACAAGATAAATAACTTCTACGCCTACGCAGACGATGCATCCTCTTTTATATATAAGATGAAAGAGAGTGACGAGCATATCGACGTACTCTTTATGGATCCTCCTCGAAAAGGAAGCGATGAAAGGTTCCTCAAGGCCGTTCTTGCCTTAAAGCCAGCGCGCGTTGTTTATATCTCTTGCGACCCCTCCTCTTTAGCGAGGGATGTTGCCTTCTTAAGCAATGCCTACGACGTCATCAAAATTCAACCTGTGGATATGTTCCCGCAGACCGCGCATGTGGAGACGGTAGTTCTCTTAACTCTGAAATAACGCGATAAGTATAAGGGCTTTTGCCAATTTCACATATGTGCTCGAATTGGCGACAAAGCCCTATCTTACGTTATAAGATGCTCATTCTTTGTAAACATCGCCGATGATTGTGCCTTCGTCGATAATTTCTTCTTTGCCAGAAGCAAGATAGATGAGTTTTCTTTTGATTTTTCCGTCATATGGTTTCGCGAACACATCCCAATGTTTCTTGATTTTTTCAAGTTTTGAAATAACATCATGACCTTTGTATTCAAGGGTGATTTCGTTTAGCCATGTTGTCTCTTTATAGAAGGCATATTGTCTTTTGTCTGTCACGAAAACGACGCCTTCCGTACTTAGGATTTCTTCATAAGGCTCACCTAATTTATAAACTGTTATGTTGTGACCAAAGTCAAGCGCAATCAATCCGTCATTGATTAA
>CAVIFQ010000001.1:0-113164 GCA_963642055.1 Roseburia hominis | reverse complement strand
GCATCGGACTCTGAATCCGAGATGCACTGGTCCGATCCCAGTCACCCCAGCCAATGAGAATTGTGGCCAGCTTCGCGCTGGCTTTTTATATTTTTAGCAGCGCGATCACAATTTCGATCATTTTGCTGAAATCGCGAACGGAAAGATATTCGTATCTTCCATGGTGATTATAGGAGCCTGTCCCGAGATTCGGGGTGGGGCAACCTAAGAAAGAGAAAGTGGCCCCATCCGTCCCGCCGCGGATAGGGCTATGTTTGGGAGTGATACCCAAAGAGCGATAGACTTTTTCGGCGTGCGTGACGGCGCGGTCGTCTTTTTCGAGCACTTCGAACATGTTGCGGTAATCGTCAGCCATCTCCAAATCGATAGTAATGGTGGGATATTTGCTCTCCAAACTCTTTTTGGCGGAGATAAATTGCGCTTTTTGCTCCTCGATTTCCTCTTTCGAGTGGTTGCGGATGATGTAATGCATCTTTGCCCCATCTACCGTGCCAGAAGCAGAAACGAGGTGATTGAATCCTTCATGCCCTTCGGTGAGCTCAGGGCGGTCAGTTGCAGAAAGAAGCGCATCGAATTCGCCCATTAAGCG
Organism: Roseburia hominis; assembly: GCA_963642055.1. Classification (GTDB taxonomy): domain Bacteria; phylum Bacillota_I; class Bacilli_A; order RFN20; family CAG-826; genus UBA4951. The sequence continues at coordinate 112,575 of CAVIFQ010000001.1, read as the reverse complement.
TGCGGCATTGACCATTTTGCCTTTCGCTTCGCCTGGATGGATGGAAACTCCGTGTATCGTGATATCGGCGTGCGACGCATTGAAGGTCTCAATGGCGATTTCATCGACGTAATCGCCGTCGATCGTATAAGCAAAATCAGCTCCGAAGAGCTCTTTATTGAAGTGCTCGGGCCCGCGTCCGATTTCCTCATCCGGCGTAAAAAGTATCGATATTGGGTGATGTTTCACCTCTGGATGGGAGGTGAAATAGGCTAAAGCGCTCATGATAATGGCAATGCCAGCTTTATCATCGCCGCCGAGGAGCGTATCGCCACTGGTGACGATAAGATCATCGCCGATATGCTCGCTTAAAGAAGGAAATTCCTTCGGGCTCATCGAGATGGAATCATTCAAATGGATAATCCCTCCATCATAAGAGGAAATCAGCTGCGGCTTAACGTCTTTCCCTGAGCACTCCAAAGCGGTGTCGACATGGGAATTGAGACCGATTTTCGTATACCCCGCTTCACCATCTAGGTGCGCATAAAGGCGGCCATATTCGTCGATTTCGCCGTTAATTCCCATTTCCTTTAATTCGGATAGGAGGATTTTGGTGAGATTGAGCTCTTTGCTCTCGCTGGGAGTAGAGAGGCTAGTATCATTGCTTTGGGTGTCCACTTTGACGTAGCGGATGAACCGCTCTAGAGATTCATTCATTATTTTACCTTCTTTTGACATGCGCATTTTACTCTCGTTTGTCCCTTTATGCACGAAAAGCGCGCGCGTAAGGCTTTCAAAGACGAGATAAGGGGCATAGAATAGGCACCACTTAGAAAAAAAAGGTAGACCATCATGAACAAAGAAAGCAACATCGGCGCCCTAGTAGGATCTAGCGTCGAAACAATCCTCGATACTTATCGTAGCGATAGCAAAAATCCGATCATCCGCCACGCTTTATCGCGTAACCCTTTAAGCGAAATCATCTATGAATCCTCTTCTTATAAAGACGAGAATCCCTCTTTCTCGGTTGAAGTGAAGACGATGCCGGCCGCCAACCAAAGAGCGAGCGGCCGCTGCTGGATTTTCGCGGGGCTCAATCTCCTCCGCGAAATCGTGAATTCGAAGCTCGATATGGCCAAATTCGAGCTCAGCCAGAACTATATCTCGCTCTTTGACAAGATCGAGAAAGCCAATTTCGCCCTCGAATCGATCATTTCCTTGGTTGATAAAGACCATGATGACCGCCTTCTCTCGCATATTCTCCATGAACCAGTCGGCGATGGGGGACAGTGGGATATGTTCGTGAATCTCGTGAAGAAATACGGGTTAATGCCGCAGAGCGCCTTCCCCGAGACCTATCAATCGAATAACACCCGCGAGCTCGACCTTGTCTTGAATGCGAGAATCAGAAGATTCGCCTCCGATGCCCATAAGCTTGTTGAAGCGGGGAAAGATGATGAGATCAGAGCCTATAAAGATAAGGCCATCGCTGAGATTTACACGATGTTCCTCAACGCTTTTGGCGTGCCACCGAAGAGCTTTACCTTCGAATACGTCGATAAGAAGGGCGTTTACCACAATGAAGGCGAATTCACTCCGCTTTCTTTCTTCGAGAAATACGTCGGAAAAGCCATCGATGATTATCAGTCAATCATCAATTCGCCAACGAAAGATAAGCCGTTCTTGCATACCTATACCATCGATTACCTCGGCAACGTGGTGGAAGGGAAACCCATCATTCACCTCAATCTCCCAATGGAGCGCGTGAAAGAGCTCATCATCGCTCAGCTTAAGAGCAAGAGCCCCGTCTGGTTTGGATCCGATGTCGCTTTCTACCGCGACCGTCAGGGCATTGCCTGGGATGATAAGGCGCTCGATTATAAGAGCACCCTCGGCTTCTCCCTCGAATTCGAGAAAGGCGATATGCTCGATTATTGGGCCAGCGCGATGAATCACGCGATGCTCATCACCGGCGTCAATCTCGATAATGAGGGAAAACCGAACCGTTATAAAATCGAGAATAGCTGGGGCGAAGATAACGGACTCAAAGGGTATTACGTCATGTCTTCGAGCTGGTTCGACAAGTTCGTCTACCAAGCCGTCATCAATAAGAAGTTCCTGAGTGACGAGGAAAAGAAGGCCTTGGAAGGCGACCCGATCCATCTCAATCCTTGGGATCCGATGGGCACGCTCGCCGACTAGAGAAATAGAAGAAGAAAAACGCCGTTCAGTCGCGGCGTTTTTTTTGGTAGACCCTCGTTTATGAGTATCAAATGATATGAGCAATGTTTAGGAAATTCCGATACTTTTTTGATTTTATCTATTCAGCAAGATAAAAAGAGAAGAAAGCGGTGAGAAGAGGATCTTCGTAAACGGCGCTCGCTTCATGGGACCAGCTATAAAAAGAGCCATAGTCATTGACTTCATCTTCTTTTAAGGTCAAACCGACGAGATTCGTTTTGCTGACGCCGGCTTTCTCTAAAATCGCCTCATCATTCAGGAATTCATTCGTTCTTGATGAAGAGAAATACGAGTCGGAGATTTTGTAGATGTCCCCGTCTTTGCTCACGGCATCATTCCCCCAAACGACCATATCCCGTACTGATTCGGCCTTCCCAAGATTAGGGAGATTGTAGGTGAAAGTAGGAACATATCCTTCCTTGTAGCCGAATTCCTCGTTTATGGTATTCGATAAACCGTATTCGTCTTTGAAGGCGATCCAGTTGCTATAAGCCTGTTTTTCGTCTTCATCCCCATCTTTATCGGGGCTTTTGCCGTTATATAGGCGGACCCCTTCGATGTCGCAATCGAATAGGTAACTCCTTTTATATAAAGAGGATGCTCCTAAATCGCGTAAGTGGTGGTTATTTAAATATGAGCAATCGGAGCAAGTGCTTCTGGAGAAGCCGACGACGAATGGCACTTCGCCTTCATAAAGCGCATCGAGCTGCTTTTTGTTCACCGAGAGGATGCTTCCCACTTTCGCGTAAGTTGAGATCCAAGAGGCGAGAGTGGCGTAGTCTTTGCCAATCTCATCTTCCTCGGAGAAGGTGCACTGGTATTTGACTTGCCCTTTCTCGAAAACGGCGATGGTGCTTTTGTTTTTCGTTAAGCTGAGCGAAAGATAATCCTGGCATGAGAAATCATCAATCCACATGTAATTGACTTCAAGATTGCTGTATTTGCAGTATTTGGAGAGGTTATCGCGCGTGAGGGTCCAGCAAAGACAATCGCTACTCGCTCCGCGGACCACCAAAAAGAAGTTATCTTCATTGCTCACCAAAGAGGATAAATCGCTGTAGCCGATGCTCTTGAAGTGGTTATTGCCATATTCATCTTCATCGTAAAGCTTCCCATAAGGAATGGTAACGACCTCTGGCGTGCTTGAGCAGCCGGCTGCTAAGAAAGAGAAGGGCAGAATAAACAATAAAAAGAGTCTAGTTCGTTTCATCGAGGATAGTTTACTTTCTCTACTCGATATTGCAAAGAAAGAGCGCGAAAAATGATCGCGTTTCCTCTTTATTCTTTCTCTTGAATAAAGCAAGAGGAAAAACAGCCCGTTTTTTCGGCATTTTTCGCTTCAAAACGATTTCGGTTTTCCTTCGGTCACGTCAAGAGAAAGTCGGAATTTGAGATGAACGAAAAACGATGAAGGAAAAATTGATGAAAAAAGTTGTTGAATTTGCACCCTATTTACCCCATTATTTCCCCCGTCAAATAATCCTGCTCGTTTTAGAGGTGAGGTTGGCATTTGTTGGTTGTTATCTACCTAGTGGGAGGCAATGCGATGGACGCTAATACAATCATTTCATTACAGCATGTCCGGAAAGAGTTCGATGGCGGCGATTTCGTGGCCGTCGAGGATTTTTCCTTGGACATCAAAAAAGGCGAATTCGTCACTCTTTTGGGCCCGAGCGGTTGCGGGAAGAGCACGACGCTCCGCATGATCGCCGGTTTCGATATACCGACGAAAGGCCAGATTCTCTTAAACGGGAAGGATATTACTTCTCTTCCGCCGTATAAGCGGCCGATCAATACCGTTTTTCAGCATTACGCCTTATTTCCCTATCTAGACGTCTACGATAACGTCGCTTTCGGGCTAAAGCTCAAGAAAGTGCCGGTCAAAGTAAAGAACAGAAAAGGCGAAGAGGTCATCAAATACAAGCATCTTTCCGCCAAAGTCATCGATGAGAAAGTCGCAAAAGCTCTCGAAATCGTCGACTTAAGCGAAATGGAAGACCGCAACATCGCCACTTTATCGGGCGGGCAGCAGCAACGCGTGGCTATCGCCAGGGCGATCGTCCTTGAGCCTGAGGTACTGCTCCTTGATGAACCGCTGAGCGCTCTTGATCATAAAATGCGCAAAGACATGCAGATCGAGCTTAAGGAAATGCACAAAAAGCTTGGCATTACCTTCATTTACGTCACCCATGACCAAGAAGAGGCCCTCACCATGAGCGATACGATCGTCGTCATGAGCGATGGGGCGATTCAGCAAGTAGGCACCCCGGAAGATATCTATAACGAACCAGTCAATGCCTATGTGGCCGACTTCATCGGCGAGAGCAACATCTATAACGGCACGATGGTAGGGGAGAAGAAAGTCCACTTCCTCGGGGCCAATTGGGACTGCGTCGATGATTTTGCCCTCAACGAGAAAGTCGATGTCGTCATTCGTCCAGAAGACGTCATCTTAAGCGAAAAGGAAAAGGGCAATATCTCCGGCATCATCACAAGCGCCGTTTTCAAAGGCGAAGACTATAGCTACCTCATCTCGGTTGGGAAAGCCGAAGTGAACTGCCGCGACCATAAAGCGAGAAAAGTCGGGGCGAAAGTCTATATCTCGGTGGATCCTGAGAATCTCCAGGTCATGCATAAAGACGTGACGAATAACGTCTGGGGAGAGTCTTTCATCGACAAAGACGGGCTCGTCCATATCGGAAGCGATGCTTTTGAAGCTGATTTGACGCAGCTTATCAAAGGGAGCTACATCAACGAAGATGGCTATCTTTATGACCCACGCACCCAGAAAGAATACGATTTGACGGAGGCCAAAATCACCTTATCCTGCGATTTTGATGCCATCATCATGAGCGACGACCTCACCAAAGGCAAGGCGACGGGCCGTATCATCTCAAGCGTCTATAAAGGCGACCATTACCAGTTCATCATCCGCACCGAGGAAGAGGAAGACTATATCGCGAATTCCCCTTACGAATGGAACCTCGACGATGTCGTGAGCGTCGATATCGACAAAAAGAGCTTCCGGATGCGCTTAAAGAAAGATATCTCGGTGTATGAAAAGGCTAATTAAGGGCTCTTCTAAGGGCAGATTCGCCTCTTTCTTCGCGCTCAAAAGAAAGAACCTCGCGATCCCTTACGCTCTATTTCTCTTTCTTTTCGTTATCGTTCCGCTCGTCCTCATCGTTTTCTATGCCTTTACTGACGCCGATGGCCATTTCTCTTTTGAAGCGCTCGTGAACTTTTTCACGAGCACGAGCAAGCTCAATGTCTTGCTCATGTCTCTATTCATGGGACTACAGACCACGATCATCTGCTTACTATTAGGCTATCCGGCTTCCTATTTTCTCGCGAACCGCAAATACAACAAAAACGCCGTCTTGGTGCTGCTTTTCATCATGCCGATGTGGATCAATTTCGTCATCCGCACCGGGGCTACGCGCGATTTGCTCCTTTGGATTGGAATCGCGGGCGGCGAGCATCCATGGGCGGCGACGCTTATCGGCATGACCTATAACTATCTGCCTTTCACGATTTTGCCTCTATATACCACGATGCTTAAGCTCGACCGTTCGCAAGTCGAGGCCGCGGCCGATTTAGGGGCCAATCCCTTCCAAGTTTTCACCAAAAGCGTTTTGCCGCAGTCTCTCCCTGGCATCGTGAGCGCCTCCGAGATGGTCTTTATGCCCGTCATGAGCTCATATGTCATCAGTGATACGCTTTCGGAAGGCAAAATCGCCCTCTTCGGCAATTCGATTTACCTCAACTTCACCAATAGCCAGTGGAATGAGGGAAGCTTCATGGCTCTCATCATGCTGCTGCTTATCGGCATCAGCATGCTTTTCACTCACCGCTTCAGCGGGAGTGATGCGGCTACCGCAAGAGGAGGCAACTTATGGTAAAGAAAGAAAGCAAAGAGCGCCTCCAGAAGTGGGGCGGCCTCTTCTACGTCTGGGCTCTCCTCGCCTTGATGTATGCCCCAATCCTCGTCCTCGTCATTTTCTCTTTCACCGATTCGCCGAAACTCGGCATCTGGAACGGTTTCACTTTCTCCTTATACCGCGATCTCTTTCTCGATAAGAAAGTGCAGACCGCGATTGGCAATACCATCATCATCGCTTTAATCAGCGCGACCCTCTCGACTTTCTTAGGCACCATCGGGGCGATTGGCGTTTTCGAGAGCAAGAAAAGGACGAAACGCATCTTGGAATTCTCGACCCAGATCCCGGTCGTGAACCCGGAAATCGTCATCGCTTTATCTCTCACCATCAGCTTCGTCTTCCTTGGGACCTACATTTTCAAAGATATGCAGTTCTCTTTCTGGACGCTGCTTGTGGGTCACCTCGTCTTATCGACACCTTTCGTCTATCTCTCGGTGAAGCCTAAGCTTCTTCAGATGGATCCGGCTCTATATGAGGCCGCGCTCGATTTAGGATGCACCCCGAATCAGGCCTTAAGGAAAGCGATACTTCCTGAGATCGCCCCAGGCGTTTTCAGCGGGTTCCTCCTTTCCATCACTCTCTCCCTCGATGATTTCATCGTCACGGCTTTCCTCACGGGCCCAGGATTATTGAGCGGCCAAGGGAAAATCGAGACAATCTCCACTTACGTAGAATCCATCATCAAGAAGAAACCGCTTCCGGCGAAGATGCGCGCCTTATGCGCGATCATCTTCCTCGCCGTGATTCTCGTGGTGGTCTTCTATAGCCTTTACCAGTCGAAAAAAGGCGCGAAAAGCGATAAACACGCCGAAAGGAGGAAAAAACTATGAATTTGCTTTCTCTTTTTCTAACTTTTCCCGCCTTTATAGGCGTCTCTTCGCCGTTATTGAGCGCCGCTTCCTCCGTCAAAAGAGCGAATGAGGCTCCGGTGACGAGCTTAAAAATCTATAATGCGAATGACTATATCGGCGAAAACGTCATCGAGGAATTCCAGGATTACGTCTATGAGATGGACGGCGTGAAGCTCGAGGTCACTTACGATACCTTCGACACCAATGAGATCATGCTCTCGCAGATCGAGACCGGCTCAAGATCGTATGATCTCGTTTGCCCAAGCGACTACATGATCCAGAAAATGATGAGCAAAGGGATGCTCATCCCCTTTGTTTCAGGAAAAGAGCGCCTCGCTTTATATGGCGATAGAGCGGAAGGATGGGAGGATAATTACTCTCTTTATGCCTCTCCCTATCTTCAGGATGTCTTCAAAAACATCAAAGCCCCTTTAGGGAACACCGGAACCTATGGCACGCTCGAAGAATATGCGCGCGGATATATGTGGGGGACGCTCGGGCTCATCTATAACCCGACCTTCCATACTTTCGAGGAAACTACCGACGATGATGGAAACCCTATCTTGAGCGAAGACGATGTCAAAGTGCAGATGAAGGATTGGAACGTCCTTTGGGATAAAAACTACAAAGGCACCTTCCAAATCAAGGATTCGATGCGCGACACTTTCTCCGTCGGTTTGATGAAAACCTACGATGAGCTCTGCAATAAGCTCTTATCTAGTTATGAAAGCGGAGATATCAGCGAAGATGATTACCACAACGCTCTTTCAACCGTCTTCAATAACGTCACGCACGTCGATGAGTTCAATGCGTTGCTAGAGAAATACGGCTACGAGGGGAAGGAGGACACTTCCTCCATCATCTCTTCGATCGAGGATGATCTCGTCTCTCTCCGCGCGAATTCTTACGGCTTAGAGGTTGACAGCGGCAAAAGCGATATCTTAGACGGCAAGCTCAGCGGCATTGGCATTGCTTGGAGCGGCGACGCCGTCTATTCGATCGATACGGCCGAGGAACTCGGAGTTGATCTTTATTACTCGATTCCCAAAACCGGCGGGAATATCTGGTTCGATGGCTGGGTAATGCCCTCAACTTGCAAAAACCAGGAATACGCCCAGAAATTCATCGATTATATCTCTACTCCCTCCGTGGCTGCCGAGAATATGGACTATATTGGCTACACCCCCTTTATCGCGGGCGATGATATCTTAGAGCTCGTGCGTCAGTGGTATGACCCAAGAGCCTATTATATCTATGCCTACGATGAGACCGCCGACGACTATTATTACGATGAAGATGGCGAGAAAGTCTATAAGAACGGAAGTGGCGAAAAAGAAGTCGAGGTCGATGGGGAAAAGCACACCGTCGATTTCGGAGAGGAGGATATGAGCGGAAGCTCCTATGAGATAGCCATCGTAAACGGGGAAGAAACTGATTATTCTTCCATCGCCGAAGAAGAGGGGTGGAGCGAAGTCGATCTCTCCTATTTCTTCGATGGCTCCTTGAGCGAAGATTACTCTCCTTCCTCTTCCCATTTCTACAGCGATACCTATGAAGAGGTCACCGCCTATAATCTCGATGGGGAGCTTGAGACCGTGAAGGTGGGACGCGCCTTTTACGCCCAGTACCCGCCGAAAGAGGATCTTCCTAAACTCTGCATCATGGAAGATTATGGGGATAACAATAGCTATGTCCTCAAAATGTGGGAGAGCGTGAAAAGCGGAAGCATCCCTACGGCGGTGATCGTGATCTTAATCGTCGAGCTTGGCCTTGCTTTAGGAGTGGCCATCGCCTTCTTCTCGATCCGTTACACCAGCAAAAAACTCCGCCGGAATCGCAGGAAAGAGCGCAGCGAGAACGCCTAAAATTATCATCAAATATTTGCTCAAGGCAGTTTAAGGTGATATAATCCGTTTCGCTGCTTCCGTAGCCAAGCGGTAAGGCGTGGGACTGCAAATCCTTGACCGGCGGTTCGATTCCGCCCGGAAGCTCCAATTCTATAGTTGATTAATCGAAGAACGATGACTATAGTATTGCTTGCCTTTTCTAGGCGAATGCGCCAGTAGCTCAGCTGGATAGAGTAACAGACTACGAATCTGTGGGTCACGAGTTCAAATCTTGTCTGGCGCGCCAATCGAAAACTTAGGCTTGATCATCTACTCAGGCCTTTTTTTCTTTGCTTACGCCCTTTTCTTCCTTTGGATTCCTTCCATAATTAAGGAAAGGGAGGGAAGGTTATGTACGAATACGCCGTGGAGACAGCAAACGTCAAGGATGCCGAAGATATCATGAACGAGATGGCAAAGAAGGGGTGGAGAGTGCTTTCGGTCGTCGCCCCGAACCTTATCTCGGGATACGGATTAGTGATCACCTTCGAGCGCCAGATACGCCGATAAGGCTTTGCTTTATTGTATCTACTGCCAGTTTCCTTTTGATTTTGCCCCAATTCTCACCTATAGAAGAAAAATTCGCGCTTGTATTTAGGGGTTACGATGAGCATAATATTCGAGCGCTCGGGATATAGCGCAGCTTGGTTACCGCGTCTGCTTTGGGAGCAGAAGACCCTCAGTTCGAATCTGAGTATCCCGACCACTTGATTTATGAGCCCGGAATGCCGGGCTTTTTTTGTGTCTTTCTCTCCGTCTTTTCGATGAGAGAGTGCCTCATTTTGAATAAGCTGTTTTCAATTCAGCCGCCTTTTTTTTGTTGATAAAGAGTCAACTATCGATTCTTCGCTTTACAATTCAACATTTATCCAATAAATTGAGGCCCGACCAATTTAATAAATTGATAAATCAGGGATCTCGTCATTATGCTCAAATTACTCAAACGATTACGGAAGAGAGATTGGTTCTTCATGCTCATTATCATTGGGCTTACGGTGCTACAGGTCTATTGCACCATGAAGATGACCGATTTCTCTTCCTCTTTAATAAACGCCATCAATTACGTCAATATTCACGATCACCCCGAGCAATTAGGCGAGAGCATGTACGCTTTATATGTCTCTACTGGTGGCAATTGGAATTCTTTCTATGATTTAGCATCTTCCAGCGGTCTCCTCGATGAGGCTACTTTATCGACTATCGCCTTGATCCGTGATGCCTCGACTGCCTCAATCTGGAAAGAGGGCGGGCTCATGTTACTGAGCGCTTTTGGCTCAGCCGCCTCAAGTGCGGCGGTGGCCGTTTTAGCAAGCGCCATCACGGCCTCCTTCATCACGAATCTCCGCAAGGCGATCAACGAGAAAGTCTCGACCTTCTCTCTCGAGGAGCTCAATAAATTCTCGACCGCCTCTTTGGTCACTAGATGCACGAATGACGTTGAGCAAGTCACGATGGCTTTCCTCATCGTCATGAGAATGGCATTCTCTGCCCCAATCACCGCGATTTGGGCTTTCTGCAAGATCAACGCGACAAGCGCCTCCCTTACCTGGGTGACGATCGTGGCGGTGCTCGTGCTCGTCATCGGGTTATCTTTGCTTGTGGTCATCGTCCTCCCGAAATTCCGCATTTCGCAGAAACTTATCGATAGATTGAACCTCGTGACGAGAGAGAATCTCACCGGCGTCCGCGTGATTCGGGCGTATAACGCCGAGGATTACGAGGCCAAGAAATTCAAGAAGGCCAATGATGATTTGACTAATCTCAATCTCTTCACTTTCCGGGCGATGGGCTTGCTTAACCCTTTCATGACGATCGTGATGGACGGGGTATCCCTATCGATGTATTGGTTAGGGGCGCAGCTCATCAATGCGGGCGAAGTGGATTATGCCACCGTCAGCGCCTTCATGCTTCTTTCTACCCAGATCGTCATGGCTTTCATGACGCTCCTCTTCCTCTTCGTCTTCTTGCCGCGTGCCCAAGTTAGCGCGAAGCGCATCAATGAGGTTTTGGAAGCCAATAGTTCTCTTTCTGACCCTGTCAACCCAGTTGAGCCGACCGAAAAAGGGACCATCGAATTCGATAATGTCTCCTTTACTTATCCTGATGCCGATAAGCCGGTTTTATCGAATATTTCCTTCAAAGCGAAAGCGGGGGACACCGTCGCGATCATCGGCTCAACGGGTGTTGGAAAATCTAGCCTCGTGAACTTAATCGCGCGTTTATATGACGCGAGTGAAGGCGAAGTGAAGATTGACGGAGTGAATGTCAAAGAGCAGAAGCAGCTCTCACTCCGTAAGCGCATTGGTTTCGTGCCGCAGAAAGGGGTTCTTTTCTCAGGCACGGTTAAAAGCAATATCATGCTCGGTGACCCTTCTTTAAGCGAGGAAGAGGTGAAGAAAGCCGCTTCGATTGCCTGCGCCTCCTCTTTCATCGAGGCGATGGATAAAGGATACGACAGCCATATCGCTCAAGGCGGGAGCAATGTCTCCGGTGGGCAAAGGCAAAGATTATGCATCGCCCGCGCCGCCGCGATAAATCCGGAGATTTTCGTCTTCGATGACTCCTTCAGCGCGCTCGATTTCAAAACCGATAAGACGGTGAGGGAGAACCTCAAAGAGAGCTTCCCTCTCTCCACCAAAGTCATCGTGGCTCAGCGCGTTGGCACCATCATGGAAGCCGATCTCATTCTCGTGCTCGAGAACGGGAAAATCGTGGGGCAAGGCAAGCACGAAGAATTATTGAGAAACTGCTCGACATATCGAGACATCGCCTTGTCGCAGCTATCGAAGGAGGAGCTTGGTTTATGAAAAGCGAACTCGAGAAAAAGAGGAAAATGTCGAAAGAGGACGCCAAAAGGCTCCTTGGCAGCCTCAAGAATATCCTCCCTTATATCATCATCGGCGCGATTTTAATGATCGCTTCCTCCGTAATGGAGGTCATTTCGCCCAACTATTTAAGCGAACTCACCCGCGAGATCAGCAACAACGCCTTAAGTAGGACGATCGATATGAAGAAAGTCCTCGATTTAGGCATCATCCTCGTCATTTTCTACGTGAGCGTGGCTTTTCTCCAAACAGCCGGGAACTTCCTTTTCACGACGGCGACGCAACGTCACTGCAATAATTTAAGAGGCGCGATCGAGAAGAAAATAAACCGTCTGCCTTTATCCTATTTCGATACCCATAAGACTGGCGATACGATGTCGCGCGTGAGCAATGACGTCGACAGCATTTCCCAGAATCTCGATACGACGCTCGCGACGATCTCCCAAAGCTTGTTCTTACTTATCCTCACCATCATCATGATGTTCGTCACTTGCTACCAGATGGCGCTTGTCGTCATCGCGACTCTCCCGCTTATGGCCATTTTCGTTATGGGCGATATGAAACTCGCGATGCCGCAGTTCAAAAAACGCCAAAGCAAGATCGGCGAGGTCAACGCGGTGGTGGAAGAGAATTTCTCTGGCCAAAGCGTCATCAAGCTCTTCGGGGCCGAGAAAAAGAACAACGAGAAATTCGATGAATCCAATCAGAGTCTAGGCAAAACGATGTTCTTGGCCCAAATTTACGGCGGGCTCATGATGCCGATGATGAACTTCATCTCCTATTTTGCCTATGTGGCGGTGCTTGTGGCGGGTGGACTACTGATGGCAAATGGCACCAAAGGCGTCGATTTTGGCACCATCTCCCAGTTCTTGGTCTATGTCCGTCTCTTCCAGCAGCCTCTTTTGTCCATCTCCCAATCCCTCAATAACATCCAGACCATCAGTGCCGCGAATGCGAGGGTCAGCGAATTCTTAAGCGAAAAAGAAATAAGCGACGAAAGCGAGAAAAAGCGCGTGTTCTTTGATGAAAAGAGCGGAAAAGAGGTTGTGAAAGGGGAAGTGAGCTTCTCGCACGTCTCTTTCTCTTATGATTCTACCCGCGAGATCATCCACGATTTCTCGGCCGAGGTTAAAGCGGGGAGCAAAGTCGCGATCGTCGGTCCAACCGGCGCCGGGAAGACCACGATGGTCAATCTTCTCATGCGCTTCTATGAAATAGATAAAGGCGAAATCAGCATCGATGGCACCTCTTTATCCTCGCTCTCCCGTGAGGAAATCCATGACCTATTCGGGATGGTGCTCCAGGATACTTGGGTATTTGAAGGGAGTCTCCGCGAGAACATCGTCTATAACACCCCCAATGTGAGCGAAGAGCGTCTAAATGAGATTTTGAAAGAAGCGAATCTGTCCCATTTCGTGGATACTTTACCAGGCGGGCTCGATTATCAAATCGTCGATGCTTCCTCGATTTCTAGTGGGCAGAGGCAACTCATCACGATCGCTAGAGCGATGGTGAGGAATGCGCCGCTCCTCATTCTTGATGAAGCGACCAGCAACGTCGATACGAGAACGGAAGAAGTGATTCAGGAAGCGATGGATAAGCTTTCGAAAGGGAGAACATCCTTTGTCATCGCTCACCGCTTGAGCACCATCAGGAATAGCGACCTCATCCTCGTGATGAAAGACGGGAATATCATCGAGCAGGGGAATCACGATTCCTTGATGAAGCAAGGCGGATTCTACAGCGAACTCTACAACTCGCAGTTCGCCTTTGAATGAAGTGAGCCTACTTTCCTCGCTCTTTCGGGCTTAAGATAATGCCTATGGGGAATAAAGGCACGATCATCGATTACGCGAAAGGGGAATTCCGCCCCTTTTCTGCTTTTCCGCTCAACGAGGTCGATTTAGCGATCTTCGCTTATCTTTCTTATTTCTCTTTCTCCACCTATCTCCCCCTTTACGCCGATTCGGTTTCTTTCTCCGATATCTACGATTTATCGAAGAAAGAGGCGTTTTTGCGTCGGCGCTCATATCGGAAAGAGGACGAGCTTCTCTTCACGTATTTATTCGGCAATCCGCGCTTCAAAGACGTGAGGGCGCTTCGATATGCGCACTGCTTCTTGGAAAAAGGCATCGAGCAATTCGCCGCCGTCTCTTTTTATCTCCCAACAGGGGAAGAGGTGCTTTCTTTCCGCGGGACCGATGGCTCCCTCACCGGCTGGAAAGAGGATTTCCTCCTATCGATGGATAAGCCTTTGGAAAGCCAAGTCGATGCGCTTTCCTATTTCCGCAAGGAGCTCCGTTATAGCGATAAACCTCTCTATCTCGTGGGCCATTCAAAAGGTGGGAATCTTTCCGCTTATTGTTATTTCTCGGCGAATGAAGCAGAGCGAAAACGCATCAAAAAAGCCTATTCCTTCGATGGACCGGGCTTTTCTGACGAGATGAAGAAGAACTTCGTGAATGATGATAAAAGCAAATACGTGCATATGGTCCCGAATGAGTCGATCATCGGGCAGCTATTCAATGACGATATTTTCTCGATCGTTGTTTCTTCCTATTCCCATCATTTCCATCAGCACAATATCTACAATTGGCTCCAGGATGGTTCATCATTTGTAAGAGCGAGTTTCGTGAATCCATCATATAAACGCGTGATCTCCTCTTTCAGCAATTGGGCCCGCTCCTTAAAAGGAGAAGACCGTTTATTCGTGGTGGATACGTTCTTCTCTTTATTAGAAAACGCTGGCATTACCGATATCAATGATATCCTCGATAGCAAAGTCTCCTCGATGCTCAAGATAAGGGATGCGTATAAAAGAATGGACGAAGAGAGCAAAAAGAGGATTCGCCTTCTTACGGGCGGCATGCCCAATATCCTCTCTTCCTTCTATAAGAGCTTTAAAAACTAAGGCTCTATTTTTGACAAAAATTGCTTAAAAATCGGTTTTTTTCTCGTAAATAAAATAGGCAAAAAATATCGATGCTTCCTTGCTTTTTAGGCTCAAAAAATTTTCTCTACTCGAGAGTAGTTTACTCATGAGTAGATAAAGTTGATTGCCTTCTTTTGAGGCTCGGTTCACCGTTTTGGTTTAGACAAATTTGTGACGATTCGGTTTAGTCTCATCAGGAAAATAGAGAGGAAATAGATAGGTATTGAGATGCTATAATTGTTAGATATGAAATTTCTTGTGACTGGCGGGGCGGGCTTTATCGGGCTCAATTACCTCAAGATGAGCTTAAAGAAGCATCCTGAGGATGAATTTGTTTGTCTTGATGCTCTCACTTACGCGAGTTCCTATTCGGAGCTTGAGCCTTTGCTTAAAGAGAAGAATCTAACTTTCGTGAAAGGCGATATCACTGACCGAGCGCTCGTTTATCGCCTTTTTGAGCAATATCACTTCGATATCGTCATCAATTTCGCCGCTGAGACGCATGTGGATAGAAGTATCGTTGATCCTTCAATCTTCTATAAAACCAATATCTACGGCCTTTCCGTCCTTCTTGATGCCTGCCGAATTTATGGCGTCAAGCGTTTTCACGAGGTCTCGACCGATGAAGTGTATGGCAGCTTGCCTCTTTTTTCTGGCTCTTCCTTCAAGGAAACTGATTTGCTAAATCCTTCTAGCCCCTACAGCGCTTCCAAAGCCAGCGGCGATTTATTGACGCTTGCCTATCGAAGAACGTATGGCGTTCCTATCTCGATCAGCCGCTCGAGCAACAATTACGGCAAATACCAGCACGAAGAGAAACTGATACCCTCTTTCATCAAAAAAGCCGCGAAAAATGAGCTGTTGCCTTTATATGGTGATGGGCAAAATATTCGAGATTGGCTCTACGTCGAGGATAATTGCCGCGCGATTGATTTGATCGCAAGAAGTGGTAAAGAAGGGGAGATATATAACATTGCCGCCCATAACGAATTGAGCAATCTCGAGATTGTCAAAATGATTCTCAGTTATATGGGGAAAGACGATGGTTTATTGAGATTCGTCGCTGACCGTCCAGGGCATGATGAGCGTTACTCCCTGAATACGACAAAAATCGAGAAAGAGCTTGCCTGGAAAGCGGAGAAAAACTTCCTCGACGGCTTAAAAGAGACGATTGACTGGTATAGGAAGGGAAAGCGCTGAGATTTCCTTTGAAAAAAAGCCCGAGAAATCGGCAAAAGGCGAGTAAGTTTCTGATAAGAAATGCTATAATGGAAGTTCATGAACCAGAATGACACTCTCCATAAATACCTCTCAAGGAAAAACATAAACCACTTCACGAGCGAAAGCTATCGGCGGGGCAATCGTTATTATCTCGATGACAAAGTAAGGCTAACTTATGTCGACAATCTGAGCGGGGAATACCACGCGAATGTGGTCGGCACCTCCACCTATAACGTCCGGCTTGATCTTGATCCGATAAGCAAAGACATCAAGAAAGCCTATTGCAACTGCCCTTATCAAGGGAGCGGGGACTGCAAGCACATCGCCGCCACGCTGCTCGCGGTGGCTGAGCAAGCCCCTGATGAAGATGTTTCAGTCTCTAGTTCTTTTAATAATGGGCCCAACAAAAAGACCAAAAGCGCCGCCACGCTCGATGAAGCGAGGGAAGAAGGCTTCGCTTTCATCAAAAGCGATATCGAAAGCGGGAGGAGCGGCTATATGGATCTGCCTCCCTTGCTCGGAAACCTTTATAGATCTCTAAAGGGCCGCTTTTATATCACTTCGCTTGAGGCGATGAAGAATGAGCTCACGAAAATCGGGGAGGCTTTCTCATTGGATGAGGCTCTCACCAAAGAGATTTTCCGGGCGCTTCTCTCCAATTATTACGGAAATAGCAAAGAGAATTTTTATCGGGCGGCATTTGTTACTCCCGCCTTCCATAAAGCGGCTTTTACTTCCTTTTTTGACAGCGCTTGTAGACATAGTTCCTACGAGACCCGCTCTTATCTTTATGATAACGGGTTCAGCAAATGCCTCTTAGAGACCTGCACCGATCAGGAACTATCCTCGCTTTTGTCCACTTCTTTGAGCAGCAGTTTCTCGCAAGCCGATATCATCGAGGAAGCGAAGAGGCGGAAGAACTACAAAATCCTCCTTTCGCTTGGGACCGACGCCAATTATGCCCGGAGCCAGGATTATTATTACCGGCTTGGCCAAGTGGCGGAAAAAGAGGACCGGGAGACGGCCAAAGCTTTATACCGAAAAATGCTTTATGCCTACGACATCACTTTGGACAACGCCCTCTTTTATTATCATTTCTTGAATGAGGAGGAGAGAGAAGCGGAGAAAAAGGAGTTTTCGAAGCTCAGCTTCAACAAAGGCTTCGATTCGGCTTTCTCCTTCCTTTATCTCAAGGACAGCAAGCTCATCAAGTACTTCAATCTGACGCATTTTGCCTATATGAGCCCGGAAATAACCTCTTTGCCGCGCGAAGAATACGATAAATATCTCTTCCATGCGATTGAAGTCGCCCTCAATAAGCGCGAGAAGATGAAAGAGCCGTCGATGCTGTCGCTTTTCATCATTTTCATAACTTATCCGAAGGATGTTTTCGAGCATTACTATCTCGATGAGAGAGTTACAAATTATCTAGCAAGGTCCGATTACAAAACCTATTTCACTTTGCTATATGAACGCGGCCTTTTAGAAGGCGCGCATTATCGTAAATGGGAGGAATGAGCGATGTATTTCTACAAAATCGATAAGGCCTCCCTCGACAAATACTGCTCGATGATGGCGGAAACTGAAGCCGGTGAGCAAGTCTATGCCGACTTATGTAATCACAAATACGATATCTTTTGGACGCGTTCCAAAAATGGGGATGGGACATTGAGATACGTGGCCATCGCGAAAGAAGCCGTCCTCGATCACCCCTTCCTTACTTTTGATCTATCCGTCACGAAGAACGTCTCCCTTTCCAATGCTCCTCTTTCTATCGATGGGGATTCTGTGTATTGCGCTTTCGTCTATTATCTCGGCCAGCGAGAAAAAGACGCGAGCGAGGAGAAATTGAAGGAAAGATACGGCGATGACTATTCTTCGCTCTTGCCTTATGCCTCTTTGAGCATGAAAGAAGCCGAAAGCATCAACGAGGCCCGCGAATCCTTGAAAAGTCTCCAAAAAGAGCTGCTCAATAGCTACAAAGTGGGCGGAGAGAGCAAACTGCACATCTATTTTTGCTTTTATTTAAACCGGGGAGACTCGGTGCGGGTGCGTTTACGGGCTGGCTTCAGCAAGCTCTATGCCGTGAGCAACATCGATAATTTCGTGCGGAACGTCAAAGACAGGAATTACCTCTCTTTGGGGAACGGGAAACAAGTGGGGCAAAAGGATTCCTATGAGTTAGACGAAAAAGTCGAAGCTCCTTTCTTGGAGCTTGCTGACCATAAAAACAACCGTTACTACTGCTCTTATAACGAAGCGGACCTCACGAGTTCCGATTTCGTCGAGCTCCTCTTCACTCTCATCGGGGAGAGCGTCGATATCGATGACCGCACCTATCTAGTGGAGGAACCCATCGAAGAGAGCGTTTCGATAAACGAGAAAGGCTCCATCGTCTCTTCTTTGAAAGTCGAAGGCAAAACGGCTTGCTTCATCTCAAAAGAGAAAGTGGTGGCGTTCAATCTCGAGAAAAAGGCGCTTTCTCTTCACTTTTTCCCTTCCAAAAACGCCTGCGCCCTCTTCAAGTTCGCTCTCGAGAACAAGGATTTCCCTTATGAGTTCTTCGCTTCCTCGATCGGCGAAGACATCGTGCCGTTACTTGATTCGGGCACGAAAGTCGATGAGAGCTTCAAAATCTCGCACCCTTCCTCGAAAGCCGAGATCGAGTATTCCCTTAGCTATGAGGAAAACGGCACCTTGCTCGCCAAAACCAAATACCTATTGTCCTTAAACGAAGTGAGCGAAGAGAGTTTCGCCACAAGCGGCGAAGCCAATTCGCTCCGCTTAAAGCGTTTCCTCAATGCTTTGGATACCTTATCTTTGCCAAAAGATGGCACGGTGAGCGATGAAATGAAAATCGTCGCTTTCCTTTCCGCCGATTTGTCCCTTCTTTCTTCTTCCTGCAGACTTCTTTTAAGCGAGAACCTTGCGAATCGGAAGATGAAGAAGCTCGAGAATATCAAGATCGTCACTAGCAGCGGCGAAGACTGGTTCTCGGCTTCTCTCGAGAGCGATAAATATTCCACCGAAGAGCTCGAAGCCATTTACGATGCCTACAAAAAGAAGAAGAAATTCGTCCATTTCAAGGGCTCATTCATCACGCTCGATGACGATAGCATCGTCAAAGAGCTCTCTTCCGATTTCTCCATCGACGATTTCGGGAAGAAGCTCCCGCTTTATCAGGCTTTAAAGCTCGAAAACTACAAAAAGGAGAGCGAATCGCTCACCTCAACCCTCCGCTCAATGCTCCTTACGATCGGGAATTACAAGGATTTCCCGCTTGATGGTCTTTCGCCGTTTTTGGCGAAAACGCTCCGCCCTTACCAAAAAGACGGGGTGAGGTGGCTACTCGCGCACGATAAATATGAGCTTGGGGGGTTACTCGCCGATGAGATGGGCTTAGGGAAAACCTTGGAGACCATCGCTTTCCTCTCGCTCAAAGAGGCGGATGGGCCCATCCTCATCGTGAGCCCGAAATCGCTCATCTATAACTGGGCGAGCGAATTCTTCACCTTCGATAAAGGGAAGAAAGTCCACGTGATGGATGGCTCGGTGGCCGACCGCGAGAAGATGATCCTCTTTATGAAAAAAGCCAAAAATGAGGTCTTCATCATGAGCTACGATTCGTTAAGGAACGATATCGATAAGCTCAAAGGCATCGAATTCTCCTATCTTTTCCTCGATGAGGCCCAGTTTATCGCGAATGCTTTCGCCAAAAAGAGCAAAGCGGTGAAAGAGCTCAAGAGCAAGCACCGTTTCGTTTTAACGGGCACCCCAATCCAGAATAACCTCCTTGATCTATGGAGCATCTTCGATTTCCTTTTGCCGGGATATCTCCCATCTTACAAAGACTTTAAGGGCGAATACGGCGAACTCTCTTATCAAGATGATGAAAGCAAGATGCGTCTAGCAAGAAAAGTCGCTCCTTTCTATCTCCAAAGAAAGAAGATGGATGTCTTAAAAGAGCTACCCCCGAAAGAGGAAAAGCGTCTTACAATCGCTCTTGACGATGAGCAGCGCCGGATTTACGAAGCGCATTTGCGGAAAACGCGAGAACTCCTCAAAGGCACGAAAGAGCATCACGAGGCCAAAGACAAAGGCAAAGACAAAATCGCGATTTTGGCGGCTCTTACTAGGCTCCGGGAAATCTGCGTCGACCCGAGCATGATACTCGAAGGCGCTGCTTCCGGCGCGAAATTCGAATCGCTCTTAGACAATATCCAAATCGCCATTTCCGGCGGCCATAAAGTACTCATTTTCTCTAGCTACGTCAAAGCCTTGAAGCATTTCGCTTCGGAATTAAGGGAAAACGGCATCGATAGTTATTTGATTTATGGCGATACATCCGCGAAAGAGCGTATTGCTCTTGCAAATAGCTTCAATGACGAGAATGACCCAGTGAAGGTGATGCTTGTTTCCTTAAAAGCCGGGGGAACCGGGCTTAATCTCGTAGGAGCCGATATCGTCTATCACCTTGACCCGTGGTGGAATGTGGCAGCGGAGAACCAGGCGAGCGACCGCGCCCACCGCATGGGGCAAAAGAAGAAAGTCACCATCTTCAAATTGATCGCGAAAGACACGATCGAGGAGAAAGTGCTCTCCCTCCAAGAGAAAAAGCAGGATCTGGCGAGTATTCTTTCTAAGAGCGACTCTTTATCGCTGCTTTCTGAAGAAGACATCATGTATCTCCTTTCTTAAGGAGAAAAAAGAAAAACCGTCAGGCAAAGGGGGTAATGTATTCCTGACGATTTTCTGGCCTAAAAAGGCCTTTAAAATGATAGGCAAGGCGTCACCTTGTGTCAAACGGAAAATTAAACAAAAGGCATAAAACGTCTAAAATATGAGCCAATTTAATAGGTTTCATCGAGACTGTTTTGCGTTTGTAACGATATTGAAACATCGTTTTCTAGCCAAAAAGATGGGAACGCTCTAGAAGAGCGAATATAAGCGCCTTACAATTGAAAAGGGCTTATGAAAGCGCTTATAAGCGCGTATAATGACCTACTTCAAAGAGGAGGAATGAGCATGGATAAAGCAATAATCTCAATAGCCTACAAATTCGATGGCTGGGGCATGGCCTTATATGTGCTCATCGTCACTTTGATCGCTGGGGCTTTATCAACCTGCATTGGCATTGAGCGCGAAGCCAAAGGGCAAGCGGCGGGTTTAAGGACGCATGTTCTTCTAAGCGTCGGATGTGCCCTCATGATGGCTCTTTCGGTTTGGGCGATCGGACTTGCTCAAGGATATGACACCAGCAACTGGGACATTGACCGTGGGCTCCTCAATTACGATACTTCGCGCGTAGCGGCTGGCATCATCGCCGGCATTGGTTTCTTAAGCGCTGGTACCATCATCAAAAACGGCGCTTCCGTGAAAGGCTTAACAACCGCCGCGACTTTATGGATCTGCACGGGCATTGGCATGGCGTGCGGGGTTGGCTTCATCTTAGAGGCCATCGTGGTGACGGCGGTGGCTCTCCTTTTCCTCTTCGGCCTCGAGTTCGTCGAGAAATGGCTATATAAGAGATCCCCAAGCGTCCACATCGTGGTAGATAAAAACGTGCCGATCCTCAAAGAGATAAACGAAGTGGCCCAGTCTAACTGGCTCGTGGTCAAAAACATCCGCACGATGAAGATCAAAGAGGAAGATGGGAGCGATGCCGTGGACATCAAAGTCTATTTCGCCTTCAATTCGCGGCAAGAGAACGTCAATGACTTCATCGACAGCTTCAAGGATAAGCCGGCGGTTCATCGGATTTATTCCAATTATCTCGAGGCGCAAAAAGACGATTAGTTGGGACGGGGAGAAACTTCTTCCCGTCCTTTCTTTTAGCAAGCAGATGTTGTTAAATACTCCTTATGAATTACCGTTACCGCATCAATATCTCCGATAAAGGGGAAGCCCTGAAAAAACTCGGGAAAAATGAAGGAATAAGCTTTGAAAAAGCAAGCAAAGAGGACAACAATATCCCTTATCTTCTCGTTCCGCTCAAAAAGGAGCCAGAGCTCGTTCTTTCTAGCGACTCCGAAATCGATACATCCGTATTCCTAAAAGCGAATGAGAATAGGCATAAGGCCGCGGATAAACTCGAGAAAGCGGAGAAAGTGCGGGTGAACGCTCATCTCTACGCTTTACTGGCTTCTTTCGTATTTCTGGTGGCGATCGCCTCAGCCTTTTTCGCGGTCGGTTTTGGGATGAAAAGGGGTGGCGGATATTACGCGCTGCTCATTTTGACCGTTGGTTTTCTCTATCTCACCTATTTAACTCTTAAAAAAGGCGCAACTCTCTACGCCGATTACCGCGAGAAGAAGCGCTGCGCTTACGCTCTAGTGGAAGAAAAAGAGAGCGAAAAAGCCTAGACAAAATTGGAATCTTGTTTGAGGAAGTCCCCTAATCGGGACTTTTTTACTGGCTTACCGATTTTCTTCGATAAAATCTCATAAAAATTTTTCATTTACCCCCTTCACAGACGCGAATGAAAGCGCTACCATAAAGGTACCTCTTAAGGGAACCAACCTCCTTTCGACCCTTAGGCGATCTATCGTTCTGAAAGTCCTCCTCAATCATCTTTCAGAACTCTGAGTTTCTCTTAGACCCTCCTTTCCCTAAGAGAGAACCGGAGATCCGTGGAAAAGCGAAAAAAGACCCGCTATTTCCCGGATCTCTTTTCATTTGTTTTTTTTGATGTACTTTTAGGCTTTTCCGTTATTAGGGAACAAGGAGTAGTAGAGCGAAGCTATCTCCTCTTTGCTCCAGCTGTATGTTTTGCCACAGAACTCGCATTTGATTTCGACGGGTTTATCGTCATTCATCATCTCGCGGAGCTCTTTTCTCCCTAAAGCGATGAGCACTTTATCGAAATGCTCTTTGGAGCAAGAGCAGTGATAGGATACTTCGACGGGTTCCGTCATAAAGACAGGCTCTAGGTCAAGGAAGAGCATATCGATGATATCCTCGACGCTTTTTCCTTCTTCTAGTCGCACGCCGACTGAGCCGATGTTTTTGATATTCCTCTCAAGGAGAGAGATCGTGTTTTCGCTCGCATTGGGCATCAGCTGCACGAAGAAGCCGCCCGCGGATACGATATTCGCATCTTTGTCGAGATTCACGCTTAAGCCAAGCGCGGTGGCGGTTTGCTCGCTGTTAGCGAAATAATGCGTCAGATCCTCGGCGATTTCCCCGTTATATAAAGGAACGGAAGAGATATAAGGCTCTTTCATATGCATATCGCGGATGATGGTGAGAGTTCCTTTGCCTAGGGCTTTCCCCACGGAGCACGTATTTTCGTTTATTGCGAAAGAGCCATTCCTGACGTAACCCTTGCATTCGTGCTTCCCATCGACGATGGCGATGACTTCCTTCATTTCCCCATCCCCTTCGAAGCGGAGAGTGAGGGTCTCATCGTCTTTTAAGGTCTCACTCACTAATAACGAAGCGCTTAAAGCTCGTCCCAAAGCGATGGTGGCGATAGGATTCAAAGAGTGGATTGAGGCCGCCTCTTTCACGAGATTGAGGCTATTTAAGGCAAAAGCGCGCACTTCGCCGTTCGAAGAATAGGCGCGCACGAGATGATCTTTCATTTTCATGGCGTCTACTCTATCACGAATGTCCCTTTCCTTCATCAAAATTGCCCAATCGCCGTTTTTTCGTATCATTTGATAACACTAGAAAATAGGAAATATCGAATATTTTCCATTTTTGTCTTTTAAAGCGTCTTTTTGAGGCGAGAAAAAGGCAAGAGGCAATCAATAAGGAGCAAGAAAGACGATAGAAAGGTATAATACCTTCCATGAGCAAAAAGCTGTTCCTCACCTTAAGCGTCCATGAACTCGTCGACTTCTTGTTGCGGAAAGGCGATATCGATTCGCGCATCTATAACGATGAGACAATGGCGATAGGCAGTAAAATCCACGCGAGTTACCAGAAAAAGCAGGGGAATAAGTATCTTTCCGAGGTGGCGTTAAGCGAAACCTTCATCCGCGAAAAAGGCTCGATCAAGCTAGAAGGACGAGCGGATGGCATCATCCTAGGCGAGGAATATCCGATCATCGATGAAATCAAATCGACGGTCTCGCCGCTTTCCGAGTTCTACCGGGTTCAAGGCGAATGGCATTTCGGCCAGGCTTTTTGCTACGCCCTCATGTACGCCCATAAAAGCGGGGCGAAGAAAATGACGGTCCGCTTGACCTATATTTCCCAAATAAAAGACGAGCAGATGAGAAAAGAACTCCTCCTATCCGTTGAAGAGCTCGAGCAGCACGTCAATTCCTATATTGACCGTTATCTTGAATTCTATGAAGGCATTAAAGCTCACCGCGAGAAAGTGCGAGAAAGCGCAAAAGCGCTCGCTTTTCCTTATTCTTCCTTCAGAGCTGGCCAAAGAGAAATGGCCAAATACGTCTACTCGGTCTGTCGAGACGGCGGAACCTTTTTCTGCGAGGCCCCGACGGGCATTGGCAAAACGATGAGCGCCCTTTTTCCAGCGATCAAGGCCCTTGCCTCTTCTTCAAGCGAGCGCATTTTCTATTTGACCGCCAAATCGACGGGCCGAGAAAGCGCCTACGAAGCCATAACTTTACTCCGAAATAAAGGTCTATATATCCGCGATTCCATGCTTCGGGCAAAGGACAAAATGTGCTTTTGCCCCGATAAAAGCTGCAATCCTGATGATTGCCCCTTCGCCAAAGGGTATTACGAGAAACTCCGCGAAGTGATGGAGGAAGAAGCGAAGGAGAATAACCGCTTCTCGATCGATTACGTGATAGCCCTCGCTCAAGAAAAGGAGATGTGTCCCTTTGAGCTTCAGCTCGATTTATCGACGATGAGCGACATCATCATCGGCGATTTCAATTATTTCTTCGATCCTTTCGTCTATTTAGAGCGTTATTTCGGAGAAGAAGCGGATGCGAGCAAAGACATCGTCCTCGTGGATGAGGCGCATAATCTCGTTGATCGCGCCCACAATATGTACAGCGCTTCTATCTCTCTTTCCTCCGTCTTAAAAGGCAAAAAAGCCCTTAAAGGGACGCCGTTCAAGGGTCTAAAAAACGCTCTTTCAAAGCTTGAGAAGTTCCTCAAAGAGGAAACGAATAACGCGATTGAAGGCGAAGTGAGTTATGCTTCTTTGCCCGCGAAAGCGGAAAGCGCCATATCTTCTTTCCTTGACCACAAAAAAGACATCAATAAGGAAGAAAGCATAGGGAAGAAAGTGGCTCTTGGCCCCGATTTCGAGGATCTTTCCGTCGAACTATACCGTTTCTCCGCCCTTTTGGAAGACTACAGCGACAATTCCCTCCTTTATTATTCGAATAAGGAAGAGCCGACGCTCCATCTTTTCTCACTCGATCCGAGCGAATATATCCGCGCTTCGCTAGATAAAGTCAAAGCCCGTGTCCTTTTCTCGGCCACTCTTTCCCCGATTTCTTTCTATATGGACTCGCTATACGGGGAAAAAGCGCCGTATCTCCTTCTTCCTTCGCCCTTCCCCAGCGAGAATTTCTCCTTGCTTCTCGCGCCGATGGTCTCGCTACGTTACAAAGAGAGAAAGAATAGCCTAAAGCAGGTCGTCTCCTACTTAGAGCATTTCGTGAACGCCAGAGTTGGCAATTATTTCCTCTTTTTCCCGAGTTACGAGTATCTAGAGTCCATCAAAGACGAATTGCACTTCGCTAGGGCGGCCAAATTCGTCCAGGAGCGCTCGATGAACGAGGATGAGCGGAAGATTTTCCTCTCGCAATTCAAGGAGAACCCTGCCGTAAGCGCAGTGGGCTTACTCACCTTAAGCGGGGCTTTCAGCGAGGGTATCGATTTGATTGGCGACCGGTTGACCGGCGTAGCGATCGTCGGGGTTGGACTTCCTACCCTTTCCTATGAGCGCGACAAAATCAGGGACTATTTCGATGAAAAAGAGGGTAAGGGCTTTGAATACGCTTATCTTGACCCCGGCTTAAATCACGTGATGCAGGCGGCGGGGCGACTCATTAGAAGCGAAAGCGATAAAGGCGTGGCGCTTCTGATCGATGAGCGCTACCTCGAAAAGGAATACCGTCACCTTTTCGCTCAAAAATGGAGAAAATATTCGGTGATCACGCGCCCTGAGCAAATAGAAAGGGAGATAAATAAGCTCTATAAAAAGAACGACTAGAAAAAAGGAAAGTAGGGTATAATAGCCCGGTATTTATGGCATTCGATATCGATAGGATCAGAAATTTCTCCGTCATCGCCCACATCGATCACGGCAAAAGCACCTTCTGTGACCGCATTTTGGAACTCACGGGCGCTGTTGAAAAGCGCGATTTGAAAGCGCAGATGCTCGACAATATGCCGCTTGAAAGAGAAAGAGGCATCACCATCAAGCTCAACGCCGTCACCGTGAAATACCATTCGAAGAATTCCGGTGATTACATTTTCAATTTGATTGACACCCCAGGGCACGTCGATTTCTCTTACGAAGTATCGCGCTCTTTGGCGGCTTGCGAAGGGGCGCTTCTTCTTGTTGACGCCACACAAGGAGTCCAAGCTCAAACGCTTGCGAATGCCTACCTCGCGGTCGATAACGACCTCATGATAATCCCAGTCATCAATAAAATTGACCTTCCAAGCGCGAATGTCTCTCTCGCCAAAAAGGAGCTAGAGGAACGAATCGGGATCGGGGCAGATGACGCTCTTCCCGTCAGCGCGAAAACCGGAGAAGGGGTGGAAGATGTCTTAGAGAGAGTCGTCGAGATGATACCTCCGCCAAGCGGAGACCCATCCGCGCCTTTAAAGGCCCTTATTTTCGATAGTTACTACGATTCCTATCGCGGCGTCGTCGTTTTGATCCGCATCAAAAGCGGCACCGTGAAGGTGGGAGATGAGATCCTTTTGATGGCCGCGAATAAGAGATACACGGTCACCGAAGTCGGCATCAGGACGCCGAATGAGGTAAGTGTGGGCTCACTCTCGAGTGGTGAGGTTGGCTATTTGACCGCCACCATCAAAGACATCAAAGACGTCATACCTGGCGAAACCATCACTCTTGCGAATAATCCGGCGGATAAGCCTCTCCCTGGCTACCGCAAAATGGCCCCGATGGTCTATTGCGGCCTCTACCCAGTCTACAGTGATGACTATCATGATCTCAAAGACGCCTTGGAGAAGCTTTCGCTCAATGATTCTTCCCTATTATATGAACCAGAGTCGAGCGAAGCGCTCGGTTTTGGCTTCCGCGTCGGCTTTTTGGGGCTCCTCCATATGGATGTGGTGCAGGAACGCTTAGAAGAAGAATACGGACTGAACCTCATTTTGACCGCCCCAAGCGTCAATTATGAAGTTCTTCTCACCGATGGTACCCTCATCAATCTCGATAACCCGAGCGCCCTTCCCGATTTGACGAAAATCAAGGAAATACGGGAGCCGTTCGTGAAAGCCTCCATCATGACGCCGAAAGAATATGTCGGAAGCGTGATGGCTATTTGCCAAGATCGAAGAGGCATCTACGAAGATATGGTCTATCTCGACGATACGAGAGTGGAGGTCAAATACCGCCTCCCTTTAAGCGAGATCATCTATTCTTTCTTCGATACCTTAAAAAGCGCGACGAAAGGCTACGCTTCGCTCGACTATGAACTATCTAGCTACGAGAAAAGCGACCTCGCGAAGATGGATATTTTACTCAACGGCAAAGTGGTGGACGCTCTTTCAACGATCGTTTTTAAGGGCAGTGCCTATAACAGAAGCCTAAAGATCGTCACTAGACTCAAGAACATCATCCCTCGTCAGCAGTTCGAGGTGCCTATCCAAGCCGCCTTAAACGGCAAGATCATCGCTCGAGCGGATATAAAAGCGGTCCGAAAAGACGTTTTGGCGAAGTGCTACGGCGGGGATATATCCCGCAAAAAGAAGCTTTTGGAGAAGCAGAAAGAAGGCAAGAAGAGGATGAAGGCGGTCGGTGCCATCGAAATCCCGCAGGAAGCCTTCATGAGCGTTCTTTCCATCGACGACGATAAATAGAAAAGCTTCGGCCATATCTATACAATCCCACATTAATTAGTAGTTTTTTGGTTATTTGTTGTTTTCCTTTCTTCGCGTCTATAAAATTGAGGCATGGAAAGTGAAATCGCTAAACGCTACACAGACGTCGAATACCTCTCGAAGTCCGAACTCATCGCGGCCTTGAAGACCTCTTTGGTGGATGGGTACTGGAAAGAGGTCCTTGCTTACCGCAAGCAATATCAAAACCCGTTGCCTTTGAAAAGCATCCGCAACAAGCCCTTTTACTATGTGAAGAGCGAACCCATCATGAAGAAAGCCGACGATTGCCTATCTTCTTTGGGAAGAATCGTGAATCTCTACAAAAAAGGTGTCCATCAGAGTGATACCACATCGATGGAACGCGCGCTTCTTTTCCGCTCTTTGTCCGGCATGAACAAAGCATATGGCGAGAAAAGCAACGATCTCACCATCAAAGCCATCATCAATGGCACTTATAGAGATAGTGGGGACGGCAAAGAAAGCGAGCTCCGCGACTATTTGCGGACTCTCCGCTACTTTTCCTCTATCATCCCTTCTAAACCGGATGACAGTTTCATCGGCCAAGCCTACCAGACGCTTCTAGGGGTAGATGAGCTAAGTGAATACTACCGCCCAGGCGATTTCGATAACCGCGCCTCCAAATACACCTATTATGCCGATGCCGTCTTCCCTTATGCGCCAACCTCTATGATTGAGGGAATGATGGACGATTTCTATCTTTTCGCCTCCTCTAGCGAGCGTCCGTTACTAAAAGCGCTTATCGGGATGTTTTACATCATCTACGTGCGCCCCTTTTCCTCCAAAAACGAGGAAGTGGCGACTCTTTTCGCCCTCGACTGCTTATCGTATGAGGCTGGACTAGGGAAAGAAGGATTCTTCCTTCCGCTCTCCCTTGCGCTTATCGTGGAACCCGTCTTGAATGACATCACCTTCGTGGGCGCCCAGAAAGCGGGGGATCTCACTTATTACCTGACGCGCTCCTTCGCATTAATCGAAGAAGCCTGCGCCTCGCTCAAAGAGGAGCTCGACGCCATTCTCCTCTCACGTTTTGAGGAAGAGGCCAATGCCTTATCCGAGGAAGAGGAGCGGAAAAAAGAGCAAGCCGCTTCTGATCTCAGCCATTCGGTTGAGCAGATATCCCTCTTCGAGCAGCCAAGCGAAGAAACAAAGGCGAGCACTTTGCTCCCTAAAGTTGAAAAAGTCGAAAGCAAGCCTGCGCCTGCGCCCATCAAAAAAGAGCCGGTGGCGCCTATAGAAAACAAGAAACCGGTTGAGAAGACCTCCTCCATCCCGACCATCAGCAAAGAAGAGGTCAATAAGGCAAATGGGGTGGAGATAGCCATCAAGAAGAAGGATTCGCCCTTAAGCGATAAGGAGATCAAGGAATATATCGCCTATCTCTTAGAAAGCAATTACTCGCTCAATAAGAGCCAAGCCACTTTCTTAGCCAATCACTGCACCATCGGCCATTATTATTCGATCCAGCAATACAAAAAATGCATGCGCTGCGCCTACGAAACCGCGCGCACGTCTATGGAAAAACTCGTCAATGAGGGGTACTATAAGAAATTGCAGGTCAAAAACAAGTTCGTCTATACGCCCGTGAAGCAAAATGGAGACGAATAAACATCAAGGAGATTAAAAGAATGTACGTTCTCGATTATATAACCCAAAACCCCTGGCTTATCGTCTTGATCCTTTTGGCGATATTCGGACTCGTCGTCTTGACGGTCATCCTCATCAAGAAATACTCGCCGCACTTCAAGAACACCGATAAGCCGAAGACCGACGAAGAGATCGCCAAAGAAGAGGTCGAGCGCCTCATCGTCCCGATGGAAGAGGAGAATAAGAGCCTCGAAGAAGTGAAAAACGAAAGACGTTCCCTCAAGAAAGAGGAAGCCCCGTCTGAGAAAGAGGCTGCCGATTACGAGACCCATCGTCTCACTGTTGAAGGAGACGAGGACCTCCAGCGCCAAATGGACGAATACGCGAAAAACCATCCGGAAGAAGTGGCGGTCTCGAAGAAAGACCTCGGCGAAAATTCCGATAAATAATGTCTTCTTTATACGTCCATATTCCTTTCTGCAGTTCTATCTGCTCTTATTGCGACTTCCCGAAAGTCCTCTACAAGGAAGAGTGGGCGTTTTCTTATCTTTCCGCGCTTTTTGCTGAATTAGAACAATACAAAAGCAAGAAATACGACACCATCTATATCGGCGGGGGGACGCCCACATCATTGAATGATGAGTGCTTCAGGGCCCTTCTTGCGCGCTTAAGCGCGTATAAAAAAGAGGAATGCGAGTGGAGCATCGAGAGCAATCCTGAATCGCTTAGCAGAGAAAAAGCGGCTTTATGTGCCTTTTACGGCGTGAACCGGATCTCCATCGGCATCGAGTCAAGCCTCCCGCGGTTGCTCAACTTGATGGAGAGAAAACACACCTTCCTTAAAGCCAAGGAAGCGATAAATAATGCGAAAGAGGCGGGGATTTCCAATATCAACGCCGATCTTATCTACGCTTTGCCTAACGAAAGCGAAGAGGAGCTAAAAGAGGATATCGAGGCCTTCCTTTCGCTTAATCTCCCTCATTTAAGCGCCTATACCCTGATTTTAGAAAAGGGGACCAAGCTCTATTTAAAAGGGTATAAAGAGATGGACGATGAAAAAGCCGCCGCTCAATATGATTTGCTCCTTTCTTCTTTCCGCTCTAAAGGCT
Organism: Roseburia hominis; assembly: GCA_963642055.1. Classification (GTDB taxonomy): domain Bacteria; phylum Bacillota_I; class Bacilli_A; order RFN20; family CAG-826; genus UBA4951. Next base: position 81,970 of record CAVIFQ010000001.1, on the reverse strand, counting down.
ATAAGCGATACGAAGTTAGCAATTTCTGCTTAGAAGGGTATGAGTGCAAGCACAATCTCACCTATTGGGAAGATAATGAATACGACGCCGTGGGGCTAGGCGCAAGCGGATATAGCAGAGGAATCCGTTACAAAAACACGCTGAGCCTGGATAAATATCTTAAAGGCAAATACCGCGCTGAAACTGAGGTAATCACCCCAAAAGACGACCTCGAGTATTATTTTTTGACCAATCTCCGCCTCGAGAAGGGGTTTTCGCTCACTGATTTTTCCGCCCGTTTCGGCTTCTCTTTTCTTTCAAAATACGAGAAAGCCTACGATTCCTGCCATAAAGACGGGTTACTGAAAATCGAGGATGAGAGAGTCAAACCGACCGATAAAGGCATTCTTTTGCTAGATAGGATCCTCCTATCTTTATTCGACTGAACGGCCTTTTTCTGCCAATCGCAAAAATTTAGCACTTCCATGTTGACAGTGCTAAAAGGGCCTCTATAATGTTTCCTAGCACCCGCAAAGCGAGATTGCTAAGGAAAGGAGAAAAGCGATGACTAGACGCGATGAGATACTGAAATACATCGTCGAATATTTCATCCGGACCGCTGAGCCCGTCGGATCGAAGACGCTCCTTGAGGTTTATTCCTTATCTGTATCAAGCGCGACCATCCGCAACGAGATGAACGCCCTTGAAAAAGACGGAATGATCGAGAAGATGCATACTTCGGGCGGACGCGTGCCCTCGGAAAAAGGATACAAATATTACGTCGATCATCTGCGCGAAAACTCCGTTGACGATAAGATCAAATACGCTCTAGCGAGCGTCTTGACCGAGAAAGCGAAATCCGTTGAGGAAGTGATGAAGGAGAGCTGCGAAATACTCTCCCATATGACTAACCTCGCTTCCGTCGTCTTAGGACCTGAAAGCGCCGAGGAATCACTCGCCTCCGTCCAGCTTATCCCTCTTTCTCCCAACAGCGCAACCGCGGTCTTCGTCACCGATAAAGGGTATGTCGAGAACAAAACCTTCATCGTCGAGGACAAGCTCCCGCTCGAAGAGGTGCAGAAGATGGTGAAAGAGCTCAACGACAGGCTCGTTGGGACCCGCATCAGCGAGATCGTCCCCAAGATGGAGGCCATGAAGCCAGCCCTCAAAGACTATTACGTCGGCGAGAAAGCGGTGTATGAGGCTCTCCTCTCGGCGTTCGTGAAATTCACGGGCGAGAGGATCCAGCTCTACGGGAAAGACGCCCTCTTCAATCAGCCGGAATTCGCCGATGATGCCTCGAAATTAAGAAAGCTTCTCGAATTCATCGAGAATCCGAAAGCCTTCCGCGAGGCCATCAAAGGAGGAAAGGAAGCGGAAAGCGGAGTCAAAGTCCGCATCGGAAAGAAAGAAGGGATCGGGGATATGGCCGTGGTTAGCTGCGACTTGAATCTCCCAGGCAATCCCTCGCTCACCGTCTTAGGGCCTACCCGGATGGACTACGAGAAAGTGATGGCCACCGTCAAGTACTTCGCTGATGCGATCGATGAGTACTTCGGCACCGCGAAGAAAGGAGATAGTCAATGTCAGAAACAGCAAACAAAGAAAACGAATGCTCCGAAAAAGAATTCGCCGACCACGACGAAAAAGTGAAAGAAGGAGCCGAGAATAAAAAAGAGCTCTCGAAAGAGGAAGAGCTCGAGAAAAACTTGAAGGAGGCGCAAGAAGAAAGCGCCAAATGGAAAAACGAATACTATAAGGCTTATGCCGATTTGGCAAACTTGCGGAAATCACTCGAGAAAGACCACGCCGAGGCCCTCAAATACCGCGCCGCGGGCTTCCTAGAGGAGATTATCCCAGCCCTCGACAACTTCTATATCGCTTTAGGCGCCAAAACCAACAGCGAGGAAGCGAAGAACTATCAGATCGGCTTCTCCTATATCTATAACCAGCTCGTGAATGCGCTCGTGAATGAAGGCGTGAAAGAAGCCTCCGTGAAAGTGGGGGACCCCTTCGACGAGAAATTCATGCACGCGATAGATACAGTGGAGAGCGAAGAAGAACCTAACAAAGTAGCGATCATCCATCAAAAAGGTTACTACTTGAAGGATAGGCTCATCCGCCCAGCCATGGTGACTGTCACCAAGAAGAAGGCGGAAAAAGCAGAAGAAACGAAAGACGATTCTACCAAAGAAGAGGCCAAAAAGGCCTAAGGAGGAAAATTAATTATGGCAAAGGAAATCATCGTAGGTATCGATTTGGGTACCACAAACAGCGTCATCAGCTACGTTCAGGACGACGGCAAAGTCAAGGTCATCCCGAACCCCGAGGGCACCAACACCACCCCATCGGTCGTGGCTTTCAAAGGGAGCGGAGAAGAAATCGTCGGCAATGCGGCCAAACGCCAAATGATCACCAATCCCGATACCGTCAGAAGCGCCAAACGCAAAATGGGCACCTCGGACAAGTTCCACATCGGCTGCATCAATAAGGACTTCACCCCGCAAGAAATCAGCGCGAAAGTGCTCGCGTACATGAAATCTTACGCCGAGAAATCGATCGGCCACGAAGTCAAAAAGGCCGTCATCACCGTCCCAGCTTACTTCAATGACGCTCAGCGTCAAGCGACCAAAGACGCCGGCACCATCGCTGGATTAGATGTCGTCCGTATCATCAATGAGCCAACCGCCTCTTGTCTTGCTTATGGCTTAGAGAGCGATAAGAGCGAGAAAGTGCTCGTCTTCGATTTAGGCGGCGGCACCTTCGATGTCTCCATCCTCGATATCGGCGATGGCACCTTCGAAGTCCTCTCCACGAGCGGCGATACGCTTCTAGGAGGCGATGACTGGGATAAAGCCGTCGCTGATTGGATCCACGCCCAGATTCAGATCGAATCCGGCGTTGATCTCAACGACAAAATGGCTCAACAGCGTTTCCTCGATGCGGCCGAGAAAGCCAAGATCGAGCTCTCTAGCTCGCTTGAGGCCACGATCTCACTCCCATTCATCGGCATGGGGAAGAATGGACCTATCTCCTATGAAGGCAAACTCACAAGAGCCAAATTCCAGGATCTCACCCGCAATCTCTTAGAGAGATGCAAACTCCCGATGGAGAAAGCGCTCAAAGACGCTGGCTTATCTTACAGCGATCTAGGCAGCGTCCTTCTCATCGGCGGCTCGACCCGTATGCCAGCCGTCCAAGAGATGGTGGAGAAAGTCACCGGCCATAAGCCGAATATGAGCGTCAACCCAGATGAAGCCGTCTCCATCGGCGCCGCCATCCAAGGCGGAGTCATCGCCGGAGACGTCAAAGACGTCGTTCTTCTCGATGTCACGCCTCTTACCTTAGGTATTGAGACGCTCGGTGGCGTGCTCACTCCGCTCATCCCAAGAAACACCACGATCCCGACCACGAAGAGCCAAATCTTCTCGACCGCGGAAGACAATCAGCCAGCCGTCGACATCGTCATCTATCAAGGCGAGCGCCCAATGGCTCACGATAACAAACTCCTTGGTCACTTCCAGCTCACCGGCATCAAACCGGCACGTAGAGGCGAGCCAAGAATCGAAGTCACCTTCAGCATCGACGTCAACGGCATCGTGAAAGTCAGCGCGAAAGATCTCGACACCAATAAGGCGAGCGATATCACGATCAGCGGCAGCAACGGCCTCTCGAAAGAGGATATCGACCGCATGGTCAAGGAAGCTGAGGAGAATAAGGCGGCCGACGAGAAGCGCAAAGGCGATATCGAGGTCAAGAACAAAGCCCAAAGCTATGTTGACCAGATTAACCGCACGCTCCAGGAAAACGGCGATAAACTCTCCGCTGAGCAAAAAGATCAGCTCACCAAGCTCCGCGATGAAGCGCAAGGAGCGATTGAGGCCAACGACATCGATAAGCTCCGCGAGATCGTCGGAAAGCTCGAAGATGCGGCCGCGCAAGCTTATTCGGCTCAATCTTCCGCTGGTTCAACCGGCGCGAAAGCTGAGGGCAATGAAGGCCCAGACGATGTGGTCGATGCCGACTTCACCGACAAGAAAGCTTAATCTAGAAATACCATCATTATCTTTAGGCGCTCCTCTGGGGGCGCCTAATCTTGCGTAAATAAGGAGGTCAATATGGCAAAAGAGAAACGCGATTATTATGAGGTTCTTGGCATAAACAAAACCGCGACCAAAGACGAAATCAAAAGCGCCTACCGCAAACTCGCGAAGAAATACCATCCTGACATCAACCACTCTCCGGACGCCCCGGAGAAATTCAAAGAGGTCCAAGAGGCCTATGACGTCCTCTATGACGATAATAAGCGCCGCCAATACGACCAGTTCGGCTTTGCCGGATTCGGCGATGGCTCCTCGACCGGCGGAGCGGGCAACCCCTTTGGGGGCGGCTTCACGAGCGAAGGATTCGGCGATGTCGATTTGAATGACATCTTCCAAAGCTTCTTCGGCGGCGGAAGGGCTTCTTCTAGAGGCGCGAGAAGCGGGCCAAGAAAAGGGGATGATGCGATTTATCGCGTCAAGATCTCCTTCATGGACGCCATCAATGGGCGGAAAATCACAATTCCCGTCACTTATGATGAGCCTTGTGCGCATTGCCACGGAACGGGCGCCGAAGATCCAAATGATCTTGTGACTTGCCCCGATTGCCATGGGAGCGGGGTGGTGAAAACCCGCACCAGCACGATCTTCGGGCCGATGGAAGGGCAGAGCGTCTGCTCGCGCTGCGGAGGCAAGGGCAAAATCTGCAAAACCAAATGCCACGAGTGCGGAGGGAGCGGATATCACCGCATCCATCGCGACCTCGAGGTCAATATTCCCGCCGGCATCAATAACGGCCAGCAAATCCGCGTGAGCGGAAAAGGCGGCCGCGGATATAACGGCGGTGAGAATGGCGACCTATATGTCGAAGTGGCGGTGGCACCGGACGAGAAATTCCGGAGAGACGGGAACGATATCCATATCGATCTCTCCCTCTCCTTCATCGACTGCGCGCTCGGGGTGAAAGTCAATGTGGATACGGTCTATGGGCCAACCCTAACCTCGATTCCAGCTGGCACCCAGCCCAATGAGGTGTTGAAGCTCCGTGGCTATGGCGTCAAAGATCTTAGAAGCAAGAAACCAGGGGACGAATATCTCCATATCAAGGTGACTACTCCAACGGATCTATCCGATACCCAGAAAGAGCTCCTCAAGCAGTTCCAGGCTGAGGAAGGCAACAAAAAGAAAGGCTTCTGGGGCAAATTCAAGAAATAGGGCTCTGCGAAAGCAGGGCTCTTTCTTCTCTAAAAGGAAGAATTCTTCCTTTTTCTTTTCTCCTTTCTCTATCGACTCGTTTATACTACTCCTATGCCAACTTGCAAAAACTGTCACCGCAATATCTCCAAATTCGATTCGGACGTCTGCCCCTACTGCGGGGAGAAAGATCCCATCGAATCTTCCTATAAAACGAAGGATGTCACCCAGTTCGTCGATCCCTTAAGCGGGGAATACGAGCTATATAAGAGCAAATCGAAGAAGACGATGGTCATCCTCATGATGACTCTCGGCCTTTTCGGGGTTCCTTATTTCTACATCGGGAAGAAAAAAGAAGGCTTTATCGCCCTTTTCTCTTCTCTCGTCATTATCGGCGGAATAGGCTGCCTTCTATTTTTCACTTGTCTATCTAACGCCTGGGCTTTTCTCATTCCTTTCTTTGCTCTTTACCTTCTTTATTTGATTCTTGGCTTCGTCCTTAAAGGCAATGATTCGCTTAAAGATAACAACGGGGAGTTCCTCCATTAATGAACCGCTTCTTTTGCGAAAAAGACGATAAGGGGTTCCTTTTTTCGGATGAGACCCTTTTCCATATCCGTTCCGTCTTACGTTTAAAGAAAGGCGAAGTGATCCAAGTGGTGGCGGATGGCTCGTTATACGAAGCGAAAATCGCGTCATTAGACCCTTTTCTATTGAGCGATGTCGCTCTCAAAAACGAAGACCGCGAAAGTTCTTTCCATCTAGCCATCGGCTTCTCGCTCCTAAAAGGTGGGCACGATGATTTCGTCGTTATGAAAGGCACGGAAATGGGGGTAGAGGAGTTCTATCCGCTTCTTTCTAGATACTCGATCATCTCTTTGCCAAATGAGAAAGATAGAGCCAAGAAAAACGAGCGATATCGGAAAATCGCTCTCTCTTCCTCGGAACAAAGCAAGCGCCTAGAGTGCCCCATCGTCCATGATGTCTCCTCTTTTTCCTCCGTCTTAAAAGAGGGTTTCTCCTATAAATACATCGCTTATGAAGGCGAGGCCATGAAGAGCAATAGCCTTCTTAAAGAAGCGATGACTCTACCTAAAGGGGCAAAAGTCATCGTCCTCGTGGGACCTGAAGGAGGGTGGAGTCTAGAAGAAGTGAAAGAGGCCGAAAAAAGCGGATTTAAGGCGATAAGCCTAGGGAAAAGGATCCTCCGCGCCGAAAGCGCGAGTATCTATGTTGCCGCTTTATTAGGCGCTTTCGGAGATGAGCAATGAGCGTGTCATTTTATGATTTTTTAGGGTCCAAGCAAAAAGAGACGACCTTCCTCCAAAGCGATGAGATGCGCTTTTTCATCGAAAACCGCGTCCTTCTTACCGGTATCGAAGGCTACAGCAGATACCTAAAAGCCTCCGATCCCTTTTTGATTGCGAGAGCGAATATCCTTATCAGGGGTCTATTAAACAAAAAGACCATCGAGAAGCTTTATTACGAGAAGAGCCGGAAAAAGAACAAGGACGATTATCTGCCCCTTGAGGAATTCATGAGCCTCGGGATGAGCGAATTGCCTTATATGGTATATGAAGATGAACGCATCTATATCCCTTCTTTCCCCGTCTCGATAAACAAAATCTACGGCCACGATTTCTCTAAACTCGGGAAGCAGCCCTATAAGCAGCTGCTTTCGACTTATGAGCCGCTCCTCATCGACACTTTCGACTACTATGGCTATAAAATCTACGATTCCTATTTCACGAAACTCGTGAAGATAAAGGAAGAAAATGGCGTAGCCGCCTTCTTCGATTACGATGCGGATACTCTCTATTTCATCAATGATCAGGGGCGAGTGGACGCCAAACTCGCTTTATTCGATAAGTACCTCGAGAAAGTGGTCAAAACCCATTTGAGCAAAAGGCTTGAGAAAGTGGTGGACGCTTATTTTTACGGCGATAAAGAGGCCCTTATCTCCTCCTTGCTCGATAACGGCTTCATCTCGCTCCGTTTTCTCTCCGAATACCGGAAAAAGGAGAGCAGATGATGAAGTTCTATCTATTCTCCCTTGGCTGCAAGGTGAACGGCTACGAGACGAACGCTCTCCGCGAGCAGTTCCTTCTTTCCTCTTATTCGGAAGCTGATTCTCCAGAAAGTGCCGACATTATCGTCATCAATACGTGCGGAGTGACGCATGTGGCTGACCAAAAAAGCCGCCAGCACATCAGGAAATTAAGAAGAGAGAACCCAAAAGCCACGCTTGTGGTCATGGGCTGCTACAGCGAAGAGCATGCGAATGACGTCGCCTCGATGGGCGCCGATATCGTGGTTGGCACCTCCTCAAGAAACAACATCATCACTTATATCTCGGCTTTAAAAAGCGGAGAGAAAGTTTCGCCAATCGTCGATGTGAAAAAAGGCGATAGGAAAAGAGAGTTCGAGGAAATGGGGCAAATCGCTCTTTCTTCCCAGACTAGGGCGTACCTCAAAATCCAGGACGGGTGCGACAATTTCTGCTCGTATTGCCTTATTCCTTCACTTCGCGGCAATAGCCGAAGCCGCAGCAAAGAAAGCGTCCTGCTCGAGAGCAAAAACCTCGTCGAGAAAGGATACAAAGAAATCGTCCTGACTGGCATCCATATCGGGAAATACGGGCTCGATCTAGAGGAGCCATGCGATCTTTTTGAGCTCTCCGAAGATATTCTCAAAGAGAATCCATCTTTATACCGCCTCCGTTTAGGGAGTCTCGAGAGTTCCGAAATAACCCCGAAATTGAATGAATTATTGCTCACTTATCCTGCGCTCGCTAATCACGTCCATATCCCTCTTCAAAGTGGGAGCTCCTCGGTCCTAAAAAGAATGCACCGGCCTTACGATACCGAGGCTTTCTTGAACACTATTTCTTCTTTAAGGGCAAGTAAAAGCGATATTGCGATCACTACCGACATCATCGTCGGCTTCCCTGGGGAAAGCGAAGAGGAGTGGCAAGAGACTCTTTCTTTTGTTAAGAAAGCGCGCTTCAGCCAAATCCATGTCTTCCCTTTCAGCGCGAGAACCGGGACTCTCGCGGCTTCCATGAAAGATCAAATCGATCCTTCGACGAAGAATCGCCGCGTGCATGAACTGCTCGCTCTAGCCAAAGACCTCCAAGAAAGTTATGAGTCCTCTTTCTATAACAAAGAAGTGGAAGTGCTTTTCGAGGAAGATAAGAATGGCTACGCATATGGGCACACCTCATCCTATATCCATGTCCGTATCCCCTCCAATCGCCCTCTTAGAGGTGAAGTCCTCAAGATTGTCTATACCAAAGATAACCGGGCTGATTAACATTCCGATATTGCGGATTGCTTAACTGAGCAATCGAAAGAAAATGCGAATTCTTTTGACATTGTCTAAACGAATATTGACTCTGGCTCCTCTCTATCTATAATTACCGAGTCGAAAGAGAGGAAAGAGCAATGGCAGTACCACAAAGAAGAACTTCGAAAACGAGAAAGAGATTGCGGAGAACCCACTTCAAGCTTGAAGTGACCGGCAAAACCGTCTGCAATCACTGCGGTGCCTTGATCGATAGCCACACCGTTTGCCCGGAATGCGGATATTACAAGGGCAAGGAAATCGTTCACCACAAGAAAGAAGACTAAAAGAAGAGAGGGCGCAAGCCCTTTTTTCTTTTATTAGGAAGAAAAGGCGAGAAGCGGTAAAATAACGCTTGGAGATAAATTTATGCAATACAACAAATTTTTCGATCATACAAATCTGCACGCCGATGCGAAAATCGCCGATATCGTGAAACTCTGCAAAGAGGCCAAAAAATACGATTTCATGAGCGTCTGCGTGAACCCTTTCTACGTCAAAGTCGCCAAAAAGCTCCTCGAGGGGAGCGACGTTAAAGTCTGCACGGTCGTGGGCTTCCCTCTTGGCGCCTCTTCCCCGAAAGCCATCGCCGAAGAAGCGAAGATCGCCGTCAGCGATGGGGCAGATGAAGTCGATATGGTCCAGAATATCTCGATGGCCAAAGAGCATGATTACGCCTTCATCGAAGAAGAAGTCAGGATGGTCAAAAAGGCCATCGGCAGCAAAACCCTCAAAGTCATCCTCGAGAACTGCTACTTGAGCAAAGAGGAAATCGAGGAATGCTCCAAAGCCGCCGCGAAAGGTGGGGCGGACTTCGTGAAAACCTCCACGGGCTTTGGCAAAGGCGGAGCGACCGTTGAAGATGTCGCCATCATGAGAAAAGCGGTTGGGCCCTATATCGGCGTGAAAGCGGCCGGCGGCATCCATACGAAAGAAGAGATGCTCGCGCTTATTAAGGCGGGCGCCAATAGAATCGGGTGCTCCGCAAGCGTCTCCATCATGGAAGAGAAATAAGCCTATGAAGGTCCTTCTTTATTACCAGGATTACGACAAAATAAACAACAGCGGCATCGGTCGCGCCCAAAAGCACCAAACCGAAGCCTTAAAAAGAGCGGGGGTCGAGATCACTTATGACCCGAGCGACACTTATGACCTCGCTCACGTGAATACCCTCTGGAGCAAAAGCGAAAGGGTAGCGAGAGCCTGCAAGAAAAAGGGCATCCCTTTGATTGTGCACGGGCACAGCACCCACGAAGACTGGAGAGAATCATTCCGCTGCTGGAAGATCATCGAGCCGTACTTTGACCGTCAACTCGATACGATGTACTCTTTGGCGGATTTAATCATCACTCCAACCCCGTATTCGAAGAAACTCATCGAAGGCTATAATCTCGGAGCTCCCGTTATTTCGATATCCAACGGCATAAACCCCAAGGAATACGAGAGGAACGAGGAAGATATCAAACTCTTCAAGGAGAGGTTCCATATCGCTGATAAAGAGCGCTTTGTGATGGGCGTTGGTTTCCCCTTCATCAGGAAAGGGCTCGACGATTTCTTTGAAGTCGCGAGAAGATTCCCCGACATCAAATTCATCTGGTTTGGGCATCTCCCGGCGATCGCCCAGTCGCTTGATATACGTCGCGAGATCCGTCATAAGCCCGATAATGTGCTTATGCCTGGCTATATCTCCGGCGGCCTTATCAAAGCCTCCTACCATTTAGCGAGCTGTATGTTCTTCCCTTCGCGCGAAGAGACCGAGGGCATCGTGACGCTTGAAGCTCTCGCCTGCAAGACGCCGCTTCTAGTCCGCTCCATCGGGGTTTATGATCCTTGGCTTAAGGATGGATATAACTGCCACATGGGCAAAAACGTCGACGAGTTTGCCTCTATTCTCTCTTCGTTACTCGAGATGGGGGACAATCAGGAAATACTCGAAAACGGCTATAAGACGGCTGAAGAAAGAAGCTTAGACAAGATCGGAATCGAGCTTAAAAAGGCTTACGAAGACCTCTTGAAGAGCAAGAACAAATAAGAAGACTTCCATGATTCTCCCCTCCCTTCCCGGAGGGGACTTCCTTTATATATAAGGATATAAAGCGAATCCAAGGGCAAAAAGGCCCGCGAAAGGCCATAAAAGAGTGATATTCGGCTTGTTTTTCCCTCTTTTTGGCGTAAAATGACGCAGGTTAAGAAAGACGAGGTGATAGTTCATGGCAGTTAAAACAGTCGTTCGCGAAGGTGAATCACTCGATGACGCGCTTCGTCGCTTCAAACGCAGCGTCAACAAAAGCGGTATCTTGATGGAAAGCCGCAAACGCGAATTCTATTTGAAAACCGGTCTCCGTCGCAAGATGAAGAGCGAAATGGCCCGCCGCAAGAAATGGTAAGCCCTAGCCTCCCCTCAAACGGAGGCTTTTTTATTTGTTTTTTTGGTAAAACGCCTTTTTCCCTCCTAGAAATGGGTGTATGGGATATCTCACTTATCAAATTAACGATGAAGCTTGCTCCTTGGCGTGCTTCCAGATGCTTCTTGTCAATCGCACGGGCAAAAACCGTTACAAAAGGGCGAAATTGCCCCTTCATCCACCTTTTTCTCTGCTAGATTTGGAAGAAGGGGCAAGACGCTACGGGCATAAGCTGGCCTTTTATGATGCCGGAGATGAGCATATCGGCTACCCTTTTAATGAGAAGCAGCCCTTTCTCGCCGTGATGGGCGAGCAGAAAAACGGTCATATGGTCTATATCAGGAAGATAAGCAAACGCTTTGTTTATGTTTTTGATCCCGCTAGAGGGAAGAAGCGTTACGAGAAAAAGGAATTCGAGGAGCTCTTCTCTGGCATCTTCGGGGTTCTTGAGAAAGATATCTATGAAGAAGAGGGAGCTACATTCGCTCCTCCCTTCATGAGCTGGTGGCTTTCTTTCTGCATTTGCTTATTGACCGTTATATCGGAACTAGCCTTATTGGTGGGTTTCTATTTCTTTTCCAAGGAGGGCAATATCTTACTCCCCATGCTCTCTTTCATTGCCTTTGGCCTATCTTCGCTCGCTTCCAGGATGTTCATGATGAAGGTATCCAAGAAGCTCGATAAAAGATATTTGGAGCGCACTTACGATGAAGACAAAGGAAAAATGGAGGAATCATATCGCCGTTACTACTTTTATAAGCGGTATTTGCTTGCCGATGTCCCTAACGCCATCTCCTCTTTGATCGGCGCTTTGATTTTGACTTTCTTGGTCTCTTTCAATAATCCCTTTTTCCTCCTCCCTGTCGCTTTCTCGATCTTTTTATGCCTTTTCTCATCCTTCTTCTTCAAAAAGCGCTTTGAAAGCAAAAGGGGCGATTTGGAGAGACTAGAAAAAGAGGTGAAAGAAGAAAGCGACAAAGAGAAAAGCATCTCCTCCCTCCAAGAAATAGGGGATATCTCATCTTCTTTGAGCCGCGATATCGAGTATGAGAGGATCGTGATCGCGGTGGGACTACTCTCGAGCAATCTCTTGTCTCTCCTTTTCCAGAATGAGGTGACGCTCAATTTTTATCTCTTCCATCTTTTCGCGCTCTTTGGCATATATTTGCTCTTCAAGAAAACGCTTGAGCCGCTCTTCAATAAGAAGGATTTCCTAGTTGCGCGAGGCCATTACGTCGAATATCTGTCTTCACCAGCAAATCAAGCGATGAAATAGCCACAAAAAGAGCCGATTGTGCTACAATTTCGGCGATGGAAATACTTTTTGATAACCCCTTTGGGGAAAAATACGACGCCTTGGAAGCGCGTTACAACAAAATCGCGGAAGAGGCTTTCAGTTTGCTAGACATTACGACCAATTACGAGATCGATGTATCGCTGGTCGATGAAGAGACGATTCACCAGATCAATCGCGATTACCGGCACGTCGACCGGCCAACCGATGTCATCTCTTTCGCCTTCAATGACGATAAAGACCCGAAAGACCAGATAAACGATCCAACGGTTTTGCGGATGCTAGGAGAGATACTCATCTGTCTCCCCGTCGCCCAAAAGCAAGCCAAGGAAATAGGGAACAGCGAGCTCCGCGAGCTCTCTTTCCTCTTTACGCATGGCTTGCTGCATCTCTTAGGCTACGACCATATGAAAAAAGAAGACGAGGAAATAATGTTTCCACTACAGGATAAAATCCTAGAAAGGGTGAAAGATGCTGAGTAAAGAGGAACTTATCGAAAGAGCAAAGGAGGCGCGCAAGCTCTCCTATAGCCCTTATAGCCATTTCGCGGTGGGAGCGGCGCTCCTTACGCATGATGGTGAGGTATATCTCGGAGCGAATATCGAAAATAGCAGCTATGGCCTTTCGATGTGCGCGGAAAGAAACGCCTTATACCACGCGATGATGGAAGGGAAGACGATCGATGATTTCGCGGCGCTTGCCATTGTCGGCGATACGGAGGGCCCGTGTTCGCCATGCGGCGCCTGCCGGCAAGTCATCAGCGAATTATTCCCTTCTTCCGCCCCGATTTATCTAGGGAATCTTCTAGGCGATATCTATGAGACGAACGTGGAAGAGCTCCTTCCTTTCGCCTTCACGAGCGACGATTTATGAAAAGCGGATTCATCGCCATTTTAGGCCAACCCAATGTCGGGAAGAGCACGTTCTTGAACGCTCTTCTCTCTAAGCGCGTCTCCATTGTCTCTCCGAAACCCCAGACCACGCGCGATAATATCGACGGCATTCTCCAAAACAAAGACGCCCAGATGGTTTTTATCGATACACCGGGGCTATTTGAGGGAGAAGGCAATCTCGACAAATACATGAATAAGGAAGCCAAAAGCTCCTTAAGCGGGGCGGATGCCGCCATTTATATCGTCAGCGCCGAGAATAAGGACACGAGCAAAGACGATAAGATCCTTTCTTCTCTTAAGATGGATTGCCCTCTTTTCATCGTGATCAATAAGATTGATCTGGCGAGAGCCCCCGAAATGGAGGCTTTATTAAAGCATTACGTCTCGACTTATCCGGAGGCGACGATTCTTCAGATGAGCGCCCTCACCAATTTCGGCCTCAAGGAAGTGAAAGAGGCCGTCAAAAGCGTCATTCCGGAAGGACCATCCTATTTCTCATCCGATACATATACCGACAAAGACGAGGTTTTCGCCGCCAAAGAGATGATCAGGAGCGAAATCCTCCATTTCTGCAAGGATGAGGTGCCTCACCAGTCCGCCGTCACCATCGATTCCTTCAAAGAGAGCAAGGATATCGTGAAAATCGTTGCTTCTATTTACGTCGAGAAAGAAGGGCAAGTCGCCATTTTGATCGGTAAAGGCGGAGAGATGATCAAACGCATCTCGATGACGGCGAGAAGAAATCTCCAGAAAGAATGGAAAAAGAGAGTCGAGCTCGTCGTGAAAGTGCGTCATGAAGCCAACTGGCGGAATAGGCCGGATAAACTCAAGAATTTCGGCTACGGGGAAGAGGATGAAGGATAAGAAAGCTGAAGGCTACATCATTCGTCTCTCCGATTTCAAAGACAAAGACCGCATCGTGAGTATTGTGGGAGCAGAAGGCTTAATCTCTTTCCATGCTTACGGGGTCAAGAAAATAACGAGCAGGAACGCTTCTTCGCTTTTGCCGCTCGCTTATTCTTCCTTTTTATTGACCGAGAAAAACGGTTTATACACCTTGAAAGAGGGGGCTTTATTGAAGGCTCCTCCTTATAAAGATGATCTGAAGAGCATGGCCTCTCTTTCTTTCATCGAGGAAGTTTCCTCTAAACTCATCATGGAAGAGGACGCCAAAAGCGCGTATTTATGGCTAAAAGCGGCACTGGAAGCCATCGATAAGGGCTTTTCGCCCTTTACAGCCACGCTCATTTATTTCGCTCAGCTCATCGAACTTGAAGGATACGGGCTCAATGTCGATAGTTGCGTCATCTGCGGGAATAAACGCAAAATCGTCGGGATCGATTATGAAGCGGGGGGATTCGTCTGCGAAAACGAGGAAAGAAGCCCCGGGGCAACTTATCCAGGCAAACGCACCCTTGAGATCCTTCGTTACATCTTCCGCTGCGCACCCACTGACTTATCGCGCGTCAGTTTTGAAGACAAAGAATGTTTACCCATCATCGAGAGCTTGTGCAAATACGTCAAAAGCAATCTCTCGACCAGCTTCAAAAGCTTGAAAATGCTCGCATCGAGCGTATAAAATTCACTTATATAGGGTTGACGCACTATCTAACAAACATACAATACACGCGTCTAAAGGAAAGGTACTTCATTTTTTATTATGGCAAATAAATTCGATTTCGAGAAAATCACCTCGCATTTAATCACCTCTGGCTACGTCTTCCCAGGCAGCGAGATTTATGGTGGCTTGTCCAATACATGGGACTATGGCCCTTTGGGAGCGGAATTAAAGAAGAACGTCAAGGCGATGTGGTGGAAGAAGTTCGTCCAGGAAAGCCCGACGAACGTCGGTATCGATGCCGCAATCCTCATGAACCCGAAAGTATGGGAAGCCACTGGCCACGTCTCGACTTTCAATGATCCGATGGTGGACTGCAAATACTGCCATGCCCGTCACCGCGCCGATTCCCTTATCCACGAGCAATATCCGGATGTCGATGTCGAGGGAATGAGTTTCGAAGACATGGATAAATTCATGAAAGAGCACACGCTGAAGTGCCCTAGCTGCGGCAAAAGCGAATTCACGCCGATCAGAAAGTTCAATATGATGTTCAAAACCCATATCGGGGTCACTGAAGATAGCAGCAGCACCGTCTATCTCCGCCCGGAAACCGCTCAAGGCGTCTTCGTGGACTTTAAAGCGGTGCAGCGCGCAGCCAGGAAGAAGATTCCGTTTGGCATTTGCAATGCTGGCAAGAGCTTCCGTAACGAGATCACCCCAGGGAATTTCACTTTCCGCACTCGCGAATTCGAGCAAATGGAAATGGAGTTCTTCTGTAAGCCAGGCACTGACCTTGAATGGTTTGCCTACTGGAAGGATTATTGCCTCAAATTCGTCGAATCGCTTGGCATCAAGGCCGAAAACCTCCGTTTCCGCGACCATGAGCCAGCCGAATTAGCCTTCTATTCCAAGGCCACGACCGATGTTGAGTATGATTTCCCCTCTTTAGGTTGGGGTGAGATACTCGGTGTGGCCGACCGCACCGATTATGACCTCTCGCGTCATCAAAATTACAGCAAGCAGGATCTGACATATTTTGATCCTGATACCAATGAGCGTTATTTGCCGTATGTCATTGAACCAAGCATGGGGCTTGACCGCCTGATGCTCATGGCGATGGTGGACGCTTACGACGAAGAGGCTTTAGAAGGTGGCGATAGCCGCATCGTGATGCATTTAGCGACCCCTCTTGCCCCTTATAAGATCGCGGTTTTGCCGCTTTCGAAGAAACTCGAGGAGAAGGGGAACGAAATCCTCTCTACTCTCAATAAGCATTTCTCTTGCGTGTATGATGTCACAGCTTCGATTGGAAAACGTTATAGAAGGCAAGATGCGATTGGCACTCCCTATTGCGTCACCATCGATTTCGACACCGAGAAAGATAACTGCGTGACCGTCAGAGAACGCGATTCGATGAAACAGGTGAGACTATCGATTGATGAGCTCATTCCTTATTTCACCGAGAAGTGCTTCTTCTAAAATTAGTAAAGATTAAGTCAATAATTAGTAGATACATATTATTTATAATATGAGGAGAGAATTGGACATAAATGATTGAATACGGCGTCATTGAGAATCTCTTGAAGTCATGCGATATCGTGAATGTCATTTCCTCGTATATCCACGTCATCAAGAAAGGGAGGAGCTATGTGGCTATCTGCCCTTTTCACGATGACAAGCATCCCTCCCTCCATATCTCGAGAGAAAAGCAAATATACAAGTGCTTCTCGTGCGGAGAAGGGGGCAACGCCATCACCTTCATCCAGAACTACGAGAAAATCGGCTTTGAGGAAGCGGTGCGAAAACTCGCCGATTTGGTCGGTTATTATGATCCCCGCTTGGCAAAGCCCACCTACATCAAAAAGGTCGACCCCGCCCTCGATAGTCTCTATAAGTGCATCAATGACCTTCAAGCCTATTACCGTTACTCTCTTTCTACGAAAGAAGGGGAAGAAGCCCGGAATTATCTAGCTAAACGCGGACTCAACGAGGAAGATATCGAAAAATATGGACTCGGCTACGCCCCAAGCGATGGGAAAAAGACCATCCAGTATCTTCAAGCCAAGGGCCATTCGCTCAAAGCGATTGAAGATATCGGAATTACGCTTGCGAAAGCTACCGGAAGTAGCGATAACAACGCCTCGCGCCTCATCTTCCCGCTCTTTGACTCTAACGGACAAGTCGTCGGCTTCTCGGCCCGCCGGCTCAAAGACGACGATTCTCCTAAATACGTGAATACGCCCGAGACGAAGATCTTCCATAAAGGCGAAGTCCTCTATAACTACCACAATGCGAAGAAAAACGCGCGGCATGATGGTTATGTCTACGTTTTAGAAGGTTTCATGGACACGATCGCCCTCAATAAAGCCGGCATCGGGAGCGCCGTCGCTCTCATGGGCACGAACCTCACAAAGGAGCATATCGGCTTACTTAGAAAGCTCGGCGCCGAAGTGCGTCTATGCCTAGACGGTGATGATCCAGGGCAGATGGGAATGATGAAGGCTATCGGCTCGCTCCAAAAAAGCGGCCTGTCCTTCCGTTTAGTCCTCAACGCCTCCGATGAGCGCGATCCCGATGATATTTATCAAGAGGATGGGGCGGAAGCCCTCAAAAAGAAGATGGATTCGCTCGTCGATCCCTTCGAATTCCAGCTCTCCTATTATCTGCACGTGAAGACGCTCTCCACGATTGAGGAGAAGCAAAAAGCGCTCAATCACTTCTTGCCCTTCCTCGCTCGAACCCCAGCCGGAGTAACTCGCGACGACTACATCAATAAGCTAGCAAAAGCCACCGGCTATCTCTCCGATACCATCCGCGAGCAGCTCCGCGCCTATAGCCTAGAAGAAGCAAACGAAGTCGAGGAATTCGGGCTGATGCGTCCGAAAAAAGCGGAGAAAAGTCTGAAAACGGACAAAGAAAGGCGGGATTACCGGCGTTTATATAACGCGGAGCGCCAGATGCTCATCTGCATGATTGAGAGCGAGGAAGCCATCGACTATTTCACGAAAAACATCGATAACTTCTTCGATCCGGTGCTCAATGAGCTTGCGAATATCATCAACGAGATGGAACCTGGCTCCGTCTCCGTCTCGAAGATCATCGCCTTCATCGAGGCCTTGAATTCATCCAACAAAAAAGAGCTCGAGGATGAGCTCCTCAATATCGATGAGGACGCCTACGATATCCCCTTGAGCGCCTCTTCCTATGAAGAAATAGGGAAAGCCATCAAAAAGGCGAGGGAAGACTATAACGCGAAGCGCGAGCGGGAAAAGGAGTACCGAAGCGCCTCTAGCGATGAAGATAAAATCAGCATCGCCCTCAAACGGAGCCAAGATATCGTGAACAAACACCAAGCAAATTCGAATAAAAGCTGAGGAGAAAGCAAAGGAGAAACACCATGGCAACGAAAAAAAGCAAGAAAGTCGAAGAAAAGAAAGAACTCGACGAAGAGAACGAACTCGATGACGTGATCATCGATGATGAAGGCGAAGAGCAGGAGAATCTGATCGCGAAGCTCAAGAAGGATCTGCTCGCTTTAGGCAAAGAGAAAGGCGAACTCAACCAAGGCGAGATCATGGATATCACGAGCAAATATGATCTGAGCGAAGACGATTACGAGAACCTCATCAACTTCTTCGTCTCGAGCGGCATCAAAGTGGTCTCGGATGAAGACGAAGAGACCTCTTTAGATGATGCCGATGTCGGCGAAATCGACCTCGAGAAGCAGAACGAGGAGATGGAAGCCGATGAAGAGCTGAGCGAAGAGAGCGAAGAGAAAGAGGAAGTCGAATCCATCGACGATTTCAGCAAACTCCAGTCAGGCGAGGTCAAAGTCAATGACTCGGTGAAGATGTATCTGAAGGAAATCGGGAAAGTCGACCTTCTCACCGCGAAAGAGGAAACGGAACTTGCCAAAAGAATCGTCGAAGGGGAAGAAGCGGCGAAAAAGCTCCGCGCTTATTACGACGAATACAAAAATGACCATGGCGAGCTGACTTATGAGCAGTGGTGCAAAGCCATCCGTTTCAATTACCCTTCCAAAGACATCTTCCTCACCAAGTGCACGGTCGATGATGGGCAAAACGCCAAAAACAAGCTCATCACCGCCAATTTGCGTCTCGTCATCTCGATCGCGAAGCACTACGTCGGGCGCGGCATGCATTTCCTTGACCTCATCCAAGAAGGGAATATGGGCTTAATCAAGGCCGTCGAGAAATTCGACTACACCAAAGGCTTCAAGTTCTCGACTTACGCCACCTGGTGGATCCGTCAAGCCATCACTAGGGCAATCGCCGATCAAGCCCGCACCATCCGTATTCCGGTCCATATGGTGGAGACCATCAACAAAATGACCCGCGTTCAGCGCCAGCTCGTCCAAGAGCTTGGGCGCGATCCAACCGCGGAAGAAATCAGCAAGAAGATGGATGGCACTCTTTCCCCAGAGCGTATTCGCGAGATTCAGCGCATCGCGATGGAGCCTGTCTCCTTAGAGACCCCGATCGGCGAAGAGGATGATAGCCATTTAGGGGACTTCATCGAGGATAAAGAGGCTCAATCGCCGGAAGAATACACGACGAAGTCGCTCCTTAAAGACGAGCTCTACGAGATCATGAAAGACCTCACTGAGCGCGAGGAGAAAGTATTGAGACTCCGTTATGGCTTAGACGACAACCGCCCAAGAACCCTAGAAGAAGTGGGTCGCGAATTCGGCGTCACTCGCGAGAGAATCCGTCAGATCGAAGCCAAAGCCATCAGGAAGCTTCGCCATCCGACCCGCGCAAAAAAGCTCGGCGATTACCGCGACACCTTCGTCCAGACTGGACCTGACACCAACAAGAAATAACAATTCGGAGGAAGAAATTTGACATCTACCTTAGAGAAAGCTCTCAAAAAGGCGGAAACGCTTAGGAAAAAGAAAGGCTCTTTTTCGCGAGCCGACCTCTTATCCATCATCGATGAGCTCTCTTTAAGCGAAGAGGACTACGAGGCTTTATCTTCCCTTTTATCCAAGAAAGGCATCTATAACGAGAAAGAGGAGGTTCTTCCTTCTTCCTCTTTCTCCTCTTCCGGCCTTTCTTTTTATTTCAACGAAATGGGGAAATACCCCGTTCTTGAGAAAGAGCAGGAACAAGAGCTCGGGAAAAGAATGGAAAAAGGGAAAGAGGCCGAAAAGGCGCTTTCTCTTGGCTCCGCAAACGAAAACGAACTGAAAAAGGCGGTGGAAGAAGGGAAAAAGGCCCGCGATACCCTCATCACCTCCAATCTCCGCCTCGTCATCGATATCGCCTCCCAATATCGGCGGAACGACGTCCCTTTTGCCGATCTCATCCAAAGCGGGAATGAGGGTCTCATCAAAGCCGTCGACCGCTTCGATTACCGAAAAGGCTTCAAATTCTCGACTTACGCCACCTGGTGGATCCGCCAAAGCATCACGCGCGGGATTGACGAAGGGAAAAACGTCCTCCGCATCCCTACTTACAAAGAGCAGGAAATCGCGCGCTTAAAAAGGCACAGAGGCGAACTTGCGGCCCGCTTAGGCAAAGAGCCAAGCGATGATGAACTTATGTCTTTTTTCCCGACTCTCGATGAATCGAAAATTAAAGAGCTCGATTCCTTTTCGAAAACTCACGCCATCTCGCTCAACGAGAAGATAAATGAGGAAAATGAAGGCGAGATCGGGGATTTCGAGGCGGATGAGGGGAGCGAGCGCGACATCAAGAAGACCATCGAATTCGAGGATGATATGCGGCAAATTGCGCGTTGCTTAAAGCAACTTAGCCCTCAAGAAAGCGACATCATCTGCCGTTATTACGGGCTAAACGGGAGGAGAGCCGAATCAGCCGAAGAGATCGGGAAAAGCTATAATCTCACCCGGGAGAGGATCCGTCAGAAGAAGGAACGGGCGCTTTTCAAAATGAAGAAAGTTTTGAATAATGGAAACAGGAAAGTGCTCTAAGCGGCTAGAAGCCATCATCTCCTTTGTCAAAAAGGATAGCTATCCCGCCGATATCGGGAGCGATCACGCTTATGTCCCGCTTGCTCTAGTCTCTCGCGGAATCGTAACGAAAGTTTTTGCCGTCGATAATAAAATCGGCCCCTACAAAATCATGAAGGAGCGGATCAATAAGGAAGGATATGAGAAGCAAATCGGCGTCTCTCTTTCTTCCGGCTTAAGCGATATCCCAAGTTGGGTCAACGCCTTGATCATCGCTGGGATGGGTGGATTACTCATTCGCGATATCTTAGAAGATGGGCAGAATAAGCTAGGAAATATCGACTATATGGTCATTGACGCCCATTCTGAATACCCAGTATTGCTCAAATGGCTGATGGAGCATTCCTTTTACGCGAAAGACGATATTTTCCTTTACGACAAAGGGAAACCGTACTGCGTCTATCTTTTCGAGAAGAGCAAAAAGCCTATCTCTTATAACGAAGAGGAGCTTTTCTTTGGCCCTATCGAGATAAAAAGGCAGAGCGAGGAGTGGAAACGGTATTGGAAGGCAGCTTTAGAAAGAGATAAAAATATCCTCGCTTATCCTTCAATCGGAGAAGCAAAGCAAAAAGAACTCCGAAAGGAAATCGAAGCCATCGAAAAAGCCTTCGCTACTCAAAGCGAAGACAAATAGTCGAGGCACTCTTTATAGACGCGGGGCGAAGTGGAGGCTCCGCTTGCAAGAACACAGTAATGATAGGGGCGTAGGTCCCTTTTTTTGAGCTCATCCAAGTCCAGGGCGCGGATAACTCTAGCGTCCGGATGACTATCTTTCGCGATTGAGACGAGTTTCATCGTGTTGTTGCTCGTGAGCGAGCCTAGAATGACGATGAGGTCAGCTTCTTTCGGGGCTAAACGGAGAGCGAATTGGCGCTTTTTGGTGCTTTCGCAGCGGCTATCGAGGATAAAAGCCCCCGGAATATGGTCTAAGACGAGGCGAGAGGCAGCTCTTACTTCCTCTTCTCCCATCGTGGTCTGACAAAGGAAAGCCGGGGCTTTATCCTTCACGAGCGAGAAATCGAACTCATTCAGCCTTTTGCTATCGAGGAAGAATACTTTTTCGCCGACGGAAAGAGAGGCAACGGCCTCTTGATGGCCTTTCTCGCCCAAGAAGATGACTTCTCTTCCGGCATGAAGGAAATAAGCGATGGCCTCGAGGTTCTTTTTGACTTTCTCGCAGCTCGCATCATACACCTTGAGTTCTCTTTCTTTGGCTACATCTTCGTAGGTCGCGGGGTGCCCATGGGCCGAGAAAACGACGACGGAGCCGATAGGTAATTCCGAAAGAGACGATAAAAGGTCTTTCTCTCTTTCGTCAAGCAGGATAAATCCCTCCTCTTTGAGTTCTTTTATCGCCTCTTCGTTGTGCACCAAAGAGCCGAGGAGATATATGTCTTTATTCGGATTCTCCTTCTTGGCTTTTTTGGCCAAAAGGAAGGCGTTCACGACGCCCGAGCAATAAGAATGCGGTTCAGCTGAATAGACTTTCATAACGAGGAGGATTATATCCTAAATTGTGGTCTTTTACGCGCGAAACCTCTATAATTTGCCTACTTATGGGATCCTTTAAAGCATACAATCTATCGAGCGAACTCGTGAATGCGCTCAATAAGCTCGGCTACAAAGAGCCATCGAAAGTCCAAGAGCAAGTGATACCGAAGGCGCTTGCAGGCAAATCACTCCTTGCCCAAAGCGCGACGGGGAGTGGGAAGACGCACGCTTATTTGATCCCGCTGCTCGCTAAACTCGATCTGAATCTATCGCGTTTACAGGATATCGTGATTTGCCCTACGCGCGAACTTGCCCGGCAAACCTATGATTTTGCGCGCGCCTTCACTCGTTTCTTCCCAAAGCTCAAGGTGCGTCTATTCACGAGCGAAACCTCTTCTAGCGATAACCTTGAAGGGCTCTCGAGTGCCCCGCATATCGTGATTGGGACCCCTGGGAGAATCCATGAGATCCTCGTGAAGGAGCATGCTTTATCGCTACAAAGCGTCAGAACCGTGGTGTTAGACGAAGCCGATATGCTCCTCGATTTAGGGTATTTCGAAGATATCGTCGAGCTTTTCTCCATTTTGAAGGAGCCACAGATCCTAGTATTTTCGGCCACTCTCAAAGAGAATCTCAAAAACGAGCTCGCGCGCTTTGTCGGAAGCGATTTCGAATACAAAAGCGAGAACACGAATACCGCAAGTTCGGTCCGTCATCACCTCGTGGACAATAAGCACCAAAATGATGGGGAAGCGCTCTTATCGTTACTCAATATCATCAAACCTTACTTGTGCATCGTTTTTGCTAGCACCAAGGAAAAAGTGGGGGAAATCCATCGTTATCTCTCTTCTCAAGGCAAAGAAGCCATCTATTTCACGGGCGATCTTGACGAAAGAAGCCGGAAAAAGGCCTTAAGGGCGATCAGAGAGAATGAAGTGCCGCTCATCGTCTCGAGCGATCTCCTCAGCCGCGGCATGGATATCGAAGATGTGAGCGATGTCATCTCCATCGATCTCCCAAATGATCTCGAATTCTATCATCATCGCGCTGGGCGGACTGGGAGATTCGGAAAAGAAGGCGATTCCTGGGTATTCTACAATGACGATACGACCGCTTTGCCGCTCGCTTTGATCGAAGAAGGCGTGAAGTTCGATTTCTACTCGCTCCGTAACGGCGAGCTCAAGAAAGACCCGGTGGGGCTCCTCCCAAAGAACAAGCTCCGCAAGAAAAAGGCCTTTTTGAACGAAGAAGAGGCCACCGAGATCAAGATAACCAAAGCCCGTCACCGGAAAAACGAGGTGAAGCCCGGGTATAAGAAGAAAGAGAAATACGCGATTGAGAAGGTCAAACGGAAATACCGAAGGAAAGCCATCCAAAAAAGCGTAAGGAAAGAGCTGACCAAGAAATTCAAGGCCGAAGCCAAGAAAGGGAGGGGAGAAGAATGAGCGAGAAGATCCTTTTAGGGAGCCATATCTCTCTTTCTTCGCCGCTTTTTTACCTTTCGACCGTCCAAAAAGCCCTCGAATGGGGCGAAAGCGCCTTTATGTTTTATACTGGCGCTCCGCAAAATACGCGCCGCCTCCCCGTCGAATCATTGAAGATTGAGGAAGGCAATTCGCTCCTTGATTCGGTTTCTTTTTCTAAAGACGCCATCATCGTCCATGCCCCCTATATCATCAATCTCGCCAATCCCTTGAAAGAAGAGACCCGCGAGCTTTCGAAGCGTTTCTTGCTCGATGAATTAAAAAGAGTCGCGGCCTTTAAGCTCGATAAGCTCGTCCTCCATCCCGGGAGCTCGGTCGGAGAGAGCAAAGAAAGCGGCATCCGTTACATCATTGAAGGGCTCAATGAGGTTTTTTCTCATGATGAAAGCGGAGTGAAGATACTTCTAGAGACAATGGCTGGGAAAGGGAGTGAGATCGGCTCCTCCTTTGAAGAGCTAAAAGCGATATATGAAGGCATCGAAAAGAAAGACCGCATTGGTATCTGCCTAGATACCTGCCACTTGTCCGATGCCGGGTATGATGTGAGCGATCCAAAAGCACTTTTAGAGGAATTCTCCTCCTATTTGCCCATTTCTTTAATCAAGGCCGTCCATCTCAATGATTCCCTCAATCCGCCTTCTTCCCATAAAGACCGTCACGCGAATATAGGCTATGGCACGATCGGCTTTGAAAAACTCCATAAATGGGTGGTGGAGCCAGCTCTTTCTAGCGTTCCGAAAATACTCGAGACGCCCGTAATAAGTGACGGAAAAGATACGATATATCCTTACAAAAAGGAAATCGAGATGCTACAAAGCGGCATCTATGAGGAGAACTGGAAAGAAAAGCTTTCCTTATAAGCGGTCGATTTCTTCTTTCAATACTTCAAAGACATCCTCGTCTTTGACTTTTCTGATGACTTCGCCTTTTTTGAAGATGACCCAGACTCCGTTTCCTCCCGCGGCGCCTAAATCGGCGTGGCGCGCTTCGCCTGGCCCGTTGACGATGCAGCCCATGATGGCCACGACTTTGTTGATGTGATTGCTCTCAAGATAGTCTTTTACTTTGCTTGCAAGAGGAATGAGCTCGACTTCGGTCCTCCCGCATGTTGGGCAAGAGATGAAGGTGGGATAGTCGTCTTTAAGCGATAAATCGTGGAGCAAGCGCGAAGCGGCCTTGACTTCCTCTTTCGGCTCATCGCTCAAAGAGATACGGATGGTATCGCCGATCCCGTCTAGCAAAAGCGGGGATAAGCCGGCGGCGCTTCTTATTAACCCTATATCCTTTGGCCCAGCTTCCGTGATGCCTAAATGGAGAGGATAAATAAAAGTGTCGGCGGCCAGGCGATATGCCGCGATGGTCTCTAAGACGTTCGAACCCTTCAAACTGATGACAATATCATGAAAATCAAGATCCTCGAGGATCTTCACGTGCTTTTTGGCGCTGTCGACAAGATACTGGGCTTTGATGGTCTCTCGGCCGCAGTAAATCGCTTTATCGAGGGAACCCGAATTCACGCCGACTCTGATTGGAATATGCTTTTCTTTGCAAGCGGAGACGACCTTCTCGATTTTACTAATATCGCCGATATTGCCTGGGTTTATCCTGATGGCATCGACTCCGCTTTCAATGGATAATAGAGCCAAACGGTAATCGATATGGATATCCGCCACGAGCGGTATATGGATGAGTTTCTTGAGTTCCTTTATGGCTCTTGCGTCTTCTTCATCTAGCACGGAGACCCTAAAAAGCTCCGCCCCATAGCGCTCGCATTCGTTAATCTGCCTAGCGACTTCCTCGACGCGGCTCGTTTTGATGTTGGCCATCGATTGGATGATGATATGGTTAGACCCTCCGATGGTAATGGGGCCAACCTGAATTTGCTTGGTTTTATCGCGTGTAATCATAATTTTCTGCCTTTAAGTATAGCCCAAAATGGAGACGAGTCTAAAAAGAAAGCGATTGCGCTTAAAAAGATAGATTTAGATTTTTCGTTGTGCTACTATAACGCTCGCGAAAAGAAAGAAGAGTGAGTAGATATGGCAAGCAAACGTGATCAAGTAATCTTAAAATGCAGCGAATGCGGTGAGCACAATTACATCACCACACGCAACAAAAAGACCCATCCTAACAAAATGGAGATCAAAAAATATTGCTCCCGCTGCAATAAAGAGACGCTTCATAAAGAAGGCAAATAAAAAGTGGCCCCTCACGGGCCTTTTTTCTTAACTTATGATCAATAAACTCGTTGGTAGTCCCTCTCTCTGCAACACTTATTTTATCGGCGAAAAAGGCGGAAGCTGCCTTTTAGTGGACCCCGGCGATAACACCAATAACCGCCTCGATCACTATATCGATGCCCATTATTCCTCTTTGGAAGGCATCCTTCTCACGCATGGGCATTATGACCATATCCTTGGACTCCTCAATCTCACCCATAAAGCGCCTCTTTACGTGAGCGAAGAGGATTTGAAATGCTTAAGTGACAGCAAATACAACCTTCTGCGCGGCTTAGAGATTGATTGGGACGATATAAAGACAGTAAGTGATGGCGAAAAGCTCCTTTTCCCTGGAATCAGTGAGATAAAAGTCATCACCACGCCTTTTCATACCGAGGGAAGCGTTTGTTATTACCTGCCGAAGGAAAACGCGTTACTCAGTGGCGATACTCTCTTCCATCTTTCTTATGGGAGATGCGACCTCCCTTCTGGGGACGAAAGCCTCGTATCGTCGAGCCTTTCTAAGCTCAAGAAGCTCCCAACTGAGACGAAAGTCTACCCAGGGCACGGGGAAAGCACGAATATCGGGAACGAACTCCGCTTCAACCCGGCTTTTTACCTCCTTTGACCGCGAAAATGGGGGTACCTTCTTTAGAAGAGGAGGAGTAGAATATTCACGCGTTACAGAGTTAAAGGAGTTTTTTATTTATGAACGTCACCGAATTACGCCCAGGGAATTACTTTATTGACGAGAAGATCCTCTATCGCGTCATCGATATCCTCCTCAACAAAACCGCGATGAGGAAGATGGTCGCGAAAATCAAAGTCCAGAATGTCCGCACCGGAGCCATCACCGAATTAGCGAGAAACAGCGGCTACGACGTGGAGGAAGCGCGTCTCGACAAAAAGACGATGCAATATCTCTATGATTCCGGCACCACCTATGTCTTCATGGATCCGAAAACCTACGATCAAGTCGAGATCGGCCACCAAAACCTCGAGCACGAGGCCCCATATCTCGTACCGAACCTCGAAGTCATCATCATGAGCTTCGATGAGGAAATCCTCGGAGTCCAGCTCCCAGCGAAAGTCGCCATCACCGTGAGCGACTGCGAGCCAGGGGTGAGAGGCGATACCATCACCAATGGCGGCAGCAAAGATGCGACTCTCGAGACCGGTATGAAAATCCGCGTTCCTCTCTTCATCAATCCTGGCGATAAGATCTCAGTTGACACCACGACTGGCAAATACGACGGGAGAGCCTAATAATGACTTGGGACCCAAACTGGTTCGGCATCGTTATCGCGGCTCTCGTCATCGGACTCGTGGTTGGCTTCTTCGGAGCGAGAAAACTCATCAAGAGCCAACTCAAAAAGAACCCGCCGATCAATGAGAACATGATCAGGGCGATGTACATGCAAATGGGGCGGAAGCCATCTGAGGCTCAAATCCGCGCCGTCATGAACTCCGTCCGAAAGAACATGGACAATCAATAAGACACGCTAAAAATAACGGCTTGCAAAGGCCGTTATTTTTTTTATTCGCGTGTTTATTGATGACGTTTCTGAACAATCTCAAAAATGTCTAGGCCACATCGAAACAATCGAAAAGTGGTGAATATACTTAAAATCTACTAATTATTTACCAAATAAATTATAGGGCTTCTCTTTGTGGCTCTTTAATCTAACGATGTTCTCGCGGTGCCTATAAATGAGCAGAAGCGCAATCAGAGTATTGAATATGCCCTCTTCCCAGGATGGGCAAAGATCTATCGCAAAACCAAGGTTCCAGGATAGAACCGACAAATCGCAGCCAAAGGCATCGATAATGATGAGTGCCCAAGTCAAAAGGACGAGAATGAGTGAAGAGATGATGCTCGCGAAAGAGACGATGTTCTTTTTCTTGCCGATTTTATAGACCGTGAAGAAGACGATGAAATCGAGAGCGAAGAGAACGTAACTCGCTCCGCCCGAGCTCCCCATGAAGCATGCCACGGCCTTCCCGCCCTTAAAGCCGATATAGACTGGATAGCAGTGCCCGATCGCGCAGCAAAAGACCGCAAACCAAATATAGAAAACGCCGTTATCCCAGATGGAAATCGCCTCTTTTATCGGCGAGAAAGCGGTGATGGTGTAGGCTATCCAAAGCACCGCAACAGTCTTCAGAATATCGAGCGTAATGACGATGACGCCTACCTTTTTGCCCAAAACGCGGGAGGAATTGGTGCCGCCTGAGCCGTGCGATCCCTCTTTTCGCGGGTCCTTGTGGAAAAAGACCTTCCCGATGATAACACCCGTCGGAATGGCTCCTATTAAATAGCCCATGACCCCCAAAGAAAGAGCCAGCAAGACGTTATAAAATGCGTTCATCTATTTTCCTTTCCCGGGCTCCATTATCGATTAGAGAGCCTTTTCTTGCAACTAGGGACAAGCGAAGAGAAAAAAACCCGAAGAAACGCGGATAAATCCCTCTATTAATGAATTAATAGGGTGTGCAAATTTTCGCGTTTGAGAGTATAATGCGGAAGTATATTTTTGGAAAACATCATCATGGTTGATTTTGAGAAAGCGGAACAAGACTATCGCGCGAAGGACATTGAGCTTCTAAGCGAGATGGAAGGTGTCAGGAAAAGACCTGGCATGTATATCGGCTCCACGAATGCCACCGGTTTGCACCATTTGGTATGGGAAATCGTCGATAATGCGGTCGATGAGGCCGCGAATGGCTTCGGCAGCAAGATAACGGTGACCATCCACAAGGATGGCTCCGTCCAAGTGGACGATGAGGGGCGTGGGCTCCCCGTCGACATGCACGAGGCTAGCCATATGCCGGCGGTGCAGCTCATTTTCACGACGCTCCATTCAGGCGGCAAGTTCAATAGCAAGGTTTATTCGACGAGCGCTGGACTACATGGCGTCGGCGCCACGGTCACAAACGCTCTTTCCGAGTGGCTAGATATCACAGTGTGCCGTGAAGGCGGGATCTACCATATCCGCTTCCATAATGGCGGCGAGCTCGAAACTCCATTAGAGAAAATCGGCGACACCAAAAAGCACGGCTCATCGATACGTTTTAAGCCAGACGGCAAGATTTTCTCGACCACCGAATTCAAATGGGACACCATCTATAACCACCTTCAGGAAGACGCTTTCCTCTGCAAGAAAGTGCGTTTCGTTTTAAAAGACGAGCGCACGGGCTTAAGCCACGAGTTCTATTACGAAAACGGTTTACGCGAATACGTCGAGAATCTGACTTCGAATAAGACGCCGCTCGGCGAGATCATCGATTTCGAGGACAAGAATTCGCCCATCAAAATCGAAATCGCGATGCAGTGGTGCCAAAGTGACTACAGTGACCACCCGCTTAGTTACGCTAATGGCGTACGGACCGCCGCAGGCGGCACCCACGAAGACGGCTTCAAAAGCGGTCTCACCAAAGCCATCAATGACTGGGGCATCTCAACCGGCGTCATCAAAGAGAAAGAGAGAATCGACGGCAATGACCTCCGCGAAGGTTTGACGTATGTCATCGCGGTCAAAATCCCCGAGAATAAGCTCGAATACGAAGGGCAAACGAAAGGAAAGCTCGGCACGCCCGACGCTTTTCAGGCTTGCTCCAGCTTCACGTGCGACCAGTTCACCTATTACATCACCGAGCATAAAGAGTTCGCGATCAACCTCATCAAGAAGTGCCAGGCAGCCAAAGAAGCTAGGGAAGCGGCGAGAAAGGCTAGAGAAGCCGCTAGAGGGAACGCCGCGAAAAAGAAGAGCCAGGATTTCATCATCTCCGATAAATTGGCCCAGGCCCAATCGAAAGATTATGCCCAAAATGAGCTCTTTATCGTTGAGGGTAACTCCGCTGGAGGCAGCGCCAAAAACGGGCGCGACAGGATCCATCAAGCGATATTGCCATTACGCGGCAAACCGCTCAATACCGATTCCATCACGATGGAACGCATGCTCCAGAATGAGGAATTCTCGACTCTTATCCAGACAATCGGAGCTGGGGTAGGGCAAGATTTCGACGTCAAAGAGTCACACTACGGCAAAATCATCATCATGACCGATGCCGATGTCGACGGCGCCCACATCCAGATTCTCTTGCTCACTTTCTTCTACAACTACATGAAGCCCCTCATCGATAACGGCATGGTCTATATCGCTTGTCCGCCGCTTTATCGCGTCTACAAAAAGAGCGATGTGAAGAAATTTGTCTACGTCTGGGATGAAAGCAAGCTCGATGAGGCGAAAGCCAAAATCGGACCTGGATACGGCATCAACCGCTACAAAGGTCTCGGCGAGATGAACGCTGATCAGCTAGCCTCTACGACCATGAATAAGAAAACGCGCCTTTTGCTCCGCGTCGATATCCAAGATCCGCTCGTGGTGGAGAAGCGCATCTCCATCCTCATGGGAAAAGATGCGGCCTTGCGTAGAGATTGGATCAACGAGAACATCACCTTCAATGACGAAGATTCCTTCATGAAGGAAGTCGATAAGCAGAAAGGGGCGAAATAAGATGGCCAAGAAGAAAGTAGAAGAAGCCCCAATCATAGAGAATATCAGTTTGACCGCGATGGATGAATTGATGGGCGAGCGCTTTGGGATTTACGCCAAAGACGTCATCCAGGAACGCGCCATACCAGACGCTCGAGATGGCTTAAAACCCGTCCAACGCCGCATCGTTTTCGATATGGCGATCACTGGCAACACCATTGATAAGCCAACGAAGAAAAGTGCTCATATCGTCGGTGACGTCATGGGTAAATACCATCCGCATGGCGATGCCTCAATATACGACGCTTTAGCGCACCTCTCCCAGAATTGGCGCTTACGTTACCCGCTCGTCGATTTCCAGGGCAACAACGGCTCGATGGACGGCGATGAGCCAGCCGCTCCGCGTTATACCGAAGCCAGATTAAGCGCGATTTCCAATGAACTCGTGCGCGATCTCGACATGGAAACGGTCGATATGGAGCTCACTTACGATGACTCCTCGAAAGAGCCGACCGTCCTTCCGAGCTATTTTCCAAATCTTTTCGCCAATGGCTCAACCGGCATCGCGGTCGGTATTGCGACGGAAATCCCTCCGCATAACCTCAAAGAAATCAACAACGCGATCATCTACCGTATCAAGCATCCAACTTGCTCGGCGGAAGATCTTCTTTCCTATGTCCCGGGTCCGGATTTCCCGACCGGCGGCATCGTTTATGAGTCGGATGGTCTCAAATCGATTTATCTAACAGGAAGAGGGCATATCGACATCTCCTCGAAAGCCGAAATCGTCGATGGGGAAGACGGGAAGCAGATCATCATCACCGAAATCCCGTATGGTGTCATCAAAAGCAAACTCGTTTTCCAGATCGATAAGCTCCGTCACGATAAGACGGTGGCGGGGATTGAGGAAGTGCGCGACGAGACCGATAAAACCGGCTTAAGGATCGCGATTGACCTCAAAGACAACGCCAAACCAGAGTCTTTGCTCAAATACCTCATGAGCAAGACCGATATGCGATGCGGATATAGTGCCAATATGGTGGCCATCGTCGACCGCCGCCCGCAGACGATGACTCTCCTTTCCTATTGCGATTGCTATATCTCTCATCAAAGCGATGTCATCACGCGAAGAAGCCGCTTCCTTTTGAACAAAGAAGAGAGCCGCCTCTCAATCGTCGAAGGGCTCATCAAAGCCGTCTCGATCTTAGACGAAGTGGTGGCTATCATCAGGAAGAGCCGCGATAAGGCCGACAGCAAGACGAATTTGGAAGCCACCTTTGGTTTCTCTGAACCGCAGGCCGAGGCTATCGTCATGATGCCTTTATATAAACTCTCCCATACCGATATAGTGACGCTTGAAAATGAGCGCGACACCCTTAAAAAAGACATCGATTACCTTAAATCGCTCCTTTCAGATCACTCCGCGATCCTTGATGTCATTATCGCGAATCTCAAGGAAATATCGAAGAAATACGGAGATGAGAGAAGAACGAAGATCGAAAGCGCCTCAGGGCTTGATCTCTCCGTCGATAAGCGCGACCTCATTGCCGAAGAAGATACGCATTTAGTCGTCAGCAAAGACGGCTACATCAAGCGGAGCACGGTGAAGAGCTTCGTTGGAAGCGGTGGCAATAACGGAGCCAAACCCGGCACGAAGCCAGGCGACGTCATCGTTTATCACGCTTTAGTGAAAACGACCGATTATTTGCTCGGCTTCACGAGCAAAGGGAACTATGTCTATATCCCGATTAACGAAGTCAAGGAAGTCAAATGGAACGATATCGGCGGGCATATCAATGCCATGGTTTCGATTTCGCCAGACGAGAAAATCGTCCGCTGCTTCGCGGTGAAGAAGTTCCGCGATGATCTATTTATCGCTCTCCTCTCTAAACGCGGCCAAATCAAGCGCATCCGCCTTTCCTCTTTCCCGCTCGTGAGAAACTCCAAGCCCGTTTCGGCGATGAAATTATCAGGTCTCACCGATTCTTTGGTCGATGTCGCCTTAACCAGTGGCAACAGCAATCTCCTCGTGATGGGCAATAATGGTTTGGCGGTCTTCTATAACGAAAACGAGATCCCGGTCACTAATCCGAGAAGCGGTGGCATCAAAGCCGGTAACTTCAAAGGGGCCGACGCTTCTTGCTTACTAGCCTTCGCTCCGGAAGAGAAGAGCAAAATCCTCCTTATCACCGACCGTGCCTATACCTGCGTAAGCGATATCTCACGTATCCCGCTTTCTGCGCGCTTAAAGAAAGCCACGACTCTCTTCAATAGCTTCAAAAACGAGCCACACGCTCTTTTCTCCGCCTTCAAAGTCGGAAACAAAGAAGCGCCTATCTCCTATAATGCCGTCTTATCGAGTGGCGAATCCTATGTCGCTACCTTTGCTGACCTCTATTTGACCCCAGCCGAGAAATACGCGAAACGTCCGGATAAATTCCTCGTCAAAGACCGTATCGTCTCGCTTGGGCGCGAAGATGATGATAGAGTCGATGAGTCGATTGTGAGTTACGCTCCGCCCGTCAAAGAGGAAGAAGCGACTGATCCAGTCGAATCCATCAAAAGCGAAGAAGACGATTTCGAGCAGATCTCGCTCTTCGACGAAGAAGAGGAAACAGACAAAGCGAGCGAAGAAGGAAGCGCAAATGAAGCGATTTCCCTCAATCCGCTCGATGAGGATGAATGATGAAGAAGCTCTTTCTCCCGACTTATATCGCGAGTAGCGCCAAAAGCATCACGCCGTCCTTTTATAAAGCCATCGGCAAGAAAATCGTCCTCTTCGATCTCGACAATACGCTTGATCCCGTGGATGTGGCTGAGCCTACAAGCGAGACCGTCGCCTTTATCGAATCCCTCAAAAAAGAGGGCATCAAGGTGTATGTGGCAAGCAACAACACCGGGAAAAGGGTGAGCAGGTATTGCGATAAGCTTGGAATAAAGGCCACAAGCGGCCTTATGAAGCCTTTTTCCTTCAAATTGAGGAAATGGATCAGGAAAAACGGTTATGATAAAGAGGAGATAATCCTCGTCGGCGATCAGATTTTCACCGACGTCATCGCCGCCAAAGGCGCGGGGATCGATGTCATCTTGACTGAGCCAATCTCGAAAAAGGACAGCGTCTTCACTTGGTTGAACCGCAAGATGGAAAAGCCGATACGAAAGAAAATCAAGAACAGGGGGCTCTGCGAACAAGCGGAGAGAAAAGAAAAATGAGCAAAGTAAACATCGTAAGGAGATGCTCCAACTGCGGATCGATTCTGCAAGCCGAGCATAAGGAAGAAGAAGGCTACATCGAAAGCAAGAGCCTCTTGGAAGCTCCGCTCGACCGCGTCCTTTTCTGCGACAAATGCTACAAAGAGGCTGGTTTTTCCTTGGGGCATGAGTCTTTAGGAGCAAGCGAAGATCTTCTCACCATGATGAAAGATGCCGCAGCGAGCGACTCTCTCATCGTCTATATCGTGAACACTTTCTCTTTCGAGGCTTCCTTCATCAAAGAGGTCAATGAGATCATCAAGAGCAATCCGATCCTCGTCTTGGCCAATAAGCGCGACTTGTTCAAAGGATTAAGCAGCGATGAGGAACTAGAGGAATACGTGGCGCACCGTTTCCGGATCTCGGGCCTCCCCGTGAAGAAAGAGGATGTGATGCTTGTTTCTTTGGCTTTTTTCTCCGACAGCAGCCGCTTGAGCGAAGAGATCGATAAGCGGAGAAAAGGGCACGACGTCTACGTTATTTCCTCGCATGGCGCAGGGAAAAGCGCCTTCTTCTCGAGTTTCCTCTATAATTTCACGAACAATTCTTCGCGTGCGGTGCAAACAAGCGTCTACCATGGCAGCAAAACGCCGGTCCTCAAGATACCGCTTGATGCCTCTTCGACTCTTTACGATACCCCGGCTTTAGAAAGCGGGAACGATATCGGCGCGCGAATCGAGAAGAGCGTCATCGACGATTTGCTCGCTTTCTCTTCTCTGGCGGATAAGAAAATGACGCTCGAGAAAGGGGATATCCTCTCTTTAGGAGCCATTTCCTTCGTGGAACTTCTTGAAAAGAAAGGGAATCCCAAAGAAGAGGAAGAGCTGCATCTATATTTCCCGCCTTCGGTCTTATTGAAGCGGAACAAAGCCGGGAAAGGCGTCGAAAAGACGATTCAGAGAGTCATCGATAAGAAAGGATTCCTCCCGAAAAGCGCCGCCATACGAAGCATCAAGGATCTATCCGCCTACGATATCGAAATCGAGGAAAGAGGAGAAAGATCGATTGGCATCGAAGGTCTTGGTTTCTTCTCTTTCGAAGGGAAAGGGCAGACTTATCGCCTTTATGTCCCAAAAGGAGTCTCAGTCTACACAAGCAGGAGCAAAGTAAGCATCAATAACCATGTTAGCAAAAAATAGAGCGTATCTCCGGGGGCTCGGAGCCAAATTAAAGCCATCGTTAAACCTAGGAAAGGGCGAAATAGATGAAGCGATTATCAAAGCCCTCAATAATGCCTTGAAGGCCCATGAGCTCATCAAGATAAGGGTTCTCCAGAATAGTGAGGAGGAAATTTCCTCTTTGGCAGAAGCAATATCCGAGAAAACCGGAAGCGAGCTTGTCGCGATCACCGGGAAAACCATCCTCCTATATAAGCGGAACGAGGAAAAACCGCTTATCTCTCTCCCTCGATGAACAAGCTTCTTCTTTATCCAGGCGAATTCTCGCCAGTCACTAATTCAGAGTTAGCTTATGCGAAGCGCGTAGGCAAGCTTTTATCTTCGCCTGTCGTCTTTTTGCCATTCAAAGAGGCGTCTAGTGCCTCGTTTGATGAACGCATCGATTTATTGTCCTCATCAATCGGAAGCGAAAATCCGACCTTAAAGATCGATAAATCGCTTTTTGATATGTCTTTGGAAGAATATCTGAAGAAGCATAACGAAGAAGATATACATCTACTTGTGAGCCCCGATAACGAGAAGCCGCTAGAAGAGGTTTTCGTGAATTGCGCTTCCCTTAAGACCATCAAGCCCGAGGAAGCGGGGGTATCTTTCCTCTCTTCGGAAGAAGATAACCGCACGCTGCGTTATATCGAGCTATCGAAAGAAGCGCTTAAGCTCATCCACGAGAAAAAGCTTTATTATGTCCAAAAAGTGGCGTCATACCTGACGGATAAGCGCCTGCGTCACAGCGAATCGGTCGCGCTGCTCTCTTATGAGATAGCGCTCAGCAATAATCTCTCTAACCCAGGGCGAGCCTATATCGCGGGGCTTCTCCACGATATCGGGAAATACGTGAAGGATGAGGAGGGTAAAGCGCTTTTAGAAAAAGAAGGCGTAAAAGAAGCTATCTCTTGCCCAAACTGGGCCTATCACCAGTTCGTTGGGGCCATTTACGCTGAAAGGGATTTCCATATAGATGACGATGAAATCCTCTTCGCCATACGTTATCATTGCTCAGGCAATGCGACGATGCCCCCTTTAGCGCAGATTATCTACAGCGCCGATAAAATCGACCCGTTGCGCGGATGGGACAGTGCCTCCTACATCGAGGAATGCAAAAAGGACTACGAGAAAGGATTCATAAGCGTCTTAAGGGCCAACCGCGAATTCTTGCACGAGAAAGCGGGGGAAGAAGCGGATAAGTGCCTATTGTCACAAGAATGCTACGAAGCATATCTATAAATATATAAAGGAAAAAGGAAGTAGAATCATGGAAATGGTGGAAGAACTGAAGAAAACGCTCGAGGAGCACAAAATAGAGGACGTCAGCATCGTATCGCTCAA
The DNA here is from genome assembly GCA_963642055.1 of Roseburia hominis. GTDB lineage: Bacteria > Bacillota_I > Bacilli_A > RFN20 > CAG-826 > UBA4951. The sequence continues at coordinate 45,821 of CAVIFQ010000001.1, read as the reverse complement.
GAACATCAATCCCTATGCCGATTATTATTTGCTCGGCACAGCGATGAATGAGAGACAGCTCGCCTCAATGGAAGAGTATATCGAAGAGACTCTCATCAAAAACGGTGGGGAGCTCAAAAGAAAAGACGGGAATGGGGAATCCGGGTGGATCGTCTATGACTGCGGAGAGACGATAATCCATCTCTTTTTAGACTCGATCAGAAACGAAATCAATCTTGAGGGGCTCATTGAAAAGACGAAGGAAAAGCTCAAATTGAAGTAGGGCTGATTCATTAAATTAATTTGAAGGCGTTGGCTTACCGACAATCCGGTAAGCCTTTTCGTTTGCCTTTAGCAGTTATCAGAAAGCGGAAGTAGGGATAGCGGCACACCCCACACAAAAAACGCAGAGAAAAATCGAATAGGAAAAATCGCAAAACAAAAACTACTAATTTCGACAAAAACAACGGCTCTATTCACAACTTCGCATAATGTATATTATGTTAAGTAATAATAGTGGTTTCGCGATATTTCCTAGTGTTTTGCCAATCGCATAACAACAATTCACAATGCCTTTTTGTGGAAAACTCGCCTTTTTCCACACATTTTTAAAATCTACTAATTAATTACTAATCTATTATGCGATTTCGTTATGATTTTCTCTTGTTTCTTACTCCTATAAATCCGATTGATCTAAGCAAAAACAGATACCTGATTTCAAGGCATTTATATCATCATCAAAAACAAAAAAGGCGTTCCATGCATATAATGGCCTTTTTCCTTAATTAGATAAATCCATTAAATTAATGAACGTCTATGAATGACTATTTATAAGACTGATTTTATTTCGACTCAGTCTTTTTGCTCGCTGAGCGATTATCGTCTCCGAATCTCTTATTCAAGGCGTTGAGCGGAATGTCGATCAAGAGCACTAAGATGACGGCAATTAATGAATATGCGATCACGGCGTCCATCTCGACATAGGATTTAGAAATCGTTATGAGATTACCGATTCCTAAATGCGTCGCGCTCGAGTTAGAAATGATTTCGCTCATGATGGCGACTTTGAAAGACAATCCAAAACTCTGGGTAATCGATAATAAGACGTATGGAAATGAATCAGGCCAGAGAACGCGCACGATCGAATGAAGACTCGTATGGCCTCCGCCATCAAGATCAAGCGCATTGATGATTTCGATTGGCTCATTCTCGATACCAGAACGGAAAGCCTCATAAATAAGCGGAAAGGCCACGAAAAAGACGAGGAATGACGGCACAAAATCCGGTAAAGGACCTTTTTGGAAGACGATGGCAATCACAATAATCGCAACCGCGGCCGTCGGCATCGCCCTCGTGAAGACGATAAAAGGCTTAAAGAAACGCCTTGCTCCTTCATATAACCCCGATAACGTGCCGAAAATCATCCCTAAAAGGAAGGAAATGCTCCAACCGATGAGAACCCTTGAAATCGTCCATCCTAAGGCGGAGAAAGTAAGCGAAGCTTCTTCGCTCACTAGATACCATAATTTCCTTAAAACCTCGATGGGACCTGGGAATAAGTAATTTCCTTGATGCTCCAAAGAACGCGAAATGAGTAGCCAAATAAGCAAAAGAAAGACGAAACCGAGCGCCTCAAACAAGCTTTCGAGGTAACGATTTCGCCTACTTCTCCGCATAATCGTCTTTTCTTTCTTTTATTTATAGGAATAGCTCATCACTGTAGGAATCTAACCCCAAAGCCGCAGCAAAGTCATTGGCCACCGCTTTTTTGTTGCTCACTTCCGAAGAAGCGACGAAATTGAGCTTATTCGCGCCGTCTTTCTGTAACGACTCGATAGAAGAAACATCGCTGATTCCGAATCTAGCGGCGAGTTTTTTCGCGTGGTTGTCGTTATTCTCGTATGAATTTAGATAACGGATGGCATCAGACGGATTGGAGATGAGATTATCTTTTGCCACCTTCATTCTCGTCCAGAAAGCATCGATTTTGTCTTTATAGACGTCATATCTATCCTTGTTGATGAAAAGCGCCCCACCGGGAATATTCCCATATCCTGCCTCTTTCCATTCATCCTGCAAAGAGCAGATGATGTTGAGATTGTCCATTTGGCTTTGGACTTCGTATAAAGAAGGCTCGGCAATGACGTAATAATCATAGGCATCGCTGTTCTTTAAAAGGGTGCTTTTGACCCCCGCCACGCCAGCTTCGTAGTTGATAGTCCCAGTGAAGCCCCACTTTTCCTTCGCGATTTTCTCAAAAACCGTTGAGGCGATGCCGCCTTGCGCGAAGCTTTCAACGCTTCCTGTGGCTAAAAAAGCCTCATCGCTTTTATGCTTGCTGCTCACGACGTAGAAAGAGCCGCCCGTGATCCATTCCGCGAGTCTGTATTTGGAGGTCCCGTTCGATTTCTTGATGACGTTGAGCCCGGAGATGCCGTCAAACACCACGGCATCGTAATCGCTTTTCTTTAACTCTGGCACCACCACCTCGGCTGGCGAGGAACTGGAGACCCAGTTGGAGTTATAGCCATCGCGGTAGAAAGCCAGGGCTGGGGTGCCTGTAGGGCTCACCCATTTAACTTCGTAAGCAGCGACGCTTGAGGAGGAAGAGGCTTTGGATGTTGCGCAACTCGCCAAAAATACCATCGGTAAAAGCGCAGCGAATATCGATACTTTCTTTTTCATAGCTTACTCCTTGAAGAACTCTTCGATGTTTGTGCCAATCAAATGGCTCGGTTTCTCGACTTTGAAATTATAGAGGATGCTCGCCCCGATATCGGCGAAACTATCTCTTTCTTCGAGATAGCCGCCATTATCGATGGACTTGCTATAGGCTAGAAGCGGCACTTTCTCGCGCGTATGGTCGGTGCCTGTGTGCGTTGGGTCATTGCCGTGATCTGCCGTGATGAGGAGGAGATCATCATCTTTCATATTGGCGATGAATTCCCCTACCCGAATATCGAATCTTTCTAAGGCGCGGGCGTAGCCAACGGGATTGCGGCGATGGCCGAACTCGCTGTCGAATTCGACGAGGTTCACGAAGCATAAGCCGGTATAATCGTCATTTTTAAGTTGCTCGATCGTTTTATCCATTCCGTCTTCGTTGCTGACGGTATGCACGGTTTTCGTTACGCCATACTCATCGAAAATATCGCAGATTTTGCCTACGCATGAAGTCATATAGCCATGGTCCATCAAAGCGTTCATATCGGTTGTATAAGGGGGTTTCAAAGCATAATCGTGGCGGTTGCTCGTGCGCTTGAAATTGCTTGGATCGCTCCCCAAATACGGGCGAGCGATGACGCGCCCTACGCGCCATTCCTCTTTCATGCAGAGTTCGCGGGCGATGGAACAGCAACGATATAGCTCCTCTAACCCGGTGACTTCTTCATGGGCCGCGATTTGGAGAACGCTGTCGGCGGAAGTATAGACGATGAGTGAATTGTCGCGCATCTGCTCTTCCCCGAGCTCTTTGATGATCTCGGTGCCGCTGGCGGCGCAGTTGCCGATGATTTTATGGCCGGTTCTTCTCTCTAATTCGTCGATTAGCTCTTTGGGGAAGCCGGTATCGGTGAAAGTCTTGAAGGGTTTTTCGGTGAGCACCCCCATCATCTCCCAGTGCCCTGTCATCGTGTCTTTGCCGTTGCTTCTTTCGCGTAAACGCAAAGAGAAAGCGTGTGGATGATCGCTTACTGCTTTTACGCCAGGGATATCGGCGAGCTCGCCGATACCGAGTTTTTCCATATTGGGGACGTTGAGTCCGCCGACGGAAGCAGCCGCATGCACCCAGGTATTCGTGCCTTTATCGCCGAATTTATCGGCATCTGGCTCTTCCCCGATGCCGGCGCTGTCGGCGACGATGAGGAAGATGCGTTTGTATTTCCTATATTCCATAACGTTGACTCCTATTTGCATTCTCGTCTTCATGCATATGAAGGCGATGGATTTTCTATCCGGATTATACTACTTTCGCTTCGCGTATTGCTCGTAGGCGCTCATGATTCTTTGACTCGAGACCGAGGTATAGATTTCCGTGGTCACGATATTGCTGTGCCCCAGCATTTCCTGAACCATCCTTAGATCCGCCCCATGTTCCAATAAATGCGTGGCGAAGCAGTGCCTGAGGGTATGGGGAGAGACTGGGGCCTCGATGCCGATGTTTCTTGCGTATTTCTGGACCTGCTCGAAGAAATAGATGCGCGAAAGAGGCTTACCTTCGCGGTTGAGGAATAAATACGGAGAAGGCTTCTTCTCGTGCCTTTTCCGCGGCCCGTTCATGTATTTCTCGAGATATGCGAGAGCAAACTCGCTGATCGGCACGCTTCTCTCTTTATCACCTTTCCCTCGCACCGTGATGATTTTATTCACGAGATTCACGTCTTTTTTCTCGAGCTTTAGTAGCTCGCTGACACGTAAGCCGCTTCCATACATCACCTCAAGCATCGCTCTATCTCTTATCCCGGCATCGGTTTTCATGTCGGGTTCCTCTAGCAAAGCCTCAACCTGCTCTTCGCTTAAGACGACCGGGATTCTTTTGCTCTCTTTCGGCGCATCGATATGCGGGATTTCGATGGAAGTTATCTTCTCATCGTTCAGGAACTCGAAAAAGCCGCGGGTTGAGGAAAGGCGGCGGAGAATCGTCGGCACGCTCAATCCGTCTTTTGACTGAAGCATCAAGAAATCGGTGAGATCGCTTGGCAAAAGATCGGAAGTGTCAAGTCGAGAGGCGAATTCCTTGTAACTATGGAATTTCTTAAGGTCATCGCGGTAGCTTTGGACGGTCTCTTTCGCTAAACCCTTTTCGACCGAGAGATACTGATAAAAGAGCTCTTCAGCTTTTTTTATTTCCATGTTCTTTTTTCTCCCTGAGCGTAGAAAGGTATTCCCCCTTGAGTTTCCGATTGAAGTCATTGATGAGGAGCTTCGTCTTATCCATCTCCTCGTATTCCTCGTAATTCCAAAAAGAGAGCTGCACCGTCTCTTCCTTGGGGTCAATTAAAGAGGAAAGAGAGACGCCGACTAGCCTAATGACTTGGCCGAGGAAATTGTGCTCATATAAAGAAAGGGCCTTCGCGTAAATATCCTCGAAGTCATTCGTGGCGCTTTTGCTCGTCGAGCTTTTGTCGTGGCTTTTGAAAGAGGTGTCTTTGACGACGAGCGAGACCGTTTTGCCCTTTTTCCCTTCCCTTTGGGCGGCGGTTGCGACTTCTCTCGCTAATTCCTGAATTTTATAGGATATTTCCTCGTAATCATTGGTATCGCTAGAGAAAGTCTCCATCCTGCCGATGCTTTTCGGATCGAAAGGCTCGGGATTCACCGTATCGTCTCCATAGCCGTTCACCCACTCTTTGGCGGTGAAGAAGAATTTGCCAAGGAGTTCGGCGACTGCAGGGTCATTCTCATCGCACCTCTTCTTGAAATCGCCGATGGTTGCTATGCCGAGGGCCTCTAGTTTAGGCGCGGTCTTCTTTCCAATGCCCCAAAAAGAGGAAATCGGGAGAGGATAGATGAGCGTCTCCATATCTTTCCTTCGACAAACGGTGATGCCCATCGGTTTTTTGAGGTCGCTCGACATTTTCGCGAGGAATTTGCTCGGCGCGATGCCGATGGAACATTTGAGATCAAGCTCATCGTAAATGGATTTCTGGAGTTTTTGGAGATACAGCAAAGGGTTCTTCTCGTTTTTGAGAACCGAGGTCATATCGACGTATCCTTCATCGATGCTCGCGGGCTCAACGAGTGGCGAGATTCGTCGCAAAAAGGCAAAAAAGGAATTCGAGAGCATCTCGTAATAAGAAAAATCGCAGGGAACCACTATTAATGAAGGACATTTATTGACGGCTTCATACGTCGGCATTGCGCTATGAACGCCGTATTTGCGGGCCTCGTAATTGGCGGTTGAGACAACCCCTCTTCTCCCTGGATGCCCTACAACGATCGGTTTCCCACGGAGCGAGGGATTTCTCGCTTCTTCCGCGGTGGCGAAGAAAGCGTTCAGATCGATGTGCATGATGATTTTGCTCATGAGGAAAGTCTATCTTCCTAAGAAGATTATGTTAAGTAAAAACGCCGATTACTCGGCGTCTATTAGGCTATCGATGAGTTCCGTCACTTGCTCTATAAGCAAGGATGAATCGCTTAGTTGCTCTTTGTTAGAGGCGTGTTGGATGAAAGCGACTGGCAAGGCACGGACGATGACTTTGCCCTTATACCCCTTCTCCATAAGGCTCGAGAGCACCGATTCGGCGAATCCGCCTTTCGTGCTGTAAGGATCATAAATGACGATGTTTTTACTGCTCAGTAGTTCATTAAGAGTCTCTTCGTCTAGTGGCGAAAGGAAGATGGGGTCGATGAAACCAACGGGTTTATCTTTGATATTTATATAAAGCTCATGGCCGAGCGGGCCGACACCCAAAATGTTGGTTCCGCCTTCCACTATCTCTTTGCGTTTTATCCATTTTCCGAAGACGATTTCGTCTTTGCTCGCCTCTTTTTCTTCCGCTCTCATGATTTCGTGAGGGTAACGGATGGCGTAGACCCCATGTCCTTTTTCTAGAGATTGCAAGAGCAACCCCTCAAGCGAAGAATAAGTGCTTGGCATCGTGATCGTGACATTCGGGATGCTTTTTAAATAGGCCACATCGTAGATTCCTTGATGCGTTTCCCCGTTTTTGCCCACTAGCCCTGCCCTATCGATGAGCAAAGTCATATCGGTCTTCATGCGGGCGCAGTCATGAAAAATCTCATCATACGCCCTCTGCAAAAACGTCGAATAGACGGTCAAAATCGGGTGAAGACCCGCGATAGACATCGCCCCAGATAGAGTCGCGGCGTGCTCTTCGGCGATGCCGACATCGAGAGAACGGAGTGGGTAATCGTCAAAGCAAGCCTCTAATCCGCTTCCGCGCACCATCGCGGGAACGATGAGTTCGCAGTCGTGACGCGTAGCCATGAGGCGATGCACTAAATCGCCGACATGATGGCTCCAGGAATTGAGTCCATCATGGAGATTGCTCGGCTTGCCCGTGGCGATATCGAAAGGCGTGACGCCATGCCAATAACCGACTTTGTCATTCTCCGCCATCTCATAACCTTTTCCTTTTTTGGTTCTGACATGGATAAGGACGGATTTTGTCGCCGTTTTGGCCTCCTTGAAGGCTTTTTCAAGAGCCTTGATATCGTGCCCGTTCACTGGGCCTAGATATGTGAAGCCCATGTTATCGAAAATGGTATTAGGGACGAGCACGCTTTTCACCTTCGATTTGATGAAATGCATGACGGATCCTATTCTTTTTCCCGCGCCAGTCTTGGAAACCATCGATTTGCGGTAGCTGCGTTTGATGTCGTTATAGAGCTTATTGACCGAGACTTTTCGGAAGAGTTTCCCTACTGATCCGGTTGGCGAAGAGATGCTCATCTCGTTATCGTTCAAGACGACGATGACTTTGTGATTTCTCGAGCCAATGTCGTTTAAGGCTTCGAAAGCAAGGCCATTGACGATGCTGGCATCGCCAATCACGCTGACGATGTCGTAATTCTCGTATTTGAGGTCGCGGGCGATCGCAAAACCCTCGATCGCGCTTAAGGAAGTCGAGCTATGACCAGCCTCATAATAGTCGTAAGGGGATTCGGCCATCTTCTGGAAGCCGCAGACGTGGCCTTTTTCGTTCAAATGGTCGAGCGAACGGCCAGTGAGGATCTTATAGGTATAGGATTGATGCCCGACATCGAAAACGACTTTGTCTTTGTCGAAGTCGAAACTGCGGCATAAAGCGACCGTCAGCTCAACGATTCCGAGGTTGCTTGATAGATGCCCGCCATATATTGAGGTCTTTAAAATTATCTCGCGGCGAATATCAGCGCAAAGCATCTCCAACTGCTTGTAAGAAAGCGTTTTGACAAAGTTGGGGTCTTTTATGGAATTCATGTCGATTCTTACTGGCTTTTCTTTCATCGTGAAACAACTAAATATCTACTAATAATCTACTTTATTTGCTTTCGATTGTTTGATATTCCCCCATCTTTTTCTTGGCTTCGGAAAGCGTCTTATTGAGTTCTTCGATAAGCTTTTTACCTTCCTCAAAAAGAGTCATGGACTCCTCTAAGGAGAGTTCCCCACTCTCGATTTTATTCACGATCTCCTCTAAGCGAGCAAGCTTATCGGCGAACTTCATTTCCTTCTTCTCACTCATCTATTCTTTCCTCCACAATCGATACGATTATACCATCCTTCATGATGGTCTTTAATTTATCTCCGGCTTTCGCCTCTTTGGCGCTCTTGATGATCTTCCCTTCTTCATTCTCGACAAGCGAATAGCCGCGCTTGATGACGTTATACGGGCTAACGGCCGCAAGGTGATTCGACAAGGAGGAAAGATAATCGCTTTTCTTCCCGAGTGCGTTCTTGCTAGAGAGAGTAAGTCTCTTATCGAGAGTTTCGACTTTCTCTAGGAGAGAATCATACATCTCGCTCGGGTTAGAGAAGAAAGAACGCGAAGATAATAGACGCACTTTTTCTTCGTATCGCGAAATAATCTTATCAATTGATGATGCCATTCTTAAGGCGCTATCGGATAAAAAGGCAAAAACATCGTCTTGATTGGGCGTTCCTGCCGTCGCGGCGCCAGTCGGTGTAGAGACTCTTAAATCGCTCACATAATCGATGAGCGTGACGTCGATTTCATGCCCTACGGCCGAAATCACCGGCATTTTGCTTGTGGCTACCGCCCTGACGAGCGTTTCGTCATTGAAGGCGCTTAAATCCTCATTGGATCCGCCCCCGCGAGCGATAATCAGCGTATCGAGATCGTATTCCTGGCTCTTCTTGAAGGCTTTAAGTAAGGAAGCGGGCGCCTCTTCCCCTTGCACGAGACTCGGGAAAAAGAGAATCTCGGCGAGCGGCCAGCGAATCGAAATGTTCTTGATAAGGTCGCTTAAGGCGGCGCTGCCTCTCGCGCAGATGATGCCAATACGCAACGGATAAGGCTCGATCGGCCTTTTCCTGCTTTCATCGAATAAGCCTTCGCTCGCCAATTTCTTTTTCAAGGCCTCTAAGCGCAGAAGCGCGTCTCCTTGGCCCGCCATCGTCATGCTTCTTGCGATGAAATTGTATTTGCCTCTGGCGACATAAACGTTGATTTTGCCGATGAGGTCTACTAAATCTCCGACTTTGGGCTGAAAAGAGAGATTCGTATAGGAAGAATCCCACATGATGCAGTTGAGGACGCTTTTTTCGTCTTTGATGTCGAAATAAACCGCAGTCGGATATCTTTTCCAAGAAGAAATCTCCCCTCTTATCCGTAATGAATACGCCATCGTCCCCTCAAGGACGCTTTTGACGAGCTCATTCGTCTCGGTGACGGAAAGATAATCCTTCTCTTCTTTATTCACGGACGAGCACCTTGTCGAGAATCGCGTTCACGAAGCGGTAGTCCTTCCCGTCCAGATAGTTTTTGGCCATATTGACGGCAATATTGATGACAACCCCTTTGTCGACTTCTTTATCCACGTAGAAAAAATGGGACAACGATAATAATAGAATGGCTTGCTCAACCCTGTTGAGACGGCTGAACTTCCATTTGATCATGTTCTTTTCTAGCAGCTCCACTTCCTCACTGTAATGGCGAATCATCGCCAAAACAATGGCCTTCACGTAGATAGGAGCCTCTTCGTATGGGAGATCGGTAAGGTCGCTGATAATGCCCTCGACATCGATACTCTCACCCATCGATTTGTAGGTCAGTACATCATAGATGGCGTTCATGGCGATAAGCTGTTGTTGGTTGCGTGAGGTGATCGATTTGGACATAGAACAATGCTTCCTTAAAATTTAAGCGCCACATTCTACCATAGGTAGATAAGAAAAAGGGAGAAAAAAGAAGGAAGCGTTTTCATCGCTTACCACACTTTCCTCTTCTTTCCCTATTTTCGCTCTAGAAGAGGGCGCACGCTTCTAACATAATTAAGGGCAAAGAAAGCGAAAAAAGGTAACAGACTATGCTATTTAATGATGGATGGACGGTATACGAAGAAGGAAAAGAGCAAGAGGCCATCAAGGTCAATTTGCCAGATGATCGGATGATCCATACGGAGAGGAAACTTTCCAATCCCGGCGCGGTTAATATCTCCTATCACGAAGGCGGGAAATACGTCTATACAAAGGAATTCGATTTATCGCTAAAAGAAGGCGAGCGCGTCTATTTCGAATTCGAGGGCGTCTACCGCCATCCTACCGTCTATATAAATGACATCGAGGCCGCTCACCGCGAATATGGCTATACATCTTTCATTTTTGAGGCGACGGATAAGCTAAAAAACGGGAAAAACACCATCAAAGTCATCGCCGATAACTCATCTCAGCCCAATTCCCGCTGGTACACGGGCTCAGGGATATATCGACCCGTCCATATGTGGGTTTTGCCTAAGCTCCACATCCTTCCTCGCTCTATCAAAATAACCACCGTTTCTGCTATAAAAGGCAAAATCAATCTAAAAGCCGCTTTCTCTGGCGTTGGCAAAGGAAAAATCGTAATCAAGGACGGTGAAAAGGCAGTCTACACAAAAGAATTCGAAGGCAGTTCGCTCTCTACGAACATCGTCATCGAAAACCCGAAATTATGGAACGTCGGCGAAGGGAATCTTTATGAGCTTGAGCTCTCTTTTGAGCAAGATGTAGCAAAGCTTCCTTTCGGAATCAGGGAAATAAAGCTCGATAAGGAAAGAGGATTCCTCATAAACGGGGAGCGAGTGATCCTCAAAGGCGCTTGCATCCACCACGATAACGGCTTACTCGGCGCCATATGCGATGAGGATGCCGAAAAGCGGAGAGCCCGCATCCTTTTTGAAAGCGGGTATAATGCCATCCGCTCTGCCCATAACCCAATTTCCAGATATTTCCTCGATGAGGCCGATAGATTGGGGTTACTCGTCCTCGATGAATACGCCGATGAATGGTATATCCATAAAACAAGATACGACTGCGCTTCTTTCGTTACGCAAACCTATAAAGACGATTTGTCCGATATGGTCGAAAAAGACTATAACCACCCATCCGTCATCATGTATTCCTTGGGGAATGAGGTGGCTGAGACAAGCGAAGAGAAAGGCATCGCCTTCGTCAAAGAGATGGTCAAAACCATCAAGGAGATCGATGCAACGCGCCCCATCACCTGCGGTGTGAATATCTTCTTCAACGCCCTCTATAGTCTCGGATTTGGCATCTACAGCGACAAAAAAGCGGAAAAGGAAGCCAAAAGGAAACCAACGGCGAAACGCACTTCCGTCGGCTCGCAGTTCTTCAATGACCTCGTGAGTCGCATTGGGGCCACCTCCATGAAAATCGGCACGAAAATGCGTTTAGCCGACGTCAAAACAAAAGACGTTTTCGAAGTGCTCGATGTGGCTGGCTACAATTACGGGATAAGCCGCTACAAGAAGGATTTGAAGCATTATCCAAACCGCTTCATCCTCGGCTCAGAGACTTTCTGCGCCGATGCCTCTTCTTTCATGGAATTGGCGAAAGATAATCCACGCATCATCGGCGATTTCGTCTGGTCGGGTTGGGATTATCTAGGGGAAGCCGGCATCGGAAGCTGGGTCGCTCTTACAAACAAGAGCATCAAAATGGATAAAGTCAATTGGCTCCTCGCTGGCTCAGGCCGTATCGACATTTTGGGTCATCCTTCTTCCGAAATGGACTATACGAAAGTCGCTTTCTCCCTCAAGGATATCGCTTTATCGACCGTCTCTCCGAGAGACCTTCAATACGGCCATAGCCCTTCGGCTTGGAAACTCTCGTGGGCCCACCGTTCCTATAGTTATGAAGGATACGAAGGCAAAAAGATGGAAGCTGAGATCTATTCTCTTGCCCCATATGTCGCTCTTTTCCAGAATGAGAAAATAGTCGGAAAGAAGAAGCGGACGAAAGACGGAAGAGCCTATTTCAAGCTCAAATACGTCCCTGGAACCCTTAAAGCCGTATCTTACGATAAAGACGGCAAGGAGATGGCGAGCACTTCCTTGAAGACTGGCGGAAATACCACCATTTTCCTCGCTGTAGCCGAGAAAGAAGAAATAAGGAGCGATGAGACTGTCTTCATCAATCTCTCCTTCACTGATGAAAACGGAATGCAGAAACCTCTCGAGAATAGCGAGATATCGGTAACAAGCATCGAAAACGCCGAGCTGCTCGGCTTAGGAAATGCCTGCCCTTATTATCCAGGAACCTATTTGGATAAGAAGACAAAAGCCTATTATGGACGCGCGATGGCTATCATCCGTCCGATAAAAGAAGGTGATGTGAAGGTGAGTTTCTTAAGCCCGTATGGTGAAAAAACCATAAGTCTCATCGCCAAAAAAGCGAAAATGAAAGAGGACTATCACATTTAGAAAAGACGATCGAAAAAAGGCTCCGAATTCGCAGGAGCCCTTTTCGCTACTTTTAGTGGATGCCGCTTACGTTGATCTCAACGTTCACCGGGACCGTCTCACACATCATTTGAAGGGCGTTAGACACATTCTCGCGGATGTTGTCGCAGATCGATTTGACATCGGATCCTTTTTTGAGGATTACGTGGAGTTTGATGTCGACGCGACCGTTTTTCCTGATGGTGGCGTGAACGGGTTTCGAGAATTCGATGATGGACACCTTCTTGCTCTTGCTCGTATCGACGCTTACCCCGTTGATTTGGTTGCAGGCGCTTGTGACAATCGTCTCAAAAGCGCGATGGGAGATACCCATTTCGCCGAGATTCTGGTAATTGTTGATTTCGATATAACCGCTTCTCATTGTTTCTCCCTCTTGCTTTTATTTTCGCTTATTTCCCGATAAATCGGAAAGAATTTTGAGCAAATATTTGCCAAAGCTCTTCTCCGTATACCCGTAGACCTTCAAGACTTCTTTGCTTGGACCGCTCATCCCGAAGATATCGATTCCGTAGACATTCTCGCAATATTTGTAATAGCTTGTGCCCGTGGCCATCTCGAGCCCGACCCTTCTTTCGCGCGGCAAAGCGAGAATCGAATCTTTGTATTCTTCCTTTTGCGCAGCGAAGAGCTCAAAAGACGGAACGCTGATGACGTTGATCTTTAAGCCATTCTCTTTTTCCAAGATGTCGCTTGTGGCTTTCGCGAGATTCACTTCGGATCCTGAAGCGAAAACCGCGAGGTCGGCATTATCGAATTTCTTGATATAGTAAGCGCCTTTGCTTACCCCCTCTTCGCTTGAATTATCGAGCAATGGCAAATCTTGTCGGCTCAAAATGAGGCAAGTCGGGGTCAAAGTGCTTCTGAGAGCGAGCTTCCAGGCTCCGTAAGTCTCTTTGGCGTCGGCTGGTCTAATGACATTGAGATTAGGCTGGGCGCGGAGAGATTCAAGCTGCTCAATCGGCTGATGCGTTGGCCCATCTTCCCCAACGGCAAGCGAATCGTGGGTGAGGACGTAAATGGCTGGGAGATACTCTAAGCTCGCCATGCGGATGGCGGCTCTCATATAATCCACGAAAACGAAGAAACTTCCGACATATGTGCGTAATCCACCGTGCAGCAGCATACCGTTTTGAATGCTAGCCATCGCAAATTCCCTGATGCCGAAATTGATGTTTCTCGCCTCGCGGTGCTCATTGGAGAAAGAAGGATCGCTCGGGATTGAGGTCTTCGTGCTCCCGGCCACATCGGCGCTTCCGCCCATGAGGAAAGGAATCTCCTTATTCGCCTCGACGACGATTTTGCCGCTCGTGACGCGCGAAGCCTCGCTCTTATAGGTGCTTGGAACACTAAATTCGAAATCCTTGAGGCTCTTCCTATCGATAGCCTTTGTAAAACGCGCATATTCTTCCGGATATTGCTCTTTATAGGCTCTGAGGTCTTTTCGATATCTTCTAGAAGCCTTCTTACCGCGTTTCACGAAAGTATCCAAAAAGCGGAAAGTGACTCTATCATCGACATAGAAAGGAGGTTCATCGTAATGATAGAACTCCTTGGTTTTCTTCATCATCTCCTCGTTTAACGGCGCCCCATGGCATTTGGAACTGCCTTCGAGCGGCGATCCATAACCGATCTTCGTATGGACGAGGATCATGGTCGGTTTCCCGCATGTTTTCTTGGCTTTTTTGATGGCGCGCGAGATTTCGTCTAAGTCGTTGCCGTCTTTGACTTCGATCGTCCGCCAATTGGAGGCCTCGAAACGTCCGATGACGTCTTCATTGAGTGACCAGGAGGTAGGCCCATCCAAAGTGGCGCCGTTTTGATCATAAATAAGAATGAGTTTCTCGAGTTTTTGGAGCCCCGCGAAGCTGATGGCTTCTTGGGAAAGCCCTTCTTCTAGGCACCCATCGCCGCATAAAGCGAAGGTGTAATGGGAGCAAAGTCTCTCACCTTCCTTGTATTGCCCTCTCACGGCCTCTTCCGCGAGAGCGAAGCCGACGGCTTGGGCGATTCCTTGACCTAAAGGGCCACTGGTGGCCTCAACTCCGCATGTATGGCCGAATTCCGGATGGCCTGGGGTTCTCGAGCCGACTTGTCTGAAACTCTCCAAATCATCCCTTGTCACGCCGAAATGGGCCAAATCAAGAAGAGCGTAAAGGAGAGCGCTGTTGTGGCCCGAGCTAAGAATGAAGCGGTCACGGGAAAAATAATCGAAGCGCGTCGGGTCATTGGTTAGATAATCGCGGTAAAGGACATAAAGGGTAGGAGCGATATCTAGCGCCATGCCAGGATGTCCGCTATTGGCCTTGAAAGTCATATCCAAGACAAGCGAGCGAAGCGTATTGACGGCTAATTGATCGATTTCATCGTAATGTTTTGGATAAGCCATATTCATTTCTCCTTTAGTGGTTTTCTAGTTCTTTTTTAGTTGTTTCATTATACTACGTATAATGCTTACTCTTTTCTTATCTCGATGCCAACGTCTTCGAGAGCTTCTTCGGAAACGCTGCCCGGGGCTTTCGACATCGGGTCGACCGCCTGTAGGTTCTTCGGGAAGGCGATGACGTCACGTATATTGTCGGTGCCGCAGAGAATCATCGATAATCTCTCTAAGCCGAAGGCGAGCCCCCCATGAGGTGGGACGCCATACTTGAAAGCATCGATGAACCAGCCGAATTTGCGGGCGATGTCTTCTTCGCTTAATCCTAACAAAGAGAAGATCTTCCACTGCGTATCGTGGTCGTAGATACGGAGCGTTCCTCCACCCGCCTCGTAGCCATTGATGATGATATCGTAAGCGTAGGCAAGGACTTTCTCCGGATCGGTATCGAGATATTTTAAATCCTCATCGCGTGGACGCGTAAAGGGGTGATGCTCAGCCGTGTAGCTATTTTCCGTCCCTTCGACTTTATCGAACATCGGGAAGTTGATGACCCAGAGGAGATCGTAAGTCCCTGGCTTAATAAGACCTAGTTCTTTCGCAAAGCGGGTTCTGAGGGCTCCTAAGCCGAAATCGATGTCGCGGCGATAGGCGCTGCTTGCGAAGAGAAGATAATCGCCTTCTTTGAGAGCGAGGGTATCAACAAGCTCTTTTTTCGCCTCATCAGTAAGGAATTTCGTGAACGAGCCTTCAAGCGCCCCATTCACGAATTTGAGGGCCATCACGCCCTTGAGATTGAATTTACGGGCCTCGTTTTGGAGTTCATCAAGCACTTTTCTTGTGCCTTTTTCGGCATAATTCGGAATAACGATGCCTTTGATGTAATTCGCGCCTTTAAAGCCCTCAAAAGAGCTTTTGCTCATGACCTCTTTCAAATCATGGATGAATAACTCGTATCGGGTATCCGGCTTATCGCTGCCATATTTATCCATCGCATCCCAATAATCGATTCTTCTTAAAGGAAGAGTGACTTCATACCCTACCGTTTCCTTGAATAAACGGGATAAGAAGCCTTCGGCGAGGCTTAAGATCTGGTCTTGGTCAAGGAAAGAGGTCTCAACGTCGATTTGGCTGAATTCGGGCTGACGGTCGGCACGGAGATCCTCGTCGCGGAAGCAACGGGCGATCTGGTAATACCTTTCCACTCCGCCAATCATGAGAAGTTGCTTAAAAAGCTGCGGGGATTGGGGCAAAGCGTAGAAAGAGCCGTGATGTAAACGCGAAGGGACGATATAGTCGCGCGCCCCTTCGGGAGTGGCGAGATTAAGGATTGGGGTCTCGACCTCCAAAAAGCGGTTCTCGTCAAAATAATCGCGCGCGATTTTGCACACTTTGGCTCTCATCCTGAGGTTCCCTAGTATTTTCGGGCGGCGGATATCAAGATAGCGATATTGGAGTCTCGTATCTTCCAAAGCATCGGTCTTATCGGCGATGATGAAAGGCGTCGTCTCGGCTTTATTGATAAGCGTTAAAGTATCGACGATGACTTCAATCTCCCCCGTCTTGAGTTTCGGATTGGCGACGTCCTTCTTATGGACGCGCCCACTGATGGCGATGACGTACTCGTTTCTGACGTCAGCGACTTTGCTAGAATCCTGCACCGTCAGTTGGACGATGCCGGTGTTATCGCGCAAATCGATGAATTCGATCGCGCCGAGATTTCTCCTATTGGCGACCCAGCCGACGAGTTTTACCTCTTTGTCGACGTCAGAAAGCGACAATTCGCCGCAATAATTCGTTCTTTCCATAATCTAAACCCCTATTCGTGATGGTGATGGCAGCAGCAATGTTCCTCGCCTTCTTCGCTATCTTCGTGATCGTGATGGCAAGAGCAGCTGTCTTCTTCTCCGAAAGCTTCATCAAGCGTCTCTTCAAGATCATCGAGCTTGACTTCTTTTTGCTCTTTCTTCCGGAGGTCTTTGAGCTGGCAAACGCCACGAGCAAGCTCATCTTCCCCGATAATCAGGGCAAAATGGGCGTTTCTCTTTTCGGCTTTCTTGAAATAAGAGCCGAGTTTCGCGGTCGCAAAAGGCATTTCGACGCTGTAGCCAAGGGAGCGGATATTCTCCGCTAAAACGAAGGCTTGCTCCATCGTCTCTTCGCCGATTGGCATCATATAGACATCGAGCTCACTTGCGATATCGCCGAATAAGCCGTTCTCTTCCATAAGGGAGCAGATGCGCTCAACGCCAACGGCAAAGCCAACGCCTGGATAATCCGGTCCCCCGAATTCCTTCACAAGACCGGTATAGTGACCACCGCCGCATAAAGCGCCGTAGTCTTTCCCGTCTTTGCTCTTCGCGTGGACTTCGAAGACGATCTCGCTGTAATAATCGAGTCCACGGACAAGGGACTCATCGATTTCGTATTTCACGCCGAATTCATTGAGAATGCTCAGCGTCTTATAGAAGCGCTCATCGCTCTCAGGCGAGATGAAATCCTTCATTTTCGGCGCGTTTTTGGCGATTTCCTGGTCTTTTTCGACTTTGCAATCGAGAATGCGCATCGGGTTGAGCTCAAGCCGGGCATGGCAATCATCGCACATCTCATCAATATGGCTCTTGAAGTATTCCTTTAAGGCATCGCGGTATTTCTTGCGGCTAGCATCATCCCCGAGCGTATTGACTTTAAGCGAGATATCCTCGAAACCGAGCATCGAGAAAGCGCTGACCGCCAAAAGGATCGTCTCGGCGTCTAGATAAGGCGAATCGGTTCCGACGGCCTCTACCCCGAACTGGTTGAACTGGCGGTATCGCCCAAGCTGTGGCCTTTCATAACGGAAAGCCGGGCCCGAATAGAAGAATTTCATCGGGGAATCGATTGCGACATAAAGCTTATTGCTGACGATCGCTCTCATCACCCCAGCCGTGAATTCCGGGCGCATGGTGACGCTTCTACCGCCTTTATCCAAGAAGGTATACATCTCTTTTCTCACGATATCGCTGCTTTCGCCAGCTCCGCGCGAGAAAACATCGGTATATTCAAGGGTCGGGGTCATGATCTCGCGGTAGCCGTATAGCTCGCTCACCGCGCGGAAAAGGGCGGTGACGTAATGATATTGGTCCATCTCCTTGAGGACGATGTCGTGTGTTCCTTTGATTGGCTGAAATTCCATTTTCTTTCTCCTTAATGGGTGACTCGATCGACTGAGCGGATGCTCTTGAGGGCTTTGATGGCGTTGAAGGCATCATTCGCGGCTCCCGTATTCTTCACATACATCGTCAAGGTGATGATGGTTGAGGAAGTCGAGGCGATGACGTGCGCTTTTAAGTCGCTGACGGGGATATTTTTGGCTGCAAGCGTATTGAGGATATCGCTTAATAAGCCGGCCCTATCGAAGGCATATACCTCCACATCGACGGGGTAAGTCGAGACGGAGAGATCCTCTTTCCAGTAGACTGGGATGAGGCGCTTCTGGTCTTTGGCGATATTTGGGCAATCGGCGCGGTGCACCGTCACCCCTTTGCCTTTGGTGACGTAGCCGACGATATCGTCTCCTGGCACCGGCGTGCAGCATTTGGCGAGCGTCACCGCGAGATTATCGATGCCCGGGATATAGACCGGGCTAGAATCATCGACGTGCCGCGTTGGCGTTTTGATGGTCTTGGGCTTTTTCCTTAAGCCGAGGAAATCGATGATGGCCCCCGGGATCGGGTTTTTGTTCGCGATGGCAGCATATAAGTCATCAAGGGTATCGCAGTGATACTCTTCTAGCACCTTCGGATCGGAGAGGTATTTTTCCATCTCCCCTTCGCCGATATCCTGCATCTTGAAGGAATCGATCGCGCTTTCTTTGCCTTTTCTTATATTCTCTTCGGCGAGGAAAGCCTGGTTTTTGGCGTTTAAGGCCTTCCGGATGTGGTTTTTCGCGCTGGTGGTTCTCACTAAATCAAGCCAGCCTTCGTTTGGCCCTGGGGCGTTCTTGCTCGTTTTGATTTCGCAGATATCGCCGGTCTTTAAGACGGTATTAAGCGGCACGAAGACGCCGTTGACGAGGGCACCGACGGCGCTATCTCCGACTTTCGTGTGGATTTTATAGGCAAAATCGAGGATGGTCCCGCCTTGCGGGAGGTCAATGACTTTGCCTAGAGGGGTGAAAACATAGACATTCGCGTTAAAGATATCATTGCTTAAGGCCGCGATGTAGCTTTTGGCATCGCTCCCGTTCTCTTCGCCTAGAGACACAAAATCGCGGAACCAGTGCAGTTTCTCTTCGATATCCTGCTGCTCTTGCTTCGCGTTATAGTGGTTCCCCTCTTTATAACGCCAGTGGGCGGCAACGCCGGTTTCGGCGATCTGGTCCATCTCTTCGGTTCTGATTTGGACCTCGTATATGTTGCCATCTCCTGCGATGATCGTCGTATGGAGAGACTGATACATGTTGGGCTTAGGCATCGCGATATAGTCTTTGAAGCGTCCGGGGACGGGCTTATAAGTGCTATGGATGATCCCGAGGATCTCGTAGCAGTTCAGCTCGCTTTCCGTGATGATGCGGACGGCCAAAACATCATATATTTCCTCGAAATCGTAATGTTTGAGGTACATTTTCCGGTAGATAGAGTAAATGCTCTTCACGCGGCTTTCGATGCGGAAGGGTATTTTGTTCTCGAAAAGGATATCGGCGATTCTCTTTTTGAGTGAGCCCAAGGATTCTTGGCGGTTTTTCTCGCGCTCATTGAGAAGATGCAAAATCGTTTCGTATTTCTCAGGTTCCAGGTACTTAAGGGAGAGATCCTCAAGCTCGCTTTGGATCGTATAGATACCTAACCGGTGCGCGATCGGCGTAAAAACATCAAGCGTCTCTCTCGCTAAAGCCTTTTGGCGCTCAGGCGAAAGGCTATCGAGGGTGCGCATATTGTGGAGACGGTCAGCGAGTTTAACCAAGATGACGCGGACATCTTTTGCCATGCCTAAGAAGATCTTGCGGTGATCTTCGGCCTCGAAATCGGATTCGCTGCGGTGGGAGAGCTTCATGCGCTGAATTTTGGTGAGGGAATCCACCAAAAAGGAGACATCCTCGCCAAAGCGCTCTTTGATATCCTCAACCGTCACATCCGTATCTTCCACCACATCGTGGAGGAAACCGGCGGCAAGGGTGGCTGGGCCACCTTGGAGAGTGGCCAAAATATAGGCTACTTCAAGTGGATGCTGGATATATGGCTCGCCTGATTTGCGTAAGACGCCAGCGTGTTTCTCTTTCGCCAAAAGATAGGCGTCTTCGACCATTTTCCGGTCTTTCTCGTCATGAATATAGGTATAGTAGATGTCTTTCACGTCCGAAAAGGTGTGCATTGGGTAGCCACCGTTCGGTACAAGTTCTTTTTTGCTGTTCTCTTCCATGCTGCTCCATTATACACGCTTAAATGTAAGCGCGTGCGCGCCTAAATCCTTATCTAAACGCTTTCTTCTTCTCTTTCGACGAATAGATCGAGGCTCTTTCTCCCCTTCCACTCGTTTTCGCTCATCTTGAAGGTGAGAATGACCTCTCCCTCTTTTGGGAAAGATGAAGCGCCGAGAGAGAAGGAAAATAGCCGCGCTCCGGTAGATAAAGAGGTTGAAAGGTATTTCCCGTCTTTGATGAAATGAAGAGAGGAAACCGGCATTTTGAGCGAGAAAGTCGGCTCTTCGTTCTCGTTGCCAAAAGGCCCCATCTCCTGGAGAAGCAAGAAGGAAGAATAAAGGCATTCATCTTCTTCTAGAGCGATGCTTGTTTTCTCATCTTTCTCGATCGGATGCTCTTTCGCCATGCGCTTGAAATCGTTTTCGAATGTCTCTAGATCCTCTTTCTTGAGGCTGATGCCGCCCGCGAATTCGTGGCCGCCATGGCCGAGCAAAGGGGCAGTCGTCTCTTCTAATGTCTTCAAGACGCTGAAGCCCTTCTTGGAGCGGAGGCTCCCGATATAAATAGAGCCGTCTTTCGAAGAAGGCGAGAAAACCGCGACGGGCTTATTGTGCTCCGCTAGTAGGCGGCTAGAAAGAAGGCCGTTTAAGCCCTCGGGAAGGTCGGTGAGGAGGAAAATCGCATCCTCTTTCTCATCGATTTTGATTTTCTCGGCCGCGAGCTTCGTCAAGCTTTTCCTGCGCTCATTCACTTCGTTTAGATATACGGCAAGTTGCCTAATCTCTTTCTCATCCTCGCTCACGAAGTAACGGACTACCCTATTGGTTTCGTGTTTTTGCTCTAAGCGCCCCACCGCGTTGATCTTCGGGATGACTTCCATTTGGAGGGTGGACCCATAAAAGACGCTTTTGCTGCTCAAAAGGGTGAATTGGAGCGGTTTTGTCTCATTTATGAGGTTAATGGCCAGTTTCGCGGAAGAGAGATTATAGCCTTTTAAAGGCATCGCATCGCTTAAGAGGCTAGTAGCCCCGATAATGAATGAATACGGGTCGTCTTTCCCTAGATAAGCCCGCAAAAAGAGATACGAGAGGTAGCCAGCCGAGACGGTCGGGGAAGATAAAGAAACCGTATTCGGGTGGATAAGCGTCACGATAAAAGGCGGCTCTTCCTCGTAATCGTGGTGGTCAAGCACGATGACTTCTAGCCCTAATTCATGAGCTTTCTTGATAGCCTCAACCGCTTTCACGCCATTATCGACGGTGAAGATGATTTTATATCCGGCTTCGGCAATTGAAATCACGTTCTCTTCATTCAGCCCATACCCGTCGATGTAGCGGCTTGGGACGTAATATCGGCAGTCAATGCCTTTCTCGCAAAGCGTTTTATAGATAATCGAGGTTGCGGCGATGCCGTCGAAATCGTAGTCGCCGTAAATGAGGATTTTCTCGCCTTTCCTTTTGGCAAGTTCCAGCCTTTCAATTGCCTCTTTCACGCAAGAAAAGGAGGAAATATCGGGCAAAAGGGAAAACGAGGGAGCCTTCTTTCTCGTAACGAAGGCCTCCTCGCTCAGCTTAAAATAGGTTTTTAGTTTTTCCTCAAAGGAGCTCATCAGTCGTTGATTCCGATGAAGATGGCCTCTTCTGGCTCCGCGTTCCTTCTGCGGGTCGAGGTAGCCACCGTTTCTTTCTTCTTCGGCTTGATCGAGACATTGATGCGGGAGAAGCCGCGAGCCAAGAGGATTGAAGAAGGTGCAAGCAAGGTGAGCAAGATGATCGAGACAATCACCACTCCCACCATGATGCCGAGATACACCATCGTCCAGTTGCTGGGCATGAAGCCGAGATACCAGAGGAAGGAGAAGGCGCTGATGAAGGCGAAAGCGAGATAGCTTTCCGCTCCCTGTGAGCAAGCATTGGAGATACAAAGCGTTCTGAAAGCCAGAGAATCCTTGTCTTTCTCGCGCGAATCCTTCGCTAGCTCTTTTTCTTTGGCCAAAACAAAGAGCGAGCCAAGGAAGAAGATGAGAGCACTCGAGATGCCGGCGATCGAAACAAGCGGCGTCACGATGATGCGGGTAAGCGAGAAGAAGCCGATGGCAATAAGCGCAGAGGCTGTCGCCAGGACGCCCGTCGCAATACCCCTCGAGAGGCGGTAACGGACGACCATATAGAAGGTGGCGATAAGTAAGCCGACGCCTAATCCGAGCCAGACGGTGCCGATGCTAGGTTGCGTGGCTTCGCCCTCCACGTTTTTGGTGGAAACATAGATATTATCGGAGATAACTTGGTTTAAGGCATGAGTGATCGCATCATTGAAATCGGTGGTGATACTCTCTTCTCCGCCATTAAAGGAGAGGACAAATTCATAGGTCGAGGAAGAGGCGCCCACATCGTAATGCGAGGCCCATTCGACCATGTAGTAATTGACGTCCATCGTCTTCTCTTCCTGGGTGAGATAGACGCTGCCCGTCTCTTTGCTCACGGAAGAATAAGATAAGCTCTTCTTCTCGCCATTTTCGACGATATAGATATTATTGAGGACTTTGCTCTGTAAATCCGCTTCATCAGTGATCGCAAGGATCGGGGTTCCCTCATCCACGCGGTATTCGATGTAGCTGATCGTGGTGTCGCTATAGGCATTGGAATAATTGTACGGGGTGCCGCTTAAGGCGGTGAAAGTCGTCACGCCGATGATCGAAGCGATGCAGCATAACCCAGAGATGATGGCGATAAGCTTCGAATGCTTCGAGAAATCCTTCGTGGCGAAAGCCCCGAAATAGGTCGGTTTCTCTTCTTTGGCGAGATCTGGCACCTTCTTGGCTTGGATGTTATAGACTTTCGCGTAGTTTTTCTCGACGTCGGAATCGTTGGCGAGCATATAGCCCTCCAAACGGAGCACCAAGAGATTCGAGAGCGTCCCGAAGAAGGAACCGAGCACTAACATGAGCCCGAGTTTTCCAACGACGCTTGGTATGAAACCATAGACGCATAAGCCGATGATGATGCCGAGGATTCCGGCGTCAATCGTTGGCCACATCGCGCGCTTAATGGCCTCTTCGTGGCTCTTTTTAAGGGAGCGTCCTTGATAAACCTGCTCTTTGAATTTGCTGAAATAGTAGATGCCGCCGAAGGCCGTGATTACGGCAATCAAGGCTAGTCCGATGAGGGCGCCTACGCCAAACTGGGCGGAGAAATAGGAGAACATGAGTAGCGATCCCATCACGGCAATCGCGATATTGGAGAGAATAGCAAGGGCTCCCATGCGGTAGAGAGTGACTAGAAGCACCGCGAGGAAAGCGACCGAGACGATCGTGGCAATGAAGGTGGCCCCGAAGCTTGGGTGCATGTTCCAATCCCAGAAATCATAAAGAGTCTCGACCGTGGCTTTCGTTTCGGTATAGAAAGCGAAGCTGACGTCATATCCATCGGTGCCCATATCCTTATAGCTATTGGCGTTCAAGATGTTCTTGTAGAAGAAAGCGGCTTTATAAGCGGCTCCGGCTTTCGAGGAATCGTAGCCTTCGCTCGTGATGGCGGCACTGGACGGGATAAGCTGGAATTCAGTGTAGTTATCGTCCTCATCATCCTCTTCGAACCAGGCTTCGGTCCCGCCTTCGGCGAAGATCAAGCGCTTGGAGACGTTCTGGTCGTAATCACTATTCGAGCTCTGGGCTTTGGAATACGTGTCGCCCTCTTGTTTATTCGCCCAGAGAACGAGGTAGCAGCTTTGGGCTTCCGTGCCCTCGGACTCATTGGCTTCCTTGGTGTTGTCTTTGCAGTATTTGATGAGCGAATTGAAGGCGCCTTCTTCTCCGCGGAGGTCATCGTTGTCTTTTAAGGGCACCACCACGGCTGGCACGCTTCCAGAGGAGGTGCTGATATATTCAATGCGGGCGCTTTGCTCTTGGAAGGGGTTCTCCCAGAGGTCGCTTCTGATGCTTTCGTAATCCTCGGTGTTATCGATTGAGGAGCCGACGGTGAAAGAGCCGCCGCTGAATGCGAGGTAATTCTCGATATATTGATATTCGGTCTCGTCGTTTTTCGGGCTTCTGATTTTTACGCGGATGGTGTCATATCCTTCTTTGACAACTTCCGCTTCCACTCCCCAGGTCTTGAGGCGGCTTTCCATCTCATCGCCAACGAGGGTGACGGCATCCGGGTCATCTTCGCCGACGTAATCATCGGTCTTGATGCCTCCATATGTGGTATCGGCTTTCGAGATCTTGAAAACGAGATCGCGGCCAGAGCCATAAGTCAAATCGGTGTCGAGGCCAACCACGGTTGGGCCCACGAGAGCTGCGGCGGCGAGAATCAAGCTGCCGGTGAACAAACAATATCCTATTTTACGACGCATATGCGGGAGATACCTCCTATGATGCACTCGCGAAAAACGCACGCGAATACGCAACGAATACAATACAACAACGCTTCTGTTTACGAAAGAACTTTCTTCTTAAGAAGAAGGCGGATTGCCCCTAAAAGGGTGAGTGGAGGCTACTACTATCCAAAAGAAAAAGCCCGCCCCTATTTCTAGAAGCGAGCCGCTTTTATCAAAATAAGGATCCTTGATGGGCGATTTTTAGATGCGCATAGGCTTTTTCTGTGGCAATACGGCCCCGTGGCGTCCTATTGATGAGCCCACTCATCACTAGATACGGCTCATAGACATCTTCGAGATTCGTGATCTCTTCTCCGATCGCGCTTGCAATGCTCTCTAAGCCGACAGGTCCCCCATGGAAGCGATTAATGATGGTCAATAGGTAGCGGATATCCACCTCATCTAGCCCCATATCATCGATTTTTAAGGCGGATAAGGCAGCAACGGCCGCCTCTTTATCGATTTCTTTCTTATTCTCGTAATCGGCGAAATCGCGGACGCGCTTATAGAGACGATTGGCGATACGTGGGGTTCCTCGGCTTCGATCGGCGAGCAAACTCCTAGCCTCTTCGCTGATTGGGGTGCCATATACTTTCGAGGTTCGCTCGATGATTTTCCCGAGTTCCTCTTTTTTGTAGAAATCGATTTTCGCCGATATCCCGAAGCGAGAACGGAGAGGGTTGGAGAGATCGCCCGCTCTTGTGGTTGCGCCGACTAACGTAAAGGGAGGCAAAGGGAGATTGATGGCTTTGGAGACCCCATCGCGGTTAATGAGGATAGAGAGATTAAAATCCTCCATCGCTCCGTATAAGACTTCTTCGACAACCCTCGGGAGACGGTGAATCTCATCGATGAAGAGGACGTCTCCTGGCTCGAGTTCGCTTAAAATCGCCGCCAAATCCCCCGCTTTTTCTATCGCGGGCCCATTGACGGTGCGGATTTTGCCACCCATTTCGTTGGCGATAACATAAGCCATCGTGGTCTTGCCTAAGCCGGGTGGGCCATATAAAAGAACGTGATCGAGGCTCTCGTTCCTTTTCTTCGCGGCGCCGATGAAAATGCGGAGATTTTTCTTTAGCTCCTCTTGCCCAACATAAGCATCGAGCGTATTGGGGCGAAGAGCGATCTCGCTTGTTGCTTCATCCTCTTCTTTATGGGCATCGACGATTCTCTCTTCTTTCATTTAGACCCCTTTCCTAACTGGCGAAGGGCAAGGCGAATTCTCTCTTCGTCAGTGATGTTCTTCTCTTTGATCTTGCTTAAGGCAACTTCGATATCCTTGCTCTTGAAGCCGAGGCTCTTCAAAGCCGCTTTCACTTCGGGGTATTCTTTATCATCGCTCTTCTTTTCGCTTTCGACGGCGAGTTTTCCCCGCAGATCGAGGATGATTTGGGCAGCAGCCTTCGGGCCAATGCCCGGGAGTTTCTTCAAATAGGCGGTGTTATTGGCGCTTATCGCCGCGAAAAGGGCGTCGGGCGTCGTGGCTTTAAGAGCGCTTAAGGCGGTTTTGGGGCCGATGCCTTTGACGGAAATCAGTGACAAAAAGGCGTCCTTTTCGATTTTGGAGGGGAAGCCGATGAGATAATGGTCATCCTCGGCGATGACCTCATATATAAAAAGCGAAGTGTCTTTGTCGAGCGAGAAATCAAACGGTCGAGCGACCATCACTTCATACGCGATGCCGTTATTCTCGACGGCAAGGCCGTTTTCATTCACGGAGACGATTTTTCCAGAGATGCGATAATAAATGCCCATGTTATTTCACCAAGATAAAAAGAAGAACGATGAAGAAGCCGAAAACCGCGCTTAAGGCGGCGATTAATGTTGAAGAATAAAAAGGGAAACGGCTATTCATCTTTTTTATTATAGCCCAACTTTCTCTATTCGCTCCAAATGAAGGAATATTCGCCCAAATGGACTGTATCCCCTTCTTCCACTCCTTCTTCGCGGAGCGCTTTCTCGATGCCGATGGAGTCAAGGTATTTGACGAGCTGTCTAAGCCCTTCCTCTTCATGGGTGTTGATGCGATTCGCGCGCGTGAGCACCTTCTCGCCGACGATTTCCCATTCGTGAAGCGAAGGATGCTTGATCTCGAAAAGCGGTCCCTCGTCGTGCGCATCATACACTTTGACTTTGGAAAGATTCTCCATCCCTTTAAGCGGGAAGGCGGGAGTTATGGAGATAAGGCGATAGGCTTCTTCGATGATTTCTTTTACCCCTTCATGCGTCAAAGAGCATAAAGGAAGGGACTTTTGCCCGGTTTTTTGATCGAATTCGGCTTTCCGCTCAACTGCGCCTTCGCTATCCATTTTGCTCGCGACGATGACTTCAGGCCGCTCAGATAGGCGGGCCCCATAGCCCTCGAGCTCTTTTCTGATAGTTAAATAATCTTCGTATGGGTCTCTTTCGCCACTCATCGAAACGAGGTGGATGATGACTTTGGTGCGCTCAATGTGGCGGAGGAACTGGGTGCCTAAGCCCTTGCCTTCGCTTGCTCCTTTGATGAGCCCAGGCATATCGGCCAAAACGAAAGAGCGGCCATCGCTTAATTCGACGACGCCGAGATTCGGGATGATGGTCGTGAAAGGATAATCGGCGGTCTCGGCTTTGGCGTTGCTCACGACGTTAAGGAAGGTCGATTTGCCTACGCTTGGTAAACCAACAAGCCCAGCATCGGCGAGCATTTTTAGCTCGAGCACGATGCGGATTTTCTCGCCGGCTTCCCCGTTTTCGGCGATGCGCGGGGCGCGGTGACGGGAGGATTTGAAGGCGGCGTTGCCTCTCCCACCTCTTCCGCCTTTAGCGACAAGCACTTTGTCCCCCTCTTTTTTGAGGTCAGCCAAAATGCGTCCGGTGGACTCTTCACTTACGATGGTTCCGGCTGGAACTTCGACGATGACGTCAGGCGAAGAGAAACCGTTCATCATCTTTTTATCGCCTTTGCCGCCATCCATGGCTTTGATAAGGCGTGAATGACGGAAATTATAGAGGGTATTGATGTTGCCTTTGGCTAAAAGATAGACGCTTCCGCCTCTTCCACCATTCCCTCCGTCCGGTCCCCCGAACTCTTTGTTCTTATCATGCAAGAAGCAGATGGCTCCATCTCCGCCTTTGCCGCTTCTCACTTCGATTACGCAACGGTCGATTAGCATTTATTGGCCTCGCTTTCCGAGCTTTTCCTTCGTTTCTATAGAAAGAAGGTAGTTCTTTTTGTTCTTCTTTATTTTGCGGAGCGATTTAAAGAAATTGATGGATTCTTTGCCCGCCGAGAAAGAGCTATCGGCATCGTTTTTCCAGATGACCGGTATTTCTTTGACTGAGAAGCCATTGAGCGAGAGGAAATAAAGGTATTCCACATCAAAAGCGCTACCATCGATTGTTTGATGATTCGCCATCTCTTTAGCGACATCGCTCCTAAACATCTTATAGCCGCACTGCGTGTCGCTGATGCCACGAAGATGGAACATCATCTTGATGAGCATTCGACTCCCAAAATGGGTTATACGCCTGATAAAGGTCTGTTTCTCGAGGATTTTCGCGCCTTTGGCGTTCCTACTTCCGATATAGGCATCGTATTTCCCAAGATCTACTTTGATCGCATCAAAAGCGGAAAGATCGGTCGATAAATCGACATCCATGAACAAAACGTAATCGGCGTCGGAAAAGAGGATCGCGCGCTTCACCGCATAGCCTTTGCCGCGCCTATTTTCATAAGGAACATGTTTGACCTGAAGAGGAAGGCTTTTTAACGCTTCCGCGAGCTTTTTCTCTTCTTCTTCATTCGACCCATCACTTTCGATGAGGATATCGTAAACATAGCCCTGTTTATCGAAATAGGGAATGATGCTCTCCGTTAGATTCTTCAGGAGCTTATCGGTCTGGTTCCTCGTTGGCAGGATAATGGATATTTTCATGCTTCCTCTCCTTCTGGCCTATAAATTAGCAAAAAACGACCCTCTATTATAGAGGGCCGCATATTTTTTGTGACTATTTCGCCTCGGCGTAAACGGAAATCTTTTTCCCGGTTTTGCCGACGCGCTCGAATTTCACATAGCCGTCGATGCGGGCAAAGATGGTGTCATCTCCGCCTAACCCAGCCCCTTCGCCGGCTTTGATCCTGCTGCCGCGTTGACGGTAGAGGATGTTGCCCGCGATGACTTTCTGGCCATCACCGACTTTCGCGCCTAATCTGCGGCCAGCGCTGTCACGGCCGTTTTTGGTGCTCGAGACGCCCTTCTTGGAAGCGAAGAGCTGCAAATCGATAACAAATTTCATTTTTGCTTCCTTTCTAGCTGCACATAGTCTTTTGCGACCTGTGCGACGCTTTCTAGTTGGACGTAGATCGTCTCGATGACAATCTCGTCGTGCTCACTCATCTTGCTAGTGAGTCTTTTTAGCTCAAGATCGCCTTTTTCTATCGAGAGGCTGTAATTCTTTTCTTCATCCTTCAAGGCTTGAATACCTCCTTGGATGATGGCGCTCACCGCGGCGCAGACAGTATCATGGCCGTAATCGGCACTTTCCGCATGGCCTTTCGCGATAAGGCTGACGAACTTCTCGTTTTCGTAGGTTACTTGAATCCTGATCATTTAAGCGTTGATGGCTTTGACCACTAAGCAAGTGTAAGGCTGGCGATGACCGATGGTCTTGCGCTCATTGGCCTTGCTCTTGTACTTGTAGATGGTGATTTTCTTCGAAAGGCCGTGCTTTTCGACTTTGGCGACGACGCTCGCATCCTTGATGTAAGGATTGCCGACGATCGTTTTCTCGCCTCCGACGAAGAGAACCTTGTCCAATGTCACGTCTTTGCCGGCTTCCGCGTCGATTTTCTCGACGTAGATCTTGTCGCCGACCGCGACCTTGATTTGCTTTCCACCAGTTTCAACAATGGCGTACATGCTGTTTTCCTCCTATTTTTTAGCTAATTACTCGCTCTTACGGCGCACTTTCGTGACTTCCTGGACCGTTTCGAGGCGGTTGTAGCCCAATGGAGGGCGACAACACGAGTAAATATACTTAGTTATAATAACTAACGCAAGAAAAAGGTTACCGAATTTCCTTCGATAACTAGGCGTTTGCCTTCTCGCTCTCGTTCACGAGGCCGAAGATGCCGCCGAGGAGATAGAAGATGTTGCCGGATAAGACGCCAAGGATGATGGCGGTGATGTGGAAACCGTGCTTTCTCTCGGTATCGTCGTTGGCTCTCTTGATGCCCATGACGCCAACCCAGACGGCGATGACGCTGAAGATCGCAAGAATCAAGAAGACGACGAATAACGCCACGTAGACGGCTTGTATGTTCTCCATGGTGAGAGTGCCGCTCGTATCTGTTTTGACGGCCTCTTGGAGAAGTTCTTTGTTGTTCATGATGATACCGAAGATGATGGTGGCGATGATGCACCCTAGTCCAATGATGATGTTCAAGATAAGACCGATGATGTACATGACTTTTGTTGGTAATTTCATAGATAAAACCTCTTTTCGGGCCCTATCATCCTAGTAAGAGGACTAGAAAGCAAGAAAATTTGATGCCTATGCCCTATTTCTTTCCAAAAGCCCGTTCTCCCTAAACGAGAAATAGAGATCCTTCGCGATGATGATGTGATCGATCATGCGGAGAGAAAAACGCTCTCCCTCTTTCTTCAAGGTAAGCGTATCCCCCACCTCTCCACTGCTCGGGAGCGGGTTCCCGCTCGGATGGTTATGGAGCAAGATGAAAGAGGAGGCCTCCGCGCGGAGCAGTTCGCGGAGGATGAGTTTGGAAGAAAATAGCAAGGAATCTTCGCCCCCTGAGGCTATCTCTCTTTCGCCTCGATAGCTCTTTCTCCTATCATAACAAAGAAGAAGCAGGCGCTCCTTATTCTCGTTTCCGAGCGAAAAACGGTAGCTATCGTGGATCTTTTCTGCGGATATATCGTCCAAAAGAAAGAGCTTTTCCTTGCTCATCCTTTTGGAGAGTTCGCCGACCGCGAGTAGCTCAAGCGCTTTGATTTTGCTAATGCCAGAAAAAGAAGAAAGTGAAGAGACGTCGCTAGAAAAGAGCGGAGAAAGGCCCGAATAGGAGCGAAGCAAGGAGGAAGCGATGTCCAAAGCATTCGCCCCTTTCACGCCCTTGCCTATAAGGAGAGCCAGTAGCTCTTCATCGCTTAAAGAATCGATGCCTCCTAGTAGGGCTTTCTCGCGCGGCCTGAGATTCTCCGCGAGTTCTTTGATGCGCACTTAGTTCCAACTGAAGGCCCAGCCGCCCGGCACTTTGAGCGAGCCTTTTTTGCTCATGAAAATGCGGTAGACGACAACAGCTAGTATCGCCACTGACATAATGGCCAAAACCGCCGTAAGGGTGATGGCCTCGCCTGGAGCAATCGCGCTTTTTTGGCTCACGCTTAATGGTTTTCCGTTCATAAAAAACCTCCTTCACCCATATCTAGATAGGAAAAGGAGGTTTTTCCAAAAAGAGGCGAGATTTATAAGGATTTTAATCTTTCTTCTACTTCTTTTTCCTTCGCTTTGTTCTTTGTTAGTTTCTCTTGCTCGAGCTTTATTTTCTCCGCTGGCGCTTTCTTCATGAAGCCTTCATTGGAGAGCATCTTCTCCCCACGGGCAATCTCGGAAAGTAGGCGCTCCTTCTCTTCGGTGAGCTTGCTCTTTAAGGCATCTTTGTCGATATCCTCTTCTACTAACATCGTGTAGCCATCGTAGATATAGACATTGCCTACGAGCGGCTCTACTGAGAAAGAGATGTCGCTAGCGAAGCTGAAGCGTTTAAGGAAGGCGGAAGCTCCCTCAAAAGGCTCAGAGGGCGAAAGGACGAGGCGCACTGGCTTATTAGGAGCGATAGAGGCTGAGCTCTTATAGTTCCTGATATCGCGGATCATGCCTTCTAAAACGGCGAACTTCTCCGTCGCTTTCTTATTCAAGAGGCTCTTATCGTAAGTCGGATAGCTCTCGAGACAGACGCTTTTGAGGTGAGTAGGCAAAGATAGATACATCTCTTCGCTCACGAAGGGGGCGTATGGGCTAATCATGAGGATGATATCCTTCATGACTTTATAAAGGACGTTTTTGGTGACTTCGGCTTTTTCCCCGCCTTCAGCAAGAGCCACTTTGCTCATTTCTAGATATGAGGAGCAGTAATCATCGTAGACGAAGTTATAAAGAATCGTTGAGGCTTGCCCGAACTGGTATTTCTCCATCTTCTCGGTCACCGCCTTGATGGTTCTTTGCTCTTTGTCGAGGATGGCTTTATCGACGAAAGAGAGGCTCTTTTTATCTATGGGCTGTGGCTTAAAATCCTCACCCGTCACCATCTCGACGTAACGGCAGCTATTCCAGATTTTGTTGAGGTAGTTGCTCGCGGCCACCACCTTGGTATCGCTATAACGCATATCGAGGCCGGGAGTGCTATTGGTGGAGATGAAGTAACGGAGCGCATCGACGCCGTATTTCTCGATGACGTCGATCGGATCGATGCCGTTGCCTAATGATTTAGACATCTTTCTCCCCTGCTCATCGCGGATAAGGCCGTGGATCACCACTTCCTTGAACGGGGCTTTATCGGTGAAGAAATAGGACTGGAACATCATGCGGCTCACCCAGAAGAAGATGATGTCGTATCCTGTCACGAGGACGTTGGTTGGGAAGTAACGTTTGTAGTCCGGGCTTTCCGTATTGGGCCAGCCTAAAGTGGCAAACGGCCATAAGCCGCTGCTAAACCAGGTATCGAGGACATCTTCGTCTTGATTATAGTTCTCGATATCTTTCGGCGCTTCTTCGCTCACCAGCACTTCACCCGTCTTTTTATGGTAATAAGCTGGGATTCTGTGCCCCCACCAGAGTTGACGAGAAATGCACCAATCATCGACATTTTCCATCCATCTCACGAGCACCTTCTCAAAGCGCTTCGGGATGAAGCTCACTTTATTCTCGCCTTTTTGCTCATTAAGCAAACGCTCGGCGAGCGGCTTCATCTTCACAAACCACTGTTTGCTCAGCATCGGCTCGACGACCGCGCCGCTGCGCTCGCTGTGGCCGACGTTATGGACCATCTTCTCGATTTTGACAAGATGCCCGGAGGCTTTTATATCCTCAACGAGCGCTTTCCGGCACTCGTAACGGTCCATTCCTTGATATTTCCCGGCTTTCTCATTCATCTTCGCTTCTTCATTGAGCACCTTGATGAAGGGGAAGCCGTATTTTTTGCCAAGCGTGAAGTCATTCGGGTCATGGGCTGGGGTGCATTTCATCGCGCCGGTCCCGAAAGCGATATCGACGTATTCATCTCCCATGATCGGAAGAACATCGCCATTGGCGGGATTCACGCACTTTTTGCCGATGAGATCTTTATATCGCTCGTCTTTCGGGTTCACGAAAACCGCGGTATCCCCGAACATCGTCTCTGGGCGCGTCGTGGCGACAATGAGTTTCTTCGAGGAATCCACCACATCGTAAGAGAAATAGAAGAATTCGCCAGGGTCATCTTGATAAATGACCTCGATATTGCTTAAGGCCGTCTTCATGACGGGATCCCAGTTGATGATGCGCTCGCCTTGATAAATGAGGCCTTCTTTGTACAAAGAGACGAAAACGTGACGCACAGCCGCGCTTAATCCTTCATCAAGCGTGAAACGCTCGCGGGAATAATCGACGGATAAACCGAGTTTCGCCCACTGGGTATGGATGATGGAGGCGTATTCTTTTTTCCATTTCCAGGCTTCCTCCAAGAAGGCTTCGCGCCCGATGTCGTAACGGCTTTTGCCCTCCTTTTGGAGCAAAGCATCGACTTTCGCTTGGGTGGCGATGCCCGCGTGATCGGTGCCTGGGACCCAGAGGACATCGTATCCTTTCATCCTCTTGTAACGGCAGATGATATCATCGGGTATCGTATCCATGACGTGCCCCAAATGGAGCTTGCCGGTGACATTCGGCGGCGGGATCACCATCGAGAAGGGGGCTTTGGAGAGATCCCCGGCCGTGAAATAGCCTTCCTTCACCCAGGAATCGTATTTCCCTTCCTCTACTTTGACATGATCATAATGTTTATCGAGCATATTTAGCCTCCCTATAAAAGAAAAACGCCCAATCCTAAGGGCGCTAGAAGCGTGGTACCACCTTAGTTCGGGATTGCCCCGCACTCAATTAGATAATCGTTAAGGCCTGCTACCGTCTCCATGGCGACTCGGCGCTTTCCCTATGCTCTTTTTCACTATCGCGAGCTCACTAAGATAGGGAGAAGGGCGCTTCCCTCCACTTCTTCGACAAGGGACATTATAAAGACGGGGAAGAGCATTTTCCACAAGGAAAAAGGCTAGTTGTTATAGACGGATAAGAGGATGTTTTTCTCTTCTATGGTGATGCCACTGTGGTGAGCTTTAAAATGGTCTAGAGGTTTCCCCAAAGACTGCTTTAAGATCGCATCGCCCTTCGCAACAGCGAAATAATCGCCAAGGAAAGAGAGAGCCTGCTCGCTCTTCTCCCCTTCCCCAAAATAGGGGACGGAAAGGATTTCCTCTTTGCTGAAGAGATAGAAATCGTTACCGAGATATTTATTGAAAAGCTCGACAAAGCGCTCCTTTTGCCCCTCTTTCACGAAGAAGGTCCTAATACGCGCATCGATGGATATTGGATAAACGAGCGTCTCCTCGATCTCCGGGTAATCGCTCAGATCGAGATTCTTCACGTCGATGAGCCCATGGTCAGCGAAAGCGAAGACGAGGACATCGGGATTACGCTTCGTGAAGCGCTTGAGGAAAGAAACGATCTCAGCCATTCTTCTCCAAGTCGAGAAGCTCTTCACGCCACGATGATGGATGGTCTTATCCGGATTAGGGAAGTAGCCATAAAGGAACTGCCCGCCTTCCTTAAAGAAAGCGGAATACTTCTGATCGGCTTCTTTGTAGCTTTTTGGCCCATCTTCCTCGATTGGGTAAAAGAAACGGGTGGCGGCTTTCACCCCCACTTCCTGGAGAATGGAGGCGATGTTCCTATAAGGCGCGTATTTCGACATGAAAGAGGAGCCATGCTTCACCTCATCATATGACCCTTCGCCCGAGAAAGCGTCGACGGGGCCGATGGAGGGGAAATTGAGGCTCCAGCCTAAATAGGCGTTCTCGATCGGAAATTTGCCGCTTAAAAAGGCGGTCGTGCAGGCCACGGTTGTGGCCGGATTCACCGAGAAGATGGTCTTGAGTTTATGCTCTCTCATAAAACGCGTCGTTCTTGGAAAAAGGGAAAGATTGTATTCGCTCGCCCCATCAAAGAGGAAAACGGCCACTTTTTGGTGGCCTTTTAAGACCTCATCCACCTCTTTGATGGAAGAATGAAACGGCTTCGCGCCGAAATATGAGAGAATGCTCGAGGAGAAATTGACCAGCGTGTTCTTCGTATCGAAGATATCGGGATTAACCTTTGTTAAATCGTCAATCATATCGTTTACCTCTTCCTCGATAAGCGAGGAGATAATTTTCCGCTTTCTCTACCTTTTTTGCAAAGAGAATCTAGAGGCTCTCTTTGATTTTCTCGATGCGAATAAGAAGAGCGGGCAATTTCTCTTTGGCTTCTTCGATTAAGGAATAAGGGTTAAAAGAGGCGGCGTTCTCCTCGATTTTCGCGGCGTAACGTTTAAGCGACTCGTTCCACTCCCCAAATCTCTGGGCGTAACGGCCGCCGAGCTTTTTGTAGACTCTGGCTACCCGAAGTAAGCGGAAGGTGATCGCTTTCTGGAGAATCGGATTGGCCTTAATCTCCTCAAGCGAATATTTGTCCAAGAACTCGTTCAAGCTTCTGGTCTCCGAGGCGATTTCCTCGAAGATCTTCTTATCTTTCTCTAGATTAGTCATCGAAAAGCGTCCTCTCTAATTCATCCACGAGCTCTTCCATCCGCTTGCTGACGGAGAGGAAAGTCTCTTTCTTCGTGAGGTCGACTCCGGCTTTCTTCACTAGTTCGACTGGGTAATCGCTCCCACCGCTTCTTAAGAGATTAACGAAAGCATCGAATGCCCCATCTTTCCCTTCTTTCATGTTCTCGTATAGGAGCATGGAGGCGGTGAAGCTGGTGGCATATTGATAAACGTAGAAGGGTGTATAGAAAAGATGAGGGATATAAGCCCAAACGAGCGGCTTAACTTTCTCTTCGCCTATATCGATATCGTAATAGGTCTTATAGAGCTTCTTCATCTCGTTAGAGAGCACCTCATGATTGATGGGCTCCCCTTTCTCCACGAGCTTCGAGATATCGTATTCGTACTGGGCGAACAGGGTCTGGCGGTAGAAGGTTGAGGCAATCTCATCGATCGCTTTTTGGAGCAAGGCGATCTTACTTGATTTATCAAGCGTGCCGGATTTAAGGAGATAATCGAGCAAGTTGTGCTCATTGAAGGTACTTGCGATCTCGGCAACGAAGATGGCGTAACCCTGCTTCATGAGGGGCTGCGATTCATCGCTGTATAAAGTATGAACGGAGTGGCCCGATTCATGGGCGAGAGTGAAAACATCGTCTAAGGTGCCATTCCAATTCAAAAGGATGAAAGGATGGACGCCGTTCCCACCCGTAGAATAGGCTCCGCTTCTTTTCCCAGCGTGCGGATAGACATCGACGTAGCCGCCTTTTGTGACCTCACGCGCTTTTTTCTGGTAGTCCTCACTGTAGGAAGAGATGGATTTATAGAAGAGATCAAGCCCTTCTTCGTAGGTGTATTTTTTATCGCTTCTAGCTAAAGCGACGAATCTATCGTAAGAGCGATGCTTCTCTAATCCGAGGTATTTCGCGCGGATTTTGTAGTACTTATGGAGCGGAGCGGCTGAAGAAGAAGCCACTTCAATGAGGTTCGTGAAGACTTCCTCGGGGATATTGTTGCCGTATAGATGCTCCTCGAGGATCGATTTATACCCGCGCGTCTTCATCTCGGCGAGCTCGCCTTGGAGGGTTGAATTGTAGATTTCCCCGAACGTGTTCTTGTGATCGTCGAATTCTTTGTAAAGTGCCTCAAAGATGGCCTGGCGGTCCTTCTGCTCTTTTTGTTCTTCCACAAGGCTCACCCAGTTGCTCTGGTTCACTTCCACGGTCTTCCCATTTGAGAGAGTGGCCGTATGGCTCTTCCCATCCGCCACCGCGAGCATCGAATAGAGGTCGCTCCCTTTATTGGAAAGGGGCGCATAGGCGCTCAATAATTTCTCCTTGTCGGCCGATAAAACGTGGTCGCTCCCTCTGAACAAACGGTCGAAGGCTAAATCGAACTGCTTGTATTCCGGGTATTTCTCGAAGAAAGAGGCGATATATTCTTTGCCTAAAGAGAGGATTTCCGGGTCCGCAAAAGAAGAGGCGGAGAGGAAATCATGATAAGCGAGCTCCATCCTGCTTAAGCTCTCCGCGTTTTTGACCTCGCGCTTATCGAGGTCGCTCCTCATCGAGGCATAAACAAAGGCGCGGGAGATGTTTTTCTCCAAATCCAGAGTAAGGTCAAGATACTCTTTAAAGCCTTCTTCGGTATTTAGTTTCCCTTTCAAGGAGGCGATTTTCGGCGTCAAGACGTCCTTTAATCGTTTGATCTCGTTTTCGAATTCTTCGTCTTTCGCATAGACGTTCTTCAAATCCCAATTTTCATTCATATTTATGCTAGTTAGTCCTTTCTAATCGTCTTTATTATGCCACCGCTTTCGCTCGCTGGTTCATCTAACGCTTAAAGAGAGAATGTTTTCGCCATGAGGGCACGTAAAGCGGAGTAATCGGCGTTTTTGCCGCTGTAGAAGACAGCAATATTTGGGAAAAGAGCGGCCTCTTTTTTGGCGAGCGCCATCTCTTTTTGCCCCACGGTATCTGATTTTGTGTAAACGAGAATAAGAGGATAAGAAAGCGAGCTTATGTATTTTATTAACTCTTCCTCTTCCTCTTTGATGCCACGCCTTATATCGACAAGGAGCAAGGCCCCCGCGAGTTTATCGTTGCCCTCGAAATAGTTCTCCATCATATTGGAGAAAGCCTCGTCTTTCTTATTGCCATAGGCCGTATACCCATACCCTGGCGAATCGACGATATAGAAGCGGTTATCGATGAGGAAATAATTGAGAAGCTGGGTCTTGCCGGCTTTTTTGGAGCTGAAAGCGATCTTTTGGCTGAGCAAAGAATTTATGAGCGTGCTTTTGCCCACGTTGCTTTTGCCTAAGAAGACGACTTCTTTGAAATTGTCCTTCATCCTCGTTTCGCGGGTAGGGAGAGAGATGATGAATTTGGCGTTCCGAAAATTGATTTTCGACATAGTGAGAATTATACGTTTAGATAAAAGAAAAGCCTAGATTTCTCTAGGCTAGTTTCTTATCTAAGGGTTTCGGTTTCTCGAGCAAAGCGATGGCTAACGCATCATCCACATTCTCCATATAGAGGATCTTGAGGTCTTTTTTCACTTCCTCGGGAAGCTCAGAGACGTCTTTCTTGTTCTCTTTCGGGACAATGATGGTCTTGATGCCACTGCGGAGGGCCGCAAGCGATTTCTCGCGGAGCCCGCCGATTGGTAGGGCATTGCCGCGGAGAGTGACTTCGCCCGTCATCGCGACGTTATTGTCGACGGCGATCTTCGCCAAAGAAGAGATAAGTGCGGTAGTGATTGCCACACCCGCGCTTGGGCCATCTTTTGGCACCGCCCCTTCAGGGACATGGATATGGATGCTGTTCTCGTTGAAGATCTCTTCGCCGATGCCGTATTTAGAGGCATTCGCGCGGACATAATCTAGAGCGATCGTCGCGCTTTCTTTCATCACCTCGCCAAGTTTCCCCGTAAGTACAAGAGAAGGGTTCTTGCTTGGAAAATAGGTGACTTCGATCGGGAGGATATCGCCACCGAATTCGGTGTAGGCGAGTCCAGTGACTACGCCAATCTGCGGAGCTTTTTCTTTCTTCGTGTCCTCGAAGATCTCAACGCCGAGGTATTTCTTCACTGCCTCAGCGTCAATCACGATAGGATGAGGGAGCGATTTATCGCGGTAACCCTCCACATTGACTTTGCGGCAGACATTCGCGATTAAGCGCTCGAGTTGACGGACGCCGGCTTCGCGGGTGTAGCATTCGATGATTTCCTTGAGCCCTTCCGTGGTGAATTCGATTTCCCCTTCTTTGAGCCCGTTCAGCTTCATCTGCTTTTTGATGAGGAAGCCTTTCGCGATTTCGATTTTCTCGAGTTCGGTGTAAGAAGGCACTTCAATCAGCTCAAGACGGTCGAGAAGAGGGGCTGGGACATTCTCAAGGTAGTTGGCCGTGCAAAGGAAGAGGACATTCGATAAATCGTATGGCTCTTCGAGATAGTTATCGTTGAAGCTCGTGTTTTGCTCAGGGTCAAGCACCTCTAACATCGCACTGGATGGATCGCCCTTGTAATTCGAGCCGCCGATCTTATCGATTTCATCTAACAAGAAGACGGGATTGGTGACCCCCACTTTCGTCATGCCTTGGATGATGCGCCCTGGCAAAGAGCCGACATAAGTCCGGCGATGGCCGCGTATTTCGGCTTCATCCGAGACTCCACCCAAAGAGGCTTTGAAGAATTTTCTCCCTAAAGCTTTCGCGATGCTCTTGCCCAAAGAGGTTTTGCCGCATCCAGGCGGGCCGTAGAAACAAAGGATCGGGGCTTTGAGGTTCCCGGTGCTCTTCTTGACGGCGAGATATTCGATGATTCTCTCTTTGACTTTCTTTAAGCCATAATGGTCCTCGTCGAGGATCTTCTGGGCATTCTCAAGATCTTCATTATCTTCCGTAGTCTGATACCACGGCACGTTC
This sequence comes from Roseburia hominis, assembly GCA_963642055.1. Lineage (GTDB taxonomy): Bacteria > Bacillota_I > Bacilli_A > RFN20 > CAG-826 > UBA4951. The sequence continues at coordinate 6,500 of CAVIFQ010000001.1, read as the reverse complement.
ATGATGGTCTCGATATAGGTCATGATGAGGGAGGCTTCCAAAGAAGACTCCGGCATCATCTCGTAACGGTGAAGTTCGTGTAAGACCTTCTTTTTGACGTTTTCGGGATAAGGGTTCTGCTCAAGCTTCTTCCTGATGGCGTCTTCCCCTTGGTCAGGGTTATTCTCGCCTAGTTCATCCTTGATGGCCTTCATCTTCTCGCGAAGATAGTATTCCTTCTGGCTCTGCTCGGCTTTCTGGCGGACGGTGGCATCGATCTTCTCATCGATCTTCGTGAGCTCTTTTTGGCTCTCGAGGTGATCGTAGATGAGACGGAGACGCTGGGTCGCGTTCGGGATAGAGAGAAGCTCTTCCTTTTTGTCGTTGCTAATAGGGAGATAAGCCGCTAAAGTGTCGCTCAAATCGCTCGGGGTGACCCCTTTATCGAGCATTTTTAAAGCGTTACGCGGGATACTCCGGCCAAGTGAGGGGTTATTCGCGAGGAGATTGACGATGAGATTGATGATCTCAGCCTCTTCCTCTTTGCTCGCCTCTTCTTCTTCCATCAATTCGCCATCGGCAAAATAAGTGCCGTTTTCGAGGCGCACATTGGATAATTTCGCTCTTTTGGTGCCCAAAACGCGGATTTTGTAGGTCTCGCCATCCCTCTGGTTGCCGTTTACCACGGCCGTGAGGCGGCAAAGGGAGCCCACGAGATAAATGTCGTTCTCTAAGTCGGTTAGTTCATCCTGGTCCAATACTTTCTGGGCCGTGAGGAAAAACAGGGAATTGTAGTTTTTCTTTGCCTCATCCACCGCTTGGACGCTAAAAGCGCGGCCCACCCCGATTGACTCGGAAGTCGAAGGGAAAACGAGCAAACCGCGCGTGATGAGCAGAGGCAAGGTGAGAATATTGTCGTTATTTGGCATCTTGCGCCCTCCTTTCATCAATATATTAATATAGATTGATTACGATTTATTTGCTGACGCTCAAGATGAAGTCGCGGATCTTCTGATCGCGGAGCATATTCACCCAGCGGGCTTTGTCCTGGTTCATGTAGCCAAGGATGTCTTCGGCTTTCATGCCGTAGTCAGCGGCGCGCTTCTCGGCTTCGGCTTTGAGGTCATCGTCGGTGACGGTGATTTTCTCGGCGTTAGCGATCTCATTGAGCGCGAGGAAGCCTTTGATATTGCTTCTCGCTTCCTCTTTGTAGTTCTTCTTGAGGTCTTCGAGTTTCGCCCCGGTGATCTCAAGATACTGGTCGAAGGTCAAGCCGTTATTCTCGACTTGCTTCTTGAAGTTCTCCTCTAAAGCGGCGGCTTCGTTGTCGATGACTTCCTCAGCGACTTCGAAGGTTGTTCCATCGACGATCTGCTTGATGATCTCGCCATAGTATTTGTTATCGGCTTCTCTCACCTTTCCTTCAAGGATTCTCTTCTTCTCGAATTCCTTGAGTTCATCGATCGTGTTGACGTCTTTGATGTCGAGGTCTTTGACGGCTTCGTCGGTCAATGCTGGGATTTCCTTCACTTTGACTTCATGGACCACGCAATCGAAGATGGCTTTCTTGCCCGCGAGCTCTTTGACGTAGTTCTCTGGGAAGACGATATCGACGGTTCTCTTCTCTCCGGCTTTCACGCCCACAAGAGCATCTTCGAAGCCAGGGACGAATTGGTTGCTGCCTAATTCAAGGCTGTAGTTCTCGGCCGCTCCGCCGTCAAATGGCACCATATCGCCTTTTTCGTTGGCGGTTTTGCCAAGGAAATCGAAGACGACGGTGTCGCCGATTTTCGCCGGCTCTTCGGTGAGGACGAGCTCGGCATTGGCCTTGAGCCTATTGGCGATGCTATCATCGATTTCTTTGTCGGTGACGCTCGGGGCTTCTTTGGTGGCCTTCAAGCCTTTGTATTCGCCCAAAGTGGCTTTCGGGGCCAGGACGATGGTATAGACAATCGTAAGATCATCATTGCTCAATTTGGTGATTTTCACCTCGGGACGGAAGAATGGATTGATTTTCTCCTCGGTGATGGCTTGGGCGAAGATGGGGGAAAGAACATCCTCGATGGCCTCATTGAAGACGGCCTCCGGATTAGTGTGCTGACGGAGCATCTCTTTCGGGGCTTTGCCTTGGCGGAAGCCTTTGATGCTCACTTTGCTGCTGACTTTGTCGAAAGCGCGTTCTTGGGCTTTCTTCCAGAAATCCTTATCGGCCTCGACGGTGAGCTCGATCTTGCTGTCGCCGATTTTTTTGATGTTGCGTTTCATATTTATTTACCTCATGAATAGCTCTCTAAAGAGAGCGAAAAACGTTCACGCGTAAGAGTATACTCTAGGCTCCTCCCTTTCACAAAAGGAAAATAGAGAAACTAGGGGGCACTTCACCCTTTTACGGGGGAGAAGGAAGCAAGGGCCTTTTCGATGCGGCTTATTAGCCCCTCTAGACTGCCCTCATCAATACCCCTCTCTAGAAGGAGAGAAGAGAGGTCATCGCGCTTAAGATAACGGAGCGAAAGGAGGTAAAAAGCCTCCGAAAGGGTCTTTGGGTCGTCTTTTTCGAAGGGGTTCTCGGGGAAAAGCGATAAAACATAATCGCTCCAGAGGGAAAAAGCCACCGCATTCACGCTTGGATCCTTCGAAAGAGAGGAAAGACGGTCTTTCACATCCTTAAAAAGCGGGCCTACGAAGGGCGGATTGACGTTTTTCGGTATCATTTGATAACTTTTTTCGCCCTTATTTAAGGTAATTTCCCCGTCATATCCGCAATTTATGAGCAACAAAAAGGCGTAAGTTTTCACGCTGTCATTGATGGAAGACTGCATGAGAGCCTTAATCTCCTCCAAAAAGGGGTCGACAGCCACTTTCGAGATGGCTTCAAGCGTCGATAAAGCGTCGAGATCGCTCTTGGGATTCGATAGCCTCTTTTTGGCTTCTTCAACGCTCATCTCTTTTTTAGAAACGAGCGCCTCTTTCTCCTTTTCCCGGAGGAAGCGCGGCAAAGAATGAAGAGTCTCCTCAACGCTTTGGGAGACGTAAGGGTATTCCTCGAATTCGGAGAGGTCATCGTAAGCCTCATCGAATTCTCCTAGCTCGACGCGCAGCTTGATGTCGTTTTTGATGGTCGCCAGGGCGTTATAGGAGAAAAGGGTTTTCCGGTGCTCTTTGAATATCGCCATGGCTTTCTCTTTTTCGCCAAGCGAAAGAAGAGCGGCCGCGCGGTAAAAGAGAGATTCGCCATCCGCTTTGTTATTCGTCTCTTTGATGATTTCGTTATATTCCCTATTTGAGAATAGCTCGCGTAATGAGCTCATTTGCCCCACCTATTGACCATGATGACGCCATGGCAGACATTGCCATCGCAGTGTTTCTTCCCGCTTGAGCTCTTGCTCGAGCAGCTCGATAAAGTAAGAAGAAGGAAGGCAAGAGTCAAAAGAAGTTTCTCATTCTTGTTTTTCATCGATAAATCCTTATAAATCGAAGACCACCGCGGTCTTATTCTCCTTCGCGTAAGAAGCGAAATAGGACATGTATTTATAGAAGGCGCGGAGGGCTTTCTCTAGCCCTGCTTCACTTAAACGGGAATCGCTGTAGGCTTTGAGCTTATCGATGCTTTCGCCTTCTAGCTTGATGAAGGCTTTATCGGCGAAAGGAACGCCGGTAGCAGCGCTGAGTTTATTTAGATAATCATCATATGTGAGCCATCTGGCGAGATTCATCGATATTTTGTAGATCTCGAATCCCGATGTGTATTTCCGGGGTTTGACATCCTCCACCGCCTTTTGGTCAAAGGGGAGGACCATCGCGCGAGGATGATCATCGACGGGCACGGATAAAGAAGGCGCTCTTTCTTCGCGCGGTTCCCTCACTTCATTCTCAATGCGCGGGAAGCCGTAATTGTTGTTGCGCTGGAAAGAGGTGCGGCCGTTATTGTTGCTTCCGCCATTATTCTGCTTATGGCGCTGCTTGTCTTTGTGGCGGTCGTTGCGGTTCTTCTGCTGAGCAGCTTGTTGTCGGTTTTTATCCGATGAGGGCTTGTTGTTCCCTCTATTTTTGTTCCCCCAGTTATGCCTATCGCGGCGGTCTTGAGGGTTACTAATATTGTTTTTCTTGTCTTTGTTATTGTCGTTCATACCGGGAGTATTATAAATTCCCCGCGCCTCTTTTTGGAAAAGAATTGCGAGTTTTGTTTTCGCCCTTATAGGAGGTTCTCGCCTTTATCTTCGCTCCCTAGGCCGATTCTTATTGATCCATCCCACATCGAGATAGCGGCCCATACTTCTTTTTCGTTGGGCAAACGGCCCGAGAGGTAGCGGCTCACGGTCTCTTTATCCTGGATGACATCTTCCACGATGAGCAGCTTCTTGAGTCCCGAATAAACAAGGACGGTATATCCATCGAATTGCTTAGCGCGTACTTGCACGGCGCTAAGCATCCCCAGAAAGCAAAGGAAAGAGAAAGATGTAAGGGCCGCAAAGACGCTAGTGAAGGTGATATAGACCGTATTTGCGGGGTTTTTCGTAAGGAAAGCGATGGAAACGATGAGCCCAATGAGGCAAGCAAGGAAGAAAACCGTGCAGACGATCTTCAGCTCTTTGGCCTTCTTTTTCCATTTGTTGATCCAACCATTATCAATGGGCTTTGGATAGTCCACCGCCGCTTTTGGCGTTCCTTCTTCTTTCAAAGGATAACCGCAACGAGGGCAAAGGCTTGCCTTCTCGCTGACTTCGTTCCCGCATTCCGGGCATTTGATAAGAGCCATAAGAAATACCTCTTTCTAGCGAGTGACATCTCGCTCTTTGGAATCGATTATCAATCGCTTCGTTTCTCTATCTAAAATGGTAACAAAATAACGGGAATAATCCATAAAAACGGGTTTTTTATGGTTCAGCGTATATCCACGAGGATCAAACGCACCGCCAATCATCTATCGCTGGAGCGTTTTGGCGTTCGCTATCAGAAAATGTGTAAATACACAAAAAAAGGAAAATATGCTTATAAATTACGTGTAGATGCGGTATCGTAATATCAATTAATGTGTAAATACACAAAAAAGGAAAATGGGTATGGAAATCAAGAGACCTACGTATCTAGAAAAGCTGATCGGCAAAATGAACAACAAGATGATAAAGGTGATAACCGGGATCAGGCGCTCTGGCAAATCGTATTTGCTTGACCCCATCTTCAAGAATTATCTCTTGAGCCAAGGCGTGAAAGAAGACCATATCATCAAATTGGAATTAGACTCCATTGAATACGATCGCTTAACGAAAGACGCTTTGACTCTCTACTCCTATATCATGGATAAAGTTGTCGATGAGGATACTTATTACATTCTTTTGGATGAGATTCAGAAAGTCAAAAATTTCGAGAGCTTGCTGAATAGTTTGTTGAGAAAGAGGAATCTCGATGTCTATGTGACGGGCAGCAATTCCAAATTCCTCTCCAGCGATATCATCAGCGAATTCAGAGGGCGTGGAGACGAGATAAGGGTGTACCCTTTGACCTACAAAGAATTCTATGAATGCTATAACGATAAAGAAAACGCCCTCGATGATTATTTGGTCTATGGCGGCATGCCCTATATCCTCTATCTAAGTAGTGATGAAGAGAAGGCCCACTACCTGGATTCCCTTTTTAAGCTCACCTATATGCGCGACATCATCGAAAGATACCACATAGAGAAAGATGATGTCTTGGAGACCATCATGAATATCCTCTCTTCCTCCATCGGCAGCCTTACGAACCCGAAGCGGTTGGCGGAAACCTTCATCTCGAAAGGTTACAAGCAGATAAACAGGATCACGGTCAATAGCTACGTGAATTATCTGCTTGACGCCTTCATCATCGATAAGGCGGAGCGTTACGACATTAAAGGGAATAGCTACATAAATACGCCTTCGAAATACTTCTTCACCGATTTGGGCTTACGGAATGCGCAGCTCAATTTCCGCGATTTGGCCAAAGACCACCTCATGGAGAATCTCATCTACAATGAACTCGTGAGCCGCGGATACTCTGTCGATATCGGCGTCATCGACACCTACGAGAAAAACAAAGAGAAAGTAACGATCAGAAAGGAATACGAGGTCGATTTCGTCTGCAACAAAGGGAACAAAAGATACTATATCCAAAGCGCCTACTCTCTCCCTAGCGAGGAGAAGATAAACCAGGAGCAGAAATCGCTTTTGAGCATCAAAGACAACTATAGAAAAATCATCATCGTGAACGACAAAGCCAAGCCCTGGTACAACGACAAAGGCATTTTGATCATCGGCCTCGAGGATTTCTTGCTGAATGAGGACGCCATTGACTACTGAAAGGGCGCAACTAGTAAATGGATCAATTCGATTCGCCTAGAGGGATCGATTCTGACCTCACATTTTGAAGCTGTTGTTTCTGAAGTTGGCAATTGAGTGGTTTTCCCGGTTCACCTAGCCCCATCGATCCGCAAATCCTGTTTGCGGTTAAGTAAAGGTTTCCCAATCCGATTAACCCAGCAGCCCGAGCTCCTCGAGCAGCCCGAG